>CAMUML010000018.1 GCA_947089855.1 uncultured Eubacterium sp.
GTAACTTATTAACTCTATAGCTCTTGTGGCTATATCATTATTATACTAGGAGGAATCAATTTGAAAAAACGATTAGCAATCATATTATCTGCTGCCTGCCTGCTGACTGGGTGCGTAGGCAATAAAACGATCAAAACGGGCAATAAACCGCTGGCTAATGCTGTCTATAACAATGACTCTGTGTCTTTGGCGCCTTATACTGGCCTTAAGGCAGAAAAAAAAATATATGATGTCAGTGACGAAGCCGTAGAGCAGCAGATCCAGGAGAATCTGCGGGAATTTGCAGAATACAAATCAGCCAACCGTGCTTCCCGAAATGGAGATTTTGTTTATACGGACTATACCGCTTCGATCGACGGCTCTATTTCGGAGCAGGAAGACAGTTATTATTTCACACTTGGAGAAGCTGAATACGGCACTGAATTTGATGAAAAACTTACTGGCGTTTCTGCTGGCGACCAACTAAATTTTTCTATTGCATTTGGTGAAGATGCTCCAAACTCTGAATGGGAAGGCAAAACCGTGGATTTTGAAATAGATGTCACAGACGTCCAGATTGAAATCCTGCCAGATGCCGATGATGCGTTTATAAAAGAAAACACAAAATATGAAAATTATGAGGCTTTTGCTTCTGCTGCACGCCAGACAGTTGCCGACAGTTATGCAGCAGACAGCGATAATGAACTGAAGGAAAACCTAATTGACCAGGTCATAAGTGCTTCCAGCATTTTGCAGTATACAAAAGAAGAATATAATACTGCAAAAGATGACATGGAAAATATGTATATGGGATATGTTGACATGTTCGGAACAGACCTGGAATCCCTTTACGAAACATTGGATATGACAGAACAAGAAATCGAAGAAGAGATCCAGTCCTTGCTATACCGCACGCTTGTAATTGACGCTATTATTGAAAGCGAAAATCTTTCATTGAGCGAAAAAGACTATGAGGACGGTATTGCCTATTATATGAAAGAAAATGACTATGATTCAAAAGAAGAATTTATGGAAGCTTATGGGGAAGAGGAAGTACGTGGCCAGTTGACAGAAGATATGGTCTTGAACTTTTTGAAAGAACATGCTGATATTACGGAAGTGAAAGCAGTCCATGAAGACAGTTAACCCATCTTTTCGGATACCTCTTTGTTTGAAAAAGCATACTGCTATATGCGGGGCATGCTTTTTCAAACGCATTATTAAAATATGTGCCCGTTTTTTGCCAGTGCTAGGCATCGAAATAAGGCTGGCTACTGCTCCATCTGCCGTCCCAGAAAGCCCGCTGCAGTCATTGCAAGTTTGCTTTCTGTCTCCCCTATTTTAGTTTTTTCATCTTTATTATAAAGGATTACAGAACCAATTGCATCCCCTTCACAAATAATCGTGCTAATAGCCTGTGATGCAAAATCACCATTATCGTCTAATGTTACCCTGACAAACTCGCTTTCTTCTTTACTGGCTACCATGCTGTTCCTGTCTTCAATGACACATTCGAGCTGATGGCTGATCGGCTTGCCTTCAAAATCTTTCTTCCCATTCCCAGATGCGGCTATGACATGGTCACGGTCTGTTATACATACCAGCATACCGGTCGTCTGCGCCAAGGACTCGGCATACTGCCCTGCAAACTCACTCAGCTCCCCAATCGGAGAATACTTTTTCAAAATGATTTCTCCTTCGCGGTCCGTAAATATTTCCAGCGGGTCGCCTTCACGGATACGTAAAGTCCTTCTGATTTCCTTCGGAATGACAACGCGCCCTAAATCATCTATACGTCTTACAATACCTGTTGCTTTCATATGAAAAATTCCTCCATTTACAGATTTTACTTTTTCCTCAAATATTATCTGTAATTCGCGCCCTTTTATACATTAAGAAATATTCGACAGATATTTTAGACTATATTCGTTTTTATTTTTGTCCGTTTTTGGCTGGGCTTACCGTACCAGATGCGTTAATTTCCTCCCCCCTGGAATCGACTCTAATTCTTCATCGCTAAAACAGCGGATCTGCAAAATCGTTACTCCATAAACAATAATGGCCGTGCCTATTGCAATTACAGCAGCTACATAAATGTTATCAAAAGCCAAATACAGCACCTGATATAAAGCAAACGCTACAACCCCCATAACAGCGGAAGCCAGCAAAGGTTTTAAAAAAGTATCACGGTATTCCCACCGGTACCCAACCTTCTGGGTAATGGCGCGGCAGTTCATAATACTGATGACCAATGGGAAAAGTACGTTGCAAATAACAAGTGCATACACATTTAAATCTGTAAAATATAGTAAAATTCCAAGCAAGACAACATGGATCGCCAATGAAATAGAGGAGTGTATAACAGGCAGCTTCATAAAATTGTTCCCTTGCAGCACGGAAGTTGTCAAAGTTGACAATGCATAAAACACAATCGCACTGGAACCGGTAAGCATCAACAAAATTGCCTGGTACCGGTAAGTAACAAGCCGCGGAAATAGCATCTGCATAATCGGGTCTGCTAAAACAGACAGGCCAACAGCAGATGGAAACGCGATCACCATATTCACTTTAATTACCTGCGTAATTTTATCATGTACCCCCTGCATGTCATTCTGCATCCGCGAAAGGACAATACTCGGAATGGTAGAAGCTGCCATTGATGTTGCTATTGCTACCGGCAGGTTTACCAGCTGATTGTACTGTGTATTATATACACCAAGCAGCGCTGTTTTTATTTTATCTGAATAACCACGTAGCGGCATTATGTTTGAAAACATCAAATCGTCAATGGTAAACCCAATTTGATAAATCGTCTGGCTTAAAACAACAGGAATAATTGTTAAAAACAGCGCTTTATAAACATGTTTGCTGGACTCTAATTTCTCATTCGGGTTTCCCTTATTCATAAATTGCTTACGGGACGACGAAAATAAATACCCCATAAACACGAGCGCTACAAGTGCCCCAGCCAACGTTCCAAATGTCCCACCGGCCGCACCATAGGAGGCCACCTGATCTGAAGAAGCGTACAATTTCATAAATTGGCGGGTAGCAAATACACTTACAACTGCATTTACAATCTGTTCCAAAATCTGCGAAATAGACGTCGGTACCATATCCCCATACCCTTGAAAGTAGCCGCGAAACACACCAAGCAATGCTACAATAAAAGTAGTAGGGGCCAAGACACGCAGCGGTTTGGCTAGCCCTGGGTTATCATACAGCTTTTCCAGTGCTCCTGCACCGTAAAAAAGGACATTCATTGCCAAAATACCCGCTACAACTGCATAAACCAGTGCATTTGATACCACTGTACGCATATTTTGATATTCCCCTTTTGCGAGCCTTGCCGAAATCATTTTTGATACAGCAAGCGGCAGGCTGTAAGAAGATATCGTCAGGGCTATGCCATATATACCAAATGCAATTGAATAAAGCCCATTCCCTTCTTCCCCCATCATATTGCCCATTGGAATGCGGTAGACGAATCCAATTAATTTTGTAATCAAACCAGCCCCGGCCAAAATGCCGCCCTGAAGCAGCATATTTTTCTTTTTTCCTGTCATGGTCCCTCCTCCTGCAGCCATATATCATTGTACATTAGATGCACAGTGCCAGTGAAGCAGCTCATGCCGCAATGCCTTTTAGCCCCCAACCTATCTTTTAAGAATATCTTTCCAGATTGCCGTATGCTTTATGCCATTTTAATTTCTATAGTATAACATAACTTTCCAATTATTTTAAGAATTTTTAAAAGAATAATTGCACTGCAGAACCTGAAGTCTATTGACGGATGACACCGCATTCTTTTATAATAAAACAAATTGTATAGGAAACGAAAGGGATGAATTATGAATATTGTATTTTTAGACGCGGATACGATCGGCAGGGATATTGACCTGGAAATATTTAAGAAACTTGGAAACATTACTGTTTACGGCTTTTCTACCACAGAACAGATGCGCGGGCGGGTTGCGGACGCCGATGTTATCGTGCTCAACAAAATGCAGGCGAATGCTGAAACCCTATCAGATGCTACGCATTTAAAACTAATCTGCGTTACAGCCACTGGGACAAACAACCTAGATAAAGAATATTTGGCACAACGCCAGATTGCATGGCGCAATGTAGCCGGTTATTCTACCGAATGCGTGGCACAGCACACATTTGCACTGCTCTTTTATCTGTTGGAAAAACTTCCTTATTATGATAACTATGTAAAAAGTGAAGCCTATGTGAATAATACCACTTTTACCCATTTTACGAATGTATTTCATGAACTGAATGGTATGACATGGGGGATTATTGGACTCGGGGCGATTGGCAAGAGGGTTGCGCAGATTGCTTCTGTATTTGGCTGCCATATCATATATTATTCGACGACTGGCCAAAACAACCAGCCAGGCTATGAACGTGTGGCTTTTGATACACTTTTAAGCCAGTCGGATATTATTTCTGTACACGCACCGCTTACTAGCCAGACAGAGGGGCTAATGAACCGTGCCGCTTTCTCACAAATGAAAAAAGGGGCAATATTTTTAAACCTAGGGCGTGGCCCGATCGTCGTCGAGCAAGACCTCGCCGATGCATTAAATGCAGGAGAATTGGCTGCAGCTGGGCTGGATGTGCTTTGTGAAGAACCAATGAGTGCTGCCAATCCTTTGCTGCCGATCAAGGATAGCGGGCGCCTGGTGATCACACCGCATATTGCCTGGGCAGGCGTTGAAACCCGCAGGCGCCTGATGCAGACAATATGGGACCAGATACATGAATTTTCGCTACTCTCCTAATACCCAGTCCAATCCGGTATGGAAAGACTGCTGCCCAATCAGCAGTTTTAGTTTTTCCTTTAATACGTCGGATTCTTCTGTAAATGCATCCGCGGTATATAGGCTATTAAGCAGCCCCAAAGCCTCCATGTATCGGCTGGAGGCTTTTTTTATCATTTGTGGTACACTGCTATCCGAACAGCTATTTTCAGCCCACGGATTGTGCCATTTTTTATGCTGCAAATTCAATGGATCCTCGCTGGATGTGAGATGGTCGCTTGGAATAACAGGCGAGATTACTGGATGGCCAAAAATAATCTGTTCTGCCATTCCAAAAAGATGGCGTTTATAATTATGCGGATTGTAGATTAGCCTAGCCCCTATCTGCATAGACAGGATTGCCCTGGATAAAAACGGTTTCCTCAGCTCCAATTCCGGAAAAATATTATGATACACAAAATATAATATATCCGCAACAATCGCCCGCGTATGGGAATCAAACGAAATCGTTTTTCCAGAGGGGAACTGCGATGGCAGGCATTTTGCATAACGCATAAGCAAAGCGGCATCTATATCCGATTCTAATGCAATATGGCTTGCATACCCCTTTTTCTTTAACGCGTCCCCGCTTCCTGTCATGTAGTATACATAAGGATGCATTTGTGTATCCAAAATATAGTGGCCAATAAATCCTGACACATAAGACTGTGCAATTTCTTTCTCATCCCCAGCCCAAAACAACTCCGGCGACTCTATCAGGCAGCTTAAAAAATCCCCTGTCCGGCTGGTATGTGCGATCGACCCCGGCCTGTCTTTCCTAACCTGGGAAGACAGATGGTAGAAAAAAATATCCGGCCCCTGCAAGCCAAGCTGAAATACCGTTTTATGCCTGCCTATACTCTGTACCAGTGCGCCGCACGCACTTTTGCGTTGCAAATGCCTGAAATTATTCACCCCAAACAAGTAATGTGTTGTAAACCCCGGCAATTTATAGTTCCTCCTTCTAATTCCGTAGACCACGATACTACTTTTACTATTTCTTTTCCAAGCGCGCTTTCATTGGTTGCCCACCCGTGTCCCTGCCTGGTTCCTGTATGCGTCTTACATATAATTTTACGCCTTTAATTTCATCAACGCAAGCAATTTCACCTGCTTCAATCACAATGTTATCATCCACACTCCTTGCCGTCCATTCCAACCCATTAAACTCTGCCGTGCCAGTGCCTGCCTGGTTATCAATAAGGGCCGTAACTCTGACATTTTTTCCGATTATATCTTCATAATTCGTTCTGATATTGTGTGGTTTTACATATTTAAGCACAAATGGTTTCGTAAAAAACAAAAGTATAAAAGAAACTGCAAAAAACGCAGCGCCCTGCAACAGCATAGGCACACCTGCTACAGCCAAAATGAATGCCGTTAACGCCCCGCCTGCAAACCAGATACTTGTAAGCCCAACCGTTATAATTTCCAAAATGATAAAAAATGCTGTTAACGCCAGCCATAAAAAAACCGGAGATAGTAAAAACTCAAAATCTGCCATACTTGCCAACCTCCCTTTTTTATTTGCAGCCACACAGGCTGCCTGGCCTGATATGCTGCTATTGTAATTGTAGCAGCATACACTAAAAAACACAATGTTATCTTTATGGAAATGTTACAAAAGCCTATCTACTAAGATGCTGCTTCAAACTGTGAATTATATAAATCCGCATAAAAACCATTTTGAGCCAACAATTCTTCATGGCTTCCCTGTTCGATAATATCGCCGTCTTTCATAACCAGTATTAAATCCGCATCCCGGATGGTGGAGAGCCGGTGTGCAATAATAAAACTAGTGCGTCCCCGCATTAAGTTATCCATTGCTTTTTGAATACGTATTTCTGTACGTGTATCCACTGATGAAGTCGCTTCGTCTAAGATCAATACTTTATTATCGGCCAAAATAGCCCTTGCTATTGTAAGAAGCTGCTTTTGCCCCTGCGATACATTGCTTGCATCTTCATTTAATTCCATTTGATAACCGTCAGGCAGGGTTTGGATAAACCGGTGGGCATGTGCTGCTTTTGCTGCTGCAATTACCTCCTCATCCGATGCATCCAGGCGCCCATAACGGATATTTTCCATAATTGTCCCTTTAAAAAGCCAAGTATCCTGAAGCACCATACCAAAACAATCACGTAAATCCCTGCGGTTAAAATCCCTCACATTATGCCCATCCAAAAGGATACTGCCGCTATCCACATCATAAAACCGCATTAATAATTTGACCATTGTGGTCTTTCCGGCACCGGTCGGCCCAACAATTGCAATTTTTTGTCCTGGCTCTACATGTGCGCTAAAATCTTTAATAATAATTTGATCTTTATTATAGCCAAAACGGATATGGTCAAACTGCACTTCTCCACGGAACTGGCTTAATTTCACTGGATGATCTGCAATCTGGTCCTCCTCCTCTTCATCCAGAAAATCAAATACACGCTCTGCCGCTGCAGTCATTGACTGGACTTGATTGATTACCTGTGCAATCTGCTGGATTGGCTGCGTAAATTGTTTTACATACTGGATAAATGCCTGAATATCGCCAATCCCAATTGTCCCCCTAATGGCCAAGATCCCGCCAGAAATAGCTACGCCGACGTAACCCATATTCCCTACAAAAACCATAATCGGCTGCATAAGGCCCGATAAAAACTGGGATTTCCATGCAGATTCATATAATACCGTATTCGTATCATTAAATTTTTGTATCGTTTCCCCTTCTTTATTAAATGCCTGGATTACAAGATGGCCGCTATACGTTTCCTCCACCTGCCCGTTAATATGGCCCAAGTATTCCTGCTGGGTACGGAAATATTTCTGGGAAAATTTAATAACAATGGAGATCAATAATGCGGACACTGGCAAAATTACAATTGCAATTAGCGTCATAAGCGGAGAAATAGAAAGCATCATAACCAATGTACCGATTAACGTCGCTGTTGAAGTAATAATCTGTGTCACGCTTTGATTTAGCCCCATGCCAAGCGTATCCACATCATTCGTAATACGTGAAAGGATCTCGCCATACGTACGGCTTTCAAAATATTTCATCGGCATCCGGTTTATTTTTTCCGATATTTCTTTCCGCATCCGGTAGCAGATTTTTTGTGAGATGGATGTCATGACCCATCCTTGAAAAAAACTAACTACTGCACTGAATAAGTAAAGCGATAATGTAAACAGCAGTATTTTCGCTATATAATCAAAATCAATCCCGCCAGTCCCCGCGACTTTCCGCATCAGGCCATCAAACAGCGCATTGGTCGCCTTTGCCATGACTTTTGGCCCTGCTACCGAAAAAACCGTAGATATAGTAGCCATAATCATAACAAATATAATCGCTATTTTATATTTCCCGATATAAGCCAACAGCTTTTTAAACGAACCCCTGAAATTTTTTGCTTTTTCACCAGCCCCCATAGGACCATGGCCCATAGGGCCGTGGGCACGCCGTGGCGCCCGAAACTCTTTTTCTTTTTCCATCAGGCAAGCGCCTCCTTTCCCAAGCCAGCCGCCAGTTCCTTTTCTGATAACTGGGAACGGGCGATTTGCTGGTAAACCTCACACTCCTGCAGCAACTGCCTATGTGTACCTCTGCCTACAATTTCACCTTCATCTAATACTAGTATCTGGTCAGCATGCAGGATCGTACTAATACGTTGCGCTACTATAATTACGGTACTGCCAGAAACATGTGCTTCGAGTGCCTTGCGTAGCTTTGCATCCGTTTTCATATCCAATGCCGAAAAACTGTCATCAAAAACAAAAATTTTTGGATGTTTCGCGATTGCCCTTGCAATAGCAAGCCTTTGTTTCTGGCCGCCGGACACATTTCCGCCGCCCTGTGCAATTGGGCTTTCATAACGCTCGGCTTTGCCTTCAATAAATTCAGCTGCCTGCGCAATCTCAGCTGCCTGCGCAATTTCCCCGTCAGAAGCATCCGGCCTTCCAAACCGCAGGTTGGAAGCGATCGTACCGGAAAATAAAACCCCCTTTTGAGGTACAAATCCAATTTCCTGGCGCAGCTCCCTCATAGAAATATCACGGATACACGCGCCATCCAATGTAATTTCGCCCGACGAAATATCATAAAACCTTGGAATTAAGTTCACTAACGTTGATTTCCCGCACCCGGTACTTCCAATGATCGCTGTTGTCTTTCCAGGTTCTGCAATAAAATCTATATCGTGCAATACATCTTCTTCCGCTCCCGGATACCGGAAGTTAACATGTGAGAACTTCAGCACGCCAGTATGTGCCTGCAATTTTTTTGGCTTTTCCGGATCTTGGATACTCGTCTGTGTATTGAGCACTTCATCGATCCGTTCTGCAGCCACACCAGCCCTTGGAAGCATAATAGACATCATTGTAAGCATCAAAAATGACATGACAATCTGCATAGAGTACGTTATAAATGCTGTCATAGCGCCAACCTGCATACTCCCGCTGTCGATCCTCTGCGCCGATACCCATACAATAAGCAATGTCACACAGTACATGATCATCATCATACCCGGCATCATAAATGTCATTACACGGTTTGTAAATAACTGTGTTTTCGTCAAATTTTTATTTGCCTGGTCAAACCGGCTTTCTTCCGTCTTTTCCCGCCCAAACGCACGGATTACTGACAAACCGGTCAGTATTTCCCTTGACACAAGGTTCAGCGCGTCGACAAGTTTTTGCATGATTTTAAATTTTGGCATTGCGATACCCATGAGAACCATTACAAACCCAAAAATCAGCGCTACTGCCAGTACAATGATCCACCCCATATGCGCCCCGGTCTGTATCACCTTATAAATACCGCCAATCCCCAGTATCGGGGCATACAGCACCATACGCAGCAGCATAACAACAACCATTTGTATTTGCTGTATGTCATTTGTACTCCTCGTGATCAAAGATGCTGTCGAAAACTGGTCCATTTCGGCATTTGAAAACCCAACTACTTTCGCAAAAATCTTTTTCCTTAGGTCCCTTCCTATGCCTGCCCCAGCCCTAGCCGACAATATCCCGATTGCCACAGCTACCGCCAGCATCAGCAATGCCATAAGGAACATTTTAGCCCCCTGGCCCCATAAATAATCGGTCTGGACATCCTCCATATCCAAACCAGCTGCTTCATTACATTGGACTGCATAAGAAATCCCCATCGAAGACAATGTATTGCTGCCTATGGAATCCATCATTTTTTCCATTGAATCCCTGGCCTGCTGTATACCATCCACTTGTTCCTGGCCGGAAGCTGCCATCTGAAGCAGCAAAGGCCGTATGTCTACGTATCTGGATACTACGCCTTCTTCATCCTCTGCTTCAAAGGGTTCCAGTTCCACCCCCATGCTATCCCCGATTTCTTCGATAGACAAGTTTTGCATCTGTGCCTGGACATCCGCCTGCAGCAGCATATCCCTAAAATCGGCTTCACTCATATTGGCCATTTTATGTGTCAGCCCCAATGGGATCAGAAGGGCTTCATCCAACTCTTCTAATTTTGCTTCCTCCATTTTTTTACGGCTATAAACACCGTCTTCTAAGCGGTAGCACGCTTCCCACTGCTGCCTTTCTTCCTGTGTCATAAACATTTCTGCTAATGGAAATTCTTCTTCTGTAATTTTTTCCGGCAAAATGTGCGCAACACCATGATTTTGTATACCTATATCTATTATATCCGATGTATACTGTGGCAGCGATAGATCGCAAAACGCCTGCACAACCAGCAATGCTGTGATGGCAATAACCATCTGCCAATATGGAAGCATATTTTTAAAAATACTTTTCATGGCAATCCTATCCTTTCCTTATGCACAAAATTTATTCATCCTTATATTTTCGTTTCTTTATTTCTTCCGACATAATTGCCCGCAGTTCATTCAAGTACCGGATAAGCCTTTTTAAACTGTCCGATCCCATATTTCCAAATACCGTGCCCATAAATTCTTCTAAAATCTGCTCTGCTTCATCAAGCGTCCCCTGTCCTTGCAGCGTCAGTGCAACATAAACATTCCGGCGGTCACGTCTATTTATGGTACGGACAATCAACCCTTTTTCTTCCAGGGATTTCATACTACGCGAAACAGACGGGGCAAGCGCCTTCAAATGCCCGATAATATCAGACATTTTCGCACCTGCATTTTCTGCCTCCTGGCTTTCCCTTTCTCCGCAACATTTGACGGCTTTTAATACAGCAAATTCACTCTGCGTAAGATTATTAGGAAGGATACCTGAAATATTAATCTTACGAAACGCCTCAAAGGTTAGAAACAATTCGTGTTCTTCCGGTTTCATATGTGGCCACTCCATTCCTCTGTTAATTATTGTCTTCATTAATATTTAACATTGTTAATATTTATAGTATGTTAACAAATAATACCACTGCAAACATACGTTGTCAATAAAATAATTATGAAAATTTTGTGATTTTGCTGCCTGAAGATACAGCTTATTGCTTTTGTAACAGTTTCTTATTTTACAAAACACCAAAAATACCTTACTGTTCCACTGGCCTAATTTCCGATAGATAGCATGTGCCAACCCCAAAAATCATTTTCAGTGTAACAATAAGGTATTTAAAATACTTTTTATTTATGCATATTCGTTTTGCCGTAACTGGCAAACCTCAACTTTTCCGTAACGTTTTGTTATTTTCATTCCGTTTCATCCAATTGCCCTTCCTGGCTTACAAAGTAATATCCATCTTGCGTTTCTCCGTCTTTAACAATGCCATTCTTTACAAATAACATACAATGGGCACTTTCTGACAGCCCGCTCATTGACTCTGCCAATTTTTTTGCTGATTTTTTTCCAGGGGCCTCGATCATTTCTTCTATTGCCTTTTTTGCCTCATCGGAAAGATTACAGCCTGCTTCCTGTCCGGTCATTTCATGAACGGTTACCTTCACTTGCCCTCCACTTTCGGATGGCAGGCTGTCTGTATCATAAACAACTATTTCAGACTCATTGCCCTGCCCTTGGATTAGCTTCGCGCTTTCGGATAGCTCTTCCTGCTTTCTGTCATTGGATGGCACTTTTTCCTGCTTACCGCTTTCGGATGGCAGGCCTGTTGTATCATGGACAATAATTTCAGACTCGCTTTGCTGCCCTTCTGCCGGTTGTAAGCTTTTTGATGCTTCTTCCTTATCATTTGCAGCAAATACCGTAACTGCTCCTGCCAGCAGCATTACTGCACTGGCTGCCCCAATCTTTGATAATTTCTTATATTTCATAATCGCTACAATCCTTTCCTTGGCCAGATTTTTTCCAAATCCGCTGTAAAACAACGTTGCCTCCTTTTGATTCTGTGCAAACATCAGCAATGCCATCGCATATTCTTTCCGCCTGCTGCTGCCATAAAGCGCAATGACTTCCTCATCGCAGGACAATTCCAAATCCTTAGCAAATAAATAATACATTGCCCAAACCATCGGATTAAACCAATGTATACATAAAACTGCCGCAGATACCAGTTTCCAAAAATTATCCCGCCGGTTCATATGTACCATTTCGTGGGCCAGTATATATTTCATTTGGCCTGGCTCCATATGCACCATTCCTTTTGGAAGTACAATCTTTTGCCTTACAATCCCCCATACAAGCGGCGAAGCAATCCTGTCATGCGTATAAACACGGTTTTGTTTCTCACAGCACCGCATCCCAGCCACCCTATATGCCGACTGGTAAATTTCCTGTTGTGCAGCCGGCAAAGGTTCTAACGGAATTGCCTGCGACAACATACCGTATTCTTTTCTATAAGATAATGCAAAGTAAACAGCCAAAACGGCCGCGCCTGACATCCATATCCAGAACCATTGCACAGGAATCCCAAAACCCTTCCTATTTGATGCAGCTATCCGGGATTCTAATGCAATACCGCCGTACCCTCTGGAAGAAGCCGCTTCCAGCCCAGTACCAGCTGCTGTACCCTTAATACCATCCGGATCCATATCTTGCCTTTCCATACCACGCAATGCCTGCTGCAACAGGCGAACAGCCGGCGTCGCAATGCCGCCCGGCAAAGGCAAGCTGGCAGGTAGCATCAGCCTTAACATAACAACGGTCCATAACAGCACTGTTACACGTTTCGGCAAACGGAACAGCCCTATCGAGCGCAGCATTACCAGAAGCAAAATCAGTATACCAGCAGAAATACTCATCTCCAATAATTTCATACCCTGCCCCTCCCTACTCACTGCCCCTGGCTGGAAATCCCTGTGATCATTTCTTTTAACTGCTCCGCCTCATCGGCTGTTAACTTACTGTCTGATATAAAAGCCGTTAAAAATTTTTGCCTGGAACCATCAAACATTTTATCGATCAATTCCTCTGTCTTATAGCTTTGGACCTGCTGCCTGGTTACAGATGCATGGCAAATAAATTTGGGATCCCTGCGCTCAACCGCCCCTTTTGCAACACACTTTTTAATCACCGTATAGGTAGTATTGCGGTTCCAGCCAATTTCATCACGTAGTATAGCTGCAATCTGGCCTGCTGGCAAATCATGGCCTTCCCTCCACAATATCTCCATTACTTTTAGCTCAGAATCAAACAATTTCATGTCCATAACTGCATCCTCCCTTTGAAAATGACTATTGCAATAGTGTTTTCACAACAAATACTATCACGATAGTCATCACCTGTCAACTATTTTCTATTTTTTCTTTTACACTAACTTATGATTTAAGGTCCAAACAACAACTACAGTACTCTTATTATGCTGCAAGACATATCTGCCCCTACTTGAAACTGCCATATCTAATATATCTAATACTTCTAAACATCTGTTCCAGCCCTATACTATATATCCGCATACATCTGCAACACACATTCCCTCGCAAAATATAATGGGATATAGCAATTGCTTTCCGCCGCCCGGATTACCTCTTCGGGCAGCTCATTGTTTTCTTTTAAAAACTCATAAATATCTGTCAGCTTCAATAGATTTTCTTCAAACATTTCTTCCAATACTGGCCTATAATTTCTACCTCGGGCCAGGATCCTGCTTTCCGCACATGCCCTCCGCCTAAGGATAAGGTCTTCCTTTTCCATCCTATCCGTTACACAGGCCAAATAACGGCTGCCGCCTATTAAAACCGTTTTTATAAGCCCACAGTCTTCCAAGGCATAAACCGCCTTTGCCAAATCAATTTCCTGATTCTTATAATCTAAATTTATTTTATTAGCTATTTCTTCATAATCAAGCGGCACTGGACTTCCAGCTTCTTTTAAGTAAGCTAATAGAATCCTTTCTATGTCCGGGATTTCTAAATACTGGCAGCTTTTTACATTGCTGCCTTCCTCCCATTCTATATTTTTATAAATCAATTTACACTCTTGCAGCCCAGCTTTATAGACAGCTGGATTCTTCAAATATTTATCAATTGATTCCTTTTGGGCATTCGGCATTGCGTCCTTTAATATTTTTCCACAATCCCGGCATTGATAAAATATCTTAACTTCCATCCCCTTTTTCTTCCTCTTTTGCCTTTTATGCCCCAGCAGCACATTGCCGCTCCCGCACACTGCGCATCTGTATAAACTCATTTGCATCCCTCCTGACATACCAATTTTAGAGTCTATAACTCTATTTGTCAAGAAATACCCAACAGCCTACTGGCGCCCTTGCGCAATATAAATATCCATTTTACTAATAGCTGCCTTCAATTCCTTTTGCAATGCTTCCAGATAATACTTTGCACTGTTTACGATATACCTGACATCTTCATGCTGTTCTTCCCTATATGCAGATTCAAATGCTTTCAAAATATAAACCAATGACTTTTGGTTATATTCTATTTCCAACATATCCCTCATAATTGCATATAATTCATCCATAGTTTTCCTTCCTCTTCGTTATTTATTCCATTGTATAATTGATTAATTTCAGTAGCTAATCCTGTATTTTATTGTACCTAAAAACTTTTATTCTGTCATTTAACTTATAGTTGAACCATAAAGCGTCATATGTAAAATATTTGTAGAAATATAGCAATAAGGAACCCGAGAATTAGCCTGTGTAAAAATGTCTTCCCAAAAATTTATATCCAAATTATTATAAAACAACGGGATCAATTTCAACTTAAGAATCTTTATAAGATAATTGGAAATAAGAAAATCTGAAAGGAACAAAATAATCCAAATAAGATACAAATAAAGAAAACAATCTCTTTTATATACAGTGGAAATTTATTTTATTTTTAATATTTTATATATAAAAATGGAATAAATACCACCCTATCTCCGTGACACTCTACACATATAGAACAAATGGAGAATTTTACACATGTAAACAATGAAATAGCGCAAAAAGCGAAAGGAACAAAAATAGTAGGAAAAGAAATAAATTCCGGCAACAAAAATGAAAGCTGGGATAACAACCCCAGCCTGCATTTCACTCACTTTATTAAAATTTGATAGAAAAGGTCATTTTCATTTTGCCACTTCAATACGCACCAACGCCTTTTTCAGAGCAATCTCTGCCCTCCGTACATCCAGCCCTGCCTCTTTTACTTTAAGCCTGCGTTCTGCACGCATTTTTGCTTCCTGCGCCCGGTTTTTGTCGATCTCATCCGGCCATTCGGCTATTTCTGCCAGCAGCGTCACTTTATCGCCCAATATCTCCACAAAACCAGAATGCACAGCTGCCTTTTTAACACCGACGCCTTCTGTAACCTTTACAATGCCAGGCGATAACACGGCCGTTAACGGAATATGGTTTTTATATACGCCAATATCGCCTTCCGTAGTAGTAAATTCTATCATAGAAGCATCGCCGTTATAAAAAACACGTTCTGGTGTAATGATCTCTACTTTAAATAACTTATTTGCATCTGCCATAACGTCCCCCTTACCTCATACGGGCACGTACTTCATCAATTGTTCCTACATTCAAGAAATGGCCCTCCGGCACGTCATCATGCCTGCCTTCCAGAATTTCGCGGAAACCACGGATAGTCTCGGCAACCGGTACATACTTGCCGTCTAAGCCAGTAAACTGTGTTGCCACAAAGAACGGCTGGGACAAGTATCTTTGAATCTTGCGCGCACGGTTAACAACCATTTTATCGTCTTCTGACAGTTCATCCATACCGAGAATTGCAATAATATCCTGTAATTCCTTATATTTCTGCAAAATTTCTTGGACGCCGCGGGCAGTATCAAAATGTTCCTGGCCTACAATACGCGGGTCAAGGATCCTGGATGTCGATGCCAACGGGTCTACGGCAGGATAAATGCCTAATTCTGCTATGGAACGCTCTAATACCGTTGTTGCATCCAGATGGGCAAATGTCGTTGCAGGCGCCGGGTCTGTTAAGTCGTCCGCCGGTACATAAACAGCCTGCACGGATGTTATGGAACCGTTTTTGGTGGACGTGATCCGTTCCTGCAAAGCACCCATTTCTGTTTGAAGGGTTGGCTGATAACCTACGGCTGACGGCATACGCCCAAGCAAAGCAGATACTTCAGAGCCAGCCTGCGTAAAACGGAAAATATTATCAATAAACAGCAACACATCTTTTCCGCCTTTATCACGGAAATATTCAGCCATTGTTAGCCCCGAAAGTGCTACACGCATCCTGGCCCCCGGCGGTTCGTTCATCTGTCCGAATACCATTGTTGTTTTATCTATAACGCCGGATTCTTTCATTTCGTAGTACAAATCGTTTCCTTCACGGGTTCTTTCACCTACTCCTGTAAAAACAGAATACCCGCCATGTTCGGTTGCGATATTATGAATTAATTCCTGTATTAATACGGTCTTTCCTACTCCAGCACCGCCAAACAGCCCAATCTTACCACCTTTTTGGTATGGGCAGAGCAAATCTACGACTTTGATTCCAGTTTCCAGGATTTCCGCAGAAGTTGACTGTTCCTCAAAAGAAGGTGCTTTTCTATGGATAGGGCTGTATTCAACGCCGGTTGGCGGCTCAATCTCGTCAATTGGCTCGCCAAGGACATTAAACATACGCCCTAACGTGTTTTCGCCAACTGGAACACTAATAGACGCACCCGTTGCTGCTGCATCCATGCCGCGCACAAGCCCGTCTGTCGGCCCCATGGCAATACACCTTACGGTATCATCCCCCAAATGCTGTGCCACTTCCACTACAAGCCTGCTGCCGTCACTGCGCCTAATTTCAATGGCTTCGTTAATTTCCGGCAGCCTTCCTGTAAATTTCACGTCCAGGACGGCACCGACAATCTGAGTGATTTTCCCAATATTCGCTTCTGCCATTTTTTCTATCACTCCTTTTTGTATGATTACTATAACCAGCCAAGCCGTCTTTGCCAAACTGATTCTTATTTATTAACTGATTGCTTCCGCGCCTGCGATAATTTCGGTCAGCTCCTGTGTGATCGCTCCCTGGCGGGCACGGTTGTATTTCAAAGACAAATCACTAATCATCTCTTCCGCATTGCTTGTTGCAGAATCCATTGCCTGCATCCTCGCACCATTTTCACTGGCCACTGCCTCTACAAGTGCCCCATAAAAAATGCTTGTGACATACTTAGGAATGATCATGTCCAAAGCTTCCCTCTCGTTCGGCTCATAATTCATGATCAGGTTTTTATCCGCAGCTTTTATTTCCGTTTCAGAAAATTCTACCGGCAGCAGCTTCATAAGCGTCGGCACATGTACAACCGTATTCTTAAAATGCGTATAAGCCAGGTAAATCTGCCCTATTTTCCCCTCGGTAAAATCTTTCAAAACTTTATTGCAGATGTCCATTGCATCCTTATACGTAGGATTTTCAATCACATCCGATGCGTCTTCTACAACCTTATATCCTTTACGCTCCAGCGTCTCCCTTCCTTTTGTGCCGATCGCATACAGCTCTACTTTACCGGCCGGAATACCACTGTTTTGTACAAGTTTGATAATATTAGAATTGTAGCCGCCTGCCAGCCCACGGTTGGAAGTAATGACTACAACAGCTATCTTATCAGAACCATTGTCACGCAGATACGGATGATCCATATTTCCTGACCTTGCTAAAATGGATGTAACCGTGCGGTACATATACTGAAAATACGGATCGGTCTGTTCTGCGTGTGTCTTTGCTTTCTGCAATTTTACGGTAGAAACTAATTTCATGGCTTTTGTGATTTGCTGCGTACTTTGTATGCTGCTTCTTCTTCGCTTTATGTCTCTCATAGAGGCCATAACTTGTCACCGCCTTACTTTTTTATCCTACCGGAACGATTTTTTGCATTCTTCAATCGCCTTCACTAATTCTTTTTCCACTTTTTCATCTAATACTTTCGTTGTCCGGATGGATTCTGGAATTTCTGGATACTTTGTATCAATATATTCAAACAGCTCGCTTTCAAAACGAAGTACATCATCCGTCGCAATATCCAAAAGATATTTCTTCGTCGCTGCATAGATAATTATAACCTGGCGCTCCACCGGCATCGGCTGATACTGCGGCTGTTTTAAAATTTCCCGGATACGTTCTCCTTGCTCAAGCTTTTCTTTTGTATCGGCATCCAGATCCGAACCAAACTGTGAAAATGCTGCCAGCTCCCGGTACTGTGCCAATTCCACACGGATAGGTGCGGCAATTTTCTTAATCGCCTTAATCTGTGCGGCACCTCCTACCCTGGATACGGATAAACCTGCATTAATTGCCGGACGGAACCCTGAATTGAACATCTCTGTTTCCAGATAGATCTGTCCGTCTGTAATAGATATAACGTTTGTAGGAATGTATGCAGATACATCCCCTGCCTGTGTTTCAATGATCGGCAATGCAGTTAAAGAACCTCCGCCCAGGTTATCAGAAAGCCTTGCCGCGCGCTCTAACAGTCTGGAATGCAGATAAAATACATCCCCTGGATATGCTTCACGTCCTGGCGGACGACGGAGGAGCAGTGAAAGCGTACGGTAAGCTGTAGCATGTTTGCTAAGGTCATCATATACTACAAGGACATCCCCGCCGTTTTCCATCCATTCCTCACCGATCGCACATCCTGCATATGGGGCAATATACTGTAATGGCGCAAGTTCGCTGGCTGTAGCAGCTACCACTGTTGTATAAGCCATTGCACCGTATTCTTCCAATGTTTTTACAATAGAAGCAACGGTCGAGGCTTTCTGGCCAATGGCTACATAGATACATTTTACACCCTGGCCTTTTTGATTAATAATGGTATCAATCGTAATGGCCGTTTTACCAGTCTGCCTATCGCCTATGATCAGCTCACGCTGCCCACGGCCAATCGGCACCATAGAATCAATCGCTTTAATACCGGTCTGGAGCGGCGTATCTACCGATTTCCGGGAAATTACACCGGATGCTACACGCTCTATCTGGCGGTATTTATCTGTCTTAATTGGTCCTTTGCCATCAATCGGCTGCCCTAATGCATTCACAACACGGCCAATCATAGCATCCCCAACTGGAACCTCTACTACCCTTCCGGTTGTCTTCACGGTATCGCCCTCGTTGATACTTTTGTTGTCGCCAAGCAAAACGGCGCCAACATTATCTTCTTCAAGGTTCATAACCATGCCATATACTTCGCCCGGGAATTCCAGCAGTTCGCCCTGCATAGCACTTTCCAGGCCATGAATACGTGCAATGCCGTCCGCTACCTGTATGACAGTGCCAACATCAGCCACTTCCAGTTCGGCCGCGTATCGTTTAATCTGCTCTTTGATGACGGAACTAATCTCCTCTGGTTTTAAATTCATGGACAATAGTCACCTACTTTCAACTGTTTTTGCCATATTTCTATGACACCTGTAACTTTGCTTTGGATAATTCAGAAGTCAGCCTGGCCAGCTTGCTTTTAATGCTGCCGTCCACAACTCTATCCCCTATCCGGATGACAATCCCCCCTAATAGGGATGGGTCTATATCATAGATTAATTCAAACTGCACATAATCTGTCGTATCCAGCAGTTTCCTGCGGATAGCGTCCTTCTGAACTAAAGATAAATCCATAGCAGAGGTAATGTAGGCAGTCCCTATCTTCTTATATTCTTTGACCTGCTCAATAAAATATTCCAGAACGCTGTCAAATTCATTATAATGCCCTTTTGCAATGATCATTGTCATCAAACCGATCAGTTCCCTTGATGCGCGGTCTTTGAAGATTTCTTCTACGATTTTTTGTTTTTCTTCTATTACGATTTTTGGATGATTCATCATCTTTGCCAGGTCTTGGTTGCTTTGTACGATCGTCAGCAGTTTCCTTGCTTCATCCAGAAGCCGGTCTTCCTGGCCGGATTCCAAAGCCAGCTCAAACAATGCATCTCCATACGTCTTTGAAACTAGCTTTGCCATGTCGAGTCACCCATCTCTTTCAATGTCTCTTCTACTAGCGTGTTCTGAACTGTTGTATCAATTGACGCCGCAACGACTTTCGCAGCCATCATGGACGCAACCGTAATCATTTCCTGCTTCATTTCATCCAGTGCACGGTTTTTTTCAAGACGTGCTTCTTCATTTGCACGCTGGATAATACGGGCAGCTTCCTGTTTTGCTTCATCGATAATATGTGCTTCGTTTTTCAGCGCTTTCTGGCGTGCTTCGCTTAAGATCGCTTCTGCTTCTTTATCAGCGGCCTGCAGCTTTGCTTCGTATTCCGCTTTCATAGCAGCAGATTTCTCTTTATCTGTCTTCGCACTGTCAATATCGCCCTGAATCTTCCTCTGCCTGTCATAAAGCATTTTTCTTATCGGATTAAATAACAGGTAAGACAATGCCATAAACAGTACAAATACAGAAATTGCTAAAAGCACGGTATCATGCAGCAATTGAAAATTAAGACCAAATAATGATTCCATGTCTGCTCAGTTCAGCCTCCTTTCTGTAATCTTTCCACCTTTTCTTAGGTTAACGGTTTTACAAAAAGTAAAAGCATCGCAATTAAAAGACCATACAGGCCGGTCGTCTCAGCTACGGCCTGCCCTAACAACATGGTAGACATAATTTCTGACCTTGCACCCGGGTTACGCCCTACTGCCGCCGCACCATGCCCGGCTGCAATACCCTGCCCGATACCAGGGCCGATACCGGCGATAACCGCCAGACCTGCACCAATCGCTGAACATGCTAAGATTAAATCTTCACCTGTGATATTCATAATAATTTCCTCCTAAATTAATTATTTATTCTGTTTCACACTGCTGGCTGATATAAGTCATAGTCAGCATACAGAATACATACGTCTGTATTGCCCCTGAGAACAAATCAAAGTATGCATGGAGCGCTGCCGGCCATATAACGGCTATATTTGACAGCAGCCCGTAAATCAATGCCATCATAACTGTTCCTGACAATACGTTTGCAAACAAACGCAAGGACAGGGAAATCGGAACCGCAATTTCACTGATCAAGTTAATTGGGAACCAGATTGGGAGCCATGGTGGTAATGGCGAGCACATATCTACCCATATTTTTTTCAAGCTCTGATATTTGAACTGGCAAAAATGGATTAGGCAGAATGTGATAATACCCAATGCAAATGTCGTACCATAGTCTGCTGTCGGCGGCCTTAAGCCAAACAAGCCCGATATATTACTGACAAGAATAAAAATAAAGATCGTACTAATATAATTGACGAACTTTGGCGCACTCTTGCCCATCGTACCTTCTACGACCCCGTCCAACATGCTGACAATCAGTTCCAAAATATTCTGGAATGTATCCGGCACCTCAGTCGCATGGCGCATCTTGATATTTGCTGCAATGGCAAAACCAATTAAAACCAGCATAACAATAAGGATGCAGACATGGGACGTCGTAATCCAGACTTCATTTCCAAATAGATTATAAGAAAATAATCCATGAATCATAAAGTCAATATTATCGGCATTGGATGACATTACGATTGCATTTGTCACGTTTTCACCTCCCTTTCAATCGCTGTGTTAGCTTTGTCCGAAGACACACCACCTTTTCCTGTTACGTTTTGATATATCTTGTGTAACGCCGGCTGTAAATAAGCCGATATCTTTAAACCCATTACACCTAAAAAAAGCGTAATAAGGTTACCAAGATCAAAATACATAGTAAACACAAAAACAGCAGCCACTGCTGCATAGCGCAAAATCCCTTTTGCAATAATGCGCACCCTAGCTTTTTCTGCATCAGGAAAATCAATTGTTTCAGCAATAATACGCGCAATATGGCAGGCCATAGCCATAGCTGTCAAAATCCCGATCCAAAGCCCGCTGCTATAGCGCAGCTTGTCCGACACAAACCACACGCCTGTAAGCTGGATGAGCACCCCATAGAGCAAAATCCCAAACAACAGCCCGGGAAGGGCCTGATTCAACCTCCTAAACATTGCTTTCCTTATCCCCTTCTGATCTTTCCTGCCACTTTTCGTTTCTGCAGCGTTTACTACTTATTATGTATGAATTTATCCTTTTCTATATCTTTATCGTCACTTTTATAAATTTTCTTTGCCATAATAAAAATATTGCGGAATCCTGCAACCGCCCCCACAAGAAAAAACGGAACCGTAATAATAGGCATCCCGCACCGCTTCCCAATCCATACGCCCAACAGCGTACACATAACGATTGGGACAAGCATATTCAGGCCAAACTGCATGATCATAGTAAACGCCTGAAATACCATACGTTTTTTCCTCATTACGTTCCCCTTTCTAAAAAGCGTATCATCCCGCTACGTCCATTATAACACGAAAGCCCAAATTGTCTATAAAATTTTACCAAATATTAACATTAATCCCCGAAACAACTTAATTATTTAGCAATGCAGACAGTTTTTTTATTGACTTATTCAATGTTTCATAACAAATCCCATATGACTGCAAAGTCCCCCCATAGGGGTCCATAATCTCCAATTCTTCCCCTACAAGTTCCGTCAGGACTTGTACATTATTTGCATCCGCCTTTTTAAACATGTCCAAAATCTTTTGCCGGTCACTGTTCCCCATCACAATAACCAGCGTATCCTGTGCGAAATCTTCTTCTTCCAGCTGGCTGGACATATAATTTTCCAATGTAATTCCGTTGCTGATCAGGACCGCTTCCGCTTTTTGGTTCAGCGGCTCCGGAAACAGGACGACAATCCCGCGCGCCTGAATATCAAGCGGCTTTTTCATCGTGCATTCCTTTAGCAGCTCTGCTGCCATCGGCGCGCGGCTATTTCCCGCGCTGTCTGCAAAAATAATTTTTTTATACGTATTCATATACCCACCCCAATTATTTTGCTTCCATAATCTGATACCCGGCGGCTTTCCATAGGCGGTTCATGATCGCCTGCCCCAAACCCGGCGTTTCAAAACTTTCGGAATATATTACATCCACACCTGACTTGTCAAACTGCCTTAGTATCTTATAAAGATTATGGGCAATCATTTCTTCATTCCTGCGTTCCCCAATGCTTACTACCATTCCCTGCTTGTAATTAGCTACCGTTTCTTGTGCCCCTATAATACCTACCTGCTTGCCTTCTGCGATATTTATTTTTGCCAGTCCATTAATTTTAGCTATCACTTTATCCGGCTCCCCTTCCACTAAAACCAGGTCTGCATTAGGGGCATAATGTTTATACTTCATACCCGGGGCTTTTGGCTTTTGCCCAGAACCTTCCGCCAAAATCCCAGGGTCAACCGCCACCTCGCCGATTACTTTGGACAGCATCCGCGGCGTGATATATCCAGGACGTAAAATAACCGGTTTTTTTTCTGTCAGATCGATGATCGTGGATTCTATCCCTATCCCGACTGCCCCTCCATCCAGTATCAGCGGGATCCGCCCATCCATATCTTCATATACATGCTCTGCAAGCGTAGGGCTGGACCGGCCGGAAGTATTCGCGCTTGGTGCTGCAATATACCCGCCCCCTTCTTTGATCAGTGCAAGCGCTATCTTATTGGAAGGCATCCGTACCGCCACCGTATCCATGCCCCCAGTTGTTTGATATGGGACATTTTCGCTTTTATTCAATATCATCGTCAATGGACCAGGCCAGAAAGCTTCTGCAAGAAGCTTTGCAGCCTGCGTAACCTCTGTTACAATACCATATAGATCTTCGATTCGGCAAATATGCACGATCAGCGGGTTGTCAGAGGGCCTCCCCTTTGCCGCATAAATCTTCTTTGCAGCATCTGCATCCAAGGCATCTGCCCCCAAGCCATATACTGTTTCAGTAGGAAATGCTACAAGGCCGCCTTCCCGGAGGATACGGCCTGCCTTACGGATGATGCCCATATCAATTGATTTCTCATCCACCAGCTCTATTTCTGTTTTTACCTTTCTTTGAGACATTGTTTCCATAAAATAATGATTCCTTTGTTTATCCTTTCCCAAAATCCAGCTTATCAGCCCTTTTTTCCCGCAGCCTGCGGCCCTTCGCCAACTGATTCCAAATAAGTACGGATACCGGAACAGATTGCATCTGCAAGTTTCTGCTGATATTTTTCATCGGAAAGTTCTGCTGATTCTTCCGGATTGCTCAAAAAACCGCATTCTACAATTACAATAGCAGATGATGTTTTTTTCAGCAGGTAATAGCTGTCATTTGCTTTTGCCTTCCTGTGGTTTTCGGGGTCAACTTCCTGCACCAGCGCCTCCTGCATTATTTCAGCCAGCTTCTGGCTTTCTGTCGACGTCGTATAGTAAAATACTTGGGCACCCTTTATCTGCGGGCTTGTATAACTGTTCTGGTGGATGCTGACGGTCATTAACGGATTTGTCTCATTGATCAGGTCACAGCGCCTTTGCAGATCCTGGACTTTTTTATTGCTGGCGCCTTCATCATAAAGGCCTTTGTCGTCTTCACGCGTTAAAATAGCCTGCATCCCTTGTGCTTTTAATGTTTCTTTGAGTTTCAAAGCGATCTGTAAATTAATATCCTTTTCCAGTTCCCCATTGATACCTACTTTTCCGGAATCAAACCCTCCGTGCCCAACATCGATTACAATACAATTCTTTTGTTCTTCTACCTGCCTTCCTGTTACAAAAACGGCACTTGTCTTAGCCAGTACGCAGGCACAGACTAAGATAATGATTGACATGATCAATTCTAACCTTTGTTTCAAATTACCCGGCCCCCGGTGTTTTATTACTATACATATGATAAAATACCGGAATCATCCCTATTTTGAATTGATATATTTAATAATTGTATCCCAAACGGTACTGTCTTCTAACCCAAGCTTCCAAAAAGACGCCCCTGCAAACCCGTGGCTGTCCATAACTTTCAGTTTTTCTTCCAGCGACTTTGCATCTTCTATCCATATTTTATACGTAACGCCACTATTGACATACTCTGCATAATGCTGCCCTTCCTGTGAAAGCCATTTTTTCTGTGCACCGTTAACTTCGATCAAACGCTGCGCAGACTGCATTCCAACCGCTTCACTGGACAATTCATATGGTACATAACCCTCCGAAGCAGACTCTGCATCGTCCCCGTGTGTGTCTTTCGGCGTCTCTGCCCACACCCTTGTAAAAAATGGCATCCCTAAAATAACCTGCTCTGGCGGCACCCCTTCCGATACTATATCGTCAGCACCTTTTTGTACAAACCCAATAGAAGCAACCGAACCGCTCTCCTTTGACCCTGCGTAATGTTCATCATACCCCATTACAACCAGATAGTCCGCAAATACGGCCTGTTCTTGGCGGTCATAAAACTGCGTATAATCCGATGACACATAATTATCCACAGACAATACAATTCCATTGCCGTCACATTTTAACGACAATTCCCGGATAAATTGAATAAACCCTTCCCCTACCGCTGCATCCAATGCTTCAAAATCCACATTAATGCCGTCCAGGTCATACTGGATAGCAGCCGCAATAATCTGGTTTTCCAGATTTTCCCGTTTGGAAGTATGGGTCAGCAATGCTGTTGAATCTACTTGTGTATTTTCCAGGTTGCTCACCAGCCCCCATACCTCAATACCCTGGTCATGGCAATATTTTACATAATCCGCGCTTGCAAGGTTTGCGATGTTCCCCTCATTATCGTTTACATAGAACCAAGTCGGCGAAATTACATTGATACCTTTTGTATTTTGCAGAACACCCGCAATTGCGTTATTCGCATCTGCTGTCGTTACCTGATGCCATGCCATATTAATTGCATAATCCCTGATCTGATGGGTAAATGCCTCTTCTGCAAATTCATGGCTCTCTGTTTCCTGCGTTTCTTCGCCAAGCCGTTTCTTCTGCACATAGCCGATCAACCCGTCATTTGTTGTAACACGGACCCAATCCTTTGCTTCCTCCAATTTAATTACGGTATCCCCTTTTTCTAATTCTCGTAATATATTGCTCTTAATACTATCCTTCACACGCAGCTGGGTACTTTTCTTTACCTGCAGCTTTGTAACAGACCCCCATTGCGTCTGAAGCAGCACCCGGTCTGGCTCTTTAAAAACTTCAAATGTAAGGTTTGTGTATTCCGCAACATAATCCAGCGCAATATATGTCTTATCCGCGTCGACTAATACAATCGTATAATCTTTGCTGGCTTTCTTTCTTCCTATATAATATTTCTTGCTGTCCGCAGATGCCTTTATAACATCAGAAGCAGTTGTATAAAGCAGGACATTTTCATTCGCATCCCAGTAAAACCGGTCGTTTAACTGGCCATGCACGAAAGTATAATCTAAATAAACCTGTCCGTCCCTTAATAAAGCTTTTTCTTCGATCATACTGCGGTTTAACTCCATTGAAATTCCGCCTTGCGTCGTAATCCCAAAGTATTCATTCAGATCCTGTTCTTCCTTGCTCGGCATGTACTCTTTAATTTTCCGGCCAGCAAATAAACAGAGCAATATAATAAAAATAAGTACAAAAACGGTCAGAATTGGTATTATCTTTTTCTTCATTGCTTTTCCTCCTGCGTTTGTTATTCTTATTATAGCCTGTTGCTGCCCATTTTACAAGTTCGAATGTATACTGCAAACCGGCAGAAACCGGTATCCCCATACCATTTCTGCCGGTGCTTCTTATTTTTCTATATTATTTTGAAAGGCATTGAGGTCCCCATTTCAAAATCGTATCAACTACCGATCCTATTCGTCACCTGTTCTGCACTTTATCAAAATGCAGTTCTGTTAACACCCCCTTTTCATATACATAGTCTCTCATATAGGAACAGTCTTCCTGTACACACAATAGATCCGATACATCTTTTGGGGAACTCCGTTCCCCTTCTAAAAAAATCGTAATCCCCTGCCCCTGTATGTTCACAAGCTCAAGATACAGCTCCTGTTTGTCCATACACCATCACCTTCACCTATTCTCTGAAAAGAACGCCTGTAGACAGTACAATTCATATTTTTAATTCGTGATATAATAAATTTTAAAACTTTCTCATTCAGATACTCTAGGGTTTTCCTAAAAACTGCATAAAATGCCGTACTGTAATCTATCTTTTTTGCATTCCCTTATTGTACAACATAACCTGTTACATCAGGCATAACCAGAATTTCCCATATACTACCATTTTTAATTAACAGCGGCATCCTTGCCGTTTTATTGGAAAACCCTTCCTATGCCTATCACCACCTTTCTGTTAGCAGCAGCTTTTTGAAAAATTTCCGCTTCTCCTTTGTCATTTGAAACGGATCTATATCCAACGGGAAGCAGTAGATACGGCGATGGTACATCTTTTCTAAATACTTTGCCTGCATTTTATCTCCATAATTGCATACAACGGCTAAATTCTCACGAAAACAGATCCTTTCAAGCAGGTTCCGCGCCTGGGCGCATTCCCACGGCCTGCTTCCAGCCACTACAATCAGTTTTTTGCTTTCATCTGCTAAAACCTCATGCAGCTGTATGCCATAATCCTGTATATACAGGCCCTCTGCCCTGTCCCATCCAGCCGTCCCTTCCCCATAATAGGGCATCCCCTGAAAATTTCCATAAACAGCCAGCCCATTGCGCATACAGCCGCCATCTTCTTTGATCAGCAGGCGCATACAATCCGAATTGTGGTGTTCCTGGTAAATACAGGTGTTTTTGCGCTGATTGAAAAAACAGGTCAAAGCTATCGCCAGATGGGTTGCCCCCACCCGCTCCTGCACTCCTGCCACTGCTATTTCTGCTAAGAGATGCTTATGATTTATCTGCTGAATTTTTTGACAACCGTTCCACAATGCCCCATCCAGCTCTGAAGCAAACGCTTCTATGGAAGGGTAGCGGTCTGCCCGGGAATAAGCTGTTGCTTTCCGGATCAACGGTTTCAGACGCTGGAACTCCTTTTTTTGTACTTTGGCCCCTATAAACTCCAAAATTTTCCCTACGCCATAAATATCGGCCCTGACGTCACAGGAAATCCCTTGGTATTTTTCTGGAGGCGCAAAGCCTTCGGTTCCATACGCTTGGAATGTATTTCCACAATTGGTAATATAAGATGAAATGCCAAAATCGATTAAAACAATACGTTCTCCACATAATATAATGTGTTCGGGCTTTAAATCCTGGTAAAGTACCGGTTTTGGCTCCTGGTCATGCAAGTACTTAACCAATTCACATATCTGCAGAACCATATGGATTGCTTTATCGGCGGAAATACAGTCTTGACGAAGCAAATATGCTTCCAAAGATTGTCCCTGGATATATTCCTCAATGATATAATATGCCTTATCATCTTCTTCGACATCGTAAATAGTGGGGATACCGGGATGTTTCAGATTTTTAAGAATATCTGCTTCCAGAAAAAACTGAGGCTGTGCAGCTTGCGATTTATAAATACACTTAACTGCCCGATGCACCTTCAGCTTTACATGTTCGACAATAAATACCTGGCTGCTGCTACCACGGCCTAAACTAGAAATGACACGGTATTTACCGAACAAAATTGAATTATTTATGCTTTTACTCCTTTCTGACTAAGGAAGATAAGCATCTCTGGATATAGTTATACCACAGACTTCATGTGTTTGGCAAGCCTTTTTTTCCATTTTTTTTATTTTTTTATAAAATTTTTAAAAAATATATGCTCTATATGCTTGACTAACATATTTATTTTTTATATACTTTGGTTACTTAAGACTGACATTTAGAATTTCAATATAATACAATATATAGTATGTAGCAGAAAGACATTAAACAGGGAGTGATTGAATGAAAATCGAAAAAGTAAGTGACACCCAAATCCGCTGCACCTTGACAAAAGAAGACCTTGCTGACCGCCATCTGAAAATCAGCGAGCTTGCTTATGGAACAGAAAATGCAAAAAGCCTTTTCCGTGATATGATGCAGCAGGCTTCTTATGAGTTTGGATTTGAAGCAGACGATATACCTTTGATGATAGAGGCAATTCCAGTATCATCGGATACTATTATCCTACTGATCACCAAAGTGGAATATCCAGAAGAACTGGATACCCGTTTTTCCAAATTCTCAGATACTGATTTGGATGACGATTTTTCCGGCTATGCTTCAGATTCCGGCGAACCATATGAGTCTACAAGCGCCAATGATATTTTGGACCTCTTCCAAAAAATCCAGCATGAGGCGAAAGCAGATTCCGAGAACCCAAAAAAGAAAAAAATCAGCCCAGATGAATTCATCCCATTAGACCAGGCAGTAAAACGCGAAACAAAAGAAACTGTCCCAAACACACATGACGTAGCTATCCCGGTTGATCTGACAAAATTGTTCCTGGTTCAAAACCTGGATACCATGTCCAAGATTTCAAACGTACTGGAAGGATATTACCACGGGGACAATACTTTATTCCGTGACGCGCAGACACACCTTTTTTATCTGGTCGTCCATAAAAGTTCCCATACGCCAGAAGAGTTTAATAAAGTCTGCAATATCCTTTCCGAATACTCTACACAGTTAAATTTTTCAAAATCAATTGAAGCTTATTTCAATGAACATTTTGATTGCATGATACGCAGCCAGGCACTGCAGCAATATGCGGGCATCTAACGCAACAGCTAAAAAGAAGCCAGGTACAAGCATCCCTTGTATCCGGCTTCTTTTTCATTTTCAAAGGCATACCCTGTTTAGTTGGCGGCCAAAAAATCGTTGATCTGCCCAACCAGTGCGTCCGGCTCCATCCCGTGTACAATCGCTGCTTCTTCAATGGATTCCATCTGTGATGATGGGCATCCCAGGCAATGCATACCAATATTTAATAAAAGCGGTGCAATGTTTTCATTAATCTGTAGCAATTCCCCTATCATTGTATTTTTTGTAACCTGCTGTGCCATGTGATTAATCTCCTTTTCTCCTTAATTGTGGTTGGTATGGGCGGCATCCGTTAAAAGCCTGCCCATTTTCTTTATAAATATACTATATGCTGCTTTTTCTGTCAAATAATATACGCCCCTGGCCGCCATTTGCCATGTATCAAAATTAATACATTCTGCTGCACATTCTGTCCCATTTTTCTACTTGTATAAATTTCAATTTTGTATTAGAATAAGTTCAGCGGACATGGTTCGTATGACAAAATTATTAAAAATCATAATTTTAAGGAGGATTCAATTATGGCATACCAAATTACAGATTCTTGCGTAAACTGCGGAACATGTGAAAGTGAATGTCCAGTAGGGGCAATCTCTGCAGGCGACGGAAAATATGAAATCAACGCTGATACATGCGTAAGCTGCGGTTCTTGTGCAGGTGCCTGTCCTACAGGGGCTATTGAAGAAGGTTAGTCTAAAAACATAATATTTAAAACCGCCGGTATTCTACCGGCGGTTTTTCTTGCAATAGCCCAGGCAAGCTGGCCTGCCGCATATCGCTACATATTTTCCCATATGTACAAGATCATTTCTTTCCATCGTACAAGGTATCCCCCGGCCCCATTCAGATCATGAGATCCGGCGCCATCTCGTTCTTGTTCTTTAACAGCTTTCGTTCTTTCCTGCTCAAACGCTCTTTTTTCGCACGCCGCCTGCCATGCCTGCCCATACTTCTGATTGCTTCATCCAGCTTGCGGAAGCGCTCTTCCTCCTGTTCATCCTGTGTGCGCATCAGGTAATTCATTTCCTTGATCACTTGTTCCCCGACCTGGACGCCTACCTCCTGCCCAAGTTCTTCGTTGTTTTCCGTAATTGCCTTGCGCACAATCTCTGTCATCATAGATTGAAACTGTTCCATCCGCCTCTCGCGCTGCATATCTTCTGTCAAATGGTTTGTTTTTTGTGTCACATGGATCACTTCATTCTTTGACATAGCCTGTTTTAAAACCTCCTCACCTATTTCCATGCCGTTAACTTTCTCGATGCGAATCGCGGGTTCCATCATGCCTTCCTCCTTACGCTCTTTTTCATCCTGCAGGATCAGCCGGATTGCTTTCAACTGGTATCCCCGTTCTTTTAATTCTTTTATCCTTAAAAATTCTTGTATGTTTTCCTGTGTATAATAGCGGTGCCCCAGTTCATTCCTGGGAACGGACAGCCCCAGCTCATCTTCCCAGTAACGCAGGACATGTGACTCAACCTGCACCGTATTTGCTGCATCCGAAATCATATAACGTACTTTTTCCACTTAAAAAACCTCCTTCTTTCCAGCGCATGGCGTGGTTTGAAGCAATATGACTTCTCTTAAAAGTATAACTTACTGCATGTCCGCACACAATTTTATTTCATCGGGAAAAAACTGCAAAAAAATACAGATATACTTCTTTTTGGAAGCATATCTGCAACTATTTTGTCGATAGCTGCCGGATCGCAGCCTTTTTTTGCAAATAGTGCGGATAACTTTTTGCATAGCTTTTCTGATATGTTTAAGCGGTTTTAGCTTAATCTTTCTGCATATTTGCAAATTTTGTATACTGCGGCAGCCATACCAGGTTGACCGTCCCAATCGGGCCATTCCGCTGTTTTGCTATAATAATTTCCGCAATATTCTTCTTATCCGTATCTTTGTTGTAATAATCGTCACGGTAGATAAACATAACTACATCCGCATCCTGCTCAATTGCACCTGATTCACGCAGGTCAGAAAGCATTGGGCGGTGGTCAGGGCGCTGTTCCACTGCACGGCTTAACTGGGAAAGCGCGATCACGGGCACATGCAGTTCCCTTGCAAGCGCTTTTAACGCACGGGAAATTTCGGAAATTTCCTGTTGCCTGGAATCTATCCTGCCCGAACCCGACATTAACTGCAGGTAGTCAATAATCACCAATTTTATATCATGCTCCAGTTTATATTTGCGGCATTTGGAACGCAGCTCTCCAATAGAAATCCCTGGTGTATCATCTATAATCAAGTTGGAACGCCCGATCACGCCTGCGCCTTCGATCAACTTTTCCCAATCGGAATCCGTCAGGCTCCCATTACGCAATACCTGGGCATCCACCCTGGATTCCAGGGAAAACAGGCGGTTTACCAGCTGTTCTTTTGACATTTCTAAGCTAAAGACTGCTGTCGGCAAGTTATCATGAAATGCCGTATACTGTGCAATATTTAAAACAAACGCCGTTTTTCCCATTGACGGCCGGGCGGCCACCAAAATCAAATCCGAAGGCTGCAGGCCGCTCATCCGGTAATCCAAGTCAATAAACCCAGTTGCAATCCCAGTCACATTTCCTTCGATCCTGGATGCTTTTTCTATCCGGTCCAAAGCATTCATCACCACTTGCTTGATCGGTACAAATTCACCGGTTTCCTGGCTTTGCAGCAATTGGAATATGCTTTTTTCCGTTTCAGCAAAAATTGTCTCCAAGTCTTCGCTGCCAGCATAGCATTTGTTCTGGATCTCATCGGTAACTTTGATCAGTCTGCGCAACATCGCCTTTTCTTTTACAATACTGGCATAATAACGGATATTGGCAGACGTCGGGACTGCCGCTACAAGGTCGTTGATATAGGACAGGCTGCTGACCTCTGGCGGTACATCTTTTTCTTTCAGCTTATTTTGCAGCGTTACAAAATCAACCGGTTCATTCTGGTTAAACAGCTCAATCATTGCGTCAAATAATACCGCATATTGCTTGTGGTAAAAATCTTCCGCCGCCAATGTTTCAGAAGCTGCAATGATCGCCGCCCGGTCCATCACCATCGAGCCGACTACAGACTGCTCGGCTTCCAGGCTGTTGGGCATCGTCCTTTTAATCAGAGGTTCATCCATTGGTTTTTAACCTTCAACTACATGTACTTTTAAAGATCCCATTACCTGCGGATGCAATTTTAGTGGAACATCATAATAGCCAAGCGCTTTGATCGGATCCGCCAGCTGCATCTTCTTCTTATCCAAGTCGAGGTCCAGCTGTTTTTTCGCTGCTTCCGAAATTTCTTTGGTAGAGACTGAGCCAAAAGTCCGCCCACCTTCCCCAGCCTTAATTTTTACTTCCACCTGCTTATCTTTTAAATCCTCCGCCAGCTTTTGTGCTGCCGCAAGGCTTTCCGCCGCATCTTTTTCCGCCCGCTTGTTCCGTAGCTTTAAGTCATTTAACGCCTGGCTGGTCGCTTCTACGCCAAGCTTTTTTTTGATAAGCATATTGCGTCCATAAGCATCGCTGACCTGTACAATTTCATTTTTCTTTCCAACCGACTTTACATCTTCGAGCAATATCACTTTCATTTCGCAATTTCTCCTTTTTCTATCGTTTCATCCAATATCTGGCGGATTTTGTATTTTGCCTCCTCCACGGTACAGTTTGGAAGCTGTGCACCGGCAATATTGGCATGGCCGCCTCCGCCTAGGCGCTCCATAATCAGCTGTACATTGATCTCGTCAATCGACCTAGAACTAATAAATATTTTATTTTGATATTCCGTCAGTACAAAAGATGCTTTTATCCCAATAATGTTTAATAATTCATTCGCCGACTGGGCGCACACCACCGTTGGGCTTTCCACCCTGTCTGCCGGACAGACAGAGATTGCAAATGCCCCATGATAAACTTCTGCATTGCGCATTACTTCAGCCCTAGCCTTATAATCTGCCATATCATTGCGCAGCATCTTGCGCACCCTGGTAACTTCTGCCCCGCAGCGCCTTAGGTATGCTGCCGCTTCGAAAGTACGCACACCTGTTTTTTGCATAAAATTGTTCGTATCAATTAATATACCCGCATAAATAGCATCGGCTTCACAAGACGCCAGCTTTATATTTTCCGTAAAATATTGCAGGATCTCAGCGATCATTTCACAGGTAGAAGAAGCATAAGGCTCAATATAAGACAAAATCGGATTTTCCACAACTTCGCTTCCTTGTCTGTGATGGTCAAAAACGACAATAGATTTTGTCTTTTTTAGTATCTCAGGACAATCTGTATAATTTGGGCGGTTGGTATCTACCACCATAACAAGCGTATTGTTGTTTGTCAGCTCGATTGCTTCCTCGCTGTCAATAAACATATCCGGCATATAGCCGCTCTCCTCCGTAAAGCACTCTTTGATCGGGCGCAGGGAAGTGGTTACTTCATTCAACACAATCTGCACCTTCTTTTCCAGCACACGCCCCGCGCAATAAACGCCGATCGCAGCGCCAAACGAATCCACATCTGCTATATGGTGCCCCATTACAATAACATGGCTGCGGCTTTCAATAATTTCCCGCAACGCATGGGCTTTCACACGGGCTTTCACACGGGTATTTTTGTCTACCTGCTTAGAGCTGCCGCCAAAATAAGTAATCTGCTCCCCTTCTTTCACAACGACCTGGTCGCCGCCACGCCCCAACGCCAGGCCGATCGCCATACGCGCATATTCGTAATTCTGGTTATACGTAGCGCCTGTATTCCCAATCCCGATACTTAATGTAACTGCCATCTCATTTCCGACTTTGACCGTTTTCACTTCTTCCAAAAGGCTGAATTTATCTTTCTCCATTTTGGACAGGTACATATTACGGAATACAACAAAATACTTGTCCTTTTCCACTTTACGCACCAGGCCATCCATGCTGGAAAAATATTTGTTCACTTTCCGGTCGATCAACGCCACCAGAAGCGACTGCTTGACATCTTCGATACTGTTCATCGCTTCTTCATAATTATCGATATAGACAAGTGCGGCTACCATCTTTTGGTCGTCATTTTCACGCATATACTGGTTCAGCTGCGTCTCATCGTACAAATACAGGGCTGTCATATATTCCTCGCCGCCCTCAACCGATACCAGCTGGTTATCCGGGGTAATGCTTGAAAATTCCAGCCTTTTTAACTGCGCCCGGTAATCATGCCCGCCCCATGTAAGGTGCAGCTGCGATTCCACTGCATTTTTTTGGATAATTTCCCTTGTAATCTGGGAAAATATAGAAGTAATCGATTTATGGTAATCTTTACTTTTGCCGGTCAGCTCCGTAAACCGTTCATTAACCCATAGTATCTTCCCATTGAAATCAACCAGTGCATACGCAATATCCAATTCATTTAGCAGCTTTTTTTGTACGGTACCATATTGCGTTGCAAAATTAATCAACTCGCTGACAAACAGCGGCTTCTTTTTTTGGTAATTTACGACTGCAACTATAAAATATACAGCCGTAAATGCAGAAACCGCCAGCCCGGATTCCCACTGGTAAAAATACATAGGGATATTCAGCGCTACCAGCAGGACAGTAAGCAAAACCGGACTCAGCATATAATTTTTAAGGCGCCCTTTCAATACTATTTTGTTTTTCATTTTCCGCTGCCTTAGCCTTTCCACAAAGATAGTATCCATTATACCATGATTAACCAATTATTGAAAGTATTTTAATGATGTAAAATTAAAGAAAAATAATTGTAATCATTTAGTCATATTTTGCTGCTATTTTATTTCAACGACCGTATGCAGCCCGTCTTCCTCTGCTGCATAAGAAAACTGGATGGTATCCCCTGGCTGGTAGCGGATAATGCTGATCAAGTTTTTATCCGACATATTGACGTCAAATACAGCGTCTGAATTTTCCAACGCTACATAATAATGGGTAGTCCCTTCGAGCACAACCGGAGCTGCTGCTTTTATTTTCCCTGTAATAGTTTCATACATGCTGCCGTCGCCGCTTTCCGCGATCCCGTTGGTAGCCAGCAGAACGGTATATGCTTTTTCACATTCTTTTACCGTATCCCCTATCGCGACCCATTGGTATTTCTGTACATTGACCATTGCATATTTTTTTACAAGCCCAGCGCCATCTTTTAATGCCATAAAATAAGTTGGCTCATCCGAAATATTTAGCAATAGCGGAAACGTAGCCTGGTAGCCAAGGTTTTGCACCTGGCCTTCCGCAGACGACATCGCAGAATCTTCAATAGCGCCTTCTACTTTATAGTATTTTGTCTCCATCGTCCTCTGGTTCATTAAGACAAACCCGACATTGGACTGGTCGCCGCTGACAGAAGTAACACCGGTATACACCCAAACGTCATCGTCCAACGCAATATAATTATACCCATTTGTCGCTTTCAGGCAGTCTTTTTGCCCCAAGATACTGTTAAAAAAGCCATGTTTATAAATGCCATAATAATTATACAGTTCAGTTAAAAGTTCTGCAGAATATACTTTATCAATCCAATTCGGCACATCTTCTACCGCATAATCCGTACATTCCCCGGTAACCGCATTGCACAAGACCACATTGCCTACCGTGCGGCCGCCAAACAGGCCAATATTAAACTTTTTGACCGGGCAGACCCAAAATGGCGTCCCCTCATCGTTAATTTCAAAAAAGATCTGGTCGTCAAAAATATAAGTTGGATAATGAAAACGAAGATGCCGGTAAATATTCCGGTTAAACAATTCTGATTTGGAATATTTTATCGGCTGTTCCAATTTTACGCATTCTGTATTCTGCGTTGCCATATCAATCCTGATATAAGCCGGAATACCATTTTTCTGGTTGGTCAGCCATTTAATCTCACTGGCATATACCAGCGGCGTCACACGGACCGGCATATCCTGGTAATTAATCTGCGTGTAGTCGGAACCAACTTCAAACTGGGAAACCATATCTACCATGCTCCCCATTTTACGGTTCCCCAAAAGCTCCGCAGAATCTTTATCCAGCAGCGGAATCGTATTATAGTTAGTCTGTTCAATATCGTCCGTAAAATTTCCTTCTACCACATTCATAAGTTTCTGGTATTTGCCGGCATTTACAATTGGCGAAGATAAAATCTTGCCAATGCAAAAAATTGCCAGAGTCACTAAAAATAACCCGGCCCCTATTTTCACTGACTTAAATTCTTTCCATACCTTTGGTTTGGCCCCTGGCTGAACCACATTGGCTACCGCATGTTTCCTCATCTGCCCCAGCACACAAAGGGCTGTTACAAACAAAATAATAACCATGCATGCACCCCAAAAACCAGCAGAATGGATATTGATCGCCGGCAATGTTACATAATAATATACACCAATGATAACCAGCACAAAAAGCAATACAACAACCTTTTTGAGTATTTTTTTCATATTATTCCACCTTTTCCTTTTTTACAGCGGCCTGTTCCATAATCTTTTCTTCCACTGCCCCAAGCCCCGCGGGCAGCCTGTCTAAATTCTCCTTTGGTATAAAACCGCCAGCCATTGCCTGATGCCCGCCGCCATTGCCATACTCTTCCAACGCCTTTTGTACCAGCTCCCCTGCATCGACCCCTTTGCGCTCACTGCGGACCGAAAACTTGACGCCGTCTTTGCGCACGGCATATACAACCGAAATGTCTACCACATTTAGTGACAAGATAAAATCAGAAATAATTGCTATTAATGCATCCGGGCAGTCCAACGGGATACAGGCAAACCCAACGCTGTCCTTAATATGGATATTATCAATCGCCGCGCCATAAGCCTTTAAGTCGCTAAGTTCTAATACATCATGGTACATCGATTTTATCTTATCCATGTCCGCAATCTTGTATACATACGCAAACATTTCAATATCCAAATCTGTCACGCCACGCAAAAAATCATTAGTATCTATCTTAATTCCATAAGCAAGGGCCGCCGCCACCGTAGGGCTCATCGGCGTGCCTGTCTGGTAAAAATATTCTGCAATCACGGACGCGCAAGCCCCTGCCGTACGCACATCCTTATATTGGTAACTGCATTCGATGTAGGTTGGGTGATGGTCGATGCATGCGACCTCATCGCCGATAAAATCTGTAATATTCGCATTATACTTCTGGGAATCTACTGTTACGATATAGTCCTCTTCGGCCATCTCCGTTATCTCTTCCGCCTGGATCATCGTAATGCCAAAAACCTCAAACATCTTTTTTGTACTTAGTTTCTCCACTTTGCCGTCATAACAGATCTGTGCGTCTACCCCATGCAGTTTCAAAAAAGATTGAAGGCCAAACGCACTTGCCACCGCATCCGGATCCGGATAGTCGTGTGTCTGGATATAACTCTTATGCCCTTTTAGCAATTCTACCAATTGCAACGGATTCATATCACCAATCCTTTCCGCATAAAATCAATGAAATGCCAAAAACCACCACACGGATTCCATGTGGTGGTCTGTCTGCTTTAGTCCTGTACGTATGGCATTAATGCCACGTGGCGTGCCCGCTTAATTGCTACGGTAAGGGCCCTCTGATGTTTTGCACAGTTTCCGGTAATTCTCCTTGGCAGGATCTTCCCTCGTTCTGATACATATCTTTTCAATTTATTTACATCTTTATAATCAATGACGTTGTCCTTACCGCAGAAGACACATACTTTTTTCCTTCTGTGCATCGTCCTTCTGCGCGGATTGTCGCCTCTCTCATTTTTATTGAAAGCCATGACTGCTACCTGCTACTAAAAACATATACAGAAGTGCATATGCTAGATGATCCGCTACAATCTCACGATTTGTAGTTGCTGTTTCATCGTGCGTGCTTTTGTTAAATTACAACTACTCACAAGTTCATGCACACTCCACAGCCGTAAATTCCCGACTAAGCCACCGGTACATATCCACATTTACTTGTTTTTGTAATTTTGTGGATTTCATCTATTTAGCTTTTCCTTTCCTAAATTTTATTTTTGCCCTTGGTTTTTGGGACTTGACCATTGGCCAGCTGCACCCACAGATTTCTACATCTTTGTTATACCAGGCTATTCCAACTGGTAAGGGCTTTTTTCCGCAGCTCCGCCTGCTATAAAGTCAGCACAAACTATACCCTGGATTTTAGGTATCTTTGAGTATATTTACTCACATTTATATATAATTGGCTATATCTTTGTGAACTTAGACATCCCCCTGTTGAAATCCAGCCGCAAGCGGCTGACATTGTTAATTGAACGGCAGTTCTTCGTCTATCCCGTCCGGAATATTCATAAACCCGTCCGCCGCTGCACTCGGCACCGGCCTGTCTACTGGGACAAATCCACCACTGCCGCTATTGTTGCCGCCACTAAAGCCATCGGAACTGGAACCAGCATTTGCATTTTTGCTCTCCGCAAACTCTTGGTCTTCAACGACAACATCGGTTGTATATACTTTCTGCCCATCCTGGCGCGTATAGCTGCCCGTCTGGATGCGGCCTGTTACTGCTATTTTAATCCCTTTGCGGAGATATTTTTCTGCAAATTCCGCCGAACGGCCGAATGCAACGCACCCGATAAAATCCGCCGTCTGCTGGTTATCCCCGCCGTTGTTCCTAGAAAAACGCCTGTCCACTGCTAATGTATATCTGGCCACTGCCATCGATTGGTCACCCTGCGAATAACGGATCTCAGGATCCCTGGTCAGCCGCCCCATAAGTATTACTTTATTCATACCCGAATCTCCTTAGTCGACTATGCCTCGTCTTTTTTGACGCATAAATATCGAAGAACGTTATCCATAATGCGGACATTCTGCTCAACTTGAGCCGGCGCAGATGCTGGTGCATCAAACTGGATGAAATAGAAAAATCCATCGCTCATTTTCTGGATGTCGTAAGCTAATCTTTTCTTTCCCCAATCTTCGACTTCAGTAATTGTACCTTCGGCACGGGTAATATACTCTTTTGCCTTTTCAACTACTGCTGCTCTCGCATCATCTTCGATTTTAGCATTCACAACGAGCGCTAATTCATATTTGTTCATGCGAATTGTACCTCCTTTTGGTCTCTGGCCCTTCCCATTTTGGAAAAGCAAGGAATTTATTATATCACGAGTAACTATCTTACCATTATTGTCCGGCATTTGCAAGTGGTTTTTTGATTTTTTTTACATTTTTTTCTGCCTGCGTCCTTGCGATCATAATCTGCCGCCCGCAGCCAGTACACTTCAGCCGAAAATCTGCACCTATGCGCAAAACTTCCCATTCATAGCTGCCGCATGGATGCTGTTTCTTTAATTTTAGGATGTCGCCAGGATTAATGTCCATAAGGAAGCCCTTTCTAAAGCAGGAAAATATAATCTTATTGTTACTTTATTGTAACAGTTCAGATAGGTCTGCGCATTTACTGCGCTGACCGTATAAAACTGTAGTGGCTGCAGGGTATCCGGTCTCCACTCCGTTTCGGTCGTTGCTGAACAAACGCCACTGGCGTTTAGCAACCCATCGCGAAGCGATTTGCAATGGCTGGATACGTAACAGTTCAATGGGTTATCTGAACTGTTACACTTTATTTACAGCTGGATCTGGCCCAAAACCTCCCCAATACTACCCTGGATCAGAAGGTCTGCACGGCTGTCCATCGGTGTCTGTGACTTATTGATCAACACCAGCCGGCTGCCCCTATAATAATCGATTAAACCAGCAGCCGGATATACTGCCAAAGAAGTCCCCCCTATGATCAGGACATCTGCATTGGAAATATAAGAAACCGACCTTTGCAATGTCTGCTGGTCCAGCCCTTCTTCATACAAAACAACATCCGGCTTAATATCCCCGCCGCATTCATCGCATAACGGGACGCCTGTATGGCTTTTCATATAATTGGCGTCAAACATCTTGGCACATTTGCGGCAGTAATTGCGGTGTACACTGCCATGAAGCTCCAAAACCTCCTTGCTCCCTGCAAGCTGGTGCAGCCCGTCGATATTTTGCGTAATCACCGCCTTAAGTTTCCCTGCCCGTTCCAATTCCGCAAGCTTCCTATGGGCAGCATTCGGCTGCGCATCCAAACAAAGCATTTTATCATGATAAAAACGGTAGAACTCTTCTGGCCTGCTTAAATAAAACGAATGGCTTAAAATCGTCTCCGGCGGATAATCATATTTTTGGTTATATAACCCATCCACACTCCGAAAATCCGGTATCCCGCTTTCGGTTGAAACGCCGGCACCGCCAAAAAATACAATATTGTCTGATTCTGAAATCATTTCCTGCAGACGTCCGATCTGCTGCTCCTGCCCTATTGGCATCGTTGACCCCCTCTTTCTACATTTTATTCCACTCTTTTTCTATTCCCTTTTTCCACTGTTTTACAGCTCTTTTATAGCTGCGAAACAGCATTGCTTACCGGATCCCCATACGCCTGGCCCGGCAATTTAACGCCGCCGCTTCCAAAATAACCGCAAGGTTGCGCCCTGGCCTGACCGGTATTTCATAATGCAGAATTTTATTGCCCAGCAGCTCTACATAACCAGCCTGGTCTTCCCCATGTGCAAGCGTATCTCCCGTATTCCATTCTTTCAACGTTACAACCAGTTCAATGGTCTGCGTCTCCTTGATCGCCTGCACGCCAAACATATTTTTTACATCTACGATCCCAATCCCGCGGATCTCCAAAAAGTCCCTTACAATATCCGGTGCTTTTCCAAATAATGTCTTTTCACTTGCCTTGCAGATCTCTACTACATCATCAGAGATCAGCCGGTGGCCCCTTTTTAGCAAAGCAACCACAGCTTCGCTTTTACCAATCCCGCTTTCCCCCCTGATTAGCACGCCAACGCCATTTATATCTACCAGGCAGCCATTTAAAATAATACTCGGCGCCAACTGCTCGCCGATCCAACGGATTGCTGCACTCATAAAATCACAAGTTACCTGCGGAGTAGAAAAAACCGGTATCTTTTTCTCGGCAGCAATCGCAGTAAACCGTCCATCTGGCTTAATATCCCTGCAAAATACGTAACAAGGCGCTCCAAGGCTTAACAGCTGTTCATAGACCCGCGCCTTTTTATCCGGATCCATTTGTTCCATATAGGCAGTTTCTACATACCCCATGATCTGGATGCGTTTTTTATCAAACAGTTCAAAAAAACCGGTAAGCTGTATCCCAGGGCGGTTCAAGTTTTTTGTGCGGATTTCAATGCTGTCATAATCAATTCCTGTAGTAATCAATTTTAATTTAAAGTAGTCTGCTAATACTGATAATCTGCATGTTTTTGCTTTCATGGCTGTCTGTTTTCCTCTATAATATAAAAATCCTTTTTCGTGCAATGGTTTAATGCCCTCAAATTTATTATCGAACAGTCCTCTGGTTTAGTCAAATGTTTTTTTCGGTTTTTCTAAATTTAGCGTTACTATTCACAGCCAATCTGCTCTTGATAAATATTCTAAGTTATGACGCTGTAAATAGTAACATTCGCAGGCTCATGGAAAGAATTTGCCTTGCAAATTGGAGCCTGCTCACTCCTGAATCAGCTTGGCAGCCACCTGGACAGCGGGGTGTTCAGGTGGCTGTGAATAGCAACAATTTAGCATCGATAGAAACGTTGCAATTTATAGCAAAACAGATTAAAATGAATAAAAGGAGCAAACCTATGAACGGAAACTTATCATACCAAGAAGAACCACGTGAAGAAATGCTGGATGGAAACATTTATATGATGTCTAGCCCATCCGTAAACCATAACCGGGTAGCATTCCATATCGCCACCGCTTTCCAGGCCCGCCTAAAAGGGAAACCTTGCGAAACATTTGCAGACGGGACAGATGTTTACTTAACAGACAGCGACCGGGTAATCCCAGACGTGATGATCGTCTGTAAAAAAGAAATCATCCAGATGGACGGCATCCACGGCGCCCCATACCTAATAGTAGAAGTCCTCTCCCCAAGTACAGCCAAAAATGACAGAGGATACAAAAAAGACCTCTACGAAAAAGCAGGGGTAATGGAATACTGGATTGCCGACCCAATCGCACGGACAATAGAAACCCATATCCTCTCAAACAGAAAGTATTCCCTTGACGAAGTATATGCACTTTACCCTGACGGGTTCGGAATAACGGACAAAGAAAGGGAAGAAACAAAAAAAGAGATACCTGTACCGTTGTATAACGGTTTTTGTATCCCTTTAGAAGAAATATTTTATAACCTATTTTAAATAAAAATATCCTTAACCATAATACCTTTTATACCAGCCTGCAAACGCCCGCAGCCCGTCGCGCAAACAGGTTGCAGGCTGAAATCCAAAATCCTGTGCCAGCCTGCCTGTATCCGCATAAGTAACCGGCACATCCCCAGGCTGCATTGGGACAAGCTCCTTATGGGCTTCCAGATCAAAATCCTGCGGCAGTACACCCGTATGTACCAGTTCTTCCGAAAGGATTTGTACAAAATCCAGCAAACGCTCCGGCCTGGAATTGCCGATATTGTAGATGCGGTATGGTGCAACCGGCAATCCATCGTCCCCAATATTACGTTCCGGTGCACCTGCCATTACTCTGGATACACCTTCTACAATATCGTCGATAAATGTAAAATCACGGCGGCAGTCCCCATAATTAAAAAGCGCTATCTTCTGGCCAGCCTTAAGCTTATCCGTAAAAGAAAAATATGCCATATCCGGCCTTCCAGCCGGGCCGTATACGGTAAAAAACCGTAACCCGGTACTTGGGATATTATATAGTTTGGAATAAGAATACGCCAGCAGCTCATCCGCTTTTTTCGTCGCCGCATAAAGGCTGACCGGATGGTCTACAAAATCATCCTCTTGAAAAGGCACCTTTTTGTTCCCTCCATAGACAGAGGAAGAAGACGCATAAACAAGATGTTCCACACCATCCCCTCTTTGATAGCTGTGCCGGCAATTCTCCAGGATATGGTAAAAACCATCCAGGTTAGAAGCTATGTATGCATCGGGGTTGGCAATACTATACCTTACGCCAGCCTGGGCCGCAAGATTAACTACGATCGTTGGATGATACTGTTCAAAAACGGACGTTACTGCCTTTGCATCTGCAATATCCTCCCTGAAAAACAAAAACTGGCTGCTGCACCCGGATCTTGCGGCTGCTTCGATCGTATGCAGGCGAAATTGCTTCAGCCCTATATCATAGTAGCTGTTTAGGTTGTCCAATCCGATAATCGTTGATTTTTCTGTATCTCTTAGAAGGCGCATAGCAAGGTTTGCCCCGATGAAACCGGCTGCACCTGTGATCAGTATCGTTTTATGGTTTAAATCTATGTTGTGCAATATATTGTGCTCCTTTGCCGTTTTTATATAATAATTCCTATATACAGACTGTCTTTTTATCCTCTCTTTTTTCGGATATAAAATGCTGCCGTATCCGACATCCCTTTATGGCTCGCCCGGATTGTATCCCACCAATACCGCAGCTTTTGTCTCATTCCCATATGATGGAATGGCTGCCTTTGCACAATTTCTGAATAACTGAAACCGGTATCCCTATACATTTCACTGATTACAAATGAGGGTACCCCTCCCGTATAAAGTACATGGTAAATTTCCAGCCCAGCTTTTTTGCAAAGATAAGACAATGCTTTTGGCGAATATAAAAAATAATGCCGCGGTGCATCAATCTGATACCAATGAACAGAATACCTTTTCCATGCTTCACAACTGCCCACTGGAACCCTGATAATACACCGTCCTTTATCTGACAAAAGTTTTGCTACTTTATCCAGTATTTCCTTCGGGTTTTCCATATGTTCAAAGGAATGGTTAAACATGATCACATCGTATTTTTCCTTATCATGAATGTCATAAAGGGATGATTGGTAGAAATTGACAGGATATGGGGTTTCCTTACAATACAAATCAATTCCAACAGTATTTAAATAACCATTTTGATTTAACAAATAGATAAGGCTGCCATTCCCACAACCAACATCCAATATTTTTTCTTCTTTTTTCGCCCTGGTTCCACGTAAAGCTACCACTTCCGATGGCATTAGCCTCTGAACAATCGGTTCACACGTTCTCCCAAATATAAAACTATTGATAAAAATACGCTTTATCCAAACAGGCATCCTTGACTTTCTTGGAACTTCCAAATGAAAAGAATAATAGTCGCCTTTATAATACTGCCCTATATTAGGTACTTCTTCTGCCAAAAAAAGGGTTCCACACTTCCTACAACATTGATAACGAAATCTTTCACCCTTATTCAGCATCCTTTCTTCTACAATATATTCCTGCAGCCTTTTGCTTGTACATACTTTGCACCTGTCCATCTTTGACCCCCATTGCTTTTATGTATCACTTTCCTATTCCTGAAGAGGCTTTCTGCCAGCCACATTTCCTTTTACACCAATTGTCTTATGATAATAAAATAGGCAGTCTTCCATAAGCATAGGCAAAATGTATTCTAAACTGATCTGCAGCCTACCCCTCCCCAATAACATAAACAGGCACGATAGCTGCAAACTTTTCTTCCATACTGCAAAATAATGGGAAGGGACCCCGTATAATCTTGTTGAATGGGAACCTTCTTTGTATCCCGACAGCCCATATGTTTCTTCATTTTTATACAAAAAATAATTTTTAAAGTTTAAAGCATGTAAATCCCATGCTTTAAACTGAAAATCATCTGATAATCGATACCTCGCACTAATTTTACAAAGAAACGGATACTGGACAAAGACAGGAAAAGCCGCACACATAAGCCCAGCTTCCCCGACCCCTTTATTTTTTCTTTGTACAAGCCACCTTATTCCCTTCTGATCCCCAAAATAAAGAAATTTTTCTACAGAACCCTCTATATAACGCAATTTTTTATGCCACTGGCCTCCTTCTATAAAAATAATTGGTACACCAGGGCAAAACTTACGGATACTTTCAATCGTTTTTATTGTTTCATCATATCTTTGCCTGTTAAATTCTAAATTCCAAGGATGTATAACGGACGTAATAACAAAAGCTGCCTGGCCTGCTTCCGCTTTACGATAGTTTATATACTCATTGTTCCATATTTTTTGTTTCTTTCCCCTGCATATCCTGTTCAAAAACTTTTTGCTTAATGTCCGAAACATCCCTTATCCCTCATTTTCTGGCATTTTAATAACTTTTTTAATCACTTTCGCTGGATTTCCAGCTACAATAACAAAATTATCTTTTATATCTTTGGTAACCACTGCGCCTGCAGCAATAATATTGGAACTGGCTACCGTTACATTCGGCAGTATTATGGCCCCTGCGCAAATCCATACATGATCCCCTATGACAATATTCCCGGAAATATGTTTCCTATTTCCATGATATAAATAACCCGACGGGCAAAGTGTAGCTGCAAGCACTTTTGCATCGCTGGAAATAACACACCCATCCCCTATATGGATCGTAGACTGCGTTGCATTCAGCAAAGCACCATCATTTATACTGACATTTTTGCCAATATGTATATTACCCCCCCCCACGATTCTTGGTGAACCGTAAACCTGCAAATTTTTTCCACAATAAGCCAATTTCTTTTTTATTTTTGCTGTCTGGGCTTTCCATATTACTAATTTTAATCCAGCAGCAATTTTCTTAACCATCTTTAACCTATTCCCCATGCTATCTATCCCCCGTCCCCCACGGCGTAGGGTCTATCAGTGTCCAGCTATCCGTATACAGCGGATATGCTTGTTTTCCGGCTGGATACCATCTGCTTGGCGCAATAACGATTTTCTTCCCCCCCCCGCAATTTTCAGACAAATACTGGCCCCACCAGCTAAACGAACTATTTGGAATAATAAAATGCCTGCATTTAGACATTAAATAAAGGTCTTCTATTTCCGACTCTGTAAAATCTACATAATAAAACCTTTCATCACGAAAGTTTTTCTTTACCCACTCTATATCTTCTGAAAAAAAGTAGTAATTTGCAGAATGCAGTTTTTGCCGCATCGCTGCAATTGCATCTATATAGTATTTTTTTCCACATACATTTAATGAAGGGTCTGTACAGTAATCACTCCTTCTGATATGTACGCATACAGATTGTTCATCCTGAAGCTTACGGCCAAATGTGGAACATTTCTCCGTAACCTTACGTGGCTTCAATTCGTTTTTAACCTGATCCCGTATCGATGCAAAATATTTTTCACTTTGAAACGTTGCATTATAGTAATTAATATAGCGGTTTACAAAAACCGGCTTTATATATTCTGATGAAAGGGAATAAAAATATCCCATTTTTGCATACTTTAACACCGTCCCTATATCTTTTTTCGACTCTTTCCTCATCCTGATAATGGACTCAAACATAAGCCTCTTGGCATTAAAAAGCATGTATACACAGGGATCTTGATCTACAAAACGCATGTCGTTTGTTATATTCAGTTTATCCAGCCGGTATTTCCTGCCCAATTCATTTTTGGCAAAAGTATGTGTTGTAAAATACAGCTTTTGGCTATATCTAGCAGCCTGCGCCCTTCCAAATGCATACATAAACATCTGGTTGCCCAGCCCGCCTGCTAAATTCACTATAATCACCTAATTCCCCTTTTCTTTCAATTTTGCTGCATTAACCATATCCGGATATAATACAAGATGGATGCAGATGCTTTTATGTTACACATAATTTGCCTTCCCCCTGATCTGCTCATAATCCTCAACAATCTGCTTTACCCTGTCTTTCACCTCAAACTTTCCGTTTTTTATTTTTTGGTACCCATTTTCAGCCACTTGTTTCCGTTCTTCTTCATGTTCCAAGTAATAACATACCTTATCTACGAAATCCTCTACCCCTGTATAAAAAACAGCCTCCACGCCATCCCTGAAAAAATTCGCCAGATCATTTGTATATGGTGCAAGCATCAAAGTTTTTACCATTGGTATTTCAAAACACCTTCTCGTATAGGTATCATGGTTTCTGCCAGAAAGAAATACAATTGCAATCTTCGCCTTGTTCAAAATATGGTTGTATTCGTTAAAACTGCCTGATACCCTAGTTATATAGGGATTTCCAGGTTCAAAACCATCCCAGCCTTCATTGAGCCCCACCTGGACCCCCCTGTTTAATAGGGCTTTTATATACTTTTCCCGCCCATCCCTTTCCCTATGGCCGACAAATACTACATCTGGTACATCCGCATTTATTTCAGCATCCTCTACATAGTAATTCCGGGAAGCAATATAATATGGCAATAGCAGCCTTATTTTCCCTGCACCATATTTTTGATAGCCTTTGATATTTGACTTCCTATAGGAATAAGCAATATCCGCATATTGGATGCTGTCCCTTAAATTTTTCCAATAATATCTCTTATAGCTGGTTGAAAACGGATCATCATTACAATATACTGCAATATATGCCCCGGTACGTTTTATTTTCTGTACAGTATCCTCCCGGATCAAAACCGCTGAATAAAGGAAAACAATATCGTACCTCATGTATTGGCACATCTTTATTAACCGCCTGTTTACTTTACGTATATCTGGTCCTATCCGGAAATGGAATTCTGCTTTCTTTATAAACGTATTTTGGATTTTCTTTAAATTCATCGCCCCATAATGGAAATAAGAAGCGTCTACCCCTGTTATTTGCATAGCTGCCTTATAAAACGCCCTTGTATATATTTCATAAGTATCATCCCCTACAAAAAGTACCTTATATGCCAAGCGTTATGCCACCTCCTAACTTTTGGCCCCTGCATTTACCGCTATACCGGCAGCTTTACCCAATTGCCAAATATCCTGTTCCATTTATCTGGAATAAACGGCACAAACCCTGCTTCATGAAAAAATGTAATCTCACCAAAATAGATTTTTCCATCTACATCATAAAAATCAACCCGCATTTGTGGATAGCCTTTTGATATTTTTTCTGCAAGGCTTTTCATTTTTTCAAAACTTTTCGGCTTTGCAGGCGGAACTGCTGCACATTGGTGGAGCCTCGTAACAATATCCAGATGTTTATAATTTGGGTCAAAATAATCCACAGTTGCCTCCCTGTATGGAGCTACGTATACAGCCTTCATCTTTCCATCAAAACAAAAAAATTTATAATTATGGTCCGCTAAGTTTTCTATGTATTTTTCACATAATATCCTTCTTGGCACATTCATATACGGCCATTCAACCCCTAATTTTCCGTAATTGACCCTTAACCTTCTCTCCAATTCTTCCCTTGCTTTTTGAAAGTCAAATTTATTCTTATCCGTACAGATAAATACACAGCCACTGTCATGGTTACATTTCAAAACAAACTGGTCCGGCAGCCGTTTTATATCAATTTCTGAGAAATGCCTGTACACCCCCCCCCGGATGATAGGGATAATATATTCTTTGCCAATTATATCTGCTACGTATTTTTTAACCGCTATTTTGTCCGCCATAGTTGTATAAATAGGGTTCCTATCATGCAATTTTATCCAGTTCAGTTTCTCCTGGTATGTAGAAGGATGTTCCAAATCCAATATTGCACCTTTATTACGGAATGCATAAATATATTTTAAATATGCCTCATCATCCATATTATGAATTCCTACTTTATTTAGTATATAAGGAATACTTAACCGTGGGTATCGTAACATTAAAATATGGTTCCAAAAATCCTTCAAATCCACTTTGTTCTCCTTCCTTAGAAATATTAAATGCTAGGCTGCCCGTTTTCCTTTATACCCCCCCCCTCAACCATTCATCCTTAATTATTTCCGCCCTGCTGCATGGGCCGTTTTTGAACGGTGGCACTGTTTTATGGCATACACTATTGGACATCATATTTACCAGCCGTTCTGCCGCTATATTGGGATTCCAAAGCTGACAGATTGTTTGGTAAGCATTCTGTTGCAGTTGTGCCTTCCGTTGGTTATTGTCCATAACATATGATAGTACATCTACAATTTCCTTTATTTCCCCATCCGGATATATAAATCCATTTTCGCCATTTTTAATTAAATATGGAACAGAACCAATACAATGGTTAGCTATAGGGATACAGGCACTGTTCATAGATTCATTCAATACAACTCCCCAGCCTTCGTTCCTATCGGATGTAAATAAGTAAAACTCGCTTTCTTCCATCATTTTGCGCACTTCATCCGGCCTTCTGGAACCCAATACTTTTACATAACCTTTCAACCCTTTCCTGCCAACCATCTTTCTTACCGGTATTTCCAATTCCCCTGCCCCAACCATCGTAATGGTAAAAGAATATCCCATGTTTTTTAGGGCATCAGCAACGAAAACAGGTACTTCCGGATGTTTCCATCCAATATATCTTGCCGCCCATATCACCGAGTTTTTCTTTTTTTTATTGATCAATCCCGGCAGATTTTTATATTCCACAAACTCTGGAAAATAACCCCACTTGTATGCTTTGTTAGCAAATAACCCCATCCTTGAAAAATCATAGTATGTATAGGCACTTGCACATAACAAATAAGAATTCTTTTTATGCTGGAACAGCGGCCAGTACTTAACCAGCCTAGGTAAAAAATGATACAGCCCTGGACCTTTTTTCAAGATCCGCTCATAATAGGCAAATATAACTTTGTCCTTTTTAGCCCTTAATCTAAGAAGTCCATAAGGTGAAGATCCAAAAATGACAACATCCGCCAGCAGAATTTGCGACTGCACATCTTTTTTTGCCATTTCATATGCATGTACCACATAATCAGCTTCTATTTCGCTCCAGCCCAGTTCTTTTCTTTCCTGTTCCATTTTTTCCGTAGCCATAAAAATATAATCATCACCTAACAGCCGATAAAGGGCATCAGACAATGCCTTTTGGTGATGGTTATAATAATTGCTTACAAATATAACTTTCATATCTATTTCCTATTTCCAGCCTACCTATCAATTTTCCTTGCTTTTACCAGATAACCAAAACACAATAATTCTCCAGACCCGTTATCTATCTTTATATATTTTTTTATACCAAAAGCAAACAACGCACATTTGATTTTCAACCATACGGCACTGCCTCCTATATATTCCTTTTTTACAGAAGGAAGACGTAAAAGTTCCTGCCTAAAAAATTGAAAATAATCCCCATTTCTCACTGCTGAAACAACTTTTGCCCCAGATTCTTCCAAACACCTTTTCCACCAGTAATAATGAAAGCCACTGCAAAAATGATAAGGCGCCATATGGGTTATACTGCAAAATGGTGCCGTCAGCAAAAGTGTACCGCCTGGTTTTACAATCCGTACTAATTCCTTAACAGCCAAATTCGGATCTGGCACATGCTCAAGTACTTCTGTGCATAATAACGCATCATACTGGTTATCCTCGGCTGGTATGTTACAAATGTCACTGACAATATCAATATGAGGATACTTCCATAATCTGTTATTTAGCCTGACATCCCCGTTTGGGTCGTATTGGCAAAAATCTTGAGATGTATACTTTAAATGCCTACAATACTTTTTCCAAAAAAGCTGTCCAGCACCTACATCGATAATACTCGACCCTTCTGGAAGACGTTTCAGTTGCTTTTTTATCCATTTATTTTTACTTTCTTTATTAGTATCTTTGCCTACCAGTATCATTTTTATTGGCATTTACACCCTCCCATACTTATATCCTTTCCATTTTCGTTATTTTTTCCTATACCGTAAGTTGTTTTGTAATATACTAAGGACATATTTTATATTTTCATCACCCATAAGAAACTGCAGCAGCATATATACAACAATGCCTATAGCGATAAGCACAAATGTCCCTGTAATGTTGCACGGCACTCTTTTTCCAACATAAGAAATCGCCGCAAACATAACCACACCGGCAAACAATGCATGGCAGATACTTTTCGTACAATCAACGAACCTAACTATCTTACGGAACAAAATCAACTGGACAATAGAAACAATGGATTCAGCCATTAAGGAAGAAACGGATGCGCCAATCGACCCTGTTTTTGGTATTAATAAATAATTCAGAAAAACATTGGTTGCCGCTCCTAATAGAATAGTATAAGTAAATACCTTTTCTTTTTTTACAGCAAGCAAATATTGATAGCTGATCACACTATAAATAGCATTAAATAAAATTATCGGAGAGACAATTTTCAATAACACCGCTACTTTCCCATATTCATCTCCAAAAAACCAAGGCACTAAATGCCCAGATATTCCTATTAGTCCAAAAACCATTGGTATACTAATAAAGAAAACTAATTTCATAGATTTTTCCATATACTGCGTAATCAATCCATTTTGCTTTTGGCTAAATGCCGCTGAAATCCTTGGAAGCATTACAGTAGGTAGTGCCGTAATAACTGTAATAGAAAGCCTTATAACCTTTTGTGATTGTTCATAATAGCCATTTTCCAAATCCCCTTGCGTCAATAACCCAATCATTATCTTATCAAAGTACACATAAAGCGTTCCTGCAATTTGTGGAACAAGTAATACCAATCCGCCAATAAAATAAGTTTTCATTTGACTCAGTGAAGGTTTAACAAACCGAAATTCGGTTACTACCCTCCTCCATAATGACAAATTGCCTACCAACATAGATGCACCCAATATAAAAGCATAAAGATAAACATCTGACGGCCCTTTTACAAATAAGAAAATAAGGACGATACCAGCCGTTTTAATAAATATATTTTTTGCCACTGTCAAACGGAAATTCTCATTTCCAGAATAAATCCAATCAATATTGATAATCTCTGCTATTAAATAAGCCCCTTCTGCTAAAAATAATTTAGAATACTGTGTATAAAACAATACAAACCCAACATAAGCGAATAACGCAGGGATCATAATAATTGCTTTCAGGCATAAAATATTTGAAATAAACGCCTCCTGTTTTTCTTTTGCTCCCCTATAATATGCAATTTGCCGCACTGCAAACATCGCTGTCCCCAGTAAAGAAAAAATTGTTAGGTAATTAATAATTGACTGTGTGTAGCTAATAGCACCAATATTTTCTGCTCCTAATACTTTTGAAACATAAGGTGTAGTTATTAAAGGTGTAATAAGGTTTACTATTTGTGATACGGCATTATATAAATAATTTTTTTTAATACTTCTATTAAACCCTTGACTCATATCTACAGCTTCACTGCATTTTCCAAAATGCTTACAAAATTTCTTGCACAAATCTCATCTGTCATATTTTTTTCTACCCATCTCCTCGGCTTCATCTTTTCCCTTATTTCAGGCCAGTTTGACAAAATATGGTCAAGGTCTGAAATTTCATAAAAACGTACACCGGTGTATTCTGATAAGTATGGGCAATGTGAGGTATTGCCTTCAAACTCAAATACTTTCCCTTTGCATTCACACCGGAAATAATTGGAATCAAAACAAATGGTTGGAACATCCATTGCCCAGGCCTCTGCCAAAAACAACCCTTGTGTCTCCGTCCTTGTGAGGCAGACCATGAAATCTACCTTTTTAAGCAATGCAAGATACTGCTTCATTGAGTATTTCCCATACTCAATTATCTCTGTATGAAATCCATAACTTTTCAATTTGAACTTAACCCTATGCAAAAGGTACTCGTTATGAACCTTATAATAAATTAAGGCATTTTTTCTATGTTTCCTCCTTTTTTCTTCCGGCCAGTACTTTTTTAAATCAACCCCTGCAGCCCAAGATTCGCAGCGGTTTGCAAAATTAGGGTATAATGTAACAAAATAATCAGACGCCCAGCCACATGGCTGCAAAAACAGGTCAATATCATCCATGTTGACCAGATTATCATAATTAGGCAAATAAATATGGATATTAGGCCCTGCAGAAAGAAATTTGATAACCCCCTCCCTCTTCAATTCAATTGCATACCGTAAGGCATCGACTCCGGATAATACATGTACAATCTCATGTATTTCTCCTTTATTGTGCGGCCGGTAATTAAACCCTGGATACCCTATTTTTTTCAGGCCCTCGATTAAACTTCTTGTTACTGCGTAATGGCCTCCATATCTTTTATGTTTTCCGATCACTTTCTTTATATCTTCTTTTACCTTTCCTTTCAGGTCTAAAGATTCTGTTAAAACTGTAAAATGCATCATAACATCCTCATTTTATCAACTGGCCCATATAGTACTAATATATGGAAAAATGGTTACATACTCAATGGATACCAACGCATAACATCGATATAGCAAATAAACGGCTGCAAAACCGCCAAACAATAATTCGCCTGGCCGGTACCTTCTTTTTATAACAAAACTATCATCCAACAATTCCATAAAGTACATATAGAACATAGGCAAAATATCATAAACCATACGGTAAACAATGGTATATCTCATATTTATAATGGATAAAATCAATGAAAATAACAGCATAACAGCTACCGTACCAAGCTGCTTTTCTTTTACCTTATCCCAAACCCCTTTTGAAAGAAACAATGCAATGCCAATAATCACATAAGACCGGACTGCAACTATCGTATTTGACCCTTCCACAAAATAAAATTCATACTTTCTGTTGATAATACCCTGTAAAAAATCCATAGCAGCCCATACCAAAGCGTAACAAATAATAAAAAGCCCTAAAATCTTCTTCTCACTTTGTATCCATCCTCTATGCATAACATAAAGCAATGCCCAAAACATCAAGAAAATAATTACCGAATAATGGATGGACAATGCAAATAAAATGAATAAAAAAGAAATTCCAAACTTCTCCTCCCGCAGCTTTAAAACAGCCACTGATATGATGCAAATAGCTAAACTATTCCTTAACATGGAAAACATAAAAAACAAATTTCCTACAACCAAAAATGTCCCCATCCATGTGACCAAGTTATTTCTTTTTGCTTTTACATGCATCAAAAAATAACTGGTAAATAAAAAAGCTATCGAATGGAATATCCATAAAGCAAATCCATAGTTACCAACCCAATTTTTTGCAATCCAATTAACCGTCAAATAAACTGGTTCATTCGATAAAGCAGTCAGATAATCAAAAAAACTACAGTCTGCTTGCCTATAAATACCATAATAAGTATAAGCGTCTGTTCCACCAACGCCAGGCCCGATCACACGGCATACTGCACATACAATATAGATGGCATACGCACAAAAAATAATACACAATTTTTCTTTATACCGCAATGAATATGCAAGCCTGAACAAAATTGTAATCACAATATTTACTGTTAAGATAGTGATATATCCATCCATTTTGCAATATAAACCCCAAACCTTTTACTCTGGCGCAACTGCTGCACACACACCCGCAATATCCCCACAGGCAACCAATTTACTCTTGCGCAAATGCAGCGTTTCCTTGCAACCGCCCACATCATAACATACAACTGGTGTCCCACATGCTTGCGCTTCTAAGTTCACTGTCGGGTAATTATCCTCATAAGTCATATTGACAAACCAATCGCATGCACTGTATAACTTTGCCATTTTCTTTTGATCATTGATGCTGTTAAGTATAATCACATTCTGTTTGTTACATTTTTTATATTTCCTGCACCTGCCTGCCAGGACAATAGTGTACTTTTCATCAAGCATATCCGCCAACTTTATAAAATCATCAAACCCTTTGCCCTTTGTCCATACACTAGCTGCCCCAAGAATTACAATTTTACCTTCCAGCCCATACTGCTTCCGGAAGCTGCTTTTCCGAGCCCGGAATACCTCAGTATCAATCTTATTCGGCACTACTTGGATATTGTATCCTTTTAAAAAACTTTTACCTACACAGCCTGCCAGCCACTGGGAAGGTACTATGATTTTCATATTTTTCACCCCAGTAAATGCATCCCTTTTCCTTGCATAATTATTGCGGCAATTGCTTATTAGAAAACTAGCAGGGTATTTCCTTTTTTGCGGGCATTTGAAGCAGCCTTGTTCCCACTGGCTGCACCTTGCTTCCAAAAAATGGATGCAATGGCCGGTAAATGGCCAGCAGTCATGAAGGGTCCACCTTACTTCCATATCTGGATGCTGTTTTATCCAGGAAAACAAATATTCCACATTGATATAATATCCATGCAGATTATGCAGCCACAAAAGTTCAGGCTGATAGTTGTCTGCCCATTTTAAAAATTCTTTTGTCGCCTTTTTTGAACCAAAACCATGACGGTCGGATAAACGTGTATAAAACAATGCATGGAAATACACATCCAAGAAATTCCCTATCCTAACAGCATATTTTTTACAGTTATCCGCAGCTTTGCCGCTTCTGCCATAAGCTATTTTTACCTCATAGCCTTTTGCATCAAAATTTTCTGCTGCCTGTCCGCAAATACGCCCGTGGCTGCCTGTTCCACATGTTTCATTGATAATCAGCACTTTCATTACATATAAACTTCCTTATTGCTTCTGCAACGCCATTTTCTTCATTCGACGCAGTTATATAGTCTGCATGCTTTTTGGCCTCATCATATGCATTTCCCATTGCCACAGCAAAACCGGCAAAATCCAGCATGGCAATATCATTCAACCCATCACCGCACGCCATCAGATGCTGCCTATTAACCGATAAAATAGCAAGCAGTTTTTTTAAAGAAGCTGCTTTTTCAATTCCACTCGGTGTGATTTCCATAAAATATGGCTCTGAGAAAAAAATATTTAATTTCCCATTATAAATACTTTTCAAATACTTATATGCTTTCTGTAATTCTTCTGGTTCCCCAACTACCATAAACTTTACGACAGGCTGTGTAATTGCATGTTCTAGGCTTGCTACTTTAATGACTGGTACAGAATTGTTAAAAGCCTCTTTTTTTACATATACCGATGAATCATTTTTACATATCACCCCATAATTATTATAAGCCAAAGGATATACGTCAAAAAGCGCGTCTACCGTACAAATGCTATGGTTATATTCCATTGCAACCGTCTCTTTCAGCAGGTCTTCCCCTGAACTGCAATCTATTACCTGCCCGCCATTATATGCCAAAATATAACCGCCACGCTGATACAAGCCAAGTTCTGCTGCCACTGGATGGATGCCAAGTACGGGCCTGCCAGATGCAAGGATAATCTGGACACCAAGGTCCTGTGCTTTTGCAATATACTCTTTATTGAGCAAGGAAATCTTCTTTTTACTGTTTGTTAACGTACCGTCTAAGTCAAGCGCCAATAGTTTATAGCTAACTTGCTGCATAAATATCTCCTTTTACCATATCCAGTATTTACAGATAAATGCCATATTTAATAATATCCCGTTTTTCAATTACCCCAATTGGCTTATTATTTTTCACCACAGGTACTGCATGTACATGGTTATGCACCATAATTTTCAAAGCATCCAATGCCATAGCGGAATCATCTACAAAATAAGGATACCTATGGATGAGCTTTTCAATACCTGCACCTAGGCCATCTGCCCCCCTGCCTTTGGCATCCCCGGAATTTCCCTCCATCTGCCGTTTTAAGTCCCCGTTTGTTACAATGCCTATTAGCTGCCCACTTTCATCTATTACCATAATCAAATCTGTGTCTGCCTCTATCATTGCCTGCAATGCCTCATAAAAAGTTGACTGTATCCGGATTAACGCATAAGGCTGCACTGGATGCATAAGGTCGGTTGCCCGGGTAATCAGCTTTTTTCCCAAGGAACCTGCAGGGTGGAACCTTCCAAAGTCTGCCTGGCCAAATCCCCTAAGCCTTGCTGCCGTTAAAGCAAGCGCATCCCCATAAACCATAACTGCGGTTGTGCTAGAAGTTGGGGCAAGGCCCAAGTAACATGCTTCCTTTAACCCTTCCATTACCTGCACTACTTTGCACAGCCTTGCAAGGGAAGAATCTGCATTGCATGTAATCCCCACCAAGACAGCGCCGATCATTTTAATTCCAGGGATAATGCGCAAAATTTCCTCGCTCTCACCAGAATAAGAAATAAGGACCACAACATCCTGTTCCTGAATCATCCCTAAATCGCCATGCATACATTCCCCTGGGTGCAGGCAGATCGCACAAGTTCCAAGCGATGCCATGCTGGCAGCCATCTTCCTTGCTACATGGCCGCTTTTGCCCATTCCAATAATCACTGTTTTTCCTTTACATTCCATAATCTCCTTTAGAATTAATTCAAATGGGGTGCCAAGCTGGCCGGCAATACATTCTAAGGCCGCAATTTCTTTTTCAAATACTTCACGCCCCATCCCTATTTTATCCATATCAAAACCTTTCCAGCAGCTTTAGATAATTTCGCAGTCCCATACTTCTACCCCACAGTCGATAAACGTTTCTGCAATCCGTTCTTTTAGCTGCCTTTTTGTAATGCCCTTTTTCAAAATTACTTGTAAAAAACCACCCCCGCCAGCCCCGCAGACAGACTTCCCGTCGATCAGGTCACCACAGACATCAAAGATGTATTCAATACATGTATTGGTAGCCCCTTTATCTAACACTTTTACCAACGCAAACTGTTTGGATACATATCCAGCAAACTCCGTTATGTCCCCTTTCAGCAAATAATACCTCATAACGGCACAATATTCCTGGATCTGTTTAACTGCTTTCAAAGATTCTGGATCATTGCGGATACATTGGTTCATTTCTTCCCTTAATACATTGCGTGCAAGCCTCCTCTGGCCTGAAAATATTAACGCAAACCTTTCATTCAACTCCTGCTTTGCCTTACTGCTAAGTACCAGCGTATCAACCTGAATTTCTTGGTATATCCCCGGCGCAGACGTAAAATATTTCACGCCTGGTGTCAACCCGCCCACTTGATCTTGCCATCCTCCTCCAGTATCCATAAGCTGTTCTGCCAAAAATACTTGCGCATAAACTTCTTGATCAGATATGCTGCCTTTGAACATAAGGTGAATAGCTTTGACAATAGCTGCAGCAATTAAACTGCTCGTACCCAGTCCGGAACCTTTTGGAACATCTGCTTTTGTATAAATGGAAAGCCCGCCGCCCAATAATTTACAGAATTCTTCCATAGACATGTCCCCTTTTATTGGAACTAGCCCAGTTGCAAGCAAAGCTGCTTTGTGAAGTGCAAACGGCTCAAACGGGTTTCTACAATCTCTAATACTGTTTAAATCCGTATAATGTACCCTATTTCCTTGATCTTCACTCCCAAATGTAATGCCTGACGGTATCCTTTTTACCGTTGCTTTAATCGGTTTTTGTCCATTTAGCAATAAAGCCCCGTCCAACATCGCTCCGCCATGTTCCAAACAATACGGGGCTGCATCTGATGGGCTGCCGCAAAAATTGATACGTACAGGCAGCTCCACTGTAATTTCATCTTTGCATATTCTGGCCAGCTGCCAATGGAAACCTGACCTTTGAAATGTCTCCCTTGCTATGCAATGTTTTATTGCTTCATATGCTTTATTCTCGTAGAAGCATGGCTGCACACTGTGATCCGGCAAATATTTCCGGCATATATCCGACACTGCTAAGTACATCCTCATATTGTCAGGGAAATCCTGCTTCGCAGCCTCGCTGTTAATTTGATGCACCATACTTTTAATTTCCGTTTCCATATAATCACGGCACAAATGTCCGATACATTCCCTGGCTGGTACCCCATCCAGCAAATCCTTATAAAAAACTTGAAGTTTTACATACATCCGCAGCTGTGCCTGCCTTTTTAGTAACGCCGGCATATCTGCATGGATAAAACTGGAAGCCAAGCTAAACTTGTCCGCTGCTTTCCATCCTTCTATAACAGACTGGGATGCATTCCCCTCTATAATCTGGCAGATTTCCAAAGCAGATACGGCAGCTTCTTTACTGCTGCGCTTTGCCGGATAAATGGCCGCATTCCAAATAGAAGCTGGATGGCCACCCCATACTTCCTGTTTTGAAATACCAGCAGCCTGGATCAGCTTTTCTATATTTAGAATGCCTTTATGGTTCCTGGCATTTCCTGACGCTTTCGGATTATCCTCTTTCCCATAAATCCTGCAAACAAACCTGCCATCGTCTAATTGGATACTGCTTAGGACAGCACCTTCCGGTACTTCCCCTGCTTCCAAATCCACATTAGAAATTACAGCACCGTCGCCTATCCGTGCCCCGCTGCCAATATAACTGTTTTCAATAAATACCCTATCTGTGCATGCTGCCCCCTTTGAAACATAACTGTTTATAACCGTTCCTTGTGCTGCATTCGTAATTAACCTCTTCTCCCATCCTAAATATGAATACTTATCAATATCTTTTACAAACAGCCGGAACATTTCATGTGTCATTCCAAAATGGATATACCGGGCTGGTATCAGCTTTACTAATGACAGGCTGTAATGGCGAAGATTCCCCCATATTGCTTCCCTGCAGGCGGCCAGTTCTTGCGAAATCCCATTTTCCGGCGTTTCCTGCAAATATTCGATTAAAGAGCCTTTATCCGAAAGCGGATAGACAAAATCCGCGTAAAAATTCAGGCAAACACGTGGATTTACAAATTTCCTAAATTTTTCCTGGCTACATACGCCATTATCAAATATAAGCCCAGATAACGCTTTCATAACGTCCGTTCCAAGCCATATACATCCTGTATCAATATCTACCTGGCCCGTACCATCTACTGCCCCAGCCTCCCGGAGCGCTGCTTCTGGAAGTTTATGCAAAAATCTTGCAACCTTCCGGTATTGCCGGCCTGGCAGCCCTTCCCCCTGCAAAAAAACGCCATGCTCCTGCCCATCGGTAACCGGCGCCTTCATGGATAACGCAGCTGCACTGCAAGATAAAAGGTCAAGCTGCAGTGGATTAAACAGCAATAATGTATCACTTGGAAATACCATCATGCCTTTCCCCACCCGCGCCGGTATACCTGATGCGGCAATCAGCAGTTCGTCAAAAACAGCCGATACCATCCCGTCCGGCAGCATCCGTGGGACTGGTGCAAACAACTTTCCACAGGCAGAATACTGCGGAATCCGTTTGCTGTCCCCGCCAGAATGGATAACAAGGATTTTTTGGCCAAATAATCCCTCATATCCGGTTTCCTCTGCAATATAGCGCAGGACATTGAGCGTCGCCCCGCCAGATCCTATCCGTTTATCTTCATAATCTGGAATAATTGCTATCCTTGTGCCAGCAGGAAGCCTTTTTTCTGCCTTCCTTTTCTCTATCTGAAGCTCATAAGCTGCTGCCTGGCGTTTATTAGCTGCTGTCAATATTATCCAGTCCCAATTTTCACCTTTCCCGCCTATACACGAATACATATAATCTTCCAATGCATCGGAATAACTCTGCGCGAAAAATTTATCCTGCTTCATGGCCTTCCTTTCCATTTTTAAACCTTGTGTGCCTGCTTTTTTAAAAATATGAAACTTATATTTCCATCACTTATTCAGCCCTGGCGTCATCATACGCATAACTATTTCTTTTCCATAATCCATCAGGATACATTCCATAAAATACAAACGGCTGCATCCATTATTCCGGTATCCCCTATACCGTTCCCTGCATTTTTCCTTTAACTTTTGGAACCCTTGCTTTGTCGTCTTACCGCCAATCCGGTAATTAGATAATAAGCGGTTATACACTACAATATTGTTAAAATGTTTAAAAACCCACAAAACAAAGTCCCAATCCCCATAATACTGGAACGATTCATCATAAGCACGGATATTGTAAATCCGTTTCGGTACAAACGTGGTAGGATGGTTCCAATTCCTTGTAGTAAAGTAATGCCTCATCCGTTTTGGTTTCTTGCAACGGATAAAGCAGCCATTGCCATCCACAATATTAATACCTGCATAAAATAAATCAAAACCAGTCTTTAAGTAAGCTTTTACTGCTGTCCTTACAATTGATGGACTGTAATAGTCATCGCTGTTGACAATCCCAATTAGTTCACCGTTAGCTACAGAAATCCCTTTATTCATCCCAGCATAAATGCCGGTATCACTACTGCTCAGTATACGGAACCCAAATCCACGCTGGTTAAACTTATCCCGGTAAGACTCCGCTATTTCCAATGTCCTGTCATTTGATTCCCCATCGGCAACAATATATTCTATTCTGCTATAATCCTGTACTAAGACCGACTCTATTGCTTTACGGATTGTTTTTTCACTATTAAATGTTGCCGTAATAATACTTACTAATGGTCTTTTCGCCATATAAACAAGCTCCTATAAATAACCCCTAACTACTACTTATCCCCTGTGCTTAACAAATGCTACCGCTCCAGCCACTGTAATCCCATTTTCCAAATAAAACCCCATTTCTTCATCAACCATCCGGTGCGTTGTTGTACCTACCCGGCATACCATTAGGATCCGCCCAATCTTTACCATATTTTCCCATACTTCGTAATTGCTGTCGGCATTTTCAATAATGAATAATTCAATCCCAAATTCTAAAAACTGCTTTGCAAGCCTGTCCATATATCCTTTTTCTTTATCATTCAGCTGAAATCCCGCAACTGCACATAATTTAGTTATCCCCTGTTTCTTACAAGCAAACTTTATCCTGTTTTGTACGTTTAGATTTTTCTGGGCGTTTCCCTTCAAATGGATACTCCCATAAAACGGGAACGTATACAGGCGTTTCATTTCTGTCCCACTTTTTATGGTATCCCTAAAAAGATATAGGCAGCCATAAATTCCACAATATAAAAAAGTACCCCCAGCAATCCCAAGCAGCATATATTTCAGTATGGTGCCAAAACCCGCACCTGTCGCTTGCCCTTTCTCTTCATCTTTTTCCTGCTCTTCCTCTATGCTGGAAGTTTGCTTATATACTACTTTTTGTTCTTGTGAAAAAGCATCTGTCATTGCCTTTAATGCCTGACGGTTTGAAGACAACAGCGATTTTTTATTATGCTGCTGGGTTTGTAAATCACTGTCAACAAATATACCGGATTCACTGCTTAACAAAACCAACTTATGCTTTCCAGCCAGATCACTGACGATCGGGTAATACCCTTCCAATGCATCCTGTACCAATGCAGCAAGCTGCTGCGCCATTTTAGAATCTTTCCCTGTTACTTCTACATAAAATAATGTTTCCGTAGAGAACGCATTATCAAATGCACCGTCCACTGTTATCTGGTAAGGGGAGCTATATAGCTTCTGGTATGCCCTGAGTATTTCTGATAAGTATGCTTTATCTATCCCCCATTCTTTATCATCAAGTTTTTTTATTGCATCGGCTGCACCGCCGTTTATTATAAAATTGAGGTAGCTTTCCGTAATTTTTTGTACTTCCTGCCTTTTGGCCTGCTCAATGCTATATAGAATTACAACTTTATTTTTATGGCTAGCATCAATTTGCATTAGTATAGAACTTTCCAAATATTCTTCTAAGCCTAGGATTTCATTTTCCAAATCTATTGCATCTGTAATACCCTGGTGCTCTGCGGCAGACAGGCTCACTTCCTCTGTTGCACTTTCTTCCTGCACACCTACATTGCCTTTTCCTTTCAGATAGCCATATAACCCCAACAATACTGCGAGTAATACAGCACAGGCAGCCACCTGTTTCCATTGCACACATAGGCTTTGAAAAAATTCTGCCAAGTCAATCTCTACTTCTTGTGCTTTTTTCCAAGAATCTTGTTTCCCCATCCTGGTATCCCATCCTCCCTCATTCCCATTTCAAACCGGAACCTCACACTCAGACAAAAACAAATCTCTATCTTGAATTATTATGTTGATAAATCGCTTATGCTCCATTCATAATCTCAGCAACCGACTTCATAATTTTGACATACATCGCAAAGCTATCTGCCTGTTTCCCGTTCGCTTGTTCTGTGTTGCCATCCTCCTCATCTTCCAAGGTGCCCCACATATCCAGAACTACACGCGATGGATGTGCAACACCCCATAGCAGCTCATCAGACCCGGTATCTAGCGCTTCACAGATCGCCACAAACGTTTCCATACTCATAACACGTGTCCCACGCTCGATATGTCCAAGAAATGACATACTAATCCCACATTTTTTAGCCAGTTCATCCTGTGACCATCCCTTTGCTTTCCTGACCTGGCGGATCCTCAACCCCATTTTTCCATAATCCAATTCCCGCATAACCCCTCCAGTTCCTGCCCACACACAACTATGAACAATATGGTCTTATGCTATCCAAGTATCTTCCACTGATAAAAAACAGTTTTCTGTGTGACACGGTTTCCTGTTATGGATAACATTTTATAGATAATTGTTATGCATTATTTTTATAATCCTACCATTCGCAACCCGCATAAATTAAGGGCTTCTTCTATTTTAAACTTTGTTTATAATTGTGAAAATTGCAGGAAAATAGTAAATAGTGAAAACGAATCCGCACTTTGATTTTTTTTAAATTTTTGAAATTATTTAGTGAATTTTGATAAATAAAGATGTAAAAAATAAGATATTATTGGTAATTAGTTCCATATTTTAGATAAGTATTGCAAATATTGAAAATATCATATAGAATGTCTATAGTAAACAATTATCTATAAAATGTTATCTATAAGAAATATCAACCGTTTCTGTACAAAAAATAAGTATCCAGAAGCTTATTTCTTATGCTCAATAACGTACCAGAGATTAAAAGTATAAAAAATATAAATTATGAAACACTTTTCTGCCAAATAACATATTGCATCCTGAAAATACATATGCTATTATGACACGCCAAAAGGATATGGCAAGTCCATACGGACAATGAATAAAATCCCCGGACCGTGTTACAGCACAGTCTGGGGATTCTTCTTTACATATAAGCTATTCGTTTTCCTTTTGGTTGTAGAAAAAGAGCCTTCAAAAAATCGATTATATCCTTCTAAATAACCACCTCAACGATCTCCTTACCGCCAACCAAAAATTTACGCATACCTATGTCCTTTTTTTGATTAAAATTAAAACTGATTAAATACCCTTTTTTAAGATGGTAATCATCCAGAAAACCCGCTAATTGTTCCAGGCCCTTTCTGTGGTATTCCGCTCCATGCCAGATTTTTAATTCACAGATAAACTGCTGTCCGTGGTAATCTACTACAATATCTGTCCTGCGCATCGTCCGGGTCTGAGCTTCTATATAATAATTTCCTGTCCCATTGATTATTGGTTTTAAAAATAAGAGGAAAAACCTCCTTCCATTTTCCTCTATAAATGTAAGCTCGGTATCTGCATAAATATCATGAAAGGATTCCGCAAAACGCTCCAATACCAGTTCCATATCCAAACGTCCATTGTGGATAAACTGGCCCTCATTTAACTGGGCTGCTTTGTACACTTTGCTTTCCAATATTTCTTCTGACAAGAACCAGTCATACAGCCTTATCTCAAAGATGCGGTTAGAAACAGTTACCGTTTTATGCTCATTATTTAAAAATCCAAACATATTGCCAACTGATATAGCAAAGTTATCCGGATGATATGGGATTTTTTCTCCTTGGAATAAAACCGCGGACAGCAGTCTTTTCAATTCTGGAAATTCCTCCAGTTTTTTTACCATATCATCAAACAAAGGGTTTGATTCCACCAACAGTTCCCGTACTGCTGAAAGCAGTCCATCTTTATCCCAACCATATCCTGTATTTAAGTAATTTTCCTGCAAACCGGTTTCTTGTAAAATACCATCCCTTGAACTTTCTCTTCTCAGCCACATTTCATCCAGTATTTTACAAAGCCTGGAAACAAAATAAGGATAGCCGCTGGTGTATTCATACAATAAAGAAGCCATGTGTGGAATATCCATACCTGTATGGTTATCTGCTTCATATCCTGACAACATCTTTATTATATCATCAACGGAAAAACTCATTTGGCCCTGGAAATCTACTGCAATATTCCAAGGGCTGTTAAACCGGTGTTCCCGGCCTGGGCGCTTTTTCAGTTTTAAATTTTTTATATTATAAATACCTGCAAGGATAACGGAATGAAATGTCATCTCTTCTTCCCTATTTAGATATTTACTCCGCAGCATTCCCAAAAAGGAAAGGAAAATTTCCTGGTTTCCAGCCTGGTCCACTTCATCAATAATAAGCACTGCCGGTTTTTGCAACTGGCTGCACAGGCGGGAAATAAAATCAGACAAATCTGCCAAGTTTATATCCTGGCTTTTCATCTGAACAAATTCTTGCTGGATGGCTTCTGGGATATAATCTAGTTTCTGGTAATAAATAGAATTATAAAGTAAGCGGCATATGCGCTGGCAAAATGGGGTTTCCCCTGCAAATGCCTCTATTGGCAGCCCTTCCAGGCTAATGGAAAACACGGTATAACAACCAGATAGCTTTTTCTTTAGCAAGCTGATAGTAGTTGTTTTCCCAAACTGGCGCGCCCGCCTGATCACAATATATGTTTCTTCCTCAACCATATGCTGAATGGCTTCCAGACGTGTGTCTATATTGACCATATAATGTTTTTGGGGGTTGCAGATTCCGGTTATATTGAATTTCTTTCTCATAATTAAATTTTGGGTTGGGGATTTCCATTTGCTTCACTGTATTTTTATTTTTTAACGGTTACCCTGCATGTCAGCACGGTGCCGTCTGCGGTTACCGCAGTAATATTGGCAGTCCCCACCTTTTTGGCTTTTACTTTTCCTAAATTGTTTACTTCTGCGATCTTTGTATTTGATGATTTCCAGCGGACGGTCCCCCTGTCTGCGCCTTCTACATACAGGCTGGCGGTCTTGCCTTTTTTTATGGATACTTTTTTCTTATTTAAGGTCCAATCATAAAATTCCGTCCATTTTGCGTATACAGGCATATCGGCTACCACTGCCATATCGGCCGGGACGCTTTTGGTACAGTCTGCATCCAGATACCATCCGTTGAATACAAACCCTTTTTTCGCTGGTATAAAACCGTCCAGCACTTTGGTCAAACTGCTGCCAAATGACACGGTCTGTGCAGCCATATTCGGGACATTTGGAAACTGTACGATATTATCCTGGTAGCCAATTACTGTAAAAACTGCCGACCTGCCTGCGTAATAGGCTGTAATGGCATTTGCGCCCTTTGTAATATAGGAGTTGCTTAACGTATATCCATAAACCAGCTCTGAAGTACCGTCAGAATAATAAGCGGTTACATGGAGGCTGCCTTCTGCCTGAAAAGGCCCGACTGGCACTTGGCCGCCTAAAAACTCAGCCGTAATCCTGACGACATTTTTTGCCCGCGCAGATGCCATTACATGGACAGTCTGCGAATAGCCGCCATAGGATACCAGGATTGTATTTGAGCCTTGCTGAAGAAACTGCTGTGACGTCTGGTAGGTATGGATCAATTCATTGGAGCCATCCGCATAAAAGGCGGTTACTTCCAGCCCTGCGTTAACATAATCCCCTGCATGGGCACTGGCACTCCCTTTGTAAATAGCCCGGATGCCGGTTAAAATCCTTCTGGAATCGGCCCAGTGGGCATAATACGACATATCTGTCAGAATCGGCGTGCTGTTTGTCAGCACACTGCCTATTCCGCCAACCTGTGTATACCAGCCCTGGAATATAAAGCCGCCCCTGCTGCTGACCGGCACATATGGAAGCCTGTCTCCTGCCCTTACCTGCATATCGGAAACAGGTGTGCCGCCCTGTGCATAGAACCTTACAGTTACTATATTTGTAGGGCTGGCTACGTTGACCGCCATAACCGGCCCCGCATTGTTTAACGGCATCAGCAGGAAAAAGCAAACAAACAGGAGTATTAAAAATGTGTATTTTTTCTTCATAATCAAACCTCCAATCCACAGGTTTTAAATCTGTTGCTGCTTATCTTTAATAATATAACCTGTAGATTAGATAGTCAAATTATTTTTCAATTACTTTTAATATCTATTTTATCCCGTTCCATATTGTGGCCGCGGCCCATGCCTTTCCCCATATCCCCCATATCGGAAATAGTAATGGAAGATGCGTCAATGCATGCGGAACTATCCTGTTCCTGCCCTTGGGATGTCGATGGTATGGTTCCATCTAATTGGCCGCTAATGCTTTCTGCGCGAAGCAGGCAAAACTGTTTTAACGTAGCTACGCCAGTTTCAAATTGCCCGTAGGTGCAAAATTTAGTAGGATCTTTTTCTACATACGGTGCTATCATATCAGAGACAGAATCTATCATTTGTGCGAAATACCCGCTATCAAAATATTGTGTAATAAACTCTGCAAAATACTGGTGATATTGTTCCGTATAGGCTTCATTATTAAGGATCCATGCCAGCATCGGCCTGGAATCTACGTCTCCGCCCGATACTGGAGTATCGATGGGATAATTAACAAGCGCGTCTGCATCTGACTGTGACTGAAACCCTCCAAATGCCAGGTTATAGTCCCACGGGACCATATACATCTGGCCATCTTCTTCATAAAGGTAATAATTGTGGATCATAGAACCGGTATAACTGTCAAAGTTACATACAAAATTATGCACGACGAAATAACGGATAACTTCGTCTACATTTACAACGGTTTCTATGTTTTCCCCTTCATTCATTGCTTTTATTGACGCAATCAGGCGGTCTTTGTCAGAATCTGTACTGTCTGTTTTCGCATTTTCAAAGATATTTTGATAGCTGTCGTATTCATCGTCGGTATAGATCAAAGATACGTCTTCGCTTTTCATACCTTTGCCGCCACGTCCGCCTCCAAATGGAGCCTGGCTGCCCGTACCATCCGGCTGCGCGGCACCGCCTGGAAATGCCTGCTTATCTGGTCCGCTCCCTGCTTCTTTACTGTTTGAGTCTGAGGTAGTTTCCGTACCTTCAGACGGCTGCGGCATGGCTGGCATTCCTCCCCCTTCTGTACCTTCTGGCGGCTGTGGCATAGTTGGCATGTCTCCCTCTTCTGTACCTTCTGGCGGCTGTGGCATGGTTGGCATATCCCCCTCTTCTGTACCTTCTGGCGGCTGCGGCATAGCCGGCATGCTCTCGTCTTCTGTATTGCCTGATGGCTGCGGCATAGTTGGCATATCTTGCGGCAGTCCATCCCCATCTGTTGGGGGCTGCGGCATTTGTGGATTTCCAGAACCAGACGCATCCTGGCTGGAATCCGTTTTGCCGTTTTCTTCCTGGAATTTATCCATATCAAATCCGCCGCCGTTTCCACGTCCGCCGCCCATATTCATACTGTCCGGCTTATACAGCTGCCCATAACCGCTGCCATAATTACGCTCTAAAAAACTTTCTTCTACTCCTTCCACTGCCAGGTACAAGCCCCAATCCTCTCCATTTACTTTCAAGTATGCATAGCTGCACAACGGCGCGTTTACGCCAAAATACCCCATCATCTGGTACGACAGGTAGTCTTTCATATACGTATTATCCTGGATAATATTGTTTAAGCTTAGTTTATCCAGCCCATAGTAAGTCTTCGACTGGTCGTAATGGTCAAATTCTATTTTAAAGCTGTACCGGTTATTGCCATAACTGGCCACAGACGTCAGTGAAGTATTGCCTTTGGCCCGTATCCCTATATTTTTATATGCTTCTTTGTCTATGACTGCAGAACATACTTCATATTCCTCGTTTTCGCAGGTTTCCAAAAAACTGTCCCAATCGTCCATAATAATATCAATTGTATGGACTTTTCCTGTATCAAACAGTTTTTCTTCATACCCCATCGGTATTTCTGCTGCTTTTACGCCAAATTTTTCTGCGTTTGCAAAGGCTGCTGTTAACAGTAATACGAATACAAGTATAATACAGCAGATTTTGTCAATTGATTTGCTGGTAGACATATATCCCTGCCTTTCTGGCTTTTCTATACTGGCGCTTTCCCTGCCTTTTGCATCCTTTACCCCATATATTCCCCATTATAGCTTACAAGTACCGCACTATTAACGCCATTGATTTCGGATAAGCCGTTTATAAAATCCGTATTTTGATCCCGCATACGGATTTCGATATTTAGTTCGATAGCCCCTCTCTGCACGGATTTACTTTTTATAACGCACCGCTGTACCTGCTGGCCCAAAAACGCTTCCGCCCTGCGTTCGCTCTCGTAATCACAGCAATTTAATACTACAATATAAGGGTTGCGGTACGATTTTTTATTTACAAATAAGAGCAAAGTAACGCCGATCAAGACACTTCCTGCAACTGCTAAAACTATCATGCCAGCAGCCAAGGTAATGCCTACCGTAATGGCCCAGAATAAAAACGCAATATCCAGCGGTTCTTTTACTGCTGTACGGAAGCGGACAATCGACAATGCACCGACCATACCAAGAGACAGCACCACATTCGACGTAACAGCTAAGATTACGACTGTTGTGATCATTGCCATCGCAATTAGCGTAACCCCAAAGCTGGAAGAATACATTACACCGGTAAATGTCTTTTTATATACAAAAAAAATGAATACGCCTAGCCCAAAAGCCATTACGAGCGCCAATGTCATATCCAACAGGCTGATGCTGGATACATTTTCTAAAAAACTCGATTTAAAAATATCATTAAATGTCATATTTTCCCTCCTAGTATAATAATGATATAGCCACAAGAGCTATAGAGTTAATAAGTT
>CAMUML010000019.1 GCA_947089855.1 uncultured Eubacterium sp.
TCATGAATAAGGGTACAGTAAAATGGTTTAACAATCAGAAAGGTTACGGTTTCATCACAGACGAGGAAGGCAAAGATGTATTTGTACATTTTTCCGGGCTGAATATGGAAGGCTTTAAGTCCTTGGAAGAAGGCGCTGCTGTGGAATTTGAAGTAACCGAAGGTGCCAAAGGGCCACAGGCAACGAATGTAACTGTAATCAAATAGTTAAACGTGGATGTGCATTAATCAATTGAGGGTTTCCAATGTACATTTATGATATATAGAGTTTATTTATATTTATAGATTATATTCGTGATTGACGAACAGCATCTTGATTATTACACAGCAAAAAATCTGCCGTAAGGCAGATTTTTTGTTTTCTTTTGTTTGGCTATTTTACTACATGCAGGTATCCATCGCCGCCCATTTCATACATACCCGTATCTGCCAGCCCCTGCAGGTCCTTTTTCACAACCATCCTTGGTTCCGACAAGACTGCCGGGCACCCCTTTCCTTGCGGATCCTTATAACTATCCGCATCCCAGGTACATGACGTTTGGAAAGAATCTATGAGGGAACTGTTTAACTTGCTGCCGTTTAAAATGGCCTTTGCCAGTTCTACCGTTACCATAGGCTCGCTGCTGGTATCGATGTCCATCGCCTGTACGCCATCTGCGGTATTTTTTAAATTCGCTTCCCCGCCGCCTATGCCAGCTAGCAGCACCTGATTGCCGCCTTTATAATCTGATGCAAGCGCCTGTGCCACACCAAGTGCAGAGGGGCCATTGGCGCAAAGCCACGCATCCAATTGCGTGCCATCTGCATAGTAAGCACCCAATAGGTTCTTTGCCCGCTGCGATGCCGCATCTACCTCCTGGCTGTCTGACGCTGCGGATGCAAAATCCGACTGCCCTGACAGGATATTCAGTGCCCCGGTGTCCAGATATGGCTGTAATACATCCATCAGGCCCTGATAAAACGAAACCGCAGTTTCCTCCCCGTGGCTGCCTGCTGTCAATTCTATCTGATACGCTTCCCCGCCTGCCTGCTCCAAAGCAAGCTGGCTAGCCAAAAATTCCCCCTGCAGCTTTCCTGCTTTCCCATAGTCCAAAGATACATAGCAGGCTACCGCACTGCTTTTGATAAAACGGTCATACGCAATGACTGGAATATTTGCTTTCGCAGCCTGCTCCATAACCGTTTGCAAGCCATCGCCAGCTTTTGGCATAACGATCAACAGCTCTGCCCCATCCGCGATCATTTTTTGAATAGCGGACTGCTGTGTTGCTTCGCCCGAATATGCCAGGCCAGCCTCAAACCCTGCTGCGTTTAACTGCTTTTGCATATAGGCACCGTCACGTTCCCACCGTTCATCCGATTCTGACGGCATAGAAATTCCGATTTTTCTAGTTCCACCTGCCGGATCTTTTTGGCTGCCGGCCGCTTCTCCGCCTTGCCCGCTTCCGCTGCCTGTCCCTTTGTCCTGCCCTGCCCCGCTTTCTACTTCCCCATTTTGCCTTTCTCCGCCATTTTCTTCGTTATTTTTTTCTTCTCCTTGCCCTTCCCCTGGTTTGGCTGGGCCATCTTCTTTGCTGCCTGTCTCTTTTCCCTGCCCTCCTTTGCCGCCTGTCCCCCTGTTTTGCCCTTCTACGCCGGCCTGCCCTGTGCCGTCTTCCACGGCTCCTGGCTGGCCTTTGGAACCATTGCCGCAGCCTGCCAGTATACATGATGCAGCCATAAGGCTGCATAAAATACCTGCTACTTTCCTTTTCATATGTATTTCCTTCCTTATTATATGGCTAATAATTCCCCTGCCTGCGGATCCCCTTCGGATAATGGTTTTTCAAAACCCCCCGTGATGCTTTCCCCCAGCCAATGGAGCAACCGTCCACAGCCGCCAGCGTCCACCCTGTTTGTGTGCCGCAATTTACAGTTTCCCCACGCAAATACTGCAAACATGCAGATCTATCCAGCGCCAGTGCCTGCTTTACATCCTGCGGATGCAGCGCCATTGCCAATGCATGGGACGGCTCAAAACGGTTCTTTTTAAAACAGCCTAGCTGCAGTCCGGCACGCTCTATTTTTAATCCGTCCAAGCAGCCTATCCCTGGCGGCATAAGGTAAACCCGGCCTCCGAAAAGTGCCAGGGCCCCCATTTGTATCTCCCCGCCAACCCATGCAGCCATCTCTTCTGATAATATATCCTTGCAAAAATCAGACAACAGCTGCATAGCTGCACAGCAGGAGTTATGGGAAACTTCCCCTCCGCCCGCCAGGGCATAAGGCGCCCGCACCTTGCTGTGGCCTATTGCCTGCGGCCCCCAAACCCCTTTACTCAAAAACCGGGCTGCATAATGGCCTTCCCCCCGCTGCAGGTGCGGCCAGATTTGCATCGTTTTCTCCAACGAAAACTGTGGAAACTTTTTTACAAACCACGCAGCCATCTCTTCATTCTCCTGCGGCGCAAACGTACAGGTTGAATATACCAATACACCTCCCGGCTTTAACATCCCGGCTGCCTGTTCCAAAATGCTACGCTGCCTGTCTGCACAAGCTTCTACCTGTGCCATACTCCATTCCTTGCGGGCATTTTCGTCCTTTCGGAACATACCTTCTCCCGAACAAGGCGCATCCACCAAAATGCGGTCAAAAAATACTGGAAACCGCTGTGCCAGCCGTTCTGGCGTTTCATTGCATACAACCGCATTGCGTACACCCATACGTTCGATATTGCGGGATAATATTTTCACCCTTGCCGTCACTGTCTCATTGGAAACCAATAGCCCGCTGCCATGCATCCGCCCAGCAATTTGCGTGCTCTTCCCGCCCGGTGCCGCACAAAGGTCCAGCACCTTTTCCCCAGGCTGCGGATCCAGCAGCCCTACCGCCGACATAGCGCTCGGCTCCTGGATATAATAAGCACCGGCTTCATGCAAAGGCAGTTTTCCTGGCTGCGTATCCGCCGGATAATAAAACCCCTCCTGTGCCCAGCCTACTGCCTCCAGTGGGATGCCTTGTTTTTGCAGCAGAGCCAAAAGACGGCCTTTTTCTATTTTCAGCGGGTTCCAGCGCAGGCCAAACACCCGCCCTTTTTCAAAACAGGACAAAAACGCTGCATATGACTCCCCAAGCTGGCGCTCCATACGCATTTTAAAATCGATTGGCAATTCCATGTCTATTGTTCAAACACCTCCCGTATCAAGCGGTCCAACTCCTGCCACGCATCCGTATCTGCAAATTCCTTCAACTTGTCCGCAACCGTCCGGTAATACCAATGATGCATCTCTTTCCGCTTTTCATTAAAACGCTGCCAGAACTCGTCCCCATGCTTACGGCTGCCCTGGCGCGTGGCACGCATATTGGACAGTTTGTCTGCGAGCGCTATAATTTTTTCATCCTTTGCTTTGCGGTCCAGGCTGTCAATAAATTCCTGTTTGCGGATTTTCCATGTTTTTGCAGCATCCTGCCCTTTGCGCTTATTTTCGCTCTCTAGCTGCACCAGATGTGCAATACGGCTGCCAAATGCATCTTCAATTTCTTTTGCGCTATAAGGCGTATCTTCTATAATATCATGGAACAGGGCTGCTATCATAATATCCTGGTCCCTGGTCAATGTCATTGCAATCAGCGAAGTTTCAATCGGATGGACGATATAGGGTATGGAGGAACCTTTGCGCACCTGGCCTTTATGTGCCATCATAGCAAATTCCAGCGCACGTTCAAAATTATCCCTGCGTTCTTGCTTAGATCCATTTTCCTCAAAATCCCCCTCCTGCTGGCTGCCCATATCTGCAGGCTGCCTTTCCGCCAGTTCACATGCCTGTTCCAACACCTGCCCTGCATCGTCCTTTAAAAGCACATAAGGGACATGTTCCAGCACATTGGAAAAAAAGGCTCCTTCCGGCTGTTCCAGCAGCATCTGCAGCATCTCCTGGTCAGTAATAACCAATACGTCTACGAGGGAAATTGAGTCTCCGTAATGCCCTTTGCCAGCTTCCGCTTCCTTTACAAAAACACCCGGAAAAAATATCAAATTGACATTCCCGCGCTCCTTTGCCCGGATGCATAGCCCGCGGATAATCTGCGACGAATAATCAACATACGCACTGCTCATTAAAACTCCTATTGTAACCATCCTATCCTCCTCCTATATGCAAAAACAAAATACCGGCCAAACCAGAAAGAAAGCTGCCGCAAAAGACTTTGCAACAGCCCCTGTTTACTCCTCCTGCGCCTGTGCAAACAGCTCCATAACGCGGTTCATCACAGCCCCCTCTGCCGGCGCATCCTCCAGGCTTTCCCAAGTACCGTCGTCTTTGGCCACATCCAGCAAAAACTGTTTCCCTTCCGGATCTGTCCCTTTTTCAATCATATAATAAGCGATACGCCCAGTCTGTGGGTTCCAGACAATATAAACCTCCCGGCAGTTTGTCTTATACAAAAACTCCGAAGGCGTTGCAATCTGCATCATATTCAAATCTTCCCTTACATTCAGCTCCATAATATCAAAGCTGTCCTTTGTATAAGTAAAAATCTTTGCCTGCCCTGCCTGTTCAAACGGAATCTTGTAAAGCCTGCACAGTTCCTCTTCCGTCAGGCTGTTGATAAAATCCATCTTTTCTTCATACAGCTTTTTGGGAATCAGGTGAAACTCTACATTATGCCTCATCACCATACGGAAATCGTCCGTTTTAACCGTATAAGCTTTCGGCGGATGCTCCTTTAAATGCGTATCCACTTTCCGTGCCAATTCCAGCATCTGCGTCTTAAGCATCAGGCTGTCCGTATACGGGTTTAGCGCGATACCCTGCACAAGCGTTGGATTGTCCAGCAGCATGGACGCGCACTGCTTGTACTGCATTTTTAACATCCCCTGGTATTTTTCATCTTTCGGAAATTTTTTGATCGACGTAAATACCGGCATATACATATCGCCTGCCTGGTTTTTCACAACATATGGCTGAAACCCGCCTTTTTTTGCCATTGCCGGCACAAACAGCCTAGCATCTTTCAACGCAAAAACCAGCCGCAGCAGATGATCCTTATCCTGGTTTTCAATATAACCCTGCATCGCCGCTTCCAGCCCTTTATTATCAATATCCGTCATTTTTACACTCATTGCCTGCTCCATTTTCTAAAAAACATCTTAATCATTTCCTACAGCCAGACAAGTCGGCTGGCTACTGTACAATCTTATTTTATCGTATTCCAAACGGTTTTTCCAGTTATTTTTCCTAAAAATAATCCAGATATTGTCTTTTTCAAAAAAAGAGTTATAATAGGCTAGGAAATGTTTTGTAAATATAAAACCATTGCTGTACTTAGTAGTGTACTGCCACGTTAAAATCTGGCTCGGCAATGCTGGAAATACATCACTTCACCATGTAGAAAAAAGCGGTGCGGCAGCTACGCAGCATTGGAAATCTAGTGAAGGGAGCAATCATATGCATACATTTCAACCTTATCCAGTCGATCTAATTGAATTTAACCCATTTACAAAAATAGGTAAAGAATGGATGCTTATTACGGCAAAATACAACGACAAAGTAAATGCCATGACCGCCAGCTGGGGCGGGATCGGCGTATTATGGGGCAAAAATACTGCTTTTATCTTTGTAAGGGACAGCCGCTATACGAAAGAACTGATCGACCAAAGCGATACTTTTTCCCTTACCTTCTTTGAACCAAACCATAAATCAGCCCTGAAATACTTTGGCATCGTTTCCGGAAGGAAAGAAGACAAATTTAAAGTATCCAAGATGAATGTAAACTATTATGAAGATATTCCATTTATTGATGAAGGGAATTTTGTGATCTGCTGCAAAAAGTTGTCAGCAACGCCAATATTGCCAGAACAGTTTATTGACCCTGAAATTGAAACAGAATGGTATAAAGATGGCGACCTGCATACGATGTATGTTGGAGAAATCTTACAGATACTGGCGCGGTAAATGGCCTTCGGGGCTTTCTGCAAAAGGCAGCCTGAACACTAGGCTGCCTTTTGTCTTGCTACACTTGAATCTCTGCTTTCATGCCAAGCACTTCCCGGTTGGCGTCCAAAACCGGCTGTACGGTTTCTTTCAAAAACTTCTCCACCTGGAGCGGTGCCCGCCCTACATACCTGGCTGGATCCATCTGTTCCTTTAATTCTTCCAGGGTCAAATGGAAAGCAGGATCTGCCGCGATCAACTCCAGCAGGTTGTTTTCCAGGCCATGTTTTTTTACATTTTCGCCTGCCTGCATCGAAAGCTGGCGGATGCGTTCGTGCAGTTCCTGGCGGCTGCCGCCTTTTTTGACTGCATCCATCATAATATTTTCCGTTGCCATAAACGGCAGCTCCGCCATCAGATGGCGTGTAATTACCTTATCATATACGACCAGCCCATCTACTACATTTAGGCACAGGTCCAGAATGCCGTCCACCGCCAAAAATCCTTCCGGTATCGAAAGCCGCTTATTTGCAGAATCGTCCAAGGTGCGTTCAAACCACTGTACCGCAGATGTTATAGCCGGGTTTAATACATCGACCATAACATAACGGGACAGGGAGGCAATGCGTTCGCAGCGCATCGGGTTCCTTTTATACGCCATAGCCGATGAACCGATCTGGTTCTTTTCAAACGGTTCTTCAATTTCTTTTAAATGCTGTAGCAGGCGTATATCGTTGGACATTTTATGGGCGCTTGCCGCAATGCCTGCCAGGACATTGGCTACCCGCATATCCACTTTGCGGGAATAGGTCTGGCCGGATACCGGATAGCAGTCGGCAAACCCCATTTTTTCTGCAATCATCGGGTCTATTTTGTCGATTTTTTCCTGGTCGCCCTGGAACAGCTCCTGAAAACTTGCCTGTGTCCCGGTGGTCCCTTTAGAGCCAAGCAGCTTCATTGTATGAATGACATAATCTATATCTTCCAAGTCCAGCAGAAACTCCTGCAGCCACAAGGAAGCGCGTTTGCCTACTGTGGTAGGCTGTGCCGGCTGGAAATGTGTAAATGCGAGTGTCGGCAGGTTTTTGTACGTATCCGCAAATTTGGACAGCTCATAAACCACGTTCACTAATTTTACACGCACCAGCTTTAATGCTTCTGTCATAAGGATAATATCGGTATTATCGCCTACATAGCAAGAAGTCGCCCCAAGGTGGATAATCCCAGCTGCTTTTGGGCACTGCAGGCCATAGGCATATACATGGCTCATTACGTCGTGGCGCACTTCCTTTTCCCGCCGGATGGCGTCTTCATAATTAATGTCCTGTGCATGTGCCTGCAACTCTTCTATCATTTCCTGTGTAATGACCGGTTCCCCATTTTCCCCAGTTAACCCTAATTCCATCTCTGTCTGCGCCAATGCGATCCAAAGCTGCCTCCAGGTACGGAATTTTTTGTCCTGCGAAAAAATATACTGCATCTGCCTGCTGGCATACCGTTCGGATAACGGGCTGCTGTATCTGTCTGTGCCTGCTGCCATAGCTGAACTCCTTCCTTACTTCCATATTTGATGCATCTTGCTGCCGCCTGCGGCCCAAGGTTATCCTTCCCGGTCAAAATAATCGCCGCGGATGTCCTCTTCCGGCGGTTCCAGCGGATATTTGCCGGTAAAGCAGCCTTTACATATAGAAAGCCCGTCCACCATCTCTTCGAGGCGTTCCGCTTTTAAATAGCCAAGGCTGTCGGCACCTAAAATATCCCGTATTTCCTCCAGGCTGTTGTTATAGGCGATCAGCTGCTCCCGCTCCGGAATATCCGTGCCAAAATAGCATGGCCACAAAAACGGCGGCGAACTGATCCTTACATGCACCTGGGCAGCGCCTGCTTTTTTTAACATAGATACGATCTTGCCGGATGTCGTGCCACGTACAATGGAGTCGTCAATCATTATGATCCGCTTGCCGCTTACTGCCTCTTTTATGACATTCAGCTTTACACGCACACCGTCCGCACGGTAAGACTGTTTCGGTTTTATAAAGGTACGGCCGACATAGCTGTTTTTCATAAATGCGATCCCATATGGAATGCCAGATTCCATCGAATAGCCAAGGGCAGCCGCATTCCCGGATTCCGGTACGCCTACGACCAGATCGGCTTCCACTGGGGAATCCTGCGCCAAAAACCGCCCGGCGTTAATCCTGGAATTGTAAACGCTCACCCCGTCAAAATGGCTGTCTGGCCTTGCAAAATAAATATATTCAAACACACACCTGGCTTCTTTTTCTTTTGGCGGGCAAAGCGTGGTATCCGACCGCAGCCCGTTTTCCGGCGAAATGGTTACAATCTCCCCTGGACGCACATCGCGGACATATTCCGCACCAAGCGTCTCCAAAGCACATGTTTCCGATGCCAGGATATATACATGCCCCCGCTTGCCGATACAAAGCGGCTTAAACCCAAACGGATCCCTGGCGCCGATTAACTTACGCGGGCTCATAACTACCAGGGAATAAGCGCCCTTGATTTTTTTGACCGCACGCAGGACGGCTTCTTCCACCGTCTTGGAACGCAGCCGTTCCCGTGCGACATGGTAGGCAATTACTTCTGAGTCAATTGTAGTTTGAAAGATCGCCCCCGTATATTCCAGTTCCCGCCGCAGCTCCGCGGCATTGATCAGGTTTCCATTGTGTGCAAGCGCGAGCGTTCCTTTTACATAGTTTAGCACTAAAGGCTGTGCATTTTCCCTGGACGATGCGCCCGCTGTCGAATAACGGACATGCCCAATGCCAATGTCGCCCTCCAGACGGCCCAATACCTCCGGGTTAAAGACCTCATTGACCAGGCCCATATCCTTATAGGAAACAACTTTCCCTTTTGGCCCATCCGTCTTGCTGACCGCAATGCCGCAGCTTTCCTGCCCCCTGTGCTGAAGTGCAAACAGCCCATAATAAATATCGGATGCGACATTATGCCCTTCCAGGTCATAGGCGCCTATTACTCCACATGCTTCGTCCATTTTATCCCCATTATCCTTTGGTTCGTCCATGATGAACGGGTTTTGTGCGGTTCCCTTCCTGTCCATATAAAAATCTCCCTGTGGGTTTTGTTTAAAATGCTTTTCCTGTCAGCAGCCCATATGCTTCTTTATACTTATTTGCAGTTTTTTGAACGACATCATCCGCAAGGACGCCGTTGTTATCCGGATTTTGCTTGAGCCAGTCCCTGACAAACTGTTTGTCAAAAGACGGCTGCCCCTGCCCCGGCTGATAGCCTTCCAACGGCCAAAAACGGGAACTGTCCGGCGTCAGCATCTCATCGCCTAATACCAGCCCGCCGTTTTCGTCCAGCCCAAATTCAAATTTGGTATCCGCGATAATGATCTGTTTCGACCATGCGTAAGCCGCACATTTTTTATATAATGCAATCGTGCAGTCACGGATCCCGGCTGCATAGGCTTCCCCTTTGCCGGGATACTGTTTTTCAAGGATTTCCACGCTCTGTTCAAAGGTGATGTGTTCATCATGGCCGCCGAGGCCTGCCTTCGTCGTCGGCGTATAAACCGGTTCCGGCAGCTTTTCAGATTCCTGCAGCCCTTCTGGCAGCGGAATGCCGCAAACCGTACCGTTTTTGCGGTAGCTTTCCCAGCCGCTCCCAGTAATATAGCCACGCACAATGCATTCTATCGGAAGCATTTCCAGCTTCTTGCATTTCATGCTCCTGCCTTCAAACTCTGCATCCTGAAAAAATGCAGGCATGTCCGCAGTGGATATGGAAAGCATATGGTTGTTGATAATATCTGCCGTAAAATCAAACCAAAACGCAGACATCCTGGTCAATACGGCCCCCTTGTCCGGGATCTTATTTTCCAAAATGTTGTCAAAAGCAGATATACGGTCTGTAGCCACTATGACCAGGCTATCCCCAATATCATAAACCTGGCGTACTTTCCCTTCTTTGATCGGTTTCAATTCTGCACTCATGTCTGGTCCTCCATGTATTTGCGTATACTTGCTACCTATGGATTATAATACATCCACTATGGAAAAGCAACGTTAATATCGCCGCGGCATATCAAAAGAAAACACAAAAAGACGCCGGAAATACCTCTTTTCCTGCATCTTTTCAAGTAGCGAGAGGGGGATTTGAACCCTCGACACCACGGGTATGAACCGTGTGCTCTTGCCAACTGAGCTACCTCGCCATATTATATTTCCAATGGGACCTATAGGGCTCGAACCTATGACCCTCTGCTTGTAAGGCAGATGCTCTCCCAGCTGAGCTAAGATCCCATTTTGTATTGCCAGCCCTGCCGCTGACTTTGTCAGTATACCCCAGTTATTTGTATTTGTCAATCACTTTTTCTATTTTTTTTACTTTTTTTGTTAATTTCGAACTACAATAAATTTAAATCGATTTGATGGAACCGATTGCAAAATCCCGCTAAACTGTTATAATATAGAGTAGCGGAATTGTCGGAACCGAACAGGGGCAATGCGTGCAGCGCCTGCCGCCAAGGCCCCTTAGGATTACATACAAACTGATTTCCATTGCAAGCTGCAGCAGAAATTTGCACAAATGAATTTTAAGTTCTGAAAGCTATTAGGAGGTATAATTTGTTATGAAGTACAGAGTATTATTAATGGGCAATAACCGGGCAACGATCGATGATATATTCCTGCGCCTAAACGATACTTTTGAAATCCAGAATACTTCAAACCGATTCGAAGACATTGCAAGCCATCTGAAGTATTACCAGCCGCACGCGGTCATTTACTGTATGCACAATGAAACACGGGAAACGATGTCACAGCTTATTACAATCAAACGTGATAAAATAAAACGAAAGACACTGTTTGCTGTTGTTGCCACCCAGGAAGACTGTGACGAATTCCGTAAGATGTCTGCGGATACTGCGGATTTAGAACTGGTAAAGCCGGTTACTACACTCCAAATCGCAGACCGGGTTACAAAATACCTGGACCGCAACCTGAATATCGTAGACGATACCGTTGAGGATGTGATTGGGCACGAAGAAAAAGCAATGCCGACACAGGCCAACCAGACACAGGCGTTTTTAAATAACTTAAGTTCCTTACTCGCCTCCCCAAATGCTGCACAAAACACACGCAAGCATATCCTTGTTGTTGATGACGATTTCCGTATGCTGAAACTGATCAAACGCTATCTGGAAGACAGTTATGATATTGCTACTGCGATCAACGGTAAAGTTGCACTGAAATTTTTGGAAAATAAAATGACCAATTTGATCTTGCTCGATTACGAAATGCCGGAGGAAAATGGCCCTGCCGTACTGCAGAAACTGCGCACGAACCCAATTACAAACGAAATCCCTGTTATATTCCTAACAGGCATCAACGACCGGAAAAAAATCCAGCAGGTACTTGCCCTAAAGCCGCAGGGATACCTGTTAAAACCAATTGACCACGATAAGTTAGTGGAAGCGATCGAAAAGACCATTGGCTGACCCCTTGGAGGACTGTCTTATTATGGAAGAAACTTTATTATTAACTGAACTGGTAGATGTTGCCATACTGCAGGAAATGCGGGATTCCTTTTCCAAAATGACCGGCATGGCAGCCTATATTACAGACAGCAGCGGCGCTTATGTAACCGAAGGCGCGGGCTTTTCAGAAGTTTGTTCTGATTATATCCGTCCCGTGCCAGAAGGCCGCAAACGCTGCAATACCTGTGATATTAACAGTGCCCAGGCTGCTTTCCAGCATGGCTCCATTATTGCCTACAACTGCCATGCCGGGCTATTGAATTTTGCCGCGCCAATTATCGTCGACCAGCAGTTAATCGGCTGCTTTCATGGCGGACAGTTTTTAACCTCACCGCCTGACGACAAAAAACTTGCAAAGGTTGCCGCAGAAATCGGCCTGGAGCCAGATGCCTATATTACGGCATGCCACCGCCTGCCATTGATCCCAGAATCCAAATCAAAGCGGGCATACCTTTTTTTGCATACGATCACAACGGCGCTTTCTAGTATCGCATACCACAACTATGTGATCCTGGAAGAAAACCGGAAAATCAAGCGTGCCAACAAATTAAAATCATCTTTCCTCGCAAATATGAGCCACGAAATACGCACGCCGATGAATGCCATTATCGGTATGGCAGAAATGGCCATGCGCGAAGAACTGCCAATGGCTGCGCTGGACTGTGTCAGCCAGATACGCAACTCCGGCAAAAACCTGCTGATGATCATAAACGATATTTTGGACTTTTCCAAAATGGAATCCGGCAAAATGGAAATTAATATGGCAGAATACGAGCCAATGTCTTTGATCAACGATGTCGCCAATATTATGATGACACATATCGGCAAAAAAGACGTACAGCTGATCCTGGATATTTCCCCGGATATTCCCCACGAGCTGCTCGGTGACAGCCTGCGGATCAAACAGATATTGGTTAATTTATCGAATAATGCGATCAAATTTACCAAAAAAGGCTATATTACTTTAAAAGTGGAACCGTTTTGGCGCAGCGAGGATGAGGTCATCTTGCATACCTCCATTGAGGACACCGGGATCGGCATCAAAAAAGCAGACCTGGATAAATTGTTCCAGTCCTTCCAGCAGCTAGACAGCAAACGCAACCGGAACCTGGAAGGCACCGGGCTGGGCCTTGCCATCAGCCAGCGCCTTTTGCATTTAATGATGGGTTCGATCGATGTTGCGAGCGAATTTGGAAAAGGTTCTACCTTTTCTTTTAAACTCCCGCAGCGCATCACCTGTTCGCGGCCAGGGATCCTGTTAAAACCCCCTGCCCCGTCCACTGCAGCCGGCCTGATCGCCGACCCAGTGTTCCATGCCCAGCTGCGTAAAGACATTACACGCCTAAGCATCCAATATACTGCGCTGGAATTTGAGGAAGACTTGATCAGCCTGTCACGCAAAAAATGTGAGTTCCTATTTATTGAACAGCCAATGTATACCGGGGATGTGAAAGATTTTATAACTGCCCATCCGGAAATTACCGCTGTTTTGATTATTAATTTTTATGACAATGCAGACCCGGACCTGCCAAACCTCCTAGTTGTGAAAAAACCATTGTATTCGCTTAACCTTGCTATGATTTTTAACCGGGAAAGCTTGGACGTCAACTACAATAATGTCACCGACGAAGATTACGAATTTATCGCCCCGGAAGCAAATATATTGATCGTCGATGACAACACGGTCAACCTGACCGTGGCAGAAGGGCTGCTCCGTCCGTTAAATATGCACATTGAAACAGCGCAGAGCGGAAAAGAAGCGATCAAAAAGATTTCCGACAAACAGTACGACTTGATCTTTATGGACCACCAGATGCCGGATTTGGACGGAATCGCAACCACGCATATCATCCGCCGTTTCCACCAGGAATATGCAAACGTCCCGATTATTGCATTTTCCGCAAATTCTTCTACAGAAATGGAAATGATGTTTTTAAACGAAGGGCTAAACGACTGCGTCGCGAAACCATTCGAGCTGCGTATCCTTATTTCCAAACTAAAACGCTGGCTGCCGCGCGAAAAGATCCAAAAGGTCAGCGAAGAATTTTACCTTCAGCCGGAAACTGCAAAAACTGCCCCGTCCGTCGTGATCGAAGGGCTGGATACCGAAGCCGCTTTAAAACTGCTCGGGAGCGAAAAACTGCTTTGGGACGTTTTAAAAGATTACTACAAATCCATCCGTCCAAAAGCAGAAAAGATCCACCGCTTTGAACAGCAGGAGGACTGGAAAAACTATACGATCGAAGTCCATGCCTTAAAAAGCGCCTCAAAACAAATCGGCGCAATGGAACTATCCTCCCTTGCTGCGGAAATGGAAAATGCCGGCATCGAAGGGAACGCACAGCTGATCCATCAGCATACGGCATACCTGTTAGACCAGTACCTGCATTACGACCATATCCTTGCCCCATATTTTATGGACCAGGCCACACAGCAGGGCACTGGGGAACCGATCACAGAACCCATCCTGCGCAAAGTGTTCCATTCCCTGCGCTGTGCGATCGAAGAGCTGGATATGGACCAGATGGACCAGGCCATACAGGAACTTTCTGCTTACCAATACGAAGGCTGGCAGATGGATTACTATAAAAATCTGAAAAACGCGGTCGAAGAACTGGATGTGGATTCCTGCGAAACCATCCTTTCCGGCTGGGAAGCAAAATTGCCGGGGCAAGGGACGTAACTATTCCGGCAAGCCTGCATGGACCAATGCAGGCTTGCTTATGCAACTGTTAGCAAAACACCGAACGAGGCAGAATATGGAATTAAACGATGATTTAAATTTAATTGACTTGATTGATGCGGATACCCTTGCCAGGATGGAGCAGGCTTTTTGTGAAATGACGGAAATGACAGCTGGAGTTGCCGATGCGCAGGGGGTCCGGATTACTGCCAGCTGCAATAACCACAATTTCTGCCGCCTGGTAAGAAATTCTACGCTTGGCCGCAGCCGATGCGAGCATTGCGACCGCCAGGGCAGCGCTATGGCAAAGGAACACCGGTCGGCCGTTTTTTATGGATGCCATGCGGGCCTGATCGATTTTGCCGCCCCAATCATTATACAGGATCAGATATTAGGCTGTTTTGTCGGCGGGCAAGTACTGCTCCATGCACCCGACGAAGAAGCCGCCCTTTTAACTGCCCAGGAACTATCAATTAACACAGACGAATTCCTTGTGGCGTTAAAGAGCATCCCTATCGTTTCGGAACAGCAGATCAATGAAGCCGCAGATTTTTTATATACACTGTCAAACATACTATCCAATATCGGAAACAGCCGTTATAAGATCCTGCTGGCAAACAGGGAGCTGGAACAGGCCGCACAGAATACCTCTGATTTTCTCGCCAATATGAGCCATGAAATCCGTACCCCGATGAACGCCATTGTCGGCATGTCTGAAATGGCTATGCGCGAAAAGCTGTCCCCTGTCGCTGCCGATTACCTAAACCAGATCAAAACTGCGGGCCAGACACTGCTAACCATTATCAACGATATACTGGATTTTTCCAAAATCGAAACCGGGAATATCGATATACATGTAGGCGAATACTCCCCATCTACCTTGATCACCGATATTATCAGTACGATAACAACCAGGATTGGCATCAAGGATATTGAATTTTGCGTTGATATGGCCCCTGACCTGCCCCAGCTATTGTTGGGGGACCATGTCCGCCTGACCCAGATCATCTTAAACCTGACCAACAATGCCGTAAAATTTACCAGGCACGGGCAGATCTTATTAAAAGTACAGTATGAATTAACCAGCCCGGATGAACTGGACCTTAAAATTTCCGTTAAAGACACTGGCAGCGGCATCCACAAGGAAGATATGGACAAACTGTTCAATGCCTTCCAACGTATCGATTCACGCAAAAACCGTAATATCGAAGGGACCGGGCTTGGTCTGGCCATTACGAAGCAGCTGCTGTCACAGATGAACGGCGATATACAAGTAGAAAGCGAATACGGGTCCGGCAGCCAGTTTTCTTTTGTATTGCCGCAAAAAATCATCCAAAGCACTCCAGGTTTCCGCATCGAGGAACCAGACAAGATCAAAGCAGCCGGGTTTATCGGAAACGTATATGCTGCAAACCAGCTGAAACTTGATATGAAACGGCTGGGCATTTCCTACATCCCAGTAGAATCGGAGCGTGAGATTAAGCTGCTTCCAAAATACAGGATTACCTACTTTTTTATTGAACTTGCAAATTTTTCGGATGCCGTTGAAAAATTTGTACGCAACCACCCAGATATTACCGCCGTTTTAATGGTTGGCTTCCAGACAACATTAGAATACGACATCCCAAACCTAGCCGTTGTAAAAAAACCGCTGTATTCCATGAACCTTGTTTCTATATTCAACCATGAACTCCACCCAGCGGCAGATAACAGCAACAATACCTTTGATTTTATCGCCCCACAGGCACGCATATTAATTGTGGATGACAATTCTGTCAACCTAACCGTAGCCGAAGGGCTTTTAAAACCGCTCCAAATGCAGATCGACACTGCCTTAAGCGCCAAAGATGCCATTGAAAAGATTGCACGCCATTCCTACGACCTGATTTTTATGGACCATATGATGCCGGAAGTCGACGGGATCGAAGCTACGCATATTATCCGGCGTTTTTATACGAACTATAACAAAGTGCCGATTATTGCATTATCTGCCAATGCCGTCGGCGGAGCTAGAAAAATGTTTTTAAAAGAAGGCATGAACGACTTTGTCCCAAAACCGATTGAGCTGCCCGTTATCTTACAGAGCCTGCACCGTTGGCTCCCTAAAAGCAAGATCCAGCCTGTAACGCCGTTTCCTGGCAGCAGCAGCCAGCCATCAAAACAGGCTTCCCTTGAAATTGAAGCGCTGGATACGCAGGCCGCGCTAAAGATGCTTGGAAGCGAATCCTTGTTCTGGGAAGTATTGAAAGATTATTATTTCATTATCGACAAAAAAGCGGCCCGTATCCAGGAACTGGAAAAAGCCGAAGACTGGAAAAACTATACGATTGAAGTCCATGCACTAAAAAGCGCCTCCAGGCAGATTGGCGCCACAGAACTGGCGGATATTGCAGCACGCATGGAACAGGCTGGAAACGAGCGCGACGCTGCATTGATCCATACGTATTCGCCGGGCATGGTAGAACAGTATTTAGCATACAAGGGCATCCTGCAAAAATATTTCCAGGCAGATGCCGACGACGACACAAATAAGCCGCTGGCCTCTTCTGAGGAGCTGCGCCAATTCTTTGGACTGCTCCGGTATGCATTTGACAACCTGGACATGGACCAGATGGAAGAAGTGATCGGCCAAATGAAACAGTACCGGTATGCCAACGGCCAAAAAGAACTATTTTCCCAGCTGTGCGGGGCAGTCGGCGAGATCGATACGGATGCGAGCGAAGATATTTTAAAGATGTGGGAAACGAAATTATAAGCAAGCCTGCACATCCCCTGTGCAGGCCCCGCTTTTGGCCTTTATACCCAGGAATCCCGCAAAAATTCTACAATTTCCACCGCCTTTGGCGGGCATCCGCCTAGGCTTTTTTCAAAACACCTCGTACACTGCCCTATGCCAGTATCCCCAGCCTGCCCACGGTACCCTTGCCCAATGGCAATCGAGCGCATTTTTTTACCCCGCAGGCATCCTTCTTCACTTAGCCTGTCCAATGCATAGATCAAGGAACCATAGCAGGCGGAGCAGGCATCTTTTGGCGCTGCATAGGCGGCCAGCTTCGATACCCGTGGGGTACGGGCTGTATCCACTTTTGTATCCAGCGCCCCTTTGTTCAACGGGATAATCCTTGCATTTGCTACATCCATACTTCCCACGCCCAGCTGTGCTGCCAGCCTGATATACCCAATATCCTGCGGATGATAGCCCATACTTTCTGCAGCATAGCTGTCGCACAGCACAGGGTCCCAAAAACCCAGCACCCGGTTCATAACTACCGGATTGCCGCCTTCTTCAAAATCCAGGTCGCCGCATATATTATCCAACAGTATAAAATCCTGATGGACCACCGTATTTAAATGTGCAATTGGCTTATGCAGCCCAAGCGTATGGAACCTGCGCTTTTCGGAATTTGGGATCAAGCCCTTGCTGTTTTTTAACGCACAGGTAACCGTCGTCTGGCAGTGCCCTTTCAGCACGGGGATATTTACCAGGTAATCCAAATTTAGCGCTTCCTCACAGACAGAAATGGACATACCGGCCGCATCCAGGGTCTGGTACGAATCCTGCTGCAAATCGATAAACGGCACCTGGTGTTTTTTGCATATATCATAAATCCCGCTGGCCCGGACTGCCTGCGAAGTAAGGTCCCCTACCCAGGATCCCTCTAAAACAACAAGGTTGCAAAACCCTTTTTCCTTTAGGTACGACAGCACGCCGTCTACAAGTTCCGGGTGGGTCACTGCCCCCGAGCTTGCTGTTTTTGCAGCAAGGATATTGGGTTTGATGCCGATGTGTTTTTTCCTGTCCCCGATGGAGTCCGCCAGGCTGGCTGCTTCCAGCACGCGTTCTGCCATCTGTTTATAATCTTCCCCTTGTATTACATATATATCATTTTTTGCCATACCCCATGCCTCCTCCACTTTCTTGCATCCCATTTCCTGCTTTCCAAAATCCCGGTTAGTTTTCCAAAGTACCGGTAATCCCGTACTTTTTCATCCTGCGCCATAAAGTTGCCGTACTGATGCCCAAGGAAGCAGCTGTTTTTTGGCGGCTTCCGCCGTACTGTGCAAGCGCTTGGACTATTTTTTCTTTTTCCGGCGGTTCGTAGATAACTACGCTTGGAATGCCGTTATGGGTTTCAATCTTCGGGTACAGCTCCTCCAGCAGTTCCCGTATACAGGCTTCGTCCATATTCCGTTTGTGTGCAGTCAACACCAGCCGCTCACAGAAGCGTTCCAGCTGCAGTGCATTGCCGTCCCAGCGCGCGCTGCACAAAGCCTCCATGCCGCCTTTTGTCAGGCCGACCCGTTTGGAATATTGCTTATTGTACTGCCGGAAATAATTTTGCACCATCCCTGGAATATCTTCCCTTCGTTCCCGCAGCGGCGGGATATGGATTGCAAATGCATTCAGCAAATAGTACAAATCTTCCCGGAATTGCCCGCATCGTACCTTTTCCGCCAATTCCGTCCGTGCTGTAGCAAGGATCCGCACCTCCATTGACGGAATCTCTTCAATATCCGTCTTCATAAATATCTTATAGCGCATTACGCGCAGCAGGCGGTACTGGCACCGTGGGCACAATTCATCAATATCCCGGATCAAAAGCGTCCCAAATGCCGCCTGTTCTAAGGCGCCTTTTTTTTGCCCTGCCATATCCTGCCCATCCTCTGGCCCAAACAGCACGGCAATCTGCTGCCCTTCTGTCATGCCGCTGCAATTTACCGTTAGGTAATGGCTGTTTTTCTGGCTGCTGCTGTTATGGATGCCCTGTGCAAACAGTTCCTTTTCTGTCCCCGTTTCCCCGTAAATAATGACTGGCCCGGATGATAATGCATACATGCGCGCCAGCTCAATGCATTTTTTCATCCGTTCTGACCGGGTATCGATCTTGCGGAAATCACCCATGCTTAAATAGCCAAGCAGCAGGCTGTCACTGAATAAATCCTGGCTTTTCCTGCTGCCTGTCGGTATTTTATGTATGGAAATGATCGCCCCTGTGATCTTCCCGTCATATGCGATTGGCGCAATCGAGCTGACAAAAGACTCCTGGCCGATCAGCATGGACGTAGTCATAATCTCACGTTCTCCACGCAGCACCCGGTCAAGGTAGTTTTCTTCCATCTGGGGCATCACTTCATACAGCTTTTTTCCAATAAATGCCGATTCGGTACGGTTTAAAATCCACGCAGCGGCATGGTTGGCGGCTGTTACCGTTTTTTTCCGGTCCACTTTGAGCACCCCGTTATATACGGTTTCCAATACCGTCAGGAACTGGGCATTGGTTTCTTGCTCTACCTGGTAGGTATAAAGCATCCTGCATGCAACATGCAGGGCTTTGCGCAGCGAGTCTTCCCTTGTCCTCATAAACAGTGCCGCAACATTTGGATACTGCTGCATACAGCGTAGTGCCCTTTCGCCGCCGATGACTGCGTCCGCACCTTCTTCCACCGCTTTTTCCACAACCGATTCAATGCGGCTGCGGTCTTCGTATGTGTAAAACCTCAGCTGCGCATGGAAGATCTCATTCATATAACTGGCATCCGGGAACATCGTATGATGGCCTACAAATGCGATAACCGGGTTTTCACGCCCCACCCGCTGCTTTGCCTCTTCCACCAAAAGGCCCACTTCCTGGCCTGTCATAGAAATATTGACCAACGGCACTTTTGTATATTCCCGTATCAGGTCTGCCTGCAGCCCACGGGCTACAATAACATTTGCACCGTCTGCAATGGCTTTTCGTGCCGCCTGCACAGCGCCGCTTGTACGGATTACTTCTACTTGGCACGAATCGATGTTTTCTTCTGCAATGATCTGGAGGGCATAATCAGCCATTTCCTGATTCGGGACCAGTACGTATATATTCGACATTCTTTTGTATCCTCGTGGTTTGTTTGCAGTTTCCTTTTGTTTGTATATTATACAAAAAAGGCCGTTGTTTTTCAAGCATTCGTTTTGGAGGCGTCAGGTAATCGGGGCCGGGTTAAAAATACATAGGTCATTATGGAATCCGTATTGGTCGCTGTATGGTATTTTTTGGCCGCTTGCTACATCAAGGATCATATGAAAGATCTCCGTCCCTACATCAGCGATCGTCTTTTCCCCTGTTGCAACATCCCCGGCAGAAATGTCAATCATATCAAACCAATGTGCTTTCATTTCATTGCGGCTGCATACTTTGATTACCGGGCTGACCTCCAGTCCATATGGGGTGCCCCGGCCTGTCATAAACACCTGGAGGCCGATGCCGCTGGCTACCTGGCATGGGCCGCACACAATATCGCTGGCTGGCGTTGCCGCGTAAATTAGCCCATGTTTGGATGGCTTCTGTGCAGGGGAAAGGACTTCCACGATCGGGCTAGAACCGCTTTTGGCAATGCTCCCCATCGCTTTTTCCACGATATTTGCCAGCCCGCCTTTTTTATTTCCCGGTGTCGGGTTTGCGTCACGGCCGACCCCGCCTTCTGCCAAATAGTTGTCGTACCAGCGCATCTCTTCTGCCAGGCGGTCACGGGTATGGGCATCTTTGCAGCGTGCTGCCAGCATATGGACACCGTCGCGGACTTCCGTTACTTCGCTAAACAGTACCGTTGCACCGCCCCGGACCAGCATATCCGCTGCATAGCCTGCGCTTGGGTTTGCGGAAATACCCGAAAATGCATCGCTTCCGCCGCACTGCATGCCAACCAGCAGTGTACTTAACGGCAGCGCTTCCCTTGTACGCTGGTTGAGCCTTTCCAGCTTTTTTTGGGCCATATCCATAATTGCCTGCATCATTGCATCATGCCCTGGATAATCCTGCAAAGTCAGCACATTTTCCGGCGTGATCTCCTCCGGCTCCAATACACGGTCATACGTCAGTTTTTCACATCCCAACCCTACAACCATAATTTCCCCTCCAAAATTCGGATGGCGGATAAGGTTGGCTACTGCACGGATTGGAATATGTGCCAACGGTGCTTGGATCGCCACACCGCATCCATAAGGGTGCGTAACCGCCGTTACACCGTCTACATTTGGATATTTCGGCAAAAGTTCCTTTTTGATCCGTTCTACCGCAACCTTCAGCACACCTGCCGCGCACTGGACGGTAGTTACAATGCCAAGCATGTTCCTGGTCCCAGCCGGGCCATTTGCATTCCGGTAACCCATCCAGGTATCCCTTGGCGGTACCGGCAAATCTTTTGTTTCTACAATATTGGTGCCATATTCCATATGTTCTACCGAAGGGCTTTGCGGCAAATGGATCATATGCTCGTTGATCCAGTCCCCCTTTTTTATATCCTGCTTTGCACAACCAAGGGAAACGCCATAACGGACTACCTCCCTGCCTTTTGGAATATCGCAGAGTGCAATTTTATGTGCCTGCGGAATATCCTGGTTGGCTGCCAGGCCATCTTCGATTACGGTACCAGCCTTGATGTCCGTTACCGCAATGGCTACATTATCTTTTGTATGAATCTTCACATATTTCCGTAATACCATAATACCCCTCCCTTTCAGACAGATCCTAGCTGCTGCCTCAACTGCCTGCCAGCAGCAGCACCGCAACATCATTTACATTTGTCCCTGTCGCACCGGTTACGATCAAGCCGCCGCACTGTTTTAACGCCGTATAAGCATCATTGCGCTTTAATACATCATAAATGTCTATCCCTTTTTCTGCCAACTGCCCTTTTGTGCTGCCATCGCAAAAGCCCCCGGCTGCATCGGTCGGCCCGTCTGTACCATCGCTGCCTACGCTAAAAACAGCTGCACCGTCAATCCCTGCAATCCCAAGCGCTGCCGAAAGCGCCAGCTCCTGGTTGCGGCCGCCTTTTCCGTTTCCCGTTAGATGGACAACCGTTTCCCCGCCGGCAAGGAATGCCATACGTTTGTGGCACCCTGCATGGCTTTTAGCGATAGAAGCTAGAAATGACCCTGCTTCCCTGGCTTCACATGCCAGCTGGTCGGTCAAAATAAACGTTTCATAGCCCAATGATTCACAAGACTGCGCAGCTGCCCGGCAAAGGTTTTTTACACTGCCGGTGATATGTGTTTCTATATTGCCCAGTGTTTTCGGCGTTTCCACCTGGAGGCATTCCATAGCCTTCCCGCTTATCTCCAGCCCATATTTTTCAACGATGGAAAGCGCCATTTGGCAAGTCGAGCTGTCCGGATACGCAGGGCCAGATGCGATCATATCCAATGGGTCGCCAAGTATATCGCTAAGTACGATACTATACACCTGTGCAGGTTCGCAAAGTTTTGCAAATTTGCCGCCCTTTACGCCGGAAAGCCGTTTGCGCACCGTATTCATTTCCACAATATCCGCCCCGCATGCTAAAAGCTGCTTTGTAATATCCGCCAGTTCTTTCCCTGGTATCAGCGGTTTTTCAAACAGCGCCGAACCGCCGCCGGACAGTAAAAACAGCACCGTATCTTCCGGATTCAGGCTTTTTACCATATCCAGAGCTGCCTGTGTGCCGGCAAAAGAGTTTTCATCCGGTACCGGATGCCCTGCTTCATAACAGTCTATGCCTGCAATTTTAGCCTTTACATGGCCATATTTCGTTACGGCTACCCCATGTTTCAGCCTGTCCCCCAGAAGTCTGCTGGCTGTGTTTGCCATCTGCCATGCCGCTTTTCCGACAGCAACGATATATATTTTTCCCGGGCCAAATTCCTTTTCTTTCAGCGCTTCTTCGACTGCCTGGTCAGGCAGGACTTTTTTAATTGCCTGTGCAATAATCGTATCTGCATCTTCCCTTAATGGCCTCATGGTTCTTTCCCCCTGTCCTTAACGTTCCAATAACCCAGCCAGTTCCATCTCTGTACGGATACGGTCCAAAACCGGTCCAGGCGGCGTCGGAAGGTTTGGCATATAAGGCAGGCCAACCTCCCTGCCACGCAAGTTTGCCATATCTTTGGCAGCAACCGGGAAACTAGCCCCGTCCATAGAAAGCCGTACTGGGTTCAACTTAAACTGCGCTTCCAAAGCCCCTTCCAAATCGCCTGCAATATATTTATTGTAAATATCCGTGATCAATTCCGGCATAAAATTACCCGCCGTACATACGCCGCCGACTGCACCGTGGCACATGGATGCATATAAAAGCGTATCTTTGCCGCCAAACACTTTAAATCCCGTATCACGTGTCCTGCGGATAAATTCTGCTGTCTGTGTAATGTCCCCGCTGGTATCCTTCATGCCTATGATATTATCCACCTCATGCGCCAGGCGGTCTACCAGCCCAGCGGACATCGTATAGCCTACCCGCCCTGGATTGTTATACAGCAGCATCGGAAACTGCGGCACTGCATCCGCGATCGCCTTAAAATGCTGGAACAATTCTGTTTCTGTAGGTTTTAAAAACATCGGCTGGAGTACGGAAATACCTACAGCGCCGTTTGCTTTTGCCATTTTAGCCAGACGGATACATTTCTTTGTACTGATCGCCCCAATACCAAAATAGACCGGCACCCTGCCTGCAGCCTGTTCTACCATTATTTTCAGGCCGCGTTCCATCTCATCTTCTTCCACCATATAAAACTCGCCGTTGCTCCCAAAGGCAAGGATCCCATGTATGCCCCCTTCGACCACATAATCGACCTGTTCCCGGAGCCTTTTTTCATCAATACGTTCCTCTTCGTCAATTGGCGTTATAATCGGTACAATGACCCCTTTGATAAATGATGTATCCATAAAAATCCCCTTTCTATTTTCTTTCGCCTTTTGCTTTATTTTTCCATTGTCCTGTTAGAAAGCATGGCCGGAAAACACCCCATCGTTTTCCGCCATGCTTTCATTTTACCACATCATCTTCTATGTAGCGATTAGCCATTAATGCATAAATATCGATAAGACTAATAATTCTACAATACCAACTGCTGCCATGATCAAAGATATTGCCGTTTTGCAGCGGATCTGGTCTTTTAATTCCGTTACTCCAAACATTCCATTCCATACCCAAAACCCACTGTCGTTAAAATATGAAAAGGAGATTGCCCCAACACAGCAGGAAACCGCCATCAGCAGCGGGCTGACAGAAATCGCCCCCATCAAAGATGCAGAAAGCGTTGCCGCTGTTGTAATCGCAACGGTCGCGGAACCTAGTGCAATACGCATCAACGCTGCTATAATAAACGGGATTAAAATCGCCGGCAGTGGCATGTTCATAACTACTTCACCAAGCGCTGTGCCGACGCCGCTTACTTTAATCACATTTCCAAGCGACCCACCCGCGCCGGTAATCAACATAATAATACCTGTGCTTTTAATCGCATCATCCATAACGCCCAGCACCATTTTGGTATCCTCTTTTGCCATCAGCCCATAAATCGCAATTAAAGTACCAATGGAAAGCGCTACGATCGGCGCCCCAAGGAACGACAGGATAGCAATTTCCGTACCCATCAGCCCCAAAATGGTATTGGCCAAGATCAAGATCAGAGGGATCACGATCGGTGCAATCGACATTGCAAGCCCTGGAAGCTTTTTCTGCCCAATCATATGGTCCAATTCTTCCATAGATTTGATGTATTCCTGTTTAAATTCCTTCCGTTCAAAACCACCGTCATCCGTCGGGACCTGATATATTTTCTTCCCCATCCACTGGCAGTAAAAGACTGCTATAATCAACATCGGAATAGAAATCAAAGTACCACAGATGATCATCTGCCCGACATCTACGCCCAGCATGCTTGCCGCTGTCGTCGGCCCCGGCGTCGGCGGTACTAAGCAGTGTGTCAGCTGCAGCCCTGCAGCCATTGCCAATGCAAGCCCTACAAGGGATTTGCCTGTTACCTTTGAAATTGCCTTGCAAAGCGGTGCGAAAATAACAATCGCCGAATCCGCAAATACCGGAATTGCGATAAACCACCCCGTAATGGCCAACGCCCATTCTTCCTTTTTCTTGCCCACCGCTTTAATAAAAGAAAACGCCATTTTCTCGGCTGCACCCGATTTTTCCAAAATACCGCCCATCATAACGCCCAGCCCGATAATAATGCCGGTGCTTTTCAAAGTACTGCCAAACCCATCTTGAATGGCATTGACCAGCCCTGTAATTTTCGTTCCGTCCTCCTGCGCAATATCCACAAGCGGCATACCCCCAATAATACCTGTGATGCCCGATGCGATCATCAATGCAATAAATGTATGTACCTTTGTTTTGGATACAAGCACAACCATTACAACGATGCCTATAATCAGGCCAATCAGCATACGTGTAGATTCACTCATTTTTTCACCCCATCCTGTTCCGGCAAAACCGTAAGATAAAGCTGCATGCCGCCGCGCTTTATCCATACCATCCAGCGGGCTGGCAGCAAGCCAGCAGGCAGCCCATGCCAAACCCTCACTAGCTTTTACAGCTGTTGCCGCCTATGCTGCCAGCCCGCCAGATAACTCCTTCTCCTATAGATTCCAGCCGGTACTGTTTCCCCTTTTATTTATGATTCTTTTACAATACTCGTACCGGAAATCTTCTCATAATATTTCACAATACTGTCATGGTCTTCTTTTTCACAGCCTTCCGCTTTCAAAAACTGCATTACTTCCATCATAGAAGCCGTCAATGGCACTGGGGAATTGATCGCATGGGCTGCATTCAATGCATTATTCAGGTCTTTAATATGCAGTTCAATGCGGAACCCAGGATTGTAGTTGCCGGACAGCATCATCGGTGCTTTTGCATCCATAACGGTAGAGCCTGCCAGCCCGCCGCGGATCGCCTGATATACCAGCTCCGGATCCGTACCCGCTTTTTTTGCAAACGTAAGCGCTTCGGAAACGGCTGCAATATTAACTGCCACAATAATCTGGTTTGCCAGTTTTGCTACATTGCCAGAACCAAGATCTCCAACATAGACAACCGAACCTGCCATCACCATCAACATATCATAGTACTTGTCAAACAGCTCTTTTTTTCCGCCTACCATAACCGAAAGCGTACCGTCAATTGCCTTTGGTTCCCCGCCAGATACCGGTGCATCCAGCATATCAATCCCTTTTTCAGCCAGCTCTGCGCCGATTTTTTTGCTTTCCACAGGATCAATGGAACTCATGTCGATCAAAACGGTTCCAGGTTTTGCGGTTTCCGCAATGCCCCCTTCCCCAAATACTGCAGCACGCACATGCGGGGAATTCGGTACCATTGTTATAATAACTTCACATTCACTAGCCACCTGTGCGCCATTTTGTGCGCCTTTTGCACCCAACGCAACCAGCTCGTCCACCGATTCCTTCTTAAAATCGCATACAACCAGTTCGTGGCCTGCTTTTACCAGATTTTTGCTCATCGGCTTGCCCATAATTCCCAGTCCAATAAATCCTACTTTCATTGTATTTATTACCTCCTTGATTTAAAATTAATTTGTGTTCCTTTTGAGTGTATTATAGTGGAATAAAATTGCAATTTCTACTGGTATATATTATAAAAATTAATTATTTTTTATTTATTCTGCATTATCTTTCATTTATTTTAATATTATCTTTCATTTATTTCATTTTTGATATTTTCTCCTGTACTTTCCTAAAATACCCTTAAAACCGGCAATTGATACCACGAAATTAGCGAATGATACCAATGCGCTTTACAAAAGATCCCTTATCTGCCAAAATCAACCTATTATTTAGTAAGGGGGACCATTATGAATCACAAGAAACAGGAAACAAAGGGCCGCAGGAAGCGTTTACTTGCTGCGGCCCTAGCGGCACTGACGGCATTTTGTTTTGTGCCGTCTGCAACGCCCGCAGCCACAAAAGCAGCTTCACCGTATGTCAGCCTCAGAACCAGATTTAAAACCCTGCAGGTTGGGCAGAAAAACCGGATGACGCTCAAAAACAATACCGTAGGCTGGAAAGTCACGAAAGTCGCCACAAGCGACCGTACGGTTGCTATGGTATACGGCAAAACCGAACAAGATTTTTTCATCAAAGGGAAGTCCGTAGGGCGCGCAACCGTTAAAGCAAGGCTAAAAACAACAGCCAGAAAGAAATTTTCTACTAAGCTGGTCAAATGCCGGGTAAACGTAACGGCCCCATCCAATCCAGCAGATGAAGCCGTAACGGATGCGTCCGTATCGACACAGGCGGAATTGGAAAAAGCCCTGTCGAACAAACAGTTAAAGAAGCTGTCCATCCAGACGAAAGATGCACAGACATTTACCATCCCGGCCGGCAACTACAAAAATGTCGCATTAACCGTCGATGCCCCTGCCGCTGATGTAGTAAACAACGGCGTCTTTTCATCCATTACTATCCAGGCCATCAAATCTGATACGTGGTTTGAAAATGCCATTGGCAATGTTATGGATATACTGGCCGAAACCGCCCGTATTGTCGTAAACAAAGGAGCACGGCTAAACCGCATGAACCTTTCCCGTGTAAATGCAAAGGTCAGCCTGGAAGTAAACGGGGCCATTGACGAAGTATCCATCCAGGCAAAAATGGAACTGTCCATTACCGGGAAACCAGAAGCACCGGTCAACGTAACCGTAGAAGCATCCGCAGAAGGGGCCAAACTGACCTCAGAAGCGCCGGTCAATATTACGGCATATGCATCCGTAGATATTACATTAAATAAGGGTGCCGAAAACAGTACGGTAACGGTCAAATCCAAAGATGCGGATGTAAAAGTAACCAATAAAACTTCTGGGACGATTACAATCACGAAAGCAGACGGGACGGTAGAACGCAAAAGCTCCGGCTTGATCAACCTGTCCTCTGGCAGCCACACGCGGCCGCCAGCAACCGTAAACCCGTCCACTCCATCTACACCAGACATCGTTACTGGCCCTGCCATCGATACCGAAACCCCAACCGGGCCTTCCATATCAGACGATGGCTACAACGACGGCGGGAATACGGGTGGCAGTACCGGCGGTGGCGGCGGAAATATCGGCGGCATAGGCGATGTGCCATTTCCGACGGCATCCAATTTTATCGACGTGTTTGCGCCAAAAGCGGTCATTACCATCAGCCGCAGTGCTATACAGACTACCAGCAGCGCTATTACGATGTCTGCTATTTTTACCTACCAGTTTAATAAAGACAACCTAACGTTGTCTAAACCAGGGCAGATCCGCTGGTCTTGCCACCATGAAATGGTTGGGGTAGACCAATGGACGGAAGAATCCAAAGAAGTGAACATGCAGTTTGACCAAATGGGGCTTTCGGAAATCGGGGACCTTTTCGCAGATCCTTCTACCGATTATATGGGGGTTGATGTCGACATGCAATTTGATTTCTCTCAAAATCTTATATTTGATGATACCTATACGATGGTGATTTTTGAACGCAAGGTTTTGGAGGAATATGTCAGCCATATGGAAGAACAGGGCTGGACGGAGATGACATTGGAATTGCCGTTGACTGTAGTACATGAAAAGACGATTTCTTATAAGTTTGATGAATCTTATATTATGGCATCGGGGAAAGAATAGGAATGGATGCTCTAGAATAGCTCTGGAATATAATGGATGTTGAATCACTGCATTCCGGGTAGGTGGTGGTGGCTGCGCGGACGCCGGATGGTGGGGCGGTGGGCTGGCTTCCTGCTCCTACTCCAGAATGTTAAGAAGCCCTAAGTATTCTGCATTTACATAGTGGTACCGGACGGGCGCGGCACCTTGTCCGCCCTGGCTTACGCCAGCAGCTACAGGTGCCGCTTCGGCTTCGCCGCCTGGTTTTCTAGCAGAATACTAAGGGCTTCTAAACATTCTTCCAACGTCGCTGGAAGCCAGCCCACCGCCCCGCCATCCGGCGTCCGCGCAGCCACCACCATAAAAATACATACAACAAGAGGTAACCCTATGCCCATTTTCACAGCAGAAGAACTCACTTTTATCAGCATCTTTGACAAACCGCAAAGGACAGAACTCATAGAGGATATTCTACAGGTACTGCCACACATAAAAGGATGTGAAACCGGCATACTTGCACAGCAAGTACTGGAAAAATTGCAGCACATAACCGATGCAGAATTTGCAGACAGTATACCGCCTGCCCTCCAATCCGTTTAGCGTACCAGGCATGGCTTCTTTGCATCAAACTTCCATCCTGGAATCAAATACTGCATACCGGCAGCATCATCCCTGCCGCCCAGGCAGCGCTCTTTATACAGTTCATGCGCCTTTAAAATCTGATCCATATCAGCTTCCACGCCAAGCCCTGGTTTATTTGGCACTGCTACACACCCATCCACGATCTGAAGCGGCTCTTTGGTCAGGCGCTCCCTGCCTTCCTGCCAAATCCAATGGGTATCCAGTGCATTGTATTCACCTGGTACAGCAGCGCCTACCTGGGTAAACATAGCCAGCGAAATATCAAAATGGTTGTTGGAATGCGAGCCCCAAGTATAGCCAAAATCATGGCACATCTGAGCAACCCTTACCGAACCGGCCATTGTCCAAAAATGCGGGTCCGCCAGGATAATATCAACTGCCTGCGATTCCAATGCATGGCCAACTTCGCGCCAGTCTGTCGCGATCATATTGGTCGCTGTCGGGAATCCGGTACGCCTGCGGAATTCACTTACAATCTCACGCCCTGAATACACACCTTCTGCACCGCAAGGGTCTTCGCAATAGGTCAAGATGCCCTGCATCCCTTTTACATACTCCACCGCTTCTTCCAGCAGCCAGCCGCCATTTGGGTCTAAGTCAATGCGGGCATCCGGGAATTCCTTTTTCATTGCACGGATCACCTTCATTTCCTCATCGCCTTTTAAAACGCCGCCTTTCAGTTTAAAGTCCTCAAAGCCATATTTTTCCTTTACCGCATGTGCCATTGCTACAACAGTATCCGCATCCAGCGCTTCCTCATTGCGCAGGCGGTACCATGCACAATCAGAGTCCAGCTCCGAATCATAAGGCAGATCTGTTTTTTTACGGTCCCCAACAAAAAACAGGTAGCCAAGCATCCGCACCTTATCGCGCTGCTGACCGTCGCCCAGCAATTCACAAGCCGGGACATGCAGGTATTTTCCAAGCAGGTCTAAGCAAGGCGCTTCAATCGCTGTTATCACATGTACGCCAGTACGCAGGTCAAACGTCTGGTTGCCGCGCACATCTACCTCGCCTTTGGCATCCAGATGTGCTTTTACCTTTAACAGCATGCTCTTATATTGGGCAATCTGCGTCCCTTCTACGATCGGGATGCATTCCCGCAAGGCATTTGTAATTTTCTCACCGCCTGGAACTTCCCCAACCCCCATATCTCCGTTATCCGCATAAAGAATTACGATATTCCTCGTAAAAAACGGGGCATGCGCACCACTTAAATTCAATTCCATGCTGTCCTTGCCTGCTACTGGGTAAACTTCCATTTTTGTTATTTTTGGCATTTGTAATCCTCCCTCAATTATTTTTTTCTTGCATATCTGATAATTTTATTGTATAAAAGAAGTATAAATTAGTCAAATTACTAATATTTTTATTGTTCCTAAGTAAAACTTATAGTTAATTTCCTACAACCACATAGCCAAAGGCCCAAAACAGCAAAGGAGGGGTTCTATGGACCTGCGCCTGATCGAATATATCGTAAAAATTGCAGATGAAAAAAGCATTACAAAAGCGGCCGCACAGTTATATATCTCGCAGTCCGGCCTAAACCAGCAGCTTTTAAAATTGGAAAAAGAGCTTGGCGTGCCGCTGTTCCACCGCGGCAGATATGAACTACGCCCAACACAGGCCGGGCAGATTTATATTACCTATGGGCGGCGCATGCTGGAAGAAAAACGGGAAGCCTACGCACGGATCCAGGATATTGCCGCAAACAGCTCCGGCACGCTGCGCATCGGCCTTACCCCGGAACGTGGGACGACCATGTTAATCCATATTTATGCAGACTTCCACCGGGAATTCCCCGGCGTAACCATCGAACCGGAAGAAATCCATGTAAAAAAACAGCTCACAATGCTGATGCAAGACGAGCTGGATATTGGTTTTGTCACATTAACCGGGCGCGACAAGCTTCCTGGCCTTGCATTCGTCCCGATCAAAACAGAACCCATCCTGCTCGGTATCCCTCGCAGCCACCCGCTGGCCGCCCATGCAAACGCCCCCTATGCGCCTTATGCCCAAACAGACCTTTCCCTGTTCGCGAAAGAAACCTTTATCTTGATGTTCAAAGGCTCGACATTGCGCGGCGTTTTAGACCCGTTGTTTGCGGAGGCTGGCTTTGTTCCAAAAATCCTGTTCGAGACGGCAAGCAACCGCACTTTGTATACGATGGCCCAAAAGGCAATGGGATGCATACTGATCCCGGAAACATACGCTTTGGAACAAGAATCCATTGCTTATTTTACGCTCCCGCAAAACCCTATTTGGGAACTTGCGATCGCATACCGCAGCGGGCATTATTTGTCTAAACCCGCACAGGCTTTTATACGGTTTGCTGTAGAATATTGGAATTGACCCGTTGAACCGGAGCAGGATTGACAATATAAAAAAGAATATTTAGAATATACTCACGGGCGATAAAGTTTGCCACATGATTCAAGATAACAACGCCCGTGAAGAGGAAGGTATTATGGCAAGACGCGCAGCAATCGGGATAACTGAATTTGATAAATTGATAGAAAATAATTACTTTTATGTCGATAAAACAGGTTTCATAAAAGAATGGTGGGAAAGCGGAGACGAAGTAACCCTGTTCACCCGCCCAAGGCGGTTCGGAAAAACACTTTTCATGAATATGGTGGAACAATTCCTTTCCATAAAATATGCAGATAGAGGAAACCTGTTTCATGGTTTGTCTATTTGGCAGGAAGAAACATACCGGAAGCTGCAAGGTACGTATCCGGTAATTTCCCTAAGCTTCGCAGGGATTAAAAAAAGCAGCTACCAGAGTACCTATAACGCAATCCAAAAATTAATTGCAAGGGAATTCAACCGGTGCTATTTCTTACTAGACGGTGGTTGCCTGACGTTACAGGAGAAAGATGCCTTTCTAAAAATCGCAAGCGGCCAAGGGCAGGAAGAAGATATTGCCACTTCTTTAAACCAGCTTTCTGAATACCTATTACGTTATTATGGAAAACGGACGGTTATTTTACTGGATGAGTATGACACCCCCATGCAGGAGGCATATGTAAATGGGTATTGGGATAGCCTGGCGGAATTCACCAGGGGACTGTTTGAAACAACCTTTAAAAATAACCCATGCTTAGAACGCGGCATTCTGACAGGGATTACCAGGATTAGCAAAGAATCCCTCTTTTCCGGCCTGAATAATTTAGAAGTTGCCACCGTCACCTCACAAAAATATGCAGCTGCCTTTGGGTTTACCGAAGATGAAGTCCTCTGCGCCTTGGAAGAGTTCGGGCTAAAAGATAGGGAAGATGATGTAAAAAACTGGTATGACGGCTACCGGTTTGGGGATTGCAAAAGTATCTATAACCCTTGGTCAATCATTAATTTCCTTGGAAAAAAGAAGCTTTCGGCCTACTGGGCTAACACCAGTTCCAATCAGCTGGCCGGGGACCTGATACAAAAAGGTACTGTGGGTATCAAGCAATTGGCGGAAGACCTGCTGAATGGAAAATCAATTTGTGTCGGAATAGATGAGGAAACCGTTTTTGATAGCCTTTATTATCAAAAGGACGCTGTATGGGGCTTGCTTTTGGCCAGCGGCTACCTAAAGGTTGACGGTTTTCGGCAAAACCGGAAAGGGAAACGGGAATATATGCTTTCGCTTACCAATCTGGAAGTCCGTGAAGTATTCGACCGTATGTTTTCCAGATGGCTTGACAGCATGGAATATCCAGAGGGGGATTTTTCCGATGCCTTGCTGGACGGTGACCTAACGGCTATGGACCGTATCTTAAACGACATACTGATTTCTTCCATTAGTTTTTATGACAGCGGCGCAAAGCCGTCTAAGTCAAGACTGCCTGAAAATTTCTACCACGGGCTTGTACTTGGCCTGATTGCAAGCTTGCGTAACCTGTATGCGGTCACGTCCAACCGGGAAAGCGGTTTTGGAAGGTACGACGTACTTTTAGAACCATTAACCGCTGTAGACGACGCAATCATCCTGGAATTTAAGGTCCATGACGGCAAAAAAGGACAAGACATGGAAGCTACCGTAGATGCAGCTATCCAGCAGATCCTCCATAAGCAGTATGCAGCAGCTTTGGAAGCAAAAGGCATCTGCAGGGACAGGATCCGGATCTATGGGTTTGCATTTGAAGGAAAGCGGGCATTGGCCGGCGGCGGGAAGCTGGAAGCATATGAAGCCTGAAAAAAGGCAGCCCCAAAAGGCCATAGAAATACAACACCATCATCCAAACGGCTGTATTTTTATGGCCTAAGCAGGCTCCTGTGGGGCCGGCAATCGTTACTATTCACGGGCCAGGAATGCGCATAAACTGCGCATTCCGTGAGGACATGATTCAGGAGTGAGGGGCGATTTTGCGGAGCAAACTTCCAATATCGCCCCGAATGGTTACTATGAGCGGCCCCCAGGCCGTGAATAGTAACCGGCAATCAGCCCCGGAGCAACCGCCCAACGAGCTTCACACAGTCCGCTGCATCTTTGGAATACCCGTCAGCCCCGATTTCCTCCGCAAAACTTGCAGTCACTGCCGCACCGCCAATAATAATCTTCCCCGTATAGTTTTTTTGTCTTGCAAGCGCAACCACTTCCTGCATACGCATCATTGTAGTAGTCATCAAAGCTGACAGCCCAATAATCCGCGCATTTTCTTTGATAGCCGCATCCACAATCGTTTCTGCCGGGACATCCTTGCCCAAATCGACCACATGGTAGCCATAATTTCGCAGCATTAATACAACCAGGTTTTTTCCAATATCATGAATATCGCCTTCCACCGTAGCGACCACCAATACGGCAGCTTCCCCCTGGCTGCTGGAACGGTCAATTTTTGGCTCCAGATATTCGATCGCTGCTTTCATCGCATTGGCGCTGGCAATCAGCTGGGGCAGGAAGTATTTTTGTACATTAAACAGCTCCCCAACTTCATTAATCGCCGGTATCAGGTACTCGTTTATCATATGCTCCGGCTTTATACCGCGGGCCAGTTCTTCTTTGGCATAGGTTAGAATACGATTTTTCTCCCCTTGGAGTACGGCACGGTAAACCGGGTTTTTGGAAACGTCCACGCTGCCTAGTTCCCCGCCCGGCGCCCCATTGCCGGCCCCATCTTTACCTGCCGCCGTTTGCCGGCCCTCACCCTGCGCCAGTTGCCCATCTGATGCCAGCCGTTTAACCTGATCCCCTTGCCCCCTAGATCCGCTGTCCCCCTGCTGTGCGGGGCGCCCATCCCCTTGGCGGCCCAGCTGCATGTCCAGCATTTTTTGCTGCTCTTGTTTCTTCTGTTCCTGTTTTCGCTGGTATGCCTGCATCCGGTTGATATAGCGCAGGCCGCTGCCCGCTTTCTGCTGGAGCATATCCGCCGCTGCCGCCGTATTCATCAGCATGTCCTGCGAAGGGTTTGCGATCGCCATCGTAAGGCCATGCGCAATTGCCATTGTCAAAAACGCAGTATTTACAAACGTCCGTTCCGGAAGCCCAAAGGAAATATTGGACAACCCGCAGACCGTAGCCAGGCCAAGCTCTTTGCTGCAGTAACGGACCGTATCAAAACATTCCAATGCCGCCGCCGGATTTGCCCCTACCGTCGCCACAAGGCCGTCTACAATAATATCCTCTTTTACAAACCCCTGGCGTAACGCTTCTTCTAAAATCTTGTGTACAATGCCCCGTTTTTCTTCTGGCGTCTTGGGCAGCCCTGCATCCGATAACGGAAGCAGGATAAACATCGCCCCATATTTTTTTGCAACCGGCAGCAGGCGCCCTATTTTTTCCTTTTCCAAAGAAATGGAATTGATCAGCGCACGGCCTGGGTAAATACGCAGCGCGGCCTCGATCACGTCGATATAGCTAGAATCAATGCACAGCGGGCAGTCCACGGCTGCGGACACTTCCTGGACTGCTTCCAGCATCATCTGCTTTTCATCAATCCCATTCATGCCCATATTAATATCCAAAACCGCTGCCCCTTGTTCCTGCTGTTCCCTTGCCATTGCCCGCACCATATCCAGGCTGCCCGCCCGCAGCTCTGCCTGCAGCTTTTTCTTACCAGTCGGGTTAATCCGTTCCCCAATAACCTGGAACGCACCGTCCAGCGGAATTTCTACAACCTGCCGCTCCGAAGCCAGCACGCGCCTTTTTTCCGTGCGCGGCCGCGGGCAAGGCACATCCGCAACGGCTTTTGCAAGCGCACGGATATGTTCCGGCTGTGTACCGCAGCAGCCGCCAATAAAGGCAGCACCGGCTTCCACCAGCTTTTTGCCCGCACGTGCAAATGCCTCTGGCGTCGTCTTATATACCGTCCTGCCGTTTTCCAGCTCCGGAAGCCCGGCATTTGGCTTTGCCAAAATAGGAATATTGGCATATGCATACATCGCCTGCACAATCTCCAGCATCTCCTCCGGGCCAGTCGAGCAGTTTAAACCAACCGCATCTACGCCAAGGCCCTGCAGCACAACAACCGCAGTTTCCGGATCTGTCCCAAATAACGTGCGGCCATCCGCTTCAAACGTCAGGCTTGCCAAAACCGGAAGGCTGCACGTTTCCTGGATAGCAATGACCGCCGCCCTTGTCTCTTGCAGGCTCATCATCGTTTCTATTACAAAAAGGTCTACACCGGCATGGCATAACACAGCTGCCTGTTCCTTATACACATCCACCAGCTGCTCAAACAAAAGGCCCCCCAGCGGATACAGCTGCTGGCCCGTCATAGTCATGTCCCCTGCCACCAGCGCCCTGCCATCCGCCGCCCTTTTGGAAATTTCCACAAGGCGTGCATTGATGTCTGCCAGCTGGCCGTCCAGCCCATATTCAGCCAACTTGATACGGTTTGCAGTAAACGTCGGTGCATATAGGATTTTCGTTCCAGCCTCGACATAGCTGCGCTGAAGCTGCTCCATCACCTGCGGATGCTCCAGTATCCACTGCTCCGGGCAGACGCCGGACGGCATCCCGGCTTTTTGCAGGTTCGTACCGGTCGCACCGTCCAATAAAACGGCGCCGGAACTTTGCAACATATGGAATTCTTGTTTTGTCATGGTACACCCTCCTAGGCTGTTTTTTTCAAATCTCAACATTTGTTGCTGCTTCTTAAAAATTATCTGCATCCTGTACCCACATCCAAACCATAATGCCGGCTTGTCCTTCCCAATTATAATATTAATGGAAGAAATTGGCCAGCTTTTTTTATACAGGAATCCTTTCCCATTCTCTTTAGAAAAATTTAAGGTTGTTTCTCTACAAAATGATCGGAAGAGATGAATGCAGAATATGGATGATGAGATGATCGTAAGCCTTTACTGGGCAAAAGACAAAAGCACGATTACAGAAACATCTTCAAAATATGGCGAACTTTGGTATCATTTCGCCTGTGTTCATACTATAATATATATTTTTCATATGTATAATTATTTGCTTTCCATTTTTTACATTTTTACTTTTCTATTTTATATTTGCACATATTTGTAACGCTTTTTATTTTATCAGGCCATATATTTTACCAAAAAGCTTTTTTCTTAGGTTTGACAGTATGCATTTTGTCCATTATAATAAAAAGAATGTCACATTTATTGTCACAAATAAAATGAACAAAAAGAAAGTGAGATACCATGGCCGAACGAATTACCATACAAGATATAGCAGACGCTCTTGGCCTTTCACGAAATACAGTGTCCAAAGCCATTAATAATACCGGGATCCTTGCTGACGCTACGAGGGAAAAGGTCTTAAAAAAAGCCATTGAAATGGGATATAAACAGTTTTCTTATGTAAACATTCCAGGCATAGGGATGCCCGGTACAGATACAGGCTGCACACTGCCATTGAAAAAAAACGAAATTGCACTGCTTACCGCTGATTTTATTGGCAATTCACATTTTGCGTCCACAATGCTTGATAATTTCCAGCGCGGGATTTCCGATTCCGGCTATACCTTTACCATGCACCGCATTCAAAAAAATGAGATCCGGAGCCTGAAGCTGCCAAATTCCTATAACATGGAAAAGACTGCCGGCATCATTTGCGTGGAAATGTTCGACCGGAAATACTGTTCCATGCTCTGCAGGCTGGGCACCCCGCTCCTTTTCGTAGATACTCCTGTATCCGGCCTTGAAGAGCCGCTGAAGGCTGATGTACTCAGTATGGATAACCAGTCCAATATCCATGTCTTTGTCCATGAAATGGTAAGACGCGGAAAAAAAAGAATCGGTTATATTGGAAACTGCATGCACTGCCAGTCATTTTTTGAGCGCTTTTTAGGATACCGGAACGCCATGTATCTGTGCGGGCTTTCCTGTCCGGAAGAATACTGTATCACAGGCAATACAAGTGCCTCTGAATATCCCTCCAAAAAAGAATACCGTAACTATCTCAGGGAGTGTATACAAAGCCTGGATTCTCTTCCGGATGTCTTTATCTGCGCTAACGACTTTGTTGCCATAGACGCACTGCTCACATTGAAAGATCTTGGTATCTGCGTCCCAAAAGATGTCTGGATGTGCGGCTTTGATGATTCCCAAGAGTCAAGGATCACCTCACCAACTCTGACTACCATACATATCCACAGCCAGATTATGGGATTTTCAGCTGTCCATTTACTATTGTCCAGAATCAAGGATCCTTCTATGAACTACCGCAGGGTCTATACGGAAACAAGCCTGATCTACAGAGAATCAACGGAAGATTAATTTTGTACAGAATCCACCGCCACTTAGGAACTGCCTCAAAATAACTTGCCACATGCGTTACACAGCCTGGCGGATTGCAACTTTCAATAAGCCAGGCTGCAAAAGCACTTGCTGTGCAACGTACTTTTAATTTCTCTAAAAGTTTCTCAACTTTTATTCCACTCATGGACTTTTTCATCATCCGGCTTTCTTCAAATGCTGAAATACCCACTGTCACTACAAATGGGATACTCATCCCTAAGTTCCGCAATTTGATTTTCTGTCAGGCCAGATCATATTTTTCCACATCAATAACCGCTTCCCCATCCGCAAAAAAGGAAATCCCGTCGGCTTCCTGCTCCGTATACATCGTTGCTGTCATCGCCTGTTCTCCGTCATTGACAAACACTTCTACGCTGAAGCGGTCAAAGACCATGCGCAGCTTCAGCTCTCCGTTTCTGCTGCCCACCAGGCTTCTGCGCTGGTGGATGATAGCTCTTCTGGAACCGGAAAATTTCCGGTCGATCTTTAAGATTGATTCTGACGGGCGGAAACTCAGTGAAGTATAATACTCTTCATTCTGGGCAAAACGGACGGCAAATTTCCGGTACAGCTTTTCACTGTCTTTCGGGCGGATCGTAAGCTCCATGTCCAGCCTCCGGCCTTTCACACCTTCTAAACGCACCACGCCAGCCACCGGTACATTTTCATGCACCGTCCGATTCCTGCGCATTTCCAAAAGCTCCCGCAGCGGTGTCTGGTACAGCCTTCCGTTCCTTATGGACAATTCCCTCGGAAGGCTCATCTGCCCGTACCACAGCGGATGTTCCGACATGCGCAGGCTGCAGGTATCCCAGTTCTGCATCCAGCCGATCATCACACGCCGTCCGTCTGGCGTCAGGACTGTCTGGGGCGCATAAAAATCGATCCCATAATCGATGGACTGGTTGCATTCCTCTGTAAAGCTGTCTGTGGCCTCATCATAATCCCCGATCAGGCACAGGGTGCCGTTTCCATTGTGATATTCAAATCCCTGCGGCATCATATCCTGCGGGCTCGTCAAAAGCACCCATTTCCCGTCCAGCTTGAAAAAGTCCGGGCATTCCCACATCAGGCCGAAACGGTTATTGTTTGCGCACAGTACCTTTTTATAGTTCCAGTGAAAGCCGTTCGGGCTTGTAAACAGCAGGATCTGGCCGCTGCCGTCCGCCGGGCGGTTTCCCACGATACAGCAATAAGTTCCGTCGTCCTTACGCCATATTTTCGGATCACGGAAATCATACCTGCTGCAGCCTTCCGGCAGGCTTGACTCATCCAGTACCGGATTTTTTTCATATTTCTCATAATCCGTCCCGTCGCCGACTGCAAGGCACTGGGCCTGAACTTCGCTGATGCCTCCGTTTCGCTGGCGTTCCCTTACCACGCCGGTATACATTAAAAGCTGCCTGCCGTCGTCAAGTTCCACCGCACTCCCTGAAAAGCACCCGTCCCTGTCGTAAAACTCATCCGGAGCCAACGCCGCTGGAAGATGTTTCCAGTGCAGAAGGTCGCTGCTCACGGCATGCCCCCAATGCATAGGCCCCCACTGGGAATCGTACGGATAGTACTGGTAAAACATATGATATTCCCCTTTATAATAGGAAAATCCATTCGGGTCATTCATCCATCCGGTCCTTGCCGCCAGATGGAACGCCGGTTTTTCTTCCTTTTTTATAAGTTTTTCTGAAGCCTCTTCGTATTTACGGGCTTCCCGCAATGCCTGACTTGTCATGCCTGCCTCCTCATATATTCTGTTCTATAATCATACTCCTGCATTTATGCAAGATATTATAAATAGTTAAAAAAACTGCCGCATTAAGCAAGACGGAAGTCTTTCATCTTTTCTTAATACGGCAGTACTCCAGGGATCGTTTCTATACCCTGATCTCATTACGATTCCTAACTACACAGTTTTATGCTAAAGATACTATTCTGCATCCGTCCCTGTACCGGCTTTTGCATCTGCACTGGAATCCGAAGCGGCATCACCGCTATCTTCTTCATAATAAGAATCCAGATATTTCTGGAAAATAGACAAATATTCTTCCAAGCCGTAAGCATCCAGATCCTTCAAGAACTGATCCCAGTCAGCATCTGAAAAACCGTTCATGATCCAGTCTGATTTTTTTGCATTTATCGTCTTTTCTATATCAGCCTGCAGATTGGACAGCTTTTCTGTATCTTCCCTGCTCATAAATACGTTTGGATATACATATTTTCTGTTCATATCCGGTGTATAAATATCTTTTATCCAGTCCAAACGGTACTGTGCATCATCCGGACAGGTTACATATACGCCATAGTATTCATCCAAAACCGCCAGAGGGCCCGCTACGTTTTCGGCTTCACGTACTTCTACCGGAGACGCATCGCCCAAAGGCGCATGCTGGAGCATATCTTCGCCGTTTTCATTTTTGCCAAGTTCGAAAATATCAAAATCATCATCCTCGCCGTAAGTACCCCAGTTGTTTTGTGGCGACTGGAATGGATCATACATCTGGTCAATCCATGCACATACCAGAGCCGGATTTTCAGCAATCGAAGTTACAACGCAGCGCCCCCGGTCATATCCGCTTGTAAACGAACCATTCTGCGGTGTGAAATTCCTTGTATCAGCTGTCAGTACCGGCATCGGCACCCAGTCCTTCAGATTGTCGATATTTCCAACATCCCAGCTAAAGCATACACCGTAACGGCCGGATTTTCCTTTGGATACATAAGTAGACCATTCCTGTGTAAATGCTTCCGGGTCAATGAGCCCTTCGTCATACAGTTTATGCAGCCATGCGATACCATCTTTGAAGCCCTGCTGTGTTGCAGAACAGATCACCTTCAGGTCGTCGGTAACTGCAATATGCCTGCCTCTGTCCGGATCACCGTAGCCTTCTCCGAATCCGTTAATTAGGATCGCCGGATCCTGGTCGCCGTCGTTTAAAATACAGGACATCGGGATAATGCTTCCGTCGATGTTGAACTCTGCCTGCAGCTTAGAAGCGTTGTCACGGAACGCGATCAGCACCTCCTCAAATTCTTCTACCGTCTCTGGCATTTCCAGCCCAAGAAAATCCATCCATTTCTTATTGATAAAGCTCATATCGCCGACTGTCTGGATAGCTGTCTTTTCGGAACCCAACTGCTCAATCCACGGGAAAGCCCAGATGTGGCCATTCGTATCCGTACTCATGGTTCTATATTCTGGAAATTTGTCAAATACTGCTTTCAGGTTCGGCATATATTTGTCAATATAACCTTCCAGCGGAATGATCACTCCCTGCTCACCGTATTTCAGCAGGTCGCTGTCGCCAAATCCTGCCGTAAAAATAAAATCTTTCAGAGAATTCTTATTTGCCATAGCCAGAGTAATCTTGTCGCCCCACTGATCGCCCTGGATTGCTGTCCAGTTGATTTCTACATTTGTCTTCTCCTGCAGACGTTTAAAGATCGTCCGGTTATTCGGTTCAGACTCTGTATTGGCCGGATAGCTAATCATGCCGGTAAGCGTTGCTTTTTCCTTCAGCGGGAATTCCAGATCCGCAGCATCTACTTCCTGCACCTCGCCGCTCTTAGGTGCTTTTGAGCCGCCTCCACCGCCGCCGCATCCTGCAGCCGTAACTGCCATACCGGCTGCCAGCGCCACTGCCAGCATACGTTTCATTATCTGATGATACTTCATAGTTGTCCCCTTTCCTTTCCTGTGCCTTTCTTTTTCCATATCGTATTTTTCTAATTACAGGCCGCACGCCTGCTTTACCGTTATAAATTTTAGCCCTTTACGGAACCTGCCATAATTCCGGCATCAAAATATTTCTGGAAAAATGGATACATCACCAACAGCGGCAGACTGGAAACAATGATTGTAGCATATTTCAAAAGCTCTGCCAGCTGTGCGCGTTCCGCTGTACTCTGCATATCAGCGATCATGCCGGATTCTGGCTGGTTCTGAATGAGGATCGAACGGAGAACAAGCTGTAACGGCTGTTTTGCTGAATCATTTAAATAAATCATAGCGTCAAAGTAGCTATTCCACATCGCAACGAACTGCCACAGTGCCAGCACCGCAATGACTGGTGTACATACTGGAAGCAGGATTTTGAAATAGTAAGTGATTTCATTTGCACCGTCTACTTCCGCAGCTTCCTGCAGTTCTGCCGGAATGCCCTGATAGTACGTGCGTGCAATAATCATATTCCATACGCTGAACGCGCCCGGAAGGATAATTGCCCACATGGTGTCAATAAGCTTTAAATCGCTAATCAGTAAATACGTAGGGATCAATCCGCCTCCAAAAAACATTGTAATGACAAAAATCGCATTAAAGAATCCCTTTCCTTTAAAATCCGCCCTGGACATCGGATATGCTGCCAGAAGTGTGATAAATACAGAAACTACTGTAAATACAACGGAATAGATGACTGCATTTTTAAAACCAATCCAAATCTGCGGATTGGACATAACTCTCTCATACGCTGTCAGCGTCCATTTGTGAAAGTCAAATGTAATTCCTTTATTCTGCAGTGTGATTGGATCCATAAAAGATGCCACTACGATATAAATCATAGGGATAATAATGGCAATGACAAACAGGCCAAGCAGAATATATCCGATTATGAGCAATGCCTTATCCTGCATGGAATATCTGGCAAATTTGCTTTTCTTTTTCATCTCGCCCTCCTTACAATCCCTTGCCGTCATTCATCTTCTCGACGATTTTGTTTACAGAAAGCAGCAATATAACGTTAATGACTGTATTAAATAAGCCTACTGCCGTTGAAAAACTATAATCTCCGTCCAAAAGACCTTTTTTGTACACATATGTAGCAATGATTTCTGATGTACCCATATTTAAGTCAGTCTGCAGTGCGTAAGCTTTCTCAAAACCAATGCTCATAATATTACCTGCCTGTAGGATAAACTGGATAATTACCATATCCTTGATCGCCGGCCATTCTACCGCCTTAATTTGCTGAAAAATGTTTGCGCCGTCAATCAGGGCAGCTTCTTTTAGTTCCTGGCTGGCATTTGATAAAGAAGCCGTGTACATAATGGATGCCCAGCCTGCGCCCTGCCAGATACCGCTGGCAATGTAAATCGTCCGGAAAGCTTCCGGCATTGTCATAAAGTTAATCTGGCTTCCCAGCAACAGGTTAACCGGCCCTGTAACAGATAAAAGAATCCTTACAATACCACACAATACGATGACTGAGATAAAGTTCGGCATATAAAGGACAAGCTGTACTTTTTGTTTCAGCTTCGCACTCTCGATCCGGTTCAGCAAAAAAGCGAGCAAAATCGGCATTGGAAATCCCCATAAAAGACCGTAAATACTCAGCTTTAATGTGTTAGCCAAATACGTTAAAAAATCAGGTGAGGACAAAAATCTTTGAAAATGTCTAAACCCCACCCATTCGCTGTCCAGAATACCCACAAACGGGTTGTAATCCTGGAAGGCAATTGCAATGCCGCCCATTGGAATATACTTGAAAATGATAGTAAGCGCCAATGCCGGCAGCAGGAAGATCACATATAACTGCCAGTGTTGTGTAACATAAAGTAGCACATTATGCAATCTGCCCTGTCCTGTGTTCTGTTTCTGTGCAGAAACAGCTGTTCCATTTGTTTTCATACTTTTCCTCCTTTCTTTATTAAAATCTTTTCGCAGCCCCGCACTTGTTTTTTGAAACAAACAGCTTCTCCAAATTGTTCAAATGCAAAACTGCGTTTAGACTTGTTGTTGTTAATATAACAAACCCCCCCCCTTTTCGTCAATCCCCTTTTTTGTCATTTGCACTATATTTTTGGACTTTTAGTAATATCGACTAAAAAAATATACAAAAAATTGTGAATAATTCCGTCTTGATTTTATCCCGCTCAATATTTTCCATTTTTGCATTTGACAAATTTATTTTGTGCATTATATAATAAATATGGGATTTTTTATTTTACATATTTTTATAAAGGAGGATCATTATGAGCGAATTTTTTAACCCGGACAGTTCCATCATGCGTTTTATCACAAAGATTGCCAGCAGCGTTTATTTAAACATCCTGTGGTTCGTCTGCTGCCTGCCCATCGTTACCATCGGCGTTTCCACCACATCCCTGTTCTATGTCACGTTAAAAATGGCCAAAAACGAAGAAGGCAGCCTAACCGCCGCTTTTTTCCATTCCTTTAGAGAAAACTTCAAACAAGCTACTAAAATCTGGCTGATCCTTCTTGCAGCTGGCATCGTCTTTGCATTCGACGGATATGTCTTTTACCATATGCGGTTTGAAAATATGATTTGGACTGTTGGGGCCGCTGTATTCCTTGTGGCCCTTGCCGCCTATGCCATCATCCTGATGTACATCTTTCCACTGCTGGCAAGATTTGACAATACCATTTTTGCTATGTTTAAAAATTCCCTCTTCATCGGCATGCGCTTTTTAATGTGTACAGCACTTATGGCTGTCGTCTATTTTGCCATGCTCTTTGTGGTGGTCAATATTTTCACCCCGGCTGTTATATTCGGCGAAGGGCTGTGCGCACTGCTCTGCTCCTACCCTCTCTCCAATATTTTGCTGATGTGCCAGGCACCGGAAGAAGATACCAATACACAGAATGCGGCTGCGGATCTGCAGCGCCTGTAAAACCCTGGTTCAATTTCCATACATATTAAAAAAAAGAAATTCGTATAAGGAGAAGCCTATGCTGCCAACTCAAAAACAGACTAAAAAAGAATTTCAATCCGAAAAGCATCCTTTCATGCAAAACTTGCGTGGAAAAGCAAAACTGCGGTTTTGCCTGCAGTATCTATGGGACTATTACAAACTGCCCCTTGCAGCCGCAGCCATTGCCCTGTATATTGCCCTGTATGCCGTATACGGCCACTTCACCCGCAAAGACACTGCACTTTACGCCGCACTGGTTAATGTCGCCGTCGGAGAAACGCTAACCGAAGAATTAAGCGCCCGTTTTTTAACCGCACAGAATCTGAACCCTGACGCAAACGCCTTCCGGCTGTATTCCGGCCTGTACCTGACGGATGATGAAAACAACATTTATCACGGATACACCTATGCCTCCCGCTTGAAGATTCTGGCTTCCATCGATGCGGAGCAGCTGGACGTGGCGCTTATGGACAGAGAGGCCTTTAACGCCTTTTCCCAGAACGGCTATCTTTATAACCTGGACGAACTGCTGGCAGAGGAAGCTCCTGCCCTGCACCGGCAGCTTGCGCCTTATTTTGTAACAAACACTGTGATTTTGGAAGATAATTCCGAAGATCTGCTTTTAGATGGCTCTGCCATTTACCATACTGAAACGGAAGAGTACCCGATGGGGCTGGATCTGTCCGATTCACCTTTGATCCAAAAGGGTGGATTTCAAGAGCCGGTTTATCTGGGAATTATTAAAAATTCTCCCAGAATGCATACCGTTTTTGATTATCTGGAATATTTATTTGTTTAAAGCAATCGAACGCAAAAGCCGGCAAACCAAGCGTCTGCCGGCTATGCCTTACATCTGCTTCACGTCCCGCAGCAGCTTCACATTTTCCACCACTGCCTCCACCGCGATACGCACCTCTTCCATCGTCGTAGCCTCTCCCAGCGTCATACGCAGCGTCCCGGATGCCAGCCCTGCCTCCCTCCCAATCGCAGACAACACATGGGACGGTTCGCCTGACCCGGCCGAACAGGCGGACGCAGCGGAAGCACATATATCTTTGGCATCTAACAGCAGCAGCAGCGTCTCACCTTCAATCCCTTCAAAACTGAAATTCACATTGTTTGGAAGCCTGGCAAACCGGTCGCCATTAAGCCACGCCCCAGGCACCCGTTTTTGAACCTCATTGATCATAAAATCACGCAGCCTTGCCTCCCGGCGGATCCGTTCCGGCATTGCCTGCATGGCAAGCCGTGCCGCGCTTCCAAGCCCCACGATTCCAGGTACATTTTCCGTACCAGCGCGCTTTCCCTGCTCCTGGCCGCCGCCGTGGATAAAGGAAGCTGTTTTTACCCCCTCGCGGATATATAAAAACCCAGTGCCTTTTGGACCATAAAATTTATGCCCGCTTGCGCTTAACAGGTCAATATGGCAAGCATCCACATCCATCGGAACCTGTCCGTACGCCTGTACCGCATCGGTATGGAACAATACCCCGTGGCGCCTGGCAATACGGCCGATCTGGGCAATCGGCTCTATGGTACCAATTTCATTATTCGCAGACATAACCGAAATTAAAACCGTATCTGGACGGATTGCCTGTTCCAATTGCGCAAGCGGTACAAAGCCCTGGCCGTCTACTGGCAAGTAGGTTACCTCAAACCCTTGTGTTTCCAGATATTTGCATGTATTTAACACCGCGTGGTGCTCGATCTGCGTCGTAATGATATGCCTGCCTACATCCTGGTATGCCTCTGCCGTCCCTTTTAACGCCCAATTGTCAGACTCGCTGCCGCCGGCCGTAAAATAGATTTCCTGTGGTTTTGCCCGCAGGGAACGGGCAATCATCCCCCTTGCATGTTCCACTGCCTGCCTGCTTTTTTCGCCAAATTCATAAATCGTTGATGCATTTGCATACGCTTTCGCGTAATATGGCTGCATGTCTGCTGCAACTTGCTCCGCCATCGGCGTAGTAGCTGCATGATCCAGATAAATCATAACACATCCTCCTGTTCCACTTTCATATTCCCTGATTCCTATTTCATATTTCTTCCGTTTGCACCATATATATTGATAAGACAATCCATTTTCCAACAGGAAAGGAATGATTTATGCCGCATTTATCCCCTTTTAAAAAATATTCCAGCCATCCCCTGCTTCTTGGGACGGCTATGCTTACTGCCACCGGACTTGCCAGCAGGGTGATTGGCTTCTTTTATAGGATATTCCTGTCGCATACAATTGGTGCGCAGGGAATGGGAATTTACCAGTTAATTTTTCCTGTCTTTACACTTGGAGCCGCATTCTGTGCCGCTGGGATACAGACCGCCGTCTCTAAATATACAGCCGAAGAAGCTGCCTGTGGCCGCTGCCCGCAGGTCTGCCTGTATGCTGGGCTGATTTTATCTGCCTGCTTGTCCTTGTTTGCCGCTGCCGCCATTTATTTTGGCGCTGATTTCGTATCGGTAACCATATTAGACGAACCACGCTGTGGGGAGCTTCTGCGTATTCTGTCCCTGTCCCTGCCGCTTGCTGCCGTCCACTCCTGTATTAACGGCTATTATTACGGCCTTCAAAAAACCGCTGTCCCTTCGATCTCGCAACTATTAGAACAGGTATGCCGTGTCCTGTGTGTTTACCTGATCTATCAGGTCTGCGCAAGCCAGGGCCGGAGCGTAACCGCTGCTATGGCCGTATGGGGCATGGTTGTTGGGGAACTTTCCGGCGCATTGTTTTCCGTTACCGTCGTCCGGTTTGCCCGGTGCGCCAGCCGCCTGCCTGCCTCCCTACATAAAATATTTACATTTTCCGTCCCGTTGACAGCCAACCGGGTGCTGGTCAACTTTGTTAATAGTGCAGAAGCCATCCTGATTCCAATCTGCTTAAAATCCTATGGCTATGCAAACGAAGATGCGCTTAGTATTTTCGGGATACTGACTGGAATGGCACTACCGATGATCTTGTTTCCATCCGTACTGACCAATTCCGTTTCGGTAATGCTTTTGCCTTCTATTTCACAGGCAAAAGCACAAAAAAACCAAGCGCTCATCCACCGCACAGTACGACGTACGATAGAATCCTGCCTGGTCCTTGGTTTTGCCAGTACTTTATTTTTTCTGCTTACTTATAAATGGATCGGCCAATTTTTATTTGCCAATACGCTTGCCGGGCTATATATCCGTACCCTTAGCTTTATCTGCCCATTTATGTTCCTGTCCACGACACTAAACAGCATCCTGCATGGGCTTGGTTATCCTGCAACAACACTATTTTTAAATCTCAGCGGCTGCCTCCTGCGGATCGCCGTAATCTGGCTGTTTGTACCAGTATACGGCATACGTGCCTACCTGTATGGCATGCTGGCAAGCCAGATTTTGACCTCTGTATGTGCGGTCTTCCTATTAAACCGGTCCAAAGAACTGGCTGGGTAACTACTCCCCCACTGTCCAGTTATCGGATGGCGCACAGTTAAACTGTATATCCTCACCGTCGGAAGCTGCCACGATTGTCCCCTGGTCATCCGTGCGGAACATCTGCACACCTGCAGCACGCAGGCGGTTGAGCACTTCTGCATGCGGATGGCCATACCGGTTATGGTCCCCGCAGCTTATTACGGCATAAACGGGGTTTACTTCCTTGAAAAACGCTTCTATCGACGCAGTTTTACTGCCATGATGTGCGACTTTATAGACATCTGCCGCCACATCTTCCCCTGCATTTAGCATATCCTCTTCCGCATCTTCTTCCGCATCGCCAATAAATAAGAACCGGTTTTCCCCATGTTCCAGTAAAAAACAGATCGAGCTGTCGTTTGCATTGGAATAGTGTTTTTGAGGCCCTAAGATTGTAATCTCTGCACTGCCCAAAGGATAAGTCTCCCCGGTTTCTGGATGCGTAACTTTTAGCCTGCGGTATTTCGCTGCCTGGATGACGTCTTCATAGGTCTTCGTCCCTTTTTCAAAATCGGGCAAAAACAGCTTCCCTGTTGGAAATTTAGTCAAAACCACATCCAGCCCACCGATATGGTCGGCATCCGGATGTGTGCCAACCGCATAATCCAGCTCGGTAATCCCCTGGTTTTCCAAATAACTTTGTACTTGTGTCCCTTTGTTATTATCTCCGGCATCTACTAGCATGGCATGCCCATCACAAGTAATAAGCGTCGCATCCCCCTGCCCTATGTCCAAAAAATGTACCTCCATTGTGCCGTCCACCGGCCCGCCGCTTCCTGTACCGCGGCTGCCGGCAGCCTGTTCCCAAACAGACCCAGCTACCTGTGTCCCTGCCGCCAAAAGGCCCTTTATGTCCCAACCAGTACCTTTTCCAAATAAAACGGATACAATGATAATAAACAAAACTGCCGCAAAGGAATACTGCCTGCGGCTGCTTTTTGCCTGCTTTTTATTTTTTGCCCGTCCTGGCGTTTTTTGCCCAGACCTTGATTTTGCCATTTGAACGATTACCCCTTTGCTTTAAATGCCCCCGCAGCAGCAGGTACAAAACATATTCATTAACACCATAGACATACAGAAACGGCTAAACCCTTCATATGGCCTGCCGTAACTTTCCCCCATACTGCTGTACCAGATGCCTCCAAACTTTAATTGCTGCAAAAGCTGCCGGTACTCCATACTGCTTGGCTCCAGCCGTACAGCCTGCTCTGCAAACTCACATGCTGTCACATTGCTCCCCATCCCCGCATGTGCAATTGCACAATAATAATACCAGCGCGCCGTATGTTCGCTAATATTATTTAACACATTTAATGCATCTTTATAACAACGGTTCGCCAGATAATTCGCAGCTGCTTGCATGAGTGGCTCTTCCTGCGCCCTACCGCCGTAAGGGCCACGGCTGCCTGAAAAACCATATCCCCCAAAACTGCTCCCTTGCTGCTTTTCCTGCATAATCTGGTTATACGCCTGCTGGACATCTTTGAAACGTTCTTCCGCCTGTTCCCGGTCCGGATTGTTGACATTCGCATCCGGATGGTATTTCCGGCTTAACGCACGGTACGCTCTCTTGATCTCTTCATCTGTTGCCCCAGGGCTTACGCCCAGCACATCATAAGGATTTCCCATGGCCTGCAGCCCCCTCCAAGTTACCATCCAACAGGCCACAATGCTAAGTACGTAACGCAGCCCAGGCAAACCTGGACTGCTGCAGTTTACTGCAATATTTTATCAGCATCAACTTTTCTGTCGGATCTGCTTTTCTTTTTTCCTTCTTTTTCCCTGGCCTGCTTTTTCAAACGCAGGTATTCATATTTTGTCCAAACTCCAGAATAAAGGATATTCCGGCAAATCTCTGCATGCAACAGGATCGGCAGGCGTTCAAATGACTTTGCACACTCGGCCATCATACTGGTAAGCATCAGCCCGGAAAATGTCTCAAAATCCTGCTCCGTCTTTTGCTGCATAAGTCTCAGTACATTATAGCAATGTTTTTTTTCATCTTTGTCAATATCTTCATAAGCATCCATCAGATAAATAAATTTGCCCATATAAAACCCCAGGCAACGCAGTTCCTCTGCCCATATATCATCTTCCCGCCAGGCAAAAACTTCGCCCAGCATCTCTCCAGTCAGGCCTGCAACTACGTCTATATTCTGCTCCATGCTCTTTTCTGCCCGCTCTAGCCTACGCAGATATTGTACGATCGCACGTTCCTGCCTTGGATACTTTTTCCGGACACGCTCATAATCTTTTTGAAAAAACTGCGACAGCGCCCGTTTCACATAAGAATGGTTATCGTTCCAGTCATCCTCAAAATTTTTGGCCGACAGTAAAACATTCATCGCAGCCGCATAGCTGGTTGCCTCGTTCCGGCGGACCGTCCGCTTCTTGGTTGGATGCAGTGCACAAAAGAACTCACTTGTTTTGTCTCCCAGCTCATATAGGCCCGTCAGCAGCACGATCAAAAATGTCATATCATAATTTAAAAGCATCTGGCCTTTCCTGCCAAACTCTTCCTTCAGCACCTGGCACAATCCACAATAATACGACTGGTACATACTGCAATCCGCAGGATCCAGTTTTTCCCGATTGACATTAATATACCCAAACATAGCCTTAACTCTTTTTTATAAATTCTATACTGCACTTGGGGCAAGTAATTGCGATCTTCCCCCTGCCGCGTGGCACCCGGACCTTCTGCTGGCAGCCTGGGCACTTATAAAACCGGTATTCCTTGCGCTGCGCCCAATGCTTTTTTGCATTGCTGTATTTTACGGTACGCTGGTAACGCCAAGTCAGGTATTTTTGGTTCTGCGCCGACATTTTTGAAATATTCCTGGAAAAAGAGCGGTACATGCCATATATCAGAAGCACTATACCGGCCAGATAAAAAATCTGCAGCCGCGTAAATAAATCTAAAACCAGACAGGCCAGTGCCGCCCCTAAATAAACCCTGGATAACTGGTCACTTCCATATCTGCCGTACATAAACCTTGTCATTCGTTCCCGAAAACCATTCATGTTTCCACGCTCCCATCTGTTGTTTCCCTATTCAGCCATCTACCTACGGCAAGCCTGCTTTTGCGGTTGTGCCGTCGTAGATCTATCCATATTCCCGCTTTCAGCCTTATTTATGATCCTGTTATCTATGGTATAATCGAAACTTTTTTCTGTCAATGGGATTGGCGGTGTTTTCAGAAAAAATTGAGAATATTTATAATTTGTTTATAAGCGCAGACTTTCATTTATTCAGATTCATCCGTTATTTCTATACTGCAGGCCGCCAGAATTTACAGTAATGTAACTAAGAAAGTGTTTGGCTGGCGGCCCGCAGTCGGGTTATACTGTAAATTTAACTGGTGTGCAGTATAAAATACTGAATGAAAAATAAAACATATACATGGAGCGGGTAGTATATATAAAACAAGTATTTTAAACTGTGCCCTTTTTCACCATTGTATAAAATTATAAATGGGGTTGCCAAGCACAGCATTCAGTTGAAAAAAATGCTTGCTATTCGCCTCCATAAAGGTACCCTTCAACGCCTATATCAACCATCAACTTTAAAAATAGTTATTTCCAGTACTTTTTTACTTCTTTTGCTGCTTGCTGCATGGAAATAGAAAACTTATCTGCTATACGCTGTACCGTTTCCTGCTGCGGCACCCCAACTTCCCGGTATGTTTCAACAGCCCCCTCAATCCTGCCCTCTACCCTGCCTTCTTTTCTGCCTTCTTTTCTGCCTTCTAGTTTACTGTCATTCCTCATTTCTTCAATTGCCAAGCACATGTCTACCTTCCCCTCCCCCTGTGAATATTTTAGTTTTGAATTTGTTACCAAATTAATCACTTCCGCCGCCTGCCGGTCCAGTCTGCGGAACCCTGGTTCTGACTGCGCAATTTCCAGCAGCCTGGCCTTGTCCCTGGAATATTTGATATACAGCATGACTTCCTTTAGGCTAGTCTTAAATTCCATAATCGCTTCATCCGGCATCTGCCCCGGCGCCACCAGGTTGACCCTGTAATCCGGTACATGCTCCATAATGGCCCCGTCTGCCGGTGCATACATTTCTTTTAAGGACAATGGGCCATCCCATTTCCCCGGCCCCCAGTAGACCGTTAACGTCACTACTGGAACCAGCCTATCCGCTTTGCAAAACCCGCTTAGGAACTCCCCATCCCCCGCTGCCCTGCCCTTCCTATGCGACTTCGCTGCCTTTGCCACCTGGCGCGACAGCTGCATGGCGTCATAGGCCATGTTTTTTACCGGCATTGCATAATGGACGCCGCTTTGGTTCTCGCACCCTAAGATACAATATATTATTCCCCCGTCCATCATCGCCAATTTCAATACATCCCGGTATTTCTGCTCTGGCACACCTGCACCGCCTGCGCCATAGGGCACCGTGATCTCCGTACTGTCCACTTCTGTAAGATCCCCCGGCCTGAGCACCTGCCTGCCGTGGTACAGGAACTGGTTAAAGGCATCCGCAAATATTTCCGGATCCCTCATATATTCTTTGGTTACTGTGTCAATCTTCCCCAGGCTGTCCAACCCCTTTCTGCTTAATTATAGGCATTCCCCTTTTATCCCGCCATATATACTGGCAAACACGAAAGCTTGCCACAAATAACGCAGGCCCACGAACGTCATTATCTTAACCCTATAGCAAACTTCATCGCCCGTAAATATAGTATATCACAAATAATGATTGATTGGTACCATAACGAACCCCTGGGCTAAAATTTATACTTCAAATTTAATTACCAGAAACTACAAAAAACCTTGCAGACAGATACGAATATCTGTTTACAAGGCCATTGTCTGATTCTTCCCTTGCACACTGCCAAAAGAAATGATGTCCATTTAATTATCCAATCATTACTATGCACAAAAGTAAAGAAGGCTTATCTACCATACCCAATTGTCTTCACCGACACCCCCTACTACACAAACACACCGTGCCTTGTTATCTCGATTCAACCCGGCGCCTCCAACCGCACAGCCACAGGTTTTTGCCCCTGTTTGCTCATTTCCCTTTCCGCCTCCGCCGATCCCGCAGCCACAGGTATCTCCTCCCGCTATAGCATCCAGTTCGTCATCTGACAATTCATTGCTTTTTGCAGATTGAAAATCCGCTTCCTGAATTGATATGCCATATTCCGCTGCCAATGCAATATAATCCGATGGCTGGCTGTCACCCCTGGCATCTAATTCTTTTACTTTTTTCTTCAGTTCCTCATTCTGTTCCATTAATTCCAAAAATTCTTTCATTCCAAATCCTCCTCTTATTCTTTTTTACTGTACCATAACTTGCTCCATACATGTTTTTAGAACCGTCTGCGGGACGCCCAGCCCGGCGCATCCACCCATGCATTGCTCCGGCATCCTCCTATACCCCAGAAGTTTTTCCATGTTTTCTTTTCTCTTATTTATACGCATAACTCAAAGATAAGGTCCCAAAAATAACCCATCCAGCCGCAACTTTTTTGAACCTGATCTATATTATAGCATACAAAAAAACCTTTGAAACAACATCTTATGCCGTTATTTTGTATCTGGTGCATGAAAAACCAACATTTAACATGGAACTTTTGAATTAACTTGAAAGACAATACCATTTTTATTGATATGAAAGAATTTTTTTCTGCTGTTTACATCTGTTAGGTTCAAGGCATCCCACGTGCATTTTGAAACAAAAAAACCGTGCAGACAGATACGGATACCTGTTTACAAGGCCATTGCTTGCTTATCCTTTTGAATAATGCCCCAAAAATTGCCGTGCCCGTATAGCAATCGGATTATTGATGCTGTAACAATATAAGAAAAAACCAAGCAGGACTATAAGCCGGGTTATGTCGTGAATGATCATCTATCTAGGACGGCTGTTGCCAGCCGCCTCAAGCAACCTACCTGAAGCTGGCGGGCCACGTCACTGCTTCTGCTCGGTCTTGCTTCGGATGGGGTTTACATATGCCCTCCCTGTTGCCAGGAAGGCGGTAGTCCCTTACACTGCCCTTCCACCCTTACCAGCCTGGTGCCTAACAGGCGCAAAACTGGCGGTATATTTCTGTTGCACTTTCCTGGGAGTCGCCTCCACCGGACGTTATCCGGCATCCTGCCCTATGAAGCCCGGACTTTCCTCGTCTGCGGCCTTTCGGCACCTGCAGCCGCGATCATTCATCCTGCATTGGTTCCCATTTATATAACCATATTTATGAGGAAATGTAAAGTAATTCTGAAAGATTTGACCAGAAATTTTAACGACGGTGTTACTATTCACGGCCTGGGGGCCGCTCACAGTAGCCATTCGGGGCGAAATTGGAAGTTTGTTTCGCAAAATCGCCCCTCACTCCTGAATCATGTTCTCACGGAATGCGCAGCCAAGCGGCACCTATTAGCTTCTGGCGCAGCCAGGGCGGACTTGGTGCAGCGTCCGTCCGGTACCATTACCCAGGAGCAGGATGCTTAGGGCTTCTTACATTCCGTAACCGGAACAATGGGACAGGGCCGCCCCCTCATCCAGCGTCCGGGAGGCCACAATGCAACACCCACCCTATCTGAACGGTTACGCTTAAGTAAATGACATTGGCCCATGAGTAGTAACCAATGGCGCAAAGCAGGAGGACCACAAATATAGTTTCTATCCGGATGGAGCACTAAGCCAAGGGCAGTAAAAAGTGGCAGCCCATCCGGCTCACGGACATATATTCTGCGAACAGATAATCGAAATGGCAGTATTGATGCCGGAGGAATCTGGCATTTTGCCTTTCTGGAGATATTCGCGCAGCAGTATTAATGGAAGGCAGCCTTGCTGGAAAAGATCCTGCGTAATTGCAAAATCAACACTTCCGTCTTTTAAAAGAAGCTTTGTGCTTTCCGCCACATCATGGCAGATAATGCGGATGGCCCCTTTTCTGCCTGCGGCTTTTACAGCTTCTGTACATCCAGCAACACTGCGGTTGGCCATGTAGACGGCATTTGTGCCCGGATGGCTCTTTAAATGTTCCAAAACCTTCCGGTAAGTAATCGGATAATCATTGTAGGTTTCGATAATCGAAATCTGGGAATCTTCAAACGCTAATTCTCCCATACGTTCTAAAAATCCATGTAACCGTTTTTTGTGCCCGTCAAATTCCAGATTGCCTGCTGCTGCAAGGATGGTACCGTTTTTCGGGATGCATTTGCTGATCAATTCGGCGGCTATGCGGCCGCTCTGACGGTAGTCCTGGCCAATAAAAGTAAGCCGCCCGCTGTCGGTAAGGTCGGAATTAAAAGTAACGGCTGGGATCCCCTTCTGCAGCAGGGAGCGGATTTTTCCGTTTATGGCTGGCGTATCCGGGATGCAGACAGAGAGCCCCTGTGCGCCTTTTGCTGTAAGTTGGTCAATCCGCGCAAGGATTTCCTGTGGCGCATCTGATTCACATTCTTCTATCAGGACTTCAGCATGGAAATCTTCCAGATCCCTTCTAGCTGCTTGGATACCGCGCAGGATTTCAGCTTTAAAATGGCCAGTCCAGTCCGGAAGGAGTACGCCTAATTTAACCGGCGGAAAATGTTCTGCTTTCAATACAGACTGATGGAACTGGCGGGCAGGCAGATACCCGGTTTTTTTCAAGGCATCCAATACCCGCGCACGGACATCGGGGCTTACATGGGAACGGTTATTTAATACACGGTCAACCGTCCCTCTGGAAACCCCGGCAGCGTCTGCTACAGTCTGGATCGTAGGTCTGTTTCGGATAGGAACCACCTCTTTCTATACAAACAATTTATCATAGGATCCTATATCTACATCGAATTATACCATATGCCAGGATGATGTGCAATTGCATAACAGCGCAGGGCAAACTGGCTGCCACAAGCAAAGTTACTATTCACGGGCAATGTCATTTACTTAAGCCATCTGGCCCTTGATCAGTAATTGTAAACACCTGGTAATCCAAGGCTTTGCATAGCTGAATTTCAGCCGGAAAGAGCCTAAGTAAATAACATTGATTCACGGGCCAGGAATGCGCATTCCGTGAGAACATGATTCAGGAGTGAGGGGCGATTTTGCGAAGCAAACTTCCAATATCGCCCCGAATGGTTACTATGAGCGGCCCCCAGGCCGTGAATTAGTAACCAAGCAAAAAACCATTGGGCTAACCTGTAATAGTTTTTATGAATCTAATCTTGTGCAAAAGCAACAATTGATGCCCGCAAACAGGAAGCTCCCATATCCCTTCGCAGGATGCATGTAACAGTTCAGATAATGCATCCAATCCAGGCAATCCGGAACAAAAAACATATTGACACAAATGCTATTATCTATTACAATAAAGACGCAAAAGCACATATTTGATTCAAAAGCACATTGCGCAACAAAGAAAGAGAGGAAAACCAAATGAAAACAGGCATTATCGGAACCGGAAGGATCGGAAAGGTACATATCCAGAATATTTCCATGTTTGTACCAGAGCTTGAAATTAAGACAGCCGCAGACCCATTTATGAATGAAGAGACCGAAACGTTTGTAAAAAAATGCGGTGTTGCAAATGTTATAAAAACTGCAGAAGATATTTTCAACGATCCGGAAATAGAAGCGGTCATTATCTGTTCCTCCACAGATACGCACTCCAAATATATTATCGAGGCAGCAAAGGCCGGAAAACATATTTTCTGCGAAAAGCCGATAGACTATGACCTGGCAAACGTCCATGCGGCAATGAATGCGGCGAAGGCTGCCGGTGTAAAACTGCAGATTGGATTCTGCCGCAGGTTCGACCATAATCACCGCGGGGTATATGATGTAGTGCATTCCGGAAGGATTGGGGATGTGCATTTGATTAAAATCAGTTCAAGGGATCCGGAGCCGCCGGGCATTGATTATGTAAAAGTATCTGGCGGTATTTTTTATGATATGATGATACATGATTTTGATATGGCACGTTTTCTAGCCGGTTCTGAAGTTGTCGAAGTGTACGCGGCAGGTGCGGTTTTGATCGACCCTGAGATCGGAAAGGCAGGGGACGTAGATACAGCTGCCGTAACATTGAAATTTGAAAACGGCGCAATTGCCGTTATTGATAACAGCCGCAGAGCGGTATATGGTTATGATCAAAGGGTAGAAGTTTTCGGTTCAAAAGGGTGCGTCAGGAACGAAAATGATATTCCAAACACCGTCCAGGTTTCCGATGCAGAATGCACAAGTACAGAAAATACCTATACCGTTATGTGGGACCGGTATACCGGCGCTTTTGTATCTGAAATGCAGGCATTTGCCGATGCAGTGGTCAATGATAAAGAAACGCCAGTGGCAGGCATCGACGGTTTATATCCAGTAATGATGGCGGCTGCAGCCACAAAATCAGCAAAAGAAGGAAGGCCAGTAAAAATTTCGGAGGTAGAAATAAGATGAGTTTAAAAAAATGTGCGTGTATTGATACGCTTTACACAGAATTAGAATGGAAAGAAAGGTTTCAAGCCGCAAAAAATGACGGCTTTGACGCAGTGGAGTTTTGGGACTGGAGAATCCGCGATGTAAATGAAACACGCAAAGCTGCACAGGAGGCGCAAATTACGGTCAGCGGATTTAACGGAGATGCGGATTATTCGCTCGTAGATCCAGAACATAAGGAAAACTATCTGGATTATCTGGCACAGTCGATTGCATGGGCAAAAAAAGCAGGCGCATTAAGCGTTACGATACATTCCAACGCTCTTGGGGAAGGCGGCGCCGTCGTAAACCACTACACCCATTTATCAGATACGGTAAAACTCTGTTCCATGTATGATACCCTGCTGGCTTGTGCAAGGATGGCAGAAAAAGAAGAAATAAACCTGAACCTGGAAGCCCTCAATATAACGACAGACCACGTAGGAAATTTCTTGAAAAATACCCAGATGGCTGCAGAAATCTGCAGATTGATCGGTTCCCCACGGCTAAAAGTATTGTATGATGTCTATCATATGCAGATCAATGAGGGCTGTATCTGTGATACTATCAGTGCTTACAGCGACCAGTTTGGACATATTCATGTAGCAGACGCGCCAGGGCGCCATGAGCCTGGAACCGGGGAAATTAATTATCAAAAAGTCATCCGCCATTTGGAATCATGCGGCTATACCGGATATGTAGGATACGAGCTGTTTCCTTTGAAAGATACTAAGACAGCCGTAAAGGCAATTATGGAAGCTTGCTAAAAATTTTGTGTATTTTATACAAGATATAAAGATAACCGGCAGGAAAATTACTGCCGGAACTGGGAATTTAGACAATTTTTTCTTTTGTGTTGAAATCATTCATTTATTGATATAAAATATCTTATAGGCAATAATATTTTGTAAAATATTGTCTATAAGAATTTTTTCTGCTTGTTCTTATTTATGAACTCCCTTCTTAAAGCAGAAAACATTGCCGGCTGCACATATCCAGCATAGTTTGAAGTGGAACGCAGGCTATGCTGGCAAGGCATTGGATTTTTGGCAGCATGTAAAACAAAATGCAAGTCAACGACAATAATTATCCTATTTATTTTGATTAACCAAAAAAATGATCCTCCAACATCAGGCACCAACAATGATAAATCGGCAGATGAAGTTCCTGGATCATAAAAGTTTCCGTTTCAGGTACACAAACTGCCACATCTGCAACACAGGCAAGCTTCCCACCATTAGCCCCTGTCAGCCCTATTACTTTTATCCCTAATGCCTTCGCTACGACCGCAGCATTTATAATGTTCTTGCTATCGCCGCTTGTAGAGATTCCAAGAAAAACATCCCCTTCCCTTCCAAATCCAAAAAGCTGCTGCGCAAAAACATTCTGGCTATCCACGTCGTTACTATATGCAGTGGTAAGCGCCTCGTGGGCAACAAGAGGTACCGCCATCAAAGGCCGTTCCAGTTTATGTGCCAAGCCACTCCCTATGACTGGATCAATGGAGCATAGGCGCTTTGCAAAATCAGGTGCCACAGGCCGTGCTATTTTAAATTTCTTCATCAATTCACCTGCAATATGCTCAGAATCTGCTGCTGATCCACCATTACCTGCTATGAGAAGCTTATGGCCAGCTGTATACGTATCTTCTAATATTTCATAAGCAAAAATAATGGAATCCTTAATGGATCCCAATTCAGGATAACGGCTAATTAATAAATCCATATGTTTTTGTAACTTTTCCTGCAAAATAAATCCTTTCTGTGGCCTGTTTTCAGCATCGGTAAACCGCTTTTTATATGTTGTAATAATTTTTATACCATTCTGCGAAAAACCGCAATCCTATCCGAAGATCTGTATGCGGCCTATATCCAAAATCCTGTTCTAACTTACTTGTATCTGCATAAGTTACTGGCACATCCCCTTTCTGCATTGGTATAAGTTCCATATGCGATCCTATATCAAAATCAGGTGATAAAACTTTCGCCCTTATCAGTTCCTCAGACAAAACGGAAACGAACTCCATCAAATTTTCTGGGTGGCTATTTCCAATATTGTAAATTGCATATGGCGGAATTGCAAGCCCATCTGGCCCTGTTAACTTCCCTGGTGGAGACTGGATTACTTTCACAATTCCCTCTACAATATCATCAATATAAGTAAAATCGCGCCTGCAATCTCCATAATTAAAAATTTGTATTTTTTCCGCCCTTCTTAATTTCTCTGTAAAAGAAAAATAGGCCATATCCGGCCTACCTGCAGGGCCATATACAGTAAAAAAACGTAATCCTGTACATGGAATATTGTAGAGTTTTGAATAAGCATGTGCCATTAACTCGTTTGATTTTTTCGTAGCAGCGTAGAGGCTAACAGGATGGTCTACAGGGTCATCCTCACCGAATGGCACTTTTTTATTCCCACCATAAACACTGGAACTGGATGCATAAACAAGATGCTGTACACCCGGCTGGCCATCGTTATAACTATACCTACACGCTTCAAGTATATTATAAAACCCGTATATATTTGAATTAATATAAGCATCCGGATTTTCAATACTATATCTTACGCCAGCCTGCGCCGCAAGATTTACGACAACAGATGGCCGAAATTCAGAGAAAATTCCCTTTATATGATCTGGATCAGAAATATCCAGCTGTTTAAAAAGAAATGGGCATTCTGATTTTGACGCATTTTCCAATATCCGGTTTAATCTATATTCTTTCAACCTAATATCATAGTAATCATTTAGGTTATCAATTCCTATAATTGCAGCATGCCTGCACTCATCCAGAAGACGAAGGGTTAAATTCGCCCCTATAAATCCAGCGCATCCAGTTACCAATATTGTTTTCATTTTTAATCCATCTTTATCCTTTAAAACTGTAGACGCCATAATCCGTTATCATTCCTCCCTAAATATTTTTAGAAACTCCAGCCTTTTGCCTGCTCCGCCCCTGCGTAATCATAGATCCCTAAATATTCAAAATATCCAAAGATTAAGTCTGTTCCATTACTTATAAATTTATCTGTTTGCTGGCACCATTAGGCGTCCCAATGCATAATTAAATTTTTCCGGTATAATGTGTGCCGTCCCAGAGCCATGATACAACGTCATTTCACCAAAAAATATCTGTTTATCATTTATATTGTATAAATCAACCCTTACATCTGGCAAGCCATCCGAAAGTTTTTCAGCAACCTGTATCATTTCCCCAAGATTCTGCGGACACTTGATAATTGTATCGCATTTCGGAAACTCAATTGTCACATCTAGAAGTTTCCAGTTCCTTGTATAAACATTTCTTGTATGATTCGTATGCCTGTCTATGTCTACCAGGATATATTCAGCCCTGCCATTAAAACAAAAAAACTTATAATCCCTCAATTCCCACCGCGGGTCTTCCATATATTTTTCCGCTATTACGCACCGCTTAATATTTTTATAAGCCCATTCCCTCCCATACCAGTAATAATTTTCATGCAATGCTTTATGTATTTGCTTTTTGCATGCAGTAAAATCAAACTCATTTTTATTTTTGCAGAAAAAAACCGATCCGGAATCATGGTTACACTTTAAAACAAACTGATCTGGAAGATATTCCAAGCTAATTTGCCTTTCATTATCCCACACGCCAAGCAAAGGAATTAGATATTCTTCCCCAACCCTATCCTTTACATAATCCCTTACCCTATATTTATCTGCTAACTTTGTATATAATGGATTTCGGTCATACAATTTTTTATACTGTAATTTTTCATTATAGGACCGCGGCCTTTTCAAATTAAGTTTTCCCCCCCCCATATTTCTTTTATAGTAATATAAAAGATATGCCTTATCTGGAAGGCATTTTGATAACTCGTGTAATAATCTGCTTTTTGTTGCTGCTAATTTCTTACGGATTGACATATATCCACCCATACCCTTCCCTTAAATCTTTGATCCAACTAAATCATTCTCTGCAAAATTTTTTATCATCGTAGCTTTTTAACCTGTTTTCGGCTAATATTTAGATTACGATGTATCATGCTTACTAAATAACAAAATTCATCCGATTTATGAAAAATGATAACATTAACTGCCAGGCAGCCCGTTATTGAAATGAAAGCATCTACAAACCAATAAATAATATTCGTATAAACAATATACATATGAAGGATATATATAATAAATCCCAATAAAATTGTAACAGCCAAATGGCGGATAAATTGATGGTAATACCAAAATTTTAATTTTTTCGGTAAAATATTGTTAAAAACAATATTCGGAACTATAATCAATTCCTTTATAAAATATGCCACAAGCGTACCTAGAATAATCCCTGGCAATCCCATCAAATATGCAAACAAAACAGAAAAAATGATATTTAAACCCGCACATACGATATTCCATATTTTATCATCACTATAAAGTCCAGCAGAATTACGAAGCGATTCTATTCCATAAGAATAACCACGAAGATCATAAACAAGCGTCATCAAAAAGACAGGCATAACGCCAAGGACATATTCTGCTCCATAAACTATTTTTATAAAATTATTGGAAAGAATAAAAAAACCGCATGAGGTTACACAAAATGCAAGATGCTGGATAAACAATAAGTTTGAAAACGAACGGCTAAGTTTCGTTTTATCTGAATACAGTATATTTCCCAATCCTGACATTGAACTGTAGCCAATATGGGAAAAAATGGAAAACAATACCATCACAATTAAACTATAATTCGAATAATAAGCAACCCATACCGAACCCAGGATAATTGAAATAATAATATTATCCGTACCTTGTATGGCATACTCGCTTACTTTATACACAAGCAGCCCTCTTACTTTATCAAAAATATCTTTTTTCTCATGCTTATTGAGGCATAAACCCGTATATTCCTTAAAATAATAGTTCCTATTGTAATAAATGGAGCTTATAAGCACCTCAGCCAGATTACATAAAAAAACAACCGCTAAAAACAAATAAAAATTTGCTGATGTTATCAATACCCATATTTGTAAAATATTAAGAACTGACCGGTATCCGATCTGAATTGCGCTAAGGACATAATCACGCTGATCCGCTGACAAAAGGATTTTTTTATATGAAAAAAAATACATGACTGCTGTAGACAAAACATTAATCATAAACGCAACTGCGATGTATACCCTCGAATATGGCACATCCGTAAACCTATAAATGAATGGTGCCGCAAGCAGTCCAAGTACTAAAATCATACATCCAACAAAGATATAAATCCTTTTTAACAAATGCATATAGGAAGCAACTTTTCGCATATTGCCATCTGCAAGGGGCTTATACAGGCACATCGCAATGGATTGCCCTATCCCCAGTTCAGAAATAGATAAGTACAAAATGATACTGGAAAATAAGCTATTTAAACCCAGCAAGTCTGCACCAAGCGTTGCAAAAAACAGTTTTCTTACTATAATAGCAAGTAATGTATTTATAATTTGAGCTATTGTATTAAAAATAAAACTATATAATGCCCTTTTACTTCTCATTTCTATTTACCAATTTCTCAATTTTTATTTTTTTCCAAGCTGGAAGATAGAAGTCCCCTGTCCAGAAAAGATGATCCGGGCAGACCACATACTTATCTGAGGCTCCAAGAAACGCTCCCCACCATCCATATGTACTATTGGATATTACCACATTGTTAAATCTGGACATAAGATATAGATCATCAATAGTCCTATTGCTAGATTTGTATTCTGGAAATATTACTTTTTGATCCTTTAGAACCTTGTTAAAATAACCTCTGCAAAAATCAGCATCATCCGTAAAAATACAAATGGTATCTATTTTTCGCCTCTTCATGGCCCTGCTTATAGCCGCCTCATAATAACTCATCGGAAGCACATAATTATCATATTTCAAATAGTCGCCACGCCTTACGTGAACTGCCAAAGACTCTTTCTGATTAGCAAGGTTTACGAAACCTTTATAAGATGGATCCTTATTGTCTTTAAATTTTATAATCCTGTTTAATTCATCCCTAAATGGCAAAAAGTATTTATAATTCTGCCAATATCCCCTTAAAAACGTATCGTCCTTTAGCTTGAATACATCCGGATCATATGCAAAAGTCTTCTTTTCAGTATAAAACTTTGTATAAAAGCCAATTTTTCTTCTCCGGTTAAGTTTATTAAATACCGCTCGCCCTGCCAAACTTTTTGACACATGGTATGTAATTCTGCTCTTGTACGGAAGATCTAATTTAACAATTTCGACCGGCCGGTCTACCCCACTGTCATTCCTTGAAGTGTCTATAAGAAAATCGGCTCCGGTTTTTTGAGACACTACATAACCTAAGCAAAATGAAAATAACTGATTTCCAAAACCGCCAAGTATCTCACTTATAATAACCATTTATAATCTCCTACTTCTGTATGATACCCAGAGCAATCCGGCCCAGCCGAAACCGCCCTATCAGCAATGAAAAAAGCCATGCAATAAGCAAAGCTGCTGCTGCAATTATGAATGCATTTAGATACGGGTGAAGCTTTCCATTTGTTGCTTCGATCATGAACCAAATAATCTGCTGATGAAGCAAATAAATAGCCATGCTGTTTCTATTTAGCGATTGAAAAACCTTCCCCATTTTGAACCTATCTGCAAATAGCTGCATGATTTCAAATGCCATAACAGCACCAATACAATGGAGAAGGAACAATACCAATACCCGCAATAACTTAAAATAGATCCCTTGTGAAGAGGCAAGAAATAATTGATAAAAGAATAATATAAAACTGCTTCCAGCCGCAATAGCCAGATTTGCAGGACTTACCTTCCACTTTTCCTTATATTGCCGTATTTTGAAACCAATCAAAAAAAATAATAAATACTGGCAGGCAGAAAAAATATTGAAAATGTTGAGGAAAATCCTCCCCATCCCATATCCAAACATATACAGCCCGATGCATATTACAATGCTTTTTACAGTATTTCTTCTAAATAAATCTGAAAGCGGCCATGCCATGATAAATACACCAAACAACATTACAATAAACCATAGCTGGCTTGGCGAAGCTGCTAAACCAAAATTTACCAGATAATATTTTACCCCCCCCCTATCGTAGAATATCGAATCAACCGGAATGGCCCAAACCAAGCTGACAAATGCATATGGTATAAGACATCTTTTCGACTTATTTTTAAGAAACAATAAAAAATCATTGTAACTCTTGCTCTCTTTGGCTTCATACCGTTTATAGTAATATACATACCCAGAAACTAACGTAAGTGCATAGGTATGAAAAGACCCAAGCCAATTTGCAAAATTTCCTAGTACACTACAAGCTATCTTGGGGCTTACTATAGAAAACCAATTTTCTGTCCAGAAAGCTGCACTGTGCCCGATTAAGACGAGCAAAATCAGCCCAGTCCGAACAAAATTACAGTTATTTAATCTTTGCTCCAAATTCACTTCTATCCTCTAACTCCCACTTATTTCTGATCAAACTATTCCTAAAATCATATCCAAAATGATCCGATATAAATTATACTGCGAATAAGAAATTATCATTTCCTTCCAATTAACAGACCAAGTATCTATATGTATATGATAAACTTTTAACGGAATAAGATACAGCAACATGGCAACTCTAGCCATCATCAAATAATAGCCTTTTTGAAAAGCATCATGGCTTCCAAACACCGGGACCAAAATACACCCACTGCCGATTATGACAATCGTAAAAAACCTGTCACTATTATTGCCATGCATAAATAAAATAGCAAAACAGGTTACTGCGCATAAAACAAACACAAAGCAACGAAACGTATCTAACGCTTTTTTTTCTGGTTCCTTATGCATTTCCCGTTTCCGCACAAGGAAAAACATATAAATAAATGTAACAACAAAACATAACACAACCAGTTTGTACACTTGGTATGGCAGGTTATGGTCAACTAGTGAAGCCCATGCAGAACTGCTATCTTCATGTAAATAATATCTCCATTTAAAAAAGAATTTTTCAACGTATGGACCAAATAACATACTCAGGCTTGTATTCGAAATAAGTTCCATTACACCTAAAATAGTAATCCCCATTGCCATAATCCACCGCAGTTTATATGAAATAAAAAAAAGAAACCGAATTCCAATAAAAAGCACGGATGTAATATGTATAAAACACGGAATAAGATATACCGCTATTGTAAACAAATTTCTTTTCTTTTTTACTAAATCCAAATATACGGCAAGCATGATTAAGGCGTATGCCATACAACTCCTTACCGTCGATAATTGCCCAAAAAAAGAAATGCTCATAAATTGAATGACTAAAATTTTTAATGTATCTTTTTCGCATCCATATATCTTTGTAGCATCATAAGTAATATATGCCAGAACCCCATAAACTACACAAGCGGTAAGGAATGGAAGCAATTGTGGCATATCTAGCTTTCCGAATATCCAAAACAGAAGATTCTTTACGGCCAGGCCATCCGCAAAGTAATCCATAGCTTCCGTGAAATCCATCTTCCCAACCACTTCAATGGCCTGGTAGTACCTCATTAAATCATTGCTTCTAAAAGGGATATATTGGAATGCTAACAGTGATACTGAACAGACCAATACTGGAATGTAATATTTATTTTTAGAATAATTTTTCTTAATTCCGGCTATACTTACAAGAAATGCCATCGGCGAAATTGCCAATAATGCAAGCAAAAAAATAATATTCACTTTAAGGGTTCCTCTCGTAACACATTATCTTTTCAGTTTTTACACATTTTAATACTCCGTGACGAAACGTTGTGTCCTTTTCCTTTACGGATCTATAAAACAAGTAGGTATTTTTCGTAAATGTTTCAAATCCATGATTCTCCATGTAAGGCACGATTTCTTTTTCATCGTGACGCTTATGGTAAAGGCAAACATAGGCTAATACTTTTTTCTTCTTTAATATTCCCTCTGCACCATATAAAACAGGCATCTCATTTCCTTCAACATCCACTTTTATCGCTACCTTATCCAATTTCGTTTTAAAACTGTCAATTCTGCATGTGCATTTATCATTCTTATTACCGGCATATTTCTTCACAATCGTTATTTTTTTACGCCATTTTTCAAAAGTAGCTTTTAATGGCTCCATCCATACTTCATCACATTCAAGTAATATTGCTTTGCCAATTTTTTCTATAATCAACAGTGTAGCGTAACCTTCTGCCGCGCCTGCATCTATGAAAAACGTATCTTTATCAAACCATTCTTCGTTGGTATCAAAATAAAAATGCGGACTTCTTTTGTCTTGTTCACATAAAATTGAGTTATAATATTTTTGAATATACTTCTTCTTCCATTTCCTAGGAAAATACAATTTTTTTACCTTATCACCCATGAAGCAATAAGGTAAATTTTTTTCCGGATCATAATATACTTTTATATCATTCGCCCGATATTGTTCACTCCATTTATAGGGAATCGCCCGAATTTGGTTACATGAAATCATATACTCACATTCTTCTTTATATTCCTTTCCGTATTTACCAGATTTTATATCTTGCAAAACCCTTCTTTCTTCGCGTTTTTTTCGTAAATCAGCAATTGTTGCCCGTAATTCGATAGGCAATACTGTTCTATATAAGTTTGCGGTCATAAATTCACGCCTTTCGTATAGTATAATAATCCGTAATTATTTCCCTCACTCTATCTAGCGCCTCATACCCATCATGAAACAATCTTTCACTTCCTGCTTTTGCTATCATTTTGCGTTCTGTGTCATGATTTAAGTAATATTTTATCTTTTCAACAAATTCTGCTTTATTATGATAAAATACGATCTCTTTATCCTCCTCAAACATCTGCGCTAAATCCTTTGTATAAGGGCAGAATAAGAACGCACCTGCTGCTGGAATTTCAAAACATCGTCTTGTATAGGTGTCATTATTAATTTTAGACAAAAAAACGATCGGTATTTTACAACTGCAGATATACTGATTATATTTCTTTCTTGGTTCTTTAAGAATTACTACACCATCACTTTCTCCGCTCAAAAAATCAAATTCTCCCTTGCCCAATCCAACACGCATACCTTGCCGCAGCAATTCCCTAATATAATCAATACGCTCATCATCCTCTTTATGGCCTAAAAAAATTACTTCTGGCGTATCACTGATTAAATGGCCAGTTTCGCACTGATAATTGCTTTCTTTTATATAATAAGGCAAAAGCAGCTTAACAGGTTTATTTGATATTCTTTTTACATCATTCATATTCTTTTTTCGATAAACATAATTAATATCACTATAGCGGGTAAATTTTCTCCAATTTCGCCAGTAATACGGTTTATGAAATTTAGAAAATGGGTCGTCATTACAATAGTTCGCAATGTAAATACCCAAAGTTCTTACCTTCTTTACCGTTTTCCAATGTAACAATCTGCATGAATATAAAAATACAATGTCTGGCCTTTCCTTTTTGCATTTGTTAAAAAAATCCCTGCTAAACCGCGAAATATCTATACCTATTGACGTCTTCAACTCAAACCGGTTCACAATTGCCCTGGCAAAACCCTTTTTCGGAAAATAATTATGCCAGGTAAATAATTCACAGTCGATATTTTCTATTTTTTTAGCCGCATTAAACAGCGCAGATTCATAAATCGGAAATTCCCCCGCTCCTACAAAAAGGATCTTTAATTTTCGTTTTTCTCTTTTTGTTTTCATTGTCTTATAATCTTGGCGTTTTCCCAATCATTTTTTTTATAAATATTATGATAGACAGGCATCTTCTTTTTCCAAGAAAATATAATCCAACATAATATATATAAAAGTACACAGAATTACCAAGCCCTATCCGTTTTATTTCTTTTGCGTATTTTTTGAATACTTTTCTCCCGTCATCCCTGTGTTCATAAAGATAACCAAATGAATATTTTGCGTAATCTTTTAATACACGGCCTGTAATGCTTGTATTATAATTATGATCAAAGTATTCCGTTACTACTCTTACTTGCTTTAAGAAATTGATGCTGTTACTAAATGTATTTTCACCTGATTGATAAAGCCCCCTTTCAGCTTTACTGTTTCCAAAACCAGGAACCCCTCCCTCGATGCTCTTCGTTATGGGAATATCACAATATGCCGAAGCATATTTATTGCATATAGATGCCTGTATATATAACTGAAATAATAAAGTACCATCTAACTTATCACATGCATAGTCTTGAAATCTGGATCTTCTATAACACCACTTTACAACTTTTTGAAAAATAAAATAACGCACAAGGCACTTTCCAA
>CAMUML010000020.1 GCA_947089855.1 uncultured Eubacterium sp.
TTATTTAAGAACAATACTTTCGCCGGTTCAATAAAGATACTCGTTAACGGCAGCAAACTATGGTCTACCAGAAATTCCAGGCCCGCGCCCAGCAGGTTGGTCAGCCCGTTTACCAGCGGCGTAATCCCGACATATGCCAGCAAGGAAAGCACCATACCGATAATGCCAATGGAAAAGTTATTGATCAACATCTCAAAACCTGCCGGAATATGCCCATCCATTGCCTTGTCAAACTGCTTGATCACCCATGCAGCCAGAGGCCCTACTACCATAGCCCCAAGGAACATCGGGTTATCCGGAGCTGCTACGATCGTACCCATCGTCGCGATCACACCGATCACACCGCCGCGGTCGCCCGCTACTACCCGGCCGCCGGTATAGGCAATTAAAAGCGGCAGCATCACGGAGGACATCGGGCCAACCATCTGTGCAAAGTTTTCGTTCGGGAGCCACCCAGTTTCAATAAATAAAGCTGCAATCAGGCCCCATGCAATAAAGGCGCCGATATTCGGCATTACCATGCCGCTTAGAAATCTTCCAAATAACTGTACTTTTTCTTTCATAATTCCACCTCTTTAAAATATACGCATCGCATGGCTGGCCAGCCAAAATCATGCTGCCGCAGAGGCCGCCGTACCAGGCAGCCCATTGCTGATAACCTTATTATATGGCAAATTTCCCGGTTTTTTCAAGAAATAGAAAAAGAGATTTGGCACTAATGACTTAATGCCAAATCTCCACTTCGTAATCCTTTGTATATCTTTCCCTAAGCGTTAATCGTTCCAGTCCCTGTCTTTTTCCAGGATTTTCCCTGTCTTTGCATCAATTTTGTATTCATACTCATAAGCGCCTTTTACAAGTTCTACTTCATAAACCGCAATGCCGTCGTCTTTGTCAAACTCGGCTTTTACCACCGTTGCACCCGGCACATCCGCCAGTGCAACCTGTTTTGCTTTTGATAGGCTGATATAGCCATTTGCGGAAGAAGACTGGGTAGATGGCGCCAGTTCCCACTGGTATTCGATCAGGGCGCCCGTCCTTGCATGGAACTTTAATTTAAACCGTTTATTCCCTGCCGTTGCTTTTACCTTATATATATCTACGCCGTCGTCAAATTTTTGAGAAATGCTTACGATCTTTGCTTTTTTTACTTTTTTCAATGCCAGGCTTTTGCACTTATTCTTGCTGATCAGCGGTTTGCTTTGGGAAGCGCCCACAGAAATCTTTTCCCAGCCATATTCTATCATCTTGCCGTCGGAAGCACGGTAGGTAATATCAAATTTCTTTGCACCTTTTACCAGTTCCACTTCATATACAAGCGTGCCGTCGTCGTAATCCTTATCTAAGTCTGTAACCGTAGCATTCGGGACTTTCTGCAGCGCCTTTTGTTTTGCCTGGTTTGCACTGCTGATCTTTGCAGCGTCCACGCTGCTGGCCCAAACAAAAATACCTGCACATATACAACATACGGATAATAAAAACTGCTTCATTCTTCCTGTTTTCATTTTTTCCTCCTTAAAAACCAGCTTCTACTGCGCTTTATTTTTAACACACATTGCACCGGTTGTCAACCGCAAAAAAATGGCAAACCAACATCCCTACAGGGATACTGCAGGGATGTTGGTTTTATAAAATCTCAAACTATTATTTGTAGTTTACAATCTTGCCAAAATCAGCTTTCAAGCTGGCGCCGCCTACAAGGCCGCCGTCAATATCCGGTTTCCCAAATAATTCAGCTGCATTTGCCGCATTTACTGATCCGCCGTACTGGATACGTACTGCGTCCGCCGTCGGCTGGTCATACATTTCAGCGATGCATGCACGGATCGCGCCGCATACTTCCTGTGCCTGGTCGGACGTTGCTGTTTTGCCGGTGCCGATTGCCCAGATTGGCTCATAAGCAATCACCATAGAAGCTACCTGCGCAGCAGTAATGTCCTTTAAATCCGATTTGATCTGCATACGGATCCAGTCTAACGTAATGCCCATTTCCCGCTGTTCCAGTGTTTCGCCGCAGCAAAGGATCGGTGTCAAGCCGCTTTCAAATGCTTTTTTTACTTTCTTATTCAGCATTACGTCGCATTCTTTAAAGTAGTCACGCCGTTCAGAATGCCCGATAATTACATATTTTACACCTGCGTCTACGAGCATTTCCGCAGAAATTTCACCGGTGTATGCGCCTTTATCCTCAAAATACATGTTTTCTGCGCCGACTGCTACATTTGTGCCTTTGACTGCTTCTACGACTGGTACAATGTCAATGGCTGGAACACAGTATACGACTTCTACTTCATCGCTTGCTACTAATGGTTTTAATTCTTCTACTAACTTTACAGCCTGGCTTGGGGTCATATTCATTTTCCAGTTGCCAGCTACAATTTTTTTTCTTGCCATGTCAGTTTTACTTCCTCTCCAATGTTATAGTTGCCATTGGCCAGCCGAAACAGGTACTGGCCAGGTCCCTTTTTTATTTATCGTTCGCTGCTGCTACGCCCGGCAGTTCTTTTCCTTCCAAAAATTCCAGGGAAGCGCCGCCGCCGGTTGAAATATGGGACATCTTGTCGCCAAATCCCAGTGTATTGACTGCTGCTGCGGAATCGCCGCCGCCGATAATCGTAGTAGCGTCTGTTTCTGCAAGCGCTTTTGCTACGGCAATCGTACCTTCTGCAAGCGTCGGGTTTTCAAATACGCCCATCGGCCCATTCCATACAACGGTCTTTGCAGATTTTACTGCATCCGCAAATAAAGCCTGTGTCTTCGGCCCAATATCGCAGCCCTGCCTGTCTGCAGGCATTGCGCTGGAATCGCAGACTTCTATTTCTACTGGGGCATCGATCGGATTCGGGAATTCTTTGATTGTAACCGCATCTACCGGAAGCAGCAGCTGCTTGCCCTGTTTTTCCGCTTTTGCAATCATTTCCTTGCAGTAATCTACTTTGGAATCATCTACCAAAGAAGTGCCGATTTCATTGCCCTGTGCCTTTAAGAACGTATAAGCCATACCGCCGCCAATAATCAGCGTATCGCATTTATCCAGCAGGTTGTCGATTACATTCAGCTTGTCTGCAACTTTTGCGCCGCCTAAGATTGCTACAAACGGACGTACCGGATTTTCTACGGCATTGCCAAGGAAATCAATTTCTTTCTGCATTAAGTAGCCTACAACCGCAGTATCTACAAGCTGTGCAACGCCGACATTAGAGCAGTGCGCCCTGTGGGCGGTACCAAATGCATCGTTTACAAATACATCGCATAACGAAGCAAGGTCTTTGCTGAATGCTTCGCCGTTTTTGGTTTCTTCTTTGCGGTAGCGGGTGTTTTCCAACAGGATGACTTCGCCGTCTTTCATTGCTTCTACCGCTGCCTTTGCATTCGGGCCGACTACTTCGTTGTCAGCTGCAAATTTTACTTCCTGCCCTAATAATTCCGAAAGCCTTTTTGCAACCGGTGCCAGGGACAATTCCGGCTTCGGCTCGCCCTTTGGCTTGCCAAGGTGGGAACAAAGGATCACTTTGCCGCCGTCGGCAATTAATTTTTTAATTGTCGGCAATGCTGCTACCAGGCGGTTTTCGTCTGTAATTTTGCCTTCTTTTAACGGTACATTGAAATCGCACCTGCAAAGTACCTTTTTGCCAGCTACGTTTATATCATCTACTGATTTTTTATTTAAACCCATTGTCTTTTCCTCCAGGATATTTATGAATGATAACAAATAAAGGCCCGGCCCTTTTGCGGCCGGACCCTTTGTGAGCCTTTACAGATTATGCTAACTCTGAGAAATATTTGATTGTGCGGACCATCTGTGATGTATAGGAATTTTCATTGTCGTACCAGGAAACTACCTGTACTTCGTACTGGTCATCGGAAACTTTGCTTACCATTGTCTGTGTAGCATCAAACAGGGAACCAAACCGCATGCCAATAATATCGGAGGAAACGATTTCATCTTCATTGTATCCGAAAGATTCATTTGCTGCTGCCTTCATTGCTGCATTAATGCCGTCAACGGTTACGTCAGCTTTATTTACAACTGCTGTTAAAATTGTAGTAGAGCCAGTTGGTGTCGGAACACGCTGTGCAGAACCGATTAATTTGCCGTTTAATTCTGGAATTACAAGTCCGATAGCCTTTGCAGCGCCGGTAGAGTTTGGAACAATATTCACTGCTGCTGCACGTGACCTTCTTAAATCACCCTTCCTCTGTGGGCCGTCAAGTGTCATCTGGTCACCTGTATAAGCATGGATGGTTACCATAATACCAGACTGGATCGGTGCATATTTATTTAATGCATCAGCCATTGGCGCTAAACAGTTTGTTGTGCAGGATGCTGCTGAAATAATGGTATCAGAAGCTTTTAATGTCTCATGGTTGGTATTGAAAACAATTGTAGGAAGGTCATTTCCAGCAGGTGCGGAAATTACAACCTTGCGGGCACCGGCATTGATATGTGCCTGTGCTTTGTCCTTGCTTGTATAGAAACCAGAGCATTCCAATACTACGTCAACTTTTAATTCACCCCAAGGGCAATTGTTTGCATCCGGCTCTTTGTAAATCTTAATTTCCTGGCCGTCAACTGTAATGGAATCTTCGCTTGCAGATACTTTATCAGCCAATTCGTATTTGCCCTGGGAAGAATCATACTTTAACAGATGTGCCAACATCTTCGGGCTTGTCAGGTCGTTGATCGCTACTACTTCGTATCCTTCTGCCCCAAACATCTGACGAAAAGCAAGACGGCCGATACGGCCAAAACCATTGATCGCTACTCTTACTGCCATTTTTGTTTTCCTCCTAAACATACATAAAATATTTTATCTTTTGGGTAGTATACCCAAGCTGTTTCCTATTTTACCCAATTTCTTATAAAAATTCAAGTACAATTATGCACTTTGTTAAAATTTTACCTAAATTTTTTTCCGCTATTGACATTTGAAGGATTTTCGGTGCAAAATGAGGGGGAAAATGTAGGATTTTTTTATAAAAAAACGTTTTTTGGCAATTACAGGAAAGGAACGCACGCTTATGGCATATTGGGATACGCACATGCACAGCAATTTTTCCGGCGACAGCAACAGTACGCCGGAATCTATGGTACAAGCTTCCATACAAAAGGGGCTTGCCGGCATCTGTTTTACCGACCACTTGGACTATAGCTATCCAAAAGACCCCAGCCTATTTCTGCTTGACCTTCCTTCTTACAGCCAGGCAATCCACCGGCTGCAGGCAGAATATGCAGGCAAAATACCCGTTTTATTCGGTATCGAACTAGGGCTGCAGCCGCAGCTGGCCGAAACGCATAGGCAGCTTTTGCAGGAATATGATTTTGACTTTGTCATTGGCTCATCGCATGTGGTACATGGAGCCGACCCTTATTACAGCTCCTATTACAGCGGGCGCACGGAAAGCGCCGCCTATCTGGAATATTTTGAATCCATCCTGGAGAATATACACGCATGCCCTGCCTTCGACGTATATGGGCACCTTGATTATGTCGTACGGTACGGCCCGCATCAAAACACCTTTTACGCTTATGAAACGTACCAGGATATTATCGACGAGATCCTAAGGCAGCTGATCTTGCTGGGAAAGGGCCTGGAATTGAATATGGCCGGGTTTAAATATGGCCTTGGGCACCCAAACCCATGCGAAGATATTTTAAAACGGTACCGCGCCTTAGGCGGCGAGATTTTGACCCTTGGGGCAGACGGACACAAGCCGCAGGACATCGGCTATGCCTATCCCAAGCTGTCGGCACTGCTGGAAGTGTGCGGTTTTTCTTATTATACAGTATTTAAAAAACGCCGCCCGGAATTTATCCCGGTTTAGAGATTTTCCCCCGGATACGCTGCAGGGCATTGTCAATGGATTTTGGCGTCTTCCCCATATATTCTGCAATCTGATGGTAGTTTAAGCCGTCTAAATAAAGCGCCAGCACCTGCCGTTCCATGCGGCTTAACCGTTCCTGCGCCTGCCTTAGCAGCTGCCGGACCGTTTCCTGGCTGATAAATAAGGTCTCCGGGTTTTGCGCCTGAAGCTGGTTTTCCATATCCGGATAGATGCCATCCGCCCCGTCCTGCCTATCCAGCGGGACGTACGTATTGAGCGGGCTGTGCTTTTTACGCTGGGACGCTTCTACCGCCGTATACATCTGGCGGGTAATGCACAGCTCTGCAAAATGGTAAAAGGACGCTTCTTTATCCAGGCGGTAATCCTGTACCGCCTTAAACAGCCCGATCATCCCTTCCTGGATCAAATCTTCCGTTTCCCCGCCGATCAGGTATAACGCATTGGCACGTTTGCGCACCAGGTTCTTATATTTTTCCATCAGGTAGTCCATTACCTCCGTCTGCCCGGCACGCAGCTGCCCAATCAGTTGTTCATCCGATACGTCCCTGTATTTATCCCGTTCCATAGTCCACCTGTATTCCTATTCCGCTGCAGCGAAACTTCTGGCCTTAGGAATTCTGCAGCGGACCCTTAGCAACCGTTCCGATCACCCATGGAACGGTTGCAATCTTTATTACTTATAATACCGTTGCCGCACTACTTCATAAGACAGCACGGCTGCAGCCGCAGCTGCGTTTAACGAGCCAATATCCCCTTTCATCGGAATGGCCGCCGTCATGTCGCAGTGTTCCTTTACCAGCCTGCCCACGCCAGTACCTTCACTTCCGACTACAATCCCAATCGGGCCGGTCAGATCCTGCTTGTACATCAACTCCCCTTCCATATCCGCACATACAAACCAGATGCCCTTTTCTTTTAACTCCTCCATCGTTTGGGCAATATTGGTCACCTTTGCTACCAGTGTATAGTTAATCGCGCCTGCCGATGCTTTCGCAGCCGTCCCAGTCAACCCCGCCGCACGGCGTTTTGGGATAATAATGCCATGCGCGCCTGCCAGGTTTGCCGAACGGATCACTGCACCCAGGTTATACGGGTCTTCTATCCCATCCAATATCATAATAAACGGCGGTTCCCCTGCAGCCTCCGCTTTTTCCAATATCTGCTCCACAGATGCATATTCGTACGCCGCCGCTACCGCGATCACGCCCTGGTGCTTTTTCGTTTCTGACATGCTCCCCAAGCGTTCTTTATCCACAAAATTAATAATCGTATCGTGTTTCCTTGCTTCCCGCACGATCGTCAGTACCGGGCCGTCCTTGCACCCGTCCAGCACATACAATTTATCAATCGTCTTGCCGGCACGGAATGCTTCCAACACAGCATGCCGGCCTTCAATTTTCGCCAAGGACGCATCGGCCCCTGCATCGATGATTGTCTCTTCCGTAATAATGGTATCCCTCGCATTATGATACCTGTCATCCTGCCTTTTATCCAGTTTCCGATTATAACTTTTCCGATAGTTATTCTGCATACACCCTCCTATTCTTGCCGCACCAGCAATTTTTCTGCCTGTCAGTATAAATTGCGTGTCTGTGCCCCTTCCCGCTCATTTGGTATATACTGCCCTACGGCCTCTTTTACCAGGCTGATCAGGCGCGGCAGCTCATTGTTCAAATATAGGTACCCCATCAGCGCTTCAAACCCAGTTGCCCGCCGGTAGTCATTGACCGACGCATTTTTGGCCGTCGTATAGGACTTCGCATTACGGCCCCGCCGGTAAACATCTGCTTCTTTGCTGGTCAGCATTGGCATCAGAATATCCATCATCGCCGACTGCGCCTGGGCTTTCACATAACGGCTGGCCTCCTGGTGCAGCCGGTTAACCGGCCGGTTCCCCTTTCCGACAACAATAGACCTTATGACCAGTTCATAAATACCGTCCCCAATATAGGCTAGCGTCAGTGGCGAATAGCGCCGTATATCTGTTTCTTCTATATTAAATTGCTGCCTGATATATGCATCCAGGCCATGATCTGTATTGTCAAGCACGTTTCCAGGTAACTCCTTCTCTTGTATCCTTTAACAAAATCCCTTTTTGTGCCAACTCATCCCGTATCTGGTCCGCCCTGGCAAAATCTTTATTTTTCCTTGCTTCCTGGCGTTGTGCGATCAGCGCCTCAATATCTGCATCCAGGATTTCCGCTTCTTTTTCGATCTGGATACCGAGCACATCACATAACAGCCGCAGCCGTTCATAAAGGCTATGCAGGTATGCAGCCGTATTCTGGGCTGATACATTTGTATTGATAAATTTCACTAGTTCAAAAACGGCGGAAACAGCATCCGCAGTATTGCAGTCGTCTTCCATCGCAGCTTCGAACTTCTTTTGAAATTCCTCTGAACGGGCATACAAAGCCGCTTCTTCCGCCGTCATGCCCTGTCCGTTTGCCGCTGCCTGAACCACATCATGGCCATTTGCTGCCTGTGCCTTGTCCTGGCCATTTGCCGCTGCCTGGCCTTCTGCTGCGCCTGCTAGGCGCATAACATTCTCCGCTGCCGTCAAGATACGCTCCAGCCCGCTTTTTGCGGCTTCCATTAATTCCGCACTAAAATTCAGCGGGCTGCGGTAATGCGCACTGAGCATAAAAAACCGCAGCACCTGCAGGTCATATTTCTCAGCAATATCCCTGACCGTAAAGAAATTGCCCAGCGACTTGGACATTTTCTGGTTGTCAATATTCAAAAACCCATTATGCATCCAATAGCGGGCGAATTCTTTTCCGCTGGCCGCTTCTGACTGGGCGATCTCGTTTTCATGGTGCGGAAAAATCAGGTCTTCGCCCCCGGCATGGATGTCGATTGTCTCGCCCAGGTATTTTTTGGACATCACCGAACATTCAATGTGCCATCCAGGACGCCCTTCGCCCCACGGGGACGGCCATGACGGTTCCCCTTCCTTTTTCGGCTTCCAGAGCACAAAATCAAACGGATCCTCCTTTAACTCCCCTGCTACCTGAATATCCCGGTGCCCGGCCTGCAGGTCTTCCAGGTTTTTATGGGACAGTTTTCCATACTCCGCAAATTTCCCGGTCCGAAAATAAACCGTGCCGTCAGCCGCCGCATACGCATACCCTTTGTCAACAAGCGTAGCAATCATTGTGATCATGCCGTCAATTTCCTGCGTGGCAAGCGGATGGACGGTCGCCGGTTTTACATGCATCCCTTCCATATCTTTTTTGCATTCTGCAATATAACGCCTGGAAACCTCACTGGCATCTACGCCTTCTTCCTGTGCTTTTTTAATGATCTTATCATCTACATCCGTAAAATTCGATACATAATTGACCTCATACCCACGGTATTCCAAATATCTGCGGAATGTGTCGAATACGATCATCGGCCGGGCATTTCCGATATGGATCAGGTTATAGACCGTCGGGCCGCAGACATACATCTTTACCTTCCCCGGCTCCAGCGGGACAAATTCCTCCTTCTTCCTTGTCAGTGTATTATAAATTTTCATGGTGCCTCCTCTCAGATTCGAAACCCTTTTCACGCCAGCTGCTGTTTTGCCGCCTCAACGGCCGGTATCCTGGCTTCCTCCGCCACAGCAGCCATTTCCCTTGCCAGCCCCGCAGCAGCCCGTTTCCCCGCCAGCCCCGCAGCAGCCTGCCGTTTCCCTATCCAAACCGCTGCCAGCTGCCGCAAAACTGCCTTCATAAAGGGAAGAAACCGCACAAACTGCAAATGCCGAAATTCCCTGGCCCGTCCCTGTAAAACCAAGCCCTTCTTCTGTTGTCGCTTTAACATTCACCTGGTTTTCCTGGAGCTGCAAAACAGCCGCTACATTGCGCTCCATCTGCGGGATATAAGGGCGCAGCTTCGGCTGCTGCGCTACGATCGTTACATCAATATTTTCAATCCAATAATTTTCCTGCGCCAGCAGCCGCCCCACTTCTGCCAGCAGCCGCATACTGCTGATACCTGCATATTTTTCATCCGTATCTGGGAAATGTTTTCCAATATCCCCCAACGCCGCCGCCCCAAGCAGCGCATCCATAACCGCATGTACAGCTACATCCGCATCGGAATGCCCAAGCAGCCCAAGGGTGTATGGTATCTCTACGCCGCCTAATACCAGGCGCCGGTCCTCTGCCAGTTTATGGACATCGTACCCCATTCCTACACGCATAACAAACTGCCTCCTGTCATTTATTCGATTTCCACATGCACAAAGTTTCACCCATATGGATGGACTATGGTAAAGTTTAGCACAATTTTTGCAGAAAGAAAATAGAAGAAATAGAAGAAATAAAAGAAATACAAAACCCCCAAAAGGCTGCCGCCCCTTGAGGGTTTTTCTTACGTTACTTATTTTTGCCAATAGGCGTTACTATTCACAGCCAATTTGCTCTTGACAAACATTCTAAGTTATGAGGCTGTAAATCAAGTATGAAACCAGATAAGGACAAAATATAAAAAAGCTTTTTTCGGAAGATAAAGGCATAAATTAAGAAAATTAGCTACACGAGAAACTTCCTTGTGACAGCGTCCGCAGATATAGCGAGCATCGGATTGTGACAACCATAATCCTAATAGTAACATCTTTTAATAAAAAGATAGAAGAATATCAGTTGATATGTTATAATTTTTGTGTTGTCCAACCTATACCCGGCAACGGGAGGGGGTGTTCCGATGGAAGTCGTCATTACTTTTCTAGTGACTGTCGCGGCAGGTGTGGTTTGCCACCTCATCAGCAAATGGCTAGACAGGCATGACAAGGACAGCGAATAGCCTAGTGGATGCTTGGACACTATAAAAGACAAGAAGAATCCCCGAACTGTGCTGCAACACGGCTCGGGGATTCGTTCTTTTGTCCAAATGGACTCGTCATTACTTTTTGCCTGTTGGCATTATAGCATATGCAAATTATAATTGCAAGATACATTTCTATTTCGCAAAATAAAAATGTATCCTTATCGTTACTATTCACGGGCCAGGAATGCGCATAAACTGCGCATTCCGTGAGAACATGATTCAGGAGTGAGGGGCGATTTTGCGGAGCAAACTTCCAATTATCGCCCCGAATGGTTACTATGAGCGGCCCCCAGGCCGTGAATAGTAACTCCTTATCTGGCATCAAGCAATGTCACTTACTTAAAAAATCCCTCACATAACCTAGCCCAGAAAATGCCTAACCAGGAACGCTGCTAATTGTGGCCTCCCGGACGCCGGATGGGGGCCGCTGCCTTGCCTGGCCGGGCAGCAGGATTTTGTCAGGCAAGTGGTACTGCACACCACTGAAATTTACAGCCAAATAGGAAACTGCTAAAATAGGAAACTGCTAAACAAATAATATCGGTAAGATATACTGCAAGCCGCCAGAATTTACAGTAATGTAACTAAAAAAGTGATTGGCTGGCCGCCCGCAGTCGGGGCATACTGTAAATTTAAGTGGCGTGCGGTTTAAATTCCGCCAATATCGGCAGCTCCCCATAATACATCCCTTGCTCCAGCCGCTTATTCAGCTCTTTTTCCTCCTGTACTTTCCAGTAAAACTCCCGGATTTGCCTGCTGCGCTCCATTTTCCGTTTCCAGAAGCTGTCTTTGGATTCCTTTTCAAACAATTTGCTGCCCTGCCCGTTTAAATACCCAGCCCGGAAACATTCCGCCCGGGCCTGCGTTTTTTGCGCGCCAAACGACAATACCACATATTTCGCTCCGGCTATGCCGCTATAAGGGTCTCGGGCCATAAAATTGGACCGGATAGTATCCAGCACCCACTGCTCATATTCCGGGTCATTTTTCATCGCCTCAAAACCGGCATCGGAAATCTGGACCGCTATATAATCATGCATATTGTCCGGACGCATCGGCAATGCTGAGATTTCGTCATAGATATGCTGCCGGTATTCTTCCATTGTCATGCCGTCCGTAAATACGGCCGCTGACACCGGCGTATCTTGTGTATCCTTGGCATCCCACGTAGCCTGGTTATAGGCTGCCGCCATTTTTTTTAGGAAATTCCCGTCTGAATTCTGGCTGTCTACCACGGTATTTGCCTTTATAAAATTCCTGCAGACCCGCTCCATATAGCTTACGTTCATTGTGTGAAGCATAGGCTTCCCCCTCCCTTCTTTTTCCTACAGCAGCGCAGCCTGTTTTGGAGCCAGGCTGGTCCTGGCCGTAAACCTGACGCTGGCACACTGCTAAAAATCTGCAATGTACCACTTAAAATACCCCAGCCCTACCATGCACGGCCAAAAAACCGGAAACCAAAACAAGATACTGCCACTGCTGTATTTTGTATATCGGAAAGGGGGCTTTATTTAATGATACAAATGTCGCGAATGGATCTAACTATTTATTTCAATCTGATACGATACTTCAAAAACCCCGCCTGCCTGCAGGTACTGCCCCCATTCCCGCTCTTGCCAGGTGCCTGTAAAATCTAGCGCGTCGCACCTGCCATACCACGGTTCAATACAAACAAACGGCGCCTTTTTGCCTGGTACCGACCAGACGCCAAACAACGGTGCGTCAAAGCTGACGGTTACATAATGAGTGCCGTCTGGCCGTACTAGCGCTACTTGATGCGCCTGGTTATGTTCAATGACTAATGCATCTTTATCAAATAAATGGCCTGTGATGGGCAGGCGTCCATGATCTAATGTATAGTCTACTGTCTGTGTAGTTATCAGCCCGCCTTCTATGACACCTGCCGTGACCTTATCTTTTGCATCAAACCAGAGATAGTAATCCTCTTGCTGTTCTTCTTCTACCAATGGGCAGCAAAATGCCGGATGCCCGCCGATGGAAAAGTACAGGCCCGTATCGGACGGGTTGCTGACTTTCCACGTTACTGATAACGTACCCCCCTGCAGTGTATATCCGATTTCCAAGACAAAATCATAAGGGTAAATTTCCTTTGTAGCGCCGCATGATTCTAGACGGAACCAAATTTCCTGGCTATTTTGCTGTGCTAACTGAAATTCCATGTCCCTTGCAAATCCATGCTGGCCCATTGGGTAGCGCTTTCCGTCCAAAAGGTAGCTGCCGCCGCGCAGGCCACCTACAAGCGGGAACAAAACCGGAGATGTGCGCTTCCAGTAGGCCGGGTCGGCCTGCCACATGTATTCTGTATTGCAGCCTGCTTTTTTTAGGGATTGCAGTTCTGCCCCTTTGGTGTTTACTTGGATGGATATTTGCTGATTTTCCAATTTATATACTGGCATATGGCCTCCTTGTTTTGTAGGTATTTCTGGTGTATGTTTGAAATTAAATTTTGTGCATCCGTTGGTTATTCTGTGCAAAATATACAACAGAAGCCCATTTTTAAACATGCCTTCAAGTTGTATACTGCAAAAAAGAAATAGCAAATGCAGCCGTAAAATAGTGCTTTCCTGTAGTATACGTAAAAAATCATTGCCCGTCAACAAATCAACCCATTATTTTCCAAAAAGTCATGGAAAAGACGTAACCGTTCAGATAACCCATTGAACTGTTACGTATTCGGCCATTGCAAATCGCTCCGCGATGGGTTGCTAAACGCCAGTGGCGTTTGTTCAGCAACGACCGAAACGGAGTGGAGACCGGATACCCTGCCGCCACTACAGTTTCATATGGCCAGCGCAGTAAATGCGCAGACCGATCTGAACTGTATATAAAAAGACAATCAAATTGATTGACTGCCTTTCTTCCTAAAATAAGAAAAAGCAGCAAATTGCCTTCGCTTAATGAAAACAAATTCACTGCTTTACTGCTTATATTATTAAGTTACTGTAGTAATTTTTTATCAACGGTCAATTCATTCCACCGAAAGCAACGTACCTAGCAGCCTCCTGCCGGGTGGCAATGGACTATCCAGGCCTATTGGCGGCGAAACCTATTTTCTTGTTTCCTTAAAAATAATCTCCTGCCCGCTGTTATTGTTTACAACAGCCTCCACATCTGCTGCAAATGTACTGTTCCCGGAGCCTTCCATAAAGTTGACCGTACAACGCGGCGCTGTCTGTCTAACTATTACATCTAATGGAATAGATGTCGTTACGGTTGTATCCCTTCTTGCCAGAGATAACGGGATATTCGCTGCTGTGGATCCGGATATTTCTATTTTTATTTCCTTGTTGTCTTCTGGATCCCGGTTATTCCATGCGTTTATTTGGCGGACACTTCCATTTACCGTAAGGCTTCCATCCCCGCCCCAGTTAAAGATGACGTTATCCATCTGTGCGTCTTCTGCTGCTATAATGCTGGATGTTCCGCTTACAACATATATTTTATTTCCTTTTGCATGCTCCGTCCACACGTTGCCTCCTTTGCCCCCAATCGAAATTTCCCGGAAAACCGCATAGTTTTCTATTTCTGCATTTGCGGTTTGCACGTAGATCCAGACATCCTTCCTGCTTTTTTCTTCGCTGATTGTAAGCTTGAGTGCCCCTGGCGTATTAACCATAACCTCTGTACAGCTTCGATCGGCCAATGCTTCCTCTAATTCTGCCTGGCTGGATACTCTGGCCGATTTTCCACGGTAGGTGCTCCAGCTGTAACCTGCTAAATCAATTGCCCTGCTGGTGCCTGTGTCTGATGGCAAAGGGACTTCTGCCCGGTAAAGGGTGTAAAAGTTTTTCAACTGGGCGATTACTTCTAGTTTACCATCCTTTGGTTTTACTTCCAGTTCCTTTTGTCCATCGGAAATCGCTTGTCCATTGATATTTACAAACTGTGCCTGTGTTTCCTCTTCATCCCCTGTTGCAACGGTTATATGTGAATGCAGCAGATCGATTGTTATTGCCTGCCCAGACGTAACGGTAAGTTTTCCCCGTACATCCAGTATCCTGTCTGCTTCTGTCATGCCAAACCTTGCAACAAGCTCTATATTCTTGGTAATTGCTGTTTGAAAGTCAAATTTTGAATATTTAATATTCCCTTTTTCGTCTTTTCCATCCGCATAATACCAACCGCTGAATTTATAACCATCCCCATTGCGTTTGACTATTACAGGAATATCACTTTCCTTTACTTTTTCCCCTGACCGGACTTTTATTTCTTTTCCGTCAAAACTTACTTTATAATAAGTATCCGTAACAACCGGTGCAGATGGCCTATTCGTTGTTGGCGGTGTATAAGACTGTACATCTGGGTTGAAATCCATTTTTCCTCCCGGCTGAACGTTTTGGGTGTGGTTTTTGGCATCTGTTACAGCGATGCTGCCATCACTGTTATTTTTGACGGCCATCTTTACCTCTGCTTTTACTTTACTGCCTTCAGACCCTTTTTGAAAATTGAGCACTGTATCTACTGCCTTTACCGACGCATCCAGTGGTATCTGCGTAGTAACCTCTGCCCCTTTCGCAGCTGCATCTACTGTCAGCGGGACCATTGGCTTTTGTGCCAGGTCGCTGGAAATATCCAACGACATTTTTGCACCAACCGTTACATGGTCCACCGTACCGTTTACCACCAGTTTGGCCTTTGCCTGTGTACCCATAAAAGAAATATCACGGATGCGCCCGCCTGGGCCTACTACAATACGTGCGGAAGATGCCGTTATGCGTAGGGTATTGCCAGCTGCATTCTCATGCCAGGTATCCCCTGCAATTTCCAAAACATCAATGGACTGGAAAGTTGCACTGTTTTGAACCTCCGACGCCGGTGCTTTTACAATCAATGCCACATTGGAATAATCGCCTGGCTGGATCATAAAATTCTGTTTTTCTTTTGTATCAATTGTAACCTCTGCAAGATTTTTATCCGCCAGCGCCGCATCCAATTCCGCCTGCGTAGCAACTATTTTTTTTGTCCCAGTAACAGTCGGCTGCTCTGGTACTTCCTGGTTTTGTGTTATAACATTCACGGTACATTTTACCAGTTTGCTGTTGTACTGCTTTCTGGCACTTGTCGCTAGCCTCGCTTTTATCTTTGTTTTTCCAACTGCTTTGCCCTTAATCATAAAATCAGATGCCGACTTACCATAAACCATAGCAATTGACCTATCTTCCGTTGCAATTTTGGTAATACGCCATCCAATCTGGTTGTTTTTTAGCGTCATTTTGGTTGCCTGCCCGACATTCAATGTCTTATAAGACGTCCGTAAACGTACATAAGGCGTGCTTTTTGAGGCCGCACGTGCCACCGGGATGCCATCCATAGCAAATACGGCTGTGAATGCCATCGCTGCTGATAATGCCGCAGCAGCCATTCTGTTTTTTAGACCTTTTCCCATTTTGTTTTTCCCTTCTGTTATTGTTTTTATACATGATTTTCCAGTTTCCCTACTATTATACCCCCCCCCATAAAATGTCAACTAAATTTTACTTATGAATAGTAACACGGCTAACCCTAATTCCGCCCCTGGCTCTTTCTAACCATTTCCCAGGCCAGCTCTTTCAATTCCTGAAATTCCCTGCTTTTCCTCAAAAACAGCCAAAAAATCAAACTTGGCACCAGTATGCAAATGGCGGCCCCTACGAAAACGGAAAGCCAGCTGCCGACCCATTTTGTCAAGCCAGCCGTTACAATCCAAGCTGTTATAAACAAAACCAGATACCTGGCATACATTTTAAAAAAATCTTTTATGCTGCGATGGAAGCCATAGCGGAACAGCACGTAAGGCTCCACCCAAAAACTGGTACACAATATGCTGGCTGCTGTTCCAAGTAAAACGCCGGTAAAGCCGCAGAATTTCAGTAGAACAACCGAAATTGCCAGATTTAAAGCTGACTCTATATATGGGTTATAGCGGTCTTTCCAAAACAAGCCGTATGCACTTTTAAATTTGTTTGTAATTACACGTATCCCTATCAGGTCAGCCATATAAAAATTAAATGCCATAATCGCTACAACCGGCTGCCCTAATACATAATCTGCGCCAAATGCCAGATAGATTACGGGGTTTGCCAGACACGCAAATCCAATGGATACGAGACTTGTAAGCCAAAAACTCAACATATATAATTTTTTATAAACGGCGTACACCATCTCCCCGGGTTCTGTATGTACCAGGTTCCCGATGCTGGAATACAAGGCTTCGTATTCTTTGTTTAAAAACCCTTTTACGGATGCCAGGATTAGGACATAATTCGAATAATACCCAACAGCTGTTACCCCTACGAATGCAGACAGCAGCATATTATCTGTGCCTGTTACGACGGCATCGCCCAGCCGGTGCGCCATAAGTGCGTATACATCCTTATAAACCGCCCGTTTTTCTGTTTTATCCAAATATTCATTATTTTGGCGCAGGTAAGGAAATTTTTTATCTGCAATCCAGGAATTGACGATATTGCACGCAACGGTTGCGGCAATAGAAACGAAAAGGTATGGAAGAAAGGCGTGTGTCAGCAGCAAAAATAGGATCTGCCCTGTATACATCAGTACACTTTTTACCATGCTAACCTGCATAATAAGATAGTCCTGCTGGCTGGCCATCAGTATTGTCTGCTTGTATATAAAAAAATAAGAAGCTGCGTTGTTAACAACATATAGCACGTAAATGAGGGAAAGGTGCTCAATATTAGGCTGGCCTTTTATTAATACATCCAGCCAAGGGAGTACCGCCAGCCCGGCGGCTAATACTACAATGCCGATTTTTCGGTAGGCATCTTTATAAAAATTCATTAGGGCTTTGACCCGCTGTAGGTCCCCTTGGGCCAAAGGCCCATATAAATTGTACAAAACCGCGGAACCAACTCCTAGTTCGGCTAGGGAAAGCAGGGTGAGTATATTTCCAAAAAGCCCATGTATCCCTAAATATTCTGCATCCAGTACCCTTACAAATACGACTTGCGTTGCCGCTTTCATTACAACAGCAACTGCCTGTGAAAGCACTGCAAATTTACTGTTTCGGACTGCACGTTCTACCCGCATATTAATATCCCCTTAACAATGCAAAATTTATAATTTAAAATTTATAATTTTCCATTTATAGCCGACTTTTGTAAGGAATATTTTAAAACATAGTTTTTGCAATATCTAGCTTTTTGCGCCCTTTATTTAATTAATTGTGGGAAGATTTTTTAAGTTGTTTATTTTCAACGTTTTAATGAATTCCATGGACTTTTATCCTTTAACAACACATAAGTCTTTTCCAGCGCCTGGTTCTATCTTAAATGATAGCAACATCGGCGCTGGATGTCTAAAATATTTATTATTTTGTCAAAGATTCCTTATAAGTATCTCCATCTTGAATATATTCATATAACTGCACATCACCTGGAAAGACAGACCTGGTCCCTAATACAAACATTAATGGGGCTGCAGTATCTGTGAATAAGTGGATCTTACATCCACTCCCAGTTCTGCATTTCACCATTTTTTCAAGTAGATATTCCGCCATGCTTTCCAACGTATCTGCATCTGTTATCATCCGTTTTTCCTGAAATAGATATGCCTTGCAATATTTTTTCTGCTCTGTTTCCATATATTCTTGTACTGTCGTTAAAATATCCCCCAGGCCTTTCGGCTTAATGGATATAATACATACAATATCTGCACTATTACAGCAGTTCCCATCGTATTGCTTACAAAAATCTTTAATTTCTACATTATGGACTATTCTACTGAATGCAAAACCATCGCGCTGATCCTGTTTGCTGGCTGTCAAAACCAGATTCCGGTTTCCTGATGCCTGCTTCAATTCACCATATAACTGCCCCAACTTATAAGCAATACTCAAATGGCAATTTAAATGAATCCTCCATTTCACATCCGGCAAGTCACTTAGTTTTTCTTTTATCCATTTAAAATCTGCCGATATGTACTTCCAGAAATCCTCCCAACTTGTATTCGGTTTTAAACATTTACCGTCATCCTCATTTATAAAAGCTTTTCCTAATATATTCCAGTCATAATTTTGATCCCATTGAAAAGTATTAGCATATGGGCACATAGTCTGTACCCTCAGCGAATACGCTTCACCTCTTTCTTTCTGACTTATTGTTTGTATTATCATCTTCCTCTTAATACTATTATGCACAATATCATAGATCTGGTCTCGCACCGCTTCCCAGTTTGGCTGGCAAAATTCCATTTTTGTACAATCTCCGGCAGCAGTATCTCCATAAACGTTTAATATAGAATATATATGGTCATAAATATCATCATCAATTTTACGGCAGTCATCCATATTAATAATAAAAAATTGTGCTTCCTTGCCTGGCTCCCGTTTTTTTAGAATCTCTTGTAATTCTAAAGGCGTAAATTTACCTTCGCTATAATTGCTCGAATAGAGGACAACTGCATAGTTAGAATTCCTAAAGATCCCTTTTAATGTCTCCCGGAATGAATTTGCAATTGCTATAGCTTCTGGGCGAAGCACATCCATAAAAAATTTCCTTGCAAAAATGAAATCTAGTTCTTCTCCAATCATCCTTGCTATTTTACTATCCTTATGGGCATAAGATAATGCTATTTCATATGTTTTTCTACTGTCCTTATAAGCATAAGGCAATGCATTTTCGTATTCTTTATCCATCTGTAATCCCTCTCTGTACTTAAACTGTGCTTATCCGTTTGTTTCTTGTAAGATTTCTTTCACTTTAGCAATCTTTACTAGCTGCTTTTGGGATACCTTTCTCCCTTCCCATTTTCCAATCTTGTTCCAGTATTCCATTAATAGCAAAGCCACCGTTTTTCTATCTTGTGCATCCAATAACCCTTCGCCATCCAATTGCCTGTAATATACCATATCTTTTTGCTTTTCAAAGATCTCATTTTTCCACTTTTCTTTTCCAGATAATTCATCTACCCTCCTTCGTTCTTCATCCAGTACCTGCTCTTTTTCTTTACGAGCTATTAATTTCTTCTTCCTTTCTTTTTGACAACTCAACAGGTATTTCGTAAAATATTCATCCCCTTTTGCCATCCACTCGGCATAACAATAATACAAATATAATTCCTGGAAAGTAAATGACCTGATTTCTTTACGTAACTGGCTGCTTTGCTGGCTGCCAATCCCAAATGCCAACCGCGCAATCTGCTGAAGCTGCTCCCTTCTGCAACCATTGATCTGCTTACTTTCCCCACGCCAAAATCCTTGCATGATACCAATCAACCTTTCCTTTTTTTCCTTTTCCGTAGGCTGTGCGGCAGCCGTTCTGATGCAATTTTCTACTTCTGATAACGCAGAATCACAATCATTCCCAATCTGCCCCTTATGCAAATTTATGCTAATAACTGTTTGCAATACGATTTCCTTTTGCATCTCCCATTATCCTCTCCAGTTCTTTGATCGCCAATGCAATATCCCAGGTACTTTCTTCCCGGTAATCCTTTGCCCATTTTTCAATAAGTTCCCTGCTGATCCCGGTTACCGATGGATACCTGCCTGGCATACTTTCTGCACCTATCAAATCAACCTGTACTTTTCCATATCCAAAAGGTTTTCCATATCCTATTTTCATATTATAAAAATGCCCAATGTCCAAAGCATAAGCTAAAAGCTTTCCTTCTTCCTCACGTAACCCCTGAAACCGAACCTCCCCCTCGAAGACGCTTCCAGGAGGAATTACTTCATAATTATCTTCTTGGACATCTTTTAATTCCAGTTCCTTTGCGGTACTATAAAATTTCCTTCCACGGAATCCCATTTTACGGCCTGTTCCAGCCACTTCCCTATTCAAATAATAATCCTGTTTTGTACAGCTCCCGCAATCGCCTGCTTCACAAGCCATACAATAGTAAAGCCTTTCATTCCCATAATTACACTTTCTATATTTCACACCAAACCTATCATGTTCCTTTGGATAGTTCGAAAATGGACTTTTCATCTGTGGAATCTTCTTCTTATCCAAAACTCCGCATTTCAACACAAACTCCCCAAACTGGGCCCTTCCCTTAAAACTTCCCGAATCACTCATCATCCCAAATATAAAACAGGACATGCAAAGCCCTTTTACGTTGGAGCAGGCCTTGTTATTGCCTTCGGGTAGGATAGTTTTTAATATAGGATCTGGTACTTTAACTGCACAACTATAAGAAACCGCTTCCGCAACAGACCGAACCACCCCTTTCAAACTACTGCCCGGGATCACGATTTGCCCGTTCCTACGTACCTGCCGCTTTATAATATTTCCATTTTCATCATAGTCCTGCTGCCCGCTTCCAATATGTAAATGTGACTGGGTTGTAATCTTTAATTTCAGCTTACCGCTATAAGAACATTTTTCCCTAATCTGCTGCTGGCAATAATCTTCTTGCCGACATTGTTCCAAAAGCGGGATAAATTCATATGGCTTGTCCTTTAATAAAGTTTCTCGCTCCGGCATGTTTCTTCCTCCAGTTTCTTTTGAATATCTACTTCACTGCAAATTTCGAGCATTTCATCAATGCTCCGGTCCTGCAGCACCATTTCTCCAAAATAAGGTTCTTTCCATTCATAGGCAGTATGATACTTTTGATCCAATGATATTTCCTGCGCATCCAGCGCACCTTTCCATCCTTTCACGCTTTTCCTGTAATCGCGAAAGCAAATATCCAGCTTTTGTACTTCCATCTGCCCATTGCCCCTTGTTGTAGCCGCCCCAATGGAAACATATCCTTCATCCAAATCCTTTAGCACATGAAAAAGTAATGCCATTTGATAAAGTTCATAATTTTTTATTGTGATTCGAGCCTGGAACGTTCCATCTTCTACAACCTCAAAATCATACAATGCACCCTTGTGTGCTGCCCCAGTTATCCGGTTGATCCCCACACCTGTACGCTCCCCCATCACACAATTTTTAATTGGATAAGCGTCTGCCATATAAATCCTGGATGCAATATTCAACGAGCCAAACAGTTTGCATGCAGGGCATACATACCGGTATACATACTCTCCCTGCTCTTCGTATGGCTTATCAGCCTTACCATTTATTTTGCCATTACATTTGCTTTTATGGTCAAAAATATCACAGCATTTTCCTCCAAACAAGTTTACGATATTTTCATATCTGCTGCGAAGCACCCCTTTCAAACTGCTTCCAGGTATCACCACCGTATCCTCACCATGATAACGGCTTTTGATACACTGCATATCCAGCAACGTCGGATCCATCAATTTTCCCTGCACACTCCGTATCGTTAACGGGCTTTTCGTATGTAATAAAACTGACAGTTTCGCTTCATTCTTCAACTCCCGGAACATGCCTTTTCCTCCCTTCTTCCTCATGTAATTTCGTAAATGCAACCTCTTCTCCGCACAGATATTTCACTATGTTTGTATGGTTAATATTCTGTACCCTAATATCCGTCAACTTAATTTCACCGAGCCCCCTTGACTTCATCCCGCCTATCGGAATAATCCCAAGTTCCATTGCCCTCAATAACTGCTTTACAACCTTCCACTCATGTTCTTCTGCATTTTCCAAAACCGCTTGAAATGAAAACTTCGTCCCTTCCGGCACAACCTCTGTTGTAAAAGTTCTATTTTCAACATTCGTCCCTAAATTACGGTCAATCGCTACGCCGCTTCGAATTTCAAATTCCCTTGAAAAGGAATCTTCATCAACCCTTGCATCCCTTATGCTAAATTTTGCACAACTAAGCGGGGAACCAAAAATCCTACATACCATACAGAGCTTTCCATCTTTCCCTCCTTTTGTTCCAAAAAGGTATTCGGAAAGCTTTTCCCCACTATCTGCTGCACGTTGTTCTAACAACCCTTTTAATGTTTCATCCTGTTTTATATCAGTACAAGGATTTTTCTCATTACAGATTTCGGTTCTATAATTGGTTTCTTTTAATATGCCATCCCTACCAGACTCACTGGAAAGGTACTGTTCCAGAAAACTACGCATTGCGCCTTTTAATGAAGATCCTGGAATTAAAGGCAATCCATGCGCATTACGGAAAAAAGGGTTCTTGCATCCATTTGGCTGAAATACACTTTCGGCTGCCCCAATGTGTAGTGCTGTCACTGCAACCAGATTTCCTTCTATCACATACCGGTTAATAAATTCTTCAAACATCCTTCTTCCTCCTTAGCTTCTACTTACTGTAGAAACTTTCCAAAATAAATACCCCATATACTTTTCTGCTATCTGAAGCCTTATCAGGCGTTCATCCTCACTATTTATTTTATCTGCCCCAGCCTTTTGTTCTATCATCTTATAGATTTCATCTTGTATTTTCATAAATGACTTTGCAAGTTTTTTCGCTACATCTTCACCGTCACGGCATTTTGCATTCCAACCACTATCCTTAGATTTTTGGTAAGACAAGTAAAGCAGCAATTCCTCAATACAGGCTGCTTCTCCGGCCGCCTTCATAAGTATTTCAAATTGCTTTCTTCCTGGAACTTTTCGTTTCTCTTTTTTTTCACCTATTGCCTGGCCATTTCCCTTATTAATGATAAAAAGCCCTCCAGCTTGATCTTCTGCCATAAAGTAGTCTATCTCTTTTAGCAAAGTTCTGGTTTCTCTTTTTAATATTTTTTCAGTTATAACTTGTATCTCTTTTTCCATCCTTCTTTCCTCCTAAAACATCATAGTTAATATGAAAGCTGTCGCAAACCCGTATTTTACCAAACCCATGTTTCGTGTATTTCCCTATGCCCTGTAATTCCAATTTTAAAAGTTCCTCTATATCAAAATGTTGCCCACATCTTTGATATACAAAAACTGCCCCAGCCTTGACCACAAGGCGCCCCTTCCTTATAGCTTCAGTTTCTTCTGATGTATCAAACCCTCTATAAACTTCTTGAAATTTAAATGCTTTTTGAAGCTGATAAGTTTGCCTTTTAAGCCCTATCTCTTCCTCTAGAAAAGTGATCATCTGGCTATCTGAAAGATCCGTCTGAGAAATCGCATCCGTTCCTATTTTTTCTAATTCCAAATAGGCATCCGTAAGCAAATCCAAAATGACAAACTGCTGCCCACCTCCAATCCCTTCATTAAAATTATATATCCTCTTCCTGATGTTTTCTGCTGTGCTGTCTTCCGGTACTTCGCCGTAAGACATATAGCAGGCGCCAAATCCCCTAGTCGTATCCGCCCCGATATACAATAAACGGATCTGGCTTAATTCCGCTGCTGCCTGTGGGGATAAGCGGATATTACCAGAAAACCAGACCTCGGACAATTCATCATTATTATCTTTATATTTTTCCGAAATAACATTTTGTGTATAAAGGGAACCTTCTTTTGCCGCATTCCGATGGTAATCAACCGCAGTCCTTGTAATCGCTGAATGGATTAATTTTATCTCTTGCCCATCTAAATGAATCCCTTCTAAACGCCGCCATCCGGATTCCCCTGGCACTTTTGCCTGTGTCACTAAACGGCTTTTTAATATGTCATAAATCCCTATTTCGCCTTCTTGCTGATACTTTTTTCCCCTTGCTGTCACAGGATATGGGCTGCCTCCCATTGGATACAGCACCGGAAAGGAAATTTCCGAAAAATGTTTACAAACTGTTTGAAACGCACATGTTCTACACTGGCTTTGTCCTTGAAACGTCAGATAATTATTTTTTTGCCCACAAGCACACCGCTGTATCAGTGCCTTTGCATATGCAGCACGTAACACACTGCCTGGAATATAGTTTTTTGACTCCCTATAATTACTGTTAAGCTTCTTTCCGCCAATCATAAGGGGCGATTTTAAAACCGCATCTATTTTGTACATATCTTTCCCCCAATCTGCTCCTTGATCCACCGGTTTACTTCTTCAATTTCAATAAGCTCCTGCTCCGGCGCACCAGCCCGATTCCTTCTCGGCCCTTTTTTTACACAGAAAGAAACCTGTTCCTGTAGCCATCCCAACCCAGAAGAACATTTGCCACCCATTGAAAAAATAAGCCGTATTGCCGCAGCCAAATACGCAATATCTTTTTGATAAGTACCTTCATCCAAAAAACCGTATATACTGCTTTGAAAGGCCATGTTTCCACCATACCCACTTGATTCCAACGTATATAGCTGCCCTTCTTTTTTTGCCTTTGTATAACGGCTGATAGAAACCCCTGTCCGCTTTTGCGTAATGTTATCCTTTAGGTCATAATAATCGGATTCCTGTACCAACGTCCCATTTTCAAAAAACATACTGCCCTGCTGTACGCCTCCTGTTCCAAATATTTTTTCACCATTGTTAAAAGCAGGCACTATCTTGGAAAGTGCAGCTGCATATTGTGCTACATAACCTTTTAACGCCGCGCCCGGAATATAAGGGAGCCCATCCATCCCCCGTAATAAATAGGACTGTATCTCACCATTTCCTGCACCGCCGCCAAAATAGAATGAATCATAAAATTTAATGGTAAGGCACATTTCGATTTCTACTTTTTTCATTTTGTATCCCCCGTATAATCCCAAAGTTCAATAGCATCCACCCAAGGGGAATATGCCACACCCTGACACACAAGATTTTGGTTTACTGCTTCCCCCTCAAATGCCTTTGCAAGCCTCCCTAATCCACACTTAACCTTTGTCCCTTCTTTTGTTTCCTCTTTTCTGCCTACCTGATACTCAAAAAAAAGCTCCGCCTCCTCTTTTATATGCTGATACCAACTTTGCTGCAGTTGAAATGCAAAAGATTTTTCTTTTTCTATTTTCTTTAGAAATTTTTTCATTGCGTCGGCCTGCGTCCAAGTATACGGCCTTAGAGTTTTTTTCGGTTTATCATCTTTTGCCATCCGTTGATAGGCAATATCTGCACCTCCTGGTATTTCATTTTCAATTACCATCCAATCTATCGTCCCAGTATTATTCCCCTTTTCCCGCTCCTGCCAAGCCTTATGTTTGGCAGATTTTAGCAATTTCTGCGCAATAGCAAATGAATACTGAACCGGCATATGGTCATGGGCGATGCATACGCCTATAGACATAGTCATTTGACATTTCTCATTCGACTGGTTTTGAAACTTCTGGTCAAATATCTTTCCAATCGTGCAGGCAATATCATATGCTTTTGGCCCTGGAACAATCAAAAATATATCATCTCCACCAACTGCTATCACCTCAAAGGCTAACTTATCCCCTAAATTCTTATATAATGCTTCAAAGACCACTTCTGTCACACTATCTGCTGTAACTTCGCTAAAGTAGCGCATTGTCAGAAACGACTTTAAGTTGTTGATATGGCTGCTCATATTGTTGGCATCCCCATAAATAACCCCGACAAAACCATTTTGTGCTATATACTCCAGTTTGTTGTAGCACTTTGTATCTTCAATCACCTTATTATATTTTCTTTTAACAAAATCCTTGTATTCCCGATGCCTAGAACGCTTTGCATCCCTGCCACCTTCCTGTTTTTTCCGCATGCAGCTTGGGCACAGCATTTCTTCTGCTTTTGTTCCTTCATGTAAAACTGCCACTGCATAACGGTTACGGCACGAAGTGCAAAATTCCTGTTTCGTTTCTTTAATTTTTTTCCATCCCCACCCCTTAACTGCTTCCTCCAAAACTTTTTCATCTGCCTGTGGTTCTAAACGGAAGTCCCAACGCAGCCCCTGACGTTCCTCTAAGGCTAAATCCATCTCATCAACTACACTTTGATATTCATCAATTAACCGCTGCAGCTTGTAGGGACGGCTGCAAAAATTAAACTGTGCTGTTACCGTTTCTTTTTCAGTCATAACCCCAATCTTCTGACAGGTTTCCTCCCCTTTTCCTTCTGGAAATATTCCCATCATTTTTCCGCCACCAGCATAAATCAAACATTCCCTGATATGTTCTTGGCTGATTAATTGTTTCATCTTCTCAGTATTTACTTTTTCCAGCAGCAGGCTAGCACCACGTATCTCAGGTATTTTATTGGTCTCTAAATAATATTGCTTTATTTTTACTAACCCTCCCTTTACCAGATCAGCCATATCCGTATCTAAACAACCTTTTTCCTTGTTCTGCCGACAGATCATCTGCTCTATCTGCTCTAATTCCGGGCTTTCTTCGGCGCTGTTTACCAGCTGCCAAGTAAATCCCTGCATCCGGATCTTGGCTTTTTCCTGCACCATATCTGGGCTATTTTGAATGGAAGGGTATTTTAACACATACAAACATGCCGTCCGGAAACACACATAATCCCGGATACGCGCACATTCTTTTATCCCCTGTGCCAAATCCATAAAATAGGGAAGATCCGCAAACAGCTGTGCTTCTTTTGTTTCTCCTTCCCCATAAAATAGCTTTTCCATTTTATCGATGCTACCCTCTTTCAGATACTGTTCCAAAAGCTTCTTTCCAGCATGGTCAATGCGGCCATAATCTTCTGTTGAAATGCAATAATTTGTTCCTGTAACTAAATCCTTCCATCCTCGATAGCCGTCTTTCCTCTTTTCATACAGTTTCCTTTCTTTTTTTGCCTTTTCATAGTACCAATCTACATATACCATATGCTGTCCCTCCTTTTCATTACAATACCATAGCCTTAGGTTAATTTATATTTACCAAAACCAAAGCTTGTATTTTTTCCTATATGGGTCAACTCTCCTACTGCCAGTACCAGAAGCAACTCATCTGGCATATGGCCAAGTTCTGCATACCCTTTCACCCCCCATAATGCCATTTTTTTATTTTGCGTCGATGAATATCGTGTCACAAATACATCTTTACAAACTTGCTCCTCAATCACGGGCATCTTATTTCCCTCTAGGTTCATGCAATCATAGATACTGCAATCCATCCCTTCAAAGCATTCCAGCATATAAATTCTTCTTAGCACCGCCTCCCATATCGTTTCCATTTGGAACACATTTTGAAATTCATTCTGATGCTTTAACGTAACTGGCGACTGAAAAGTAATCCTGTGCTTGCTATAGTTTTCCTGAATTTGCTTTGCCCGGTAACTGCCATACTCCCCGAGTGTATATAACTGGTGCTGTTTCCTATCTTTAAAACCTTCTATTAAAAACTGCTTCCCCCTTGTATCCGTTATCGAAATAATCTGGAATTTAGAATGCCCTTTCCCGACCCCTTCCTTTCCTAGTGCTAAAAATGCCCCTATATACTGGTTAAAATACACAATCGCTTTTCCAAATAAGATAAGGTTAAACCGCAGCAAATCACCACCACGGAACGTCTCCCTATCATCTTCACATTCAAGTATGTAACCTATGCTATCCTTTGCTGTCACAAATTTAGGCCGCAGATTGTATTTGGAATATAAAGTCTTATGCACGATACACTCCGGCTCAAAATCACACCTTTCACAATTACGGTCACAAATGCAGTTTGCCCGAAGCAGCATCTCCCCCATCCCACCCCGCAGTGCAGAAACTTTATAAATTGGAAGCTTTGTATCCTCCAACAAAGCTACTGTAAAATGAAGTTTAATATATTTGATTCCAAGGGCATTTACTAATTGCTGCCTGACCATAACCCCAGTTCACCTCCTACCATAAACAAAAGTGCCCTCTAGTATACAACTCATATGCGTACTTGACTACATAACAAGTGTACTATATTTATAAGATCTATTATACACGAAAATACAATCAATTACTAGAGTATATTTTATAAATTGGTTAAAACTTAATTTTGTTCTATTTAAAAGAAAAAGGAATGATTAAGAAAACACCAGTACTATCAAACCGTGTAATGTTACCTGGCAATGTAGAAGTTTTTAGAATATAATAACCGAAATTTACAGAAGCGGAAGAAACTCTCCCCTTTTTCGCAAAAGGGTTCAAAGCAGCCCTCCAGCTATAAAAACGGAGGGCGGTACAATAAATAACCATTTACAAATTATCCCATATGCATCTTGCAGGGCTTGCGAAAAATTAATGCCGTTTTCTAAGGCAGCGTTGGTAGGAAAAACACAAACTTACGGCAGCAGCGTTTCCAACGCTGCTGCCGCTTAAATTAAAAACCGGCCTATGCCTTTTTAACTTTCAGCTTCAAGGAAAGGGTCTTCGTGGAACCATTCTTCATAGCCACTTTTACCTTTACCACTACGTTCCCCTTCTTCTTTGCCTTAACCACGCCATCTTTCGAAACAGAAGCTATTTTAGTATTAGAAGAGCTATAAGTAATCTTTGCAACATTTGCCATATCCATTTGTTTATAGAATGGAATATTCAGCTTCCTGCCAACTTTCACAGTTTTTTGTGCCGCCTGCAGTTTCACTGTTTTTAAGATACTTTTGTTTACTTTTTGGCTCTTGGCTTCGTTCAAAAGAATATAATCGCTGCCCTTTGGCGCGCGCAACGATAGATTGCCGCTCCTGGATACTGTATAGCTTATCGCATTCACCATTGTATACTTCTTTGTTGCACTGTTGTAAGCATACAGGTACAGCACGTTTCCGGCTGTAAGGTTTGCACTGTCGACGGTCAGCGTATATAGTTTTTTGCCGGCCTTGTCGACCATTTTTACCTTCACTTTCAGATTGTCCGTACCGGCCTTTTTCTGCATCTCTTTGATGGATGGCCCTAAGATCACGGCTTTTGCATTCCCTGAACCTGCTTCTGCTTCCTTTGTGATTACGGTGCTGGCAGAAGTGATGGCATTATTTTTGTCTTTTACGGTCTTAATAACAACCTGCGCCTCATACGTGGCATCGGTATAGGTTATTTTTTCCGTTGTTTTTAAGGTATTTCCTGCCGCATCTTTTTGTACGGCTATTTCATTGGTAACGCCGTTTTCTGTCTTTATGGACGTTACGGTTTGGGTTCCATCCGGTTTCGTTTCGGTAATGGATACCTCAACGGTTCCATCTGGTTTTTTGGTCGTCTGTGTTACTACGGTTGTCCCATCTTCTTTGGTATCCGTCGTAACCGTAACGTCATCTTTCGGGCCTGGTTCTTCTGGCGGTGTCACGGTTCCGCTTCCCGGATCTGTAGGTTTTTCCGGCTCTTGCGGCTTTGACCCGGTACTGCCAGAAGAGCTGCCGCCGGACGAACTGCCGCCGGAGGAGCTGCCGCCGCTGGAAGATGTCTGCCCTACTTTACGTTCACCAATTAAAACACCCTGGTTAAAGATGCCTGCCGTTACTTTTACGGTGTAATAAGAATCCGTATTCAAATCCATAGAGTTGACCTTTACGGTATCGGACAACGCTACGGTATCCGCTGTAACGTCTACGGTATTGCGGTAGGATGCTACGGTACTGCCATTTTGTTCAATGCGGACGGTAACTGGTACACGCAACGGCGGGTTCGCCTCTTTTGTGTATTCCGAAGCCGGTATGGTATTGAAGTAGTTTTTCAGCGCCTGTGTAATACCTGCCGCGTACGTTACCTCTACGGTATTGGCATCAACACGCGAAACGTTTATCGAAAGGTCGGACAATAGCTGCTTCGCTGTTTCTGCATCCATCATCTTTAATGCATCTGTCTGGTAAGCAAATGCATCGATTACATATGGCAAATAAAACGGGCTGTCGTGTTCCCCTTCTTCCAGTTCAAAGAAATGGGCAATCCCACCCTGACGCAGCCTCTGGTCCAGCGCAATCGCAGGGATGCCAAATTTATACAGGTCACGGTTGCCGCTTACAAAGTAATGCGTATAATAATCTAAGTAAGCATCGCTTTGTGCCTGTGCGATCTGCAACGGGTTCTCGCCCATATTGATCGCCCCAAAAAAGCTGATAATGCCGGAAAATAAATCCGGGTGTGTCAATCCAATGTAATAAGAACCGCTGCCGCCCATAGAAGCGCCTGCTGTAAAGCGGTACCTTGCATCCGGGATTGTCCGGTAATGGGCATCGATAAACGGCAGTATTTCTTCCGTTACCATAAGGTCCCATCCGTTATGCCACCAGCTGTCCCCTTTGCTGTCCGGAATAACCAGTATCGTATCCTGGATACGCCCGCTTGCGATCCCTTCATCCAGCAATTTATCGATGCCGTCAATCGCATAAGAATTGCTGCTGCTGTTTAACTGGTGGAAAACATATGCCGTCGGATACCTCTTATCGGCATTTTCCGCATCGAAATAGCCTTCCGGAAGGTATACCAAAAAGTCTTCCTGCAATGTTTCTGCAGGCTGCGCTTCTTTTACGGCTGCTTCTTCCTCTTCGGATTGGACTGCCTGTGCTTTATACTTGGAATCAATGGACTGCGTATAGAAACGGTCGTGCTGGCCATATAAATATGCAGTGCCATATTTTATTTTGTAGTATTCAGCAACTTTTTGCGTTTCCGTGCTGCCGTCTGTTTTTGTCAAAGTACGGTCTGCCTGGTAGTAAAACAGGTCTTGCTGTACAAACACATATGCATTGGTATCCTCTATATTTGTAACGCTGCCCAGATAGGAACCTTGTACATCTTCCAGCAACATTTCTTTGGTAACGCCGGACTGGAAAAATGCTGGGTCAACTGTTTTTCCATAAGCATTGATGTCCTGTTTTACGATTGCTTTTATCTGTGTATCTACTGCCTGCTTTACAGCGGACGCGTCGCTATTGGATGCATAAATGCTTGGCTTGCTGGTCAGCTTGTTGTAAGCTGCTGCGGAATATAGCCCAGGATGCCCGCTATACCAGCCACCGCCGCCGGAATTATTATGGGTTAATACTACCATCACATTTTTTACCCCATCGCCGATATGCAGGTACTCTGAATTGATGGAATAAATGCGTTCCGTATCCCAGCAGTCTTTTTCATGCAGCCAGGTCTGTTCATTTAAGCCGGTGCATCCAATTTGCTGCCCATTGATAAAACAGATGTCTGTTTCATCAAAACAGCCAACCGGAACGACATATTCCCCTTGCGGGAAAGAATCAGGGATTTCAAATTCCTTGACATACCACGCATAGCCTGCGTAGTTGTTCATATCTGTATTCTTGGAAAAGTCGGAATTCCACCATGCCAGGCACGGATAGACTTCTTCCCAGTCGGCATATTCGCTTTCCTGCGGAAGCACACCGGCTACCAGCTCATTATCTTTAAACGGCTTAAATTTCCAGCTGCCGAGCAGGTCTATTAACTGGTCTTCCGGCGCTGTCCCCGTCGCAGTGATCCGCACCAGCGGCTTGGTATCCAATACGATGTCTTTGCCCAGGACCGTACAGGAAAGCGTCACATTTGCACTGGAGTGGTCAATCTTATTTGGCAGTTTAAACGGGTTGGAAGCGTTCGTATAAAGCGTGTCCCCTCCCTTTACCGGAAACGTGGCCTTTTGGCCTTCTGCTACCGTTTCCCCCGTCTGCGCATCCGTCATAGAAATGGTTACCGCCATCTCATTTTCCGTATCGCCGCAATATTGCGAATAACGGTCCCCAACGGTAATTTCATAAACAGCATTGACCTCCGGTTCCGAAGCCAGCGCTGCCTGTGGGGTTAGCAGGACTTTGCCTGTTACCATGCCCTGTACCAGCTTATTTCCAATCCCGCCGACGGCTTCTTTTACCGACTCTGCGATAAATGCATTGTCATATGCGCTGTTTTTAACCGTCAGGTCCAATGCATAGGAATCCGCATTGCCATAAAGGCTATAATAGAACCCGCCATAAGCGCCGCCGCGTTTGATATAATAAGAGATAATGTCATTGGCGCCTTTTTCTGCAAAAGCATTGGCATCCTCTGACGCAGCGTCCATATAGGTATAAAACTTATTTGCTGTCTGGTTGGAAAAATTCCCATTCCCCGTGCCCTGATTGGTAGCAATGTCATAGAAATCTCCATAAACCGGCTTCCAAACATTGTTTCCGCTTTGGAAATCGCCGTTAATGCTTGCCATCATGCCAAATAGCTGCGGTTCGCCATTCCAGTTTCCATTGCCGTCGGTATAGGTAAGGATACTCGCCAGATAGCCGCCTGTCTGCGCGCCGATTACTGCCCGGAACGCCGCCCCGGAAACCGTATGGAACTCTTCGTCTACCTTATGTACAATCGCATCGACCGCCTGGTATACACTCTGCCCACTGTTTTGCGCCGGGCTTTCAAAGGTAGGTTCTACCACTATGGCATCTACCGTATCGGTGCTGTCCAAAGCGCCATACAAAGAATCCTTTACCGCCTGCGATGTGCCAGCAAGCCCATCATCCGGCATTACATATAAAACCGGATATTTGCGTACATCGTTGGCCCCGTCGTATCCTGCCGGAAGCGATACTTGATAGCGGTATTCCACGCCGTCGACCGTAACCGCCTGCTCCTGTGCCTCCCTGCCTGGCGGGCTGTCCGCTGCAGCCACCGGGCAGGTACCAACGCCTAAAACCAGGGCTACCGCCAACAAAACAGCGGTAAACTTACTTACAACTGGTTGTAAAAATGTTTTCATTATAATCCCCCTTACTTGTGCAGTTTTAACAACAATTTATTTGTTGTTGCTTTATTTTATACACAATTTGCATATATTGTCAACTATTATTTCCTATTTTTTGTCATTTTTAGACAGTCAAACATCATTCATTTGCGAACTACCAGAAACTTTTAAATATTTCAACAGCGTTTCCGCCGCCAGGCCCTTCCCGCGCCCTTTATCCGAAACGACCTGGATCGACCGTTTGGGCAGCCGGCAATCGAGCTGGATCTGGAACAGCTGCTTTTTTTCCAGCAAAGGGGCCGCCAGCTGCCTAGGGACAAAGCCGATCCCAAAATTGTTTTCAATCAGCGGCAGCATAAGGCCCGAAGTGGCAACTTCCATATCTGGTTCAAAATCTATCCCCTGCCCGATAAAAAAGTCTTTATAAAGGCGGTAGGTGGCACTTCCCCTGCCAAGCCCGATCAGTGGATAGTTCTTAATATGGTCCAATGCCAATACCGCCGCACCCAAATCCTGGTAGTGCACGCCGCCTACCAGGATCTCTTCAAAATCCATAATATTCCTGCACAAAGCCGTTTTCGGCTGTTCAAATGGGGTGGTAACCACAGCAAAATCCAATTTCCCGCTTGTGAGGTTCCTTAAGGTTTCGGGGGTGGAATGGTTGTGGATCTTTATTTTTATTTCTGGAAATTCCAGCCTAAAATTGCGCAGCGCACGGAGCAAAAAAAGGTGCAGGGCTGTTTCGGTCGCCCCAATTTCAACCGTGCCGCAGCTTAAAGAGCCTTGCCTTGCGATTTCCTCCTGCGCACTTAACAAATGCCGGAATGCAACCTCTACATGGGAAAAAAGCAGCTTGCCTTTTTCTGTCATGCTAACCCCTCTTGCCCCGCGGATAAACAGGCTGCAGCCCAACTGCGATTCCAGCAGCTTCATAATACGCGTCACATTTGGCTGGTTGCTGCCCAGTGCAGCTGCAGCTTTTGTAATGTTTTCGTATTTTGCGACATAATAAAAAACCTTGTAGTATTCAAAATTTATATCCATCTTCTTTTTATATGCCTCCAATATAACATATGTATTTTTCATATCCTACAGCATCCATTATAATAAATACGCGAAAATATGCAAAGAAAAGTCAGAAAGAAAGGATACCTTGTTATGAATAAAGATTTAACTGTAGGAAAACCAGAAACTGTGTTATGGAAATTTTGCCTCCCCCTTTTTGGCAGCATTATCTTCCAACAGCTTTATAATATCGCAGACAGCCTTGTCGCCGGGAAATTTATCGGCGAGAACGCACTGGCTGCTGTGGGGAACAGTTATGAGGTTACTTTGATCTTCCTTGCGTTTGCATTTGGATGCAACATGGGCTGTTCGATCATCGTTTCGCAGCTGTTTGGCGCAAAGGAATTTAGCAGGCTAAAAACTGCTATATCGACAGCCTGCATCTTCAGCGGCGCTACCTGTATGCTGTTGATGCTGGCCGGTATTTGCGGGACAGATCCCCTGCTTGGCCTGATGCAGACGCCAAAACAAGTATATGCCGACTCGAAGCTGTATCTGGATATTTACATATGGGGGCTGCCGTTTGTATTTTTTTACAATATCGCAACCGGGATTTTTTCTGCTTTTGGCGATTCAAAGACCCCCTTTTATTTCCTTGCCGTATCCTCCACATCGAATATCGCCATTGATATTTTATTTGTCAAAGCGTTCCATATGGGGGTATCCGGTGTGGCATGGGCAACCTTTTTATGCCAAGGCGCCAGCTGTATCTTGGCCGTATATACGGTTTGGCTACGCCTTAAAAACATCCCATGCCAGGAAAAACCAGCCTTATTTGACACAGGGCTGCTAAAAAAAATACTGGTGGTCGCTATACCAAGCACCTTACAGCAAAGCTTTATCTCCATAGGAAATATCCTGATCCAAAGCGTTATTAATGGGTTTGGCGCCTCTGTAATGGCAGGGTATTCAGCTGCAGTAAAATTGAATAACCTGGTCATTACATCCTTTACCACGATTGGCAACGGCATTTCCAATTACACTGCACAAAACCTTGGCGCAAAACAATATAAGCGGATACGGGACGGCTTTTTTGCAGGTCTAAAAATTGTATGGTGCCTTTGCATCCCATTTTGTATCCTTTACCTTTTCTTCGGGAACCACCTGCTCCTTTTATTTATGGAAAAAGGCTCCCACGCGGCTTTGTTAACTGGCCGCCAATTTTTATGGATACTGTCGCCGTTTTATTTTGTGGTGTCCGCAAAATTAGTTGCCGACGGCGTCCTTAGGGGAACCAGCGCTATGCGCCAGTTTATGGCAGCTACTTTTACGGATTTAATACTTCGTGTGCTGCTGGCCTTTGTACTGCCGGGCTGGACCAAAAGCGCCATCGGCATCTGGTGTGCATGGCCAGTCGGCTGGACTACCGCCACGGTACTTTCTATCTTCTTTTACCGCAAAGAATACAAAAAAATAAATAGAAAACCAAACTAATCTGGAAAACATGACACACCGGTGGCGTGTTTTGTCTGTTATAATTTGGTTTGCAAATGGGGTGCTTTATGAAAATAGATAGGCTGATTGGTATTTTGTCCGTGCTTTTGCAGCGGACGCAAGTAACTGCGCCGGAACTGGCAAAGCAGTTTGAGGTTTCCAGGAGGACGATCAACAGGGATATTGAAGCTCTGTGCAGGGCGGGTATCCCAATCGCTACCATGCAGGGCACGGGCGGCGGCATCCGTATTATGGAAGGGTACCGGATAGACCGCACACTGCTTACTTCCAAGGATATGCAGATTATTTTGGCGGGCCTGCGAAGCCTGGACAGTGTAAGCGGAAGCAATTATTATAGCCGCCTGATGGAAAAGCTAAAAGTTGGCTCTTCCCATTTTATCAGCGGCCAGGATTCTATTTTAATCGACTTGTCGTCCTGGTACAAAGATATGCTGGCCCCGAAGATCGAAACCATTTTGCTTGCGGTTGAACAAAAGCACCTGCTTTCCTTCCGTTATTATTCCCCCAATGGGGAAAGCAGCCGGACAGTAGAACCCTATTACTTGATCTTTAAATGGTCAAGCTGGTACCTGTGGGGGTATTGCCGCAAGCGGATGGATTTTCGGATGTTTAAACTAAACCGGATGGACCAGCTAGAAACCGGGCAGCAAAGCTTTCAAGCACGGCCGGCCCCAATGCCGGATATGTCCAATGAACGGATCTTCCCTGGAAAGATAAAAGCAAAAGTGTTGTTTGAACCCCAGGTAAAATGGCGGCTGGTTGAGGAATTTGGCCCGCATTGCTTTGAAAAGCAGCCAGATGGCAGGCTTTTATTTACTGCCGATTACACCAACAAATGGAACCTGGCCAACTGGCTGCTGACCTTTGGCGCAGCGGCAGAAATCCTAGAACCAGCATCAATGCGGGAAGAACTGCTTCAGATTGGCAGGCATCTTGCAAAAATATACGGGGACGGCAAATAACGAAATCATATTCAGAAAGGCGGAAAAAGATATGGAAACAGGCAATATGGCACAAATCAGCGTCTGTGGTTCCGACTGCGGCGCATGCAGCTACTATGGCAGTTTATGCAAAGGATGCAGCACCTGCGAAGGCAAAGTGTTCCATGCACCAAAAGGCGGTGCGTGCCCAATTTATGATTGTGCAGTAAACCAAAAGCATTTTGCAGGCTGCGGCACCTGCGGGCAGGCTCCATGCCAAGTATGGCGGGACACAAGGGATCCGCAGTTAACCGATGAAGCTTTTGAACAAAGCATCCGCGAAAGGCTGAAAATGTTACAAACTTCTATTGATAAACTTTAAGATATTTGGGTTAAACGGCTGGACATCATTGTATAAAAATCCAATTTCACGGGGTGGGACTGGTTTTTGCAGCTCCAGCTCCATCAGGGAAAACGTACTTAATTCCTGTTCAACAAATTGTTTTACCACACAGGAAATACCGATCCCCATTTTAGCAAACTCAATCAGCAGGTCCATATCGTTGATTTCTAAAATATGGGCTGGCACTATATTATTTTTTGCATAGTAATTATCGATATGCGTACGTGAACCATTGTCTTTATTAAGCAGCATGATATTGCCGTACTCAAAGACCCTGGCGTTTGGGCAGTTTAATTTCTGGCGGTAGGCAGGGGTACAGGCAAAGATATATTCGATCAGCCCCAAAGAATAATACCTGCCCATCCCCAGGGTTTCCGGCTTTGCTACAAGGGCCAGGTCTACCGTACATTTTTCTACCATAGAACAGGCCTGCGAAGAAGACGTACAAGTGATCGACACATCCGTATCTGGATACTTATGCGTAAATTCTTTCAAATAAGGCATCAAAAAAAATTTGCACAATACATTGCTTGCTGCAATCCGCAGATACCCTGTATTTTTAGCCGACCGCAGCGTATTTTCCGTATCCGAAAGCAAATGGAGCGCCTGTTTCGCGCTACGGTATAGTATATTACCTGCTTCGGTCAGGGAAACCCCCTTGGATTTGCGTACAAAAAGCGTTGTATTTAGGCTTTCCTCTAATTTTTTTATCGCTACGCTGGCCGCGGGCTGGGAAATATATAATTGTGCAGCTGCCTTTGAAATGCTTTTGCATTCCGCTACCGACAGAAAGATTTTATATCTTGTAAGGTTGTCAAATGTGTCCATAAATGCGTTCCTTTATTTGATGGGTTGCAGCCTTTTGGGGGATGTATTATGGCCGCGACATAGCCATCCCCTAATGCAGAAACTGGTGCAGCACATCCATCAGCAATTCTATATCCAGCGGTTTTGCAATATGTGCATTCATGCCGCTTTTCAGCGCCGCCTCTTTATCCTCTTCCATCGCATTTGCCGTCATAGCAATAATCGGCAATGTTTTTATATCGTTTCGGTGCATCGCCCGGATTGCTTTGGTCGCTTCATACCCATTCATTACCGGCATCTGGACATCCATCAGCACTGCGTCATAATAGCCTTCTTCCGATTTTTCCACCATAGCGACCGCATCGGTTCCGTCCGGTGCAGTTTCTATAAGGAACCCGGCTTCTTCTAAGATAAACTCTGCGATTTCCCGGTTCAGTTCTATATCTTCTACCAAAAGGAGCCGTTTGCCTGTGTAATCGGCCTGTTTCCAGACAGCTTCCTCCTGTGGGTCCCTGTGGCCGTCAATGTTGTTTGCTGCGATCAGCGCTGCTTTTAGGTCGGACATAAAAAGCGGTTTTGCACAAAAGGCGGTGACACCTGCTTCCTTTGCTTCTTGTTCAATATCGGTCCAGTCATAAGCGGTAAGGATTATAATCGGTGCGTCCTGGCCCACGACACTGCGGATTTTTTTTGCGGTTTCAATTCCGCTGGTTTCCGGCATCTGCCAGTCGATAATATAGGTATGGTAAGCATCCCCCTCTTCATAGGCGGATTTTGCACGGTATGCCGCCTCCCTTCCAGATGTCGTCCATTCGGAACGCATCCCGAGGCTTTTTAGCATTTTGCTTACACTGTCGCAGACATTGAAATCGTCGTCTACCACCAAAGAACGCAGGCCTTCCAGCTCTTTGATCTGTTCAGCGCTTTTTTCAACATCCTGAAGCTGCAGCGGGAGCTTTACCGTAAATGTGCTTCCCACTCCGACCTGGCTTTCAACCGTAATCTCGCCTCCCATCATATCGACGATATTTTTCGTAATAGCCATGCCTAGCCCGGCGCCTTGAATATTGCTTCTGGTAGCTGTCGATTCCCGTTCAAACGGTTCAAATATATGCTCGACAAACTCCTTTGACATCCCAATCCCATTATCTTTGATAATAAAAACGAAATCGCCCCATCCATGTTTAAAGGTTGTATGCTGCGTAATGCGGAAGGTCACCGTCCCGCCTGCCGGGGTATATTTAACGGCATTGCCCATTAAATTAATAAAAATTTGGTTTAGCTTTAACGGGTCTGCAATAACATCTTCGTTTGCTACTTCAAACGTATCGATAAACATCTCCAATTGCTTGGATTTTACCTGAGGCTGGATGATATTTACGAGGTTATGCATTAATTCCGGGATATTGCATTCTTGATTATGGATCTGCAGTTTCCCGCTCTCAATCCGGCTCATATCCAAAATGTCGTTGATCAGGCCCAGCAAGTGGTTGCTGGATGAGAGGATCTTTTGCAGGCAGTCCCGTACCTGGTCTGTACGGTCCATATGGCTGGCTGCAATCGTGGCAAACCCGATGATCGCATTCATAGGTGTACGTATATCGTGGCTCATATTGGACAAAAACGTCGTTTTTGCCTGATTGGCATGCTGTGCCTGCATTAAAGCATCTTGTAAAGCCTGTGTCTGTTCCCGCTGTTTTTGCACCTGTGCCGTAATATCCCTGGATACTACCATAGCAATCACGTCCCCGCTGCCTTCGTCACGCGTCATAGTAAAAGACTGGCGGACACACATAGGCTCTACCTTGCCGTCCCCACCCCAATAGTCTACATCGACTTCCATTCTCCCCTGTTCATACTGGGCGTTCAGATAATCTACATTTACAGTAACCGAATAATCTTCCTTTGATTCCGGCAGTACGAACTGCCTCCATTTTTCAAAACATTCCGATGCTTTGCATGGAACGGAAAGCCCCGCCAGTTTCAACAACGAGATTTCTTTACCATCCTTTATACGGGTAATGTCCTGCTCAATCTTATCTTTGGTCAGGTTGCACTCAAAAGCGCTAAAAGAATTGGACATAATAGCGATCCGGTATTGCCGTTCTTTCCGGTTTAAGACCGCCCGCTCCTGCTGCTCACGCAGTTCCTTTAACTTCAACTCAGTTACATTTTGACGGACAAATAAAACCCTGGCCGGTATCCCGTCTTTACGCTCCAAGCAAACTGCGACCAAATGTTCCCATTCTTCCCTCCCATTACGGCAAACATGGCATTCATGGACTGCCGAATCTTTTGTGCGCAGGTTCTCTTTAAGCTCCCCAATCTGGCCAAATTGGTTGAATGCCTCTTTTTCTTCCTCCCCAATAAGGTCGGCGGCATGGAACTTCATAATCTGGCTGTACACACCCTCCATAGGAATACTGGTGTTGACCGGCCCCGCGCCTGCCATATAGGTATAATGGTCGTCTTCTAGGTCTGCTATCAAATATCGGGATGAAAATAGGATATTCACGCCGTGGAGCACATCACTAAAAGTTTTATTTTCCGTTTCCAGTTTTTTGCACTGCCTTCCCGCACGGACCACTAGGAAAACAATGTAAATTACAAACAGGGCGATCAGACAGATTTCCAAAACCACACCTGCCATATTCGCCCTTGCTACCATTGCCTGCGTAACATTTTGAGGGAATGTCTGTACAAGGACATAATTATGCTTTGGCAGATTTATCACGCAAATATTGTCTGTCTTACATCCCTTGCTGCACAGGAGGGCAACCTCGCCGCCGTCCGTAAACACCGGCTGTGCCGCTTTGGCAGTTGCAGCATCGATCACGCCCGATTCGCTCAAAGAGTCCAGCAGCATATCCCCATAAGCCCCACCATTTGAACTGGCAAGGACCCTCCCATCTGTCGTACATAGGAACACGTCTGCATCCTCGCCAAAGTAACTGGTGGCAAGCATATCCCGTAGATACTCCTCGGCAAAGTACAGCCCCAAAAACATCCCGTCAACATTCTTGCCACGGCATATCGGTGCATAAAAGACCATCATCGGCTTACCGGTAAGCCTAGACTTTTCCACTGTTTCCAGGCCGCTTTCCCCTTGCATCCCGCGCACAAAATAGTCCCGGTCCGAGCTGTCGTTCGTCCTCCCATTGGAAGCAAGGTTGATGCCGTCCGCATCAGTAAAACGGATGGCGTCAAACGTCGTATTTGCTTCTAAACCTTTTAGCACCTGGGCGTTAATATTTGGCACACTTACGCCTGAACTGACTAAATAGGCGCTATTCTGGATGCGTTGCAGTGCATTGTCAAACTCGCTTTCAATCCGGTTTACCATTTGCCTGGCACAATCCTCCGCATATACCCTATTTTGCTCCTGGATACGCGCCTGATTCTGTGTCGTATAGATGAAAAATAAAATAATTACGGCAACCAGGAAAAGCAATGCGTAAATAATTAATTTCCATGTTTTATTTTGTTGTTTCATTAAATTTTGGCGCATATTTGCTGCCTGGCTTTTACCGGATAACAGATTGCACCATAACCTCCCCTTTATCGCACAATTTTAATAGTTATTATACAATAACAGCTGGATGAATATCAAGTGCTATGCCCTAATTTTCGCGGCGGCTTTTTATTCACGGGCCAGGAATGCGCATTTACTGCGCGTTCCGTAAGAACATGATTGGGCTTTCATAAAAATAGGGCCTGCGTCCTGTAATATTCCTACAAGACACAAACCCTGTTATTTTCCCTTATCGCTTTCTTCCCGGACCCCTACTTCCAAGTACCACACGATCTTGTCTTCATCTATGTATTCGTAATCCTTCTCTTCACAAAACCTGCGGCAGTCCTGCTCGCTCCCGTAATAAAGCGGTTTGCGGATCCCGCTTGGGCTGGCTTTGTATACGCACCATTTATCATCCATTTGAAAGCCTCCTTAACAACATATTTTATTTCCTGTTACTTTTCCTATTATGCCACTGGACTGTAGGTACGTCAATAGGCGGCTGCCGTATCATAGACTTTTCCTTTTAGGCATGTTATAATCGTGGCAAGAAACGGTCGAGAAAGGAGATTTATCAATGACTTCTGTACGCAATATGACTTCCGGCACGCCGTGGCGGCTGATTCTTTCTTTTGCACTGCCATTGATGGCCGGCAACTTATTCCAGCAGTTTTACACAATTGCAGATGCTGCCATTGTCGGGCAGGCACTCGGTGTGCAGGCTATTGCCGCTGTCGGTGCCGCCGAGTGGATCATCTGGATGATGCAGGGTATGGTCCAAGGGTTTACCCAGGGGTTTGCGATCCAGATGTCCCAAGATTTCGGCGCCTCCAAGTACGGGAAACTACGCAGTGCCATTGTCAACTCCTCATTTCTTGCAATCGTAATCGCACTGCTTTTGCTTGTTTTTGGGCAGTTGTCTGCAGGCTGGCTGCTGGACCTTTTGCACACGCCACAGGCAGTCCTGCCGGATACCATGCGCTATATGCGCACCCTGTTTTGGGGGATCCCTGTCGTTATGGCTTATAACCTGGCTGCTTCTATCCTGCGCTCGCTTGGCGACGGCAAGACCCCGCTGTATGCAATGCTGTTTGCATCCCTTTTGAATATCGGGCTGGATATATTATTTGTACCCGTCCTGCATATGGGGGTGTTTGGGGCCGCTGCCGCCACCGTATTGGCACAGTGCGGTTCTTCGCTTATTTGTATTTTAAAAATAATACACATTGACACATTAAAATTCCGACGTGCCGATTTTTCGCTATCTACGCGGCTGCATCTGCGCCTTTTGGCGCTTGGCATGCCAATGGCTTTTCAAAATGCTGTTATTTCAGTAGGCGGAATGATCGTCCAGTTTGTGATCAATGGATTTGGAGTTATATTTATTGCTGGTTTTACTGCTACGAATAAGCTGTATGGGATGCTAGAGGTCGCCGCAACCTCTTATGGATTTGCTATGACGACTTATACCGGCCAAAACCTGGGCGCCGGGAAAGCAGGACGTATCCGGCAAGGATACAAGGAAGCGCTGCTGATCGCATTTATTACTTCTATTACAATAGCAGCTATTATGGTGTTTGCAGGCAAATGGATCCTGCTTTGTTTTATTAATGGAGATGAAACGACGACTGCAAATACGCTTGCCGTTGCCTACCGTTATTTATTTATTATGAGTGTATGTTTGCCTGTTTTATACTATCTGCATGTCACCCGCTCCTGTATACAGGGCCTTGGGAATACCATACTTCCTATGGTATCCGGATGCGCGGAATTCGGGATGCGTACCGGCGCGGCACTGCTGCTACCGCAGTTTATGGGGCAGGATGGGATCTTTTATGCAGAAATCGCAGCGTGGGCAGGCGCCGATATAGTATTATTTTTCAGCTTTTTTGCCTGTATGCGCAAGGTTCAGGCGCCCCGCAGCCAAACGGATACCCACAGGCAGTAAAAATTTTCCGTTCCCTACAACTGCTTATATCCTTCCAGTATATGATGGTATAATGTCCGCACCGCAGGCGCCATAAACTCCGGGTGCAGTGCCGCAACCCCAATAATACGGTACGCCTGCGGGCAGACCGGATAACAATCTACGTCATAGGGAATATCCCGCATCACCAGTTCTGGCATCAGGCAAATGCCAAACCCCTTTTCTACAAGCGCGATCGTAGATAAATCATCTACCACATGGTAACGCGACTGGATACGCAGGGAGTTTTCTTTTAGAAAATTCTGGATGTCGGCATCCGTACATTCCCGCTGTGTGACAAACTGGTGGGCACGCATCTCCTCAATATCCATATACGGCTTTGCGCCTTCTTTCCTTGTGCCTTTCGGAAGCACGCACAGCAGCGGGTCTTTGTAAAGCGGTTCGATTGGGATGTCCTTGGCACTGGAAACGGACAAAAACCCTAAATCCACCACGCCATTTTTAATCCAGTAATACACATCGTCATACGTCCCCTGGAATACTTCTACCGCGACCTCGGCATATTGTTTTTGGAACGACCGCAGCAGCCCTGGCAGCCAGTTTGTGCAGACGCTGGAAAATACCCCGATTTTGACCTTCCCCTGCTTTAACCCGTTTAACTGCGCGATCGCCTGTTTTAAACTCTCATCGCTATTTAAGACAGCATTGACATAAGGCAACAGGTGTTCCCCGCTGTTGGTCAGGGCAATGCCGGATTTTCCCCTGGTCAGCACGGCAAAACCCAGCTCCTTTTCCATGGCTGAAATCGCATGGCTGACCGCAGACGGCGTAAGGCCAAGAATATCCGCCGCTTTATGGAAACTGCCGATGCTTGCCACCGTCTGGAATACCTGGTATGTCAGTAATGTCATATCCTAGCCCTTTCTTGTATGCCGCTGCCTGTCACCGTGCACATTTATATAACAAATCTTCCCACCTGCGGTCTACCTCTGCCTGGAACTGCACGATCAGATCCTCATTGCCTGGCTGGAACAAATGCTTAAACCGCCCCTGCGGCCTTAAGAAATCTTCCACCGGCAGCTTGTGCTTTGGCTCATAAGATAAGGTCCACCGGCCATGGTCTACTTCAAAGAGGGGCCAGTAGCAAGTTTCCACCGCCAGCCTGCAAATTTCCATAATTTCCGGCGTGCGGTAGCGCCATCCCCTTGGACAAGGCGTCATAATATTTAAAAAGCACGCGCCTTTTGTATAAATCGCTTTTTCCGCCTTGCAATGCAGGTCTTTAAAATCCGGCGTCAAAGTCGTCTGTGCGACATACGGTACGTCATGGTCTGCAATAATGGCAGACAGGTCTTTGCGGTTTTGCATTTTTCCATCCGACTGCGTACCTGCCGGGGTCGTCGTCGTATCCGCATATAATGGCGTTGCAGACGACCGCTGGATACCAGTATTCATATACGCGCCGTTGTCATAGCAGATATAAGCCATATCATGGCCGCGTTCCATTGCCCCTGACAACGACTGGAACCCAATATCATACGTCCCGCCGTCGCCGCCAAACGTCAGAAATTTAAAGTTCACATCCTGCGGCAGCCTTCCGCGTTTCTTTAATGCCCGATATGCCGTTTCCACACCGCTTAATGTCGCACCTGCATTTTCAAATGCATTATGGATATAGCTGTCTTCCCAGGCAGTATAAGGATACATATAGGATGACACTTCCAGGCATCCCGTAGCATTGCCGACTACCGCATGGTCGCCCTCATGTAACGCACGCAGCACCGCACGCACGCCAATGGTCGCCCCGCATCCAGCACACATCCGGTGCCCTGGCGCAAGGCGCTCTGGTTTGTTTACCCATTCTTTCAGGCGGTATGCGGCTGGATCTTGCACAGCAGCCTGCCCATCCCCGCCTGTCCTTGTATGATTGCCCACTGTATACCTCCTATTTCCGTAATCCTACATATTGGAACTGCGGGACTTCTGCCCCGTCCCTATCAGCACCTTCCAGCTCTGCAAATACCGCATACACTTCCTGAACCGTAAAATCACGGCCGCCAAGGCCATAAATATAATTTACCGTCCGTATCATCACCTTTTTGCGGAACAGCCCTGCATCCACTTCACAGCCTAAAGGCCCTCCATTGCCGTTATAGCTCTCACAACGGTCCATAATTGCAGCCGCTTTGCAGTGCTTTAATGCTTCCGCCAATTCTTCTGCCGGAAACGGGCGGAATACACGCAGTTTGACCACGCCGACTTTTTTCCCCTGTTTGCGCAGGTCGTCTACCGCCTGCTTTGCCGTACCTGCCGCCGAACCCATAATCAGCATAATATAATCAGCATCCGCCGACCGGTATTCTTCAAACAGCCCAACGCCCCTGCCGGAAATTTTACGGAAATTCTGCGCGGTTTCCAAAATAACCGCCTTTGCCCGTTCCATTGCCTGCGCCTGGTTTTTCTTTGCCTCCATTACATAATTAGAAGCAGCATATGGGCCAACTGCGACCGGTTTTCCAGGGTTTAACAAATACTCCTGCGGTTCATACTCCCCGACAAACTCCTTTACCACGTTATCTTCCAACAGTTCGATATTTTCCACCGCATGGCTTGTAATAAAACCGTCCTGGCATACCATCACTGGCAGGTGTACGTCCTGATGTTCTGCGATCGGATAAGCCTGGATGAAATTATCGTATGCTTCCTGGTTATTTTCCGCGTAAATCTGGATCCATCCGGTATCCCGCGCACCCATGCCGTCAGAATGGTCGCAGTTGATATTGATTGGCCCAGACAATGTGCGGTTTACAAGCGCAAGCACGACCGGCATCCGGTTGGAAGCCGCCAGCAGCAGCTCTTCCCACATCAGTGCAAGTCCCGCGGAAGAAGTCGCCGTCAAACTTCTAGCGCCTGCCGCTTGTGCCCCAATTGCTGCACTCATCGAAGAATGCTCGCTTTCAACAGGGATAAATTCCGTATCCATTTCCCCGTTTGCAATATAATTAGAAACCATCTGCGGGATTTCCGTAGACGGCGTAATCGGAAACGCAGGCATAACATCTGGGTTGATCTGGCGGATGGCATACGATACCGCCTCATTTCCTGACATACGGTCCTTGATCGCCATAGCTACAAACCCTCCTTCATCGCAATCGCACCAAATGGGCAAGCCGCCGCACAGATACCACAGCCTTTGCAGTGGTTATAATCAAATTCCCCACGCCTGCCGTCCACTACCGGAATACTGGAATCCGGGCAGACCGGCACACAGAGCATGCACTGCTTGCACAGATTTGCATCGAAAACCGGTGTGCTTGTACGCCATTCGCCTGTATGAAAATACCGCGACGTCCCTGGGGCAAACATCATCAAGCCCTCCGTCAGATCCTGGTGCCTAGACTGCTCATTGATCTTATGTACATCTGTCCTCATTTTTTCTGTTCTCCGTTACATTTATATTATTTATGCACTTTTTTTCATTTCGTGCTTTAATGCCTCTTCCAATCGGTCATACGCCATAGACAGCGCTTTCATATTCCCATCGATTACTTCCGGCTTTTTTGCAAACTTATGTGCAAACAGTGCCCGCATTTCCTTCATAAAAGCATCGCGCCCCATTACGCCGCTGACTGCAACAGCTGCTGCCAACATTGGGGAATTTGGGAAATTCCTGCCCAGCGCTTCCTCAGAAATCTTCCTGGCATCCAGGGTATACACGCTTCCCTGATAACCGTTCAAATAAGGGAGGATCTCCTGCTTTGCCTTTGGAGTATTGATAATGGCCGCGCCGTCCCGTCTCAGCCCGGCGGTTACATCTACGGAATGAAGTAATGTCTCGTCTACCACCAGCACCAGGTTTGGGGTATAAATATTGGAATGCACACGGATTGGTTCTTTGCTGATCCGATTATATGCAGTAATCGGCGCACCCATCCGCTCTGGCCCATATTCCGGGAACCCTTGTACATACTGCCCGGTTTTAAATGCTGCATCTGCCAGCAGCAGTGCCGCTGTCTTTGCGCCCTGGCCGCCCCTGCCGTGCCATCTGATTTCAAGTCCACTGCTCATTTTACAATATCTCCTTTTTCTGCTTTGATTAAAATAATATATATTTGCAGCTTTTTTCTTCTGCAACGTTTTTTATTATAATTTCATACTGGCCTGTTGTAAAGTGAAAATGTGAGGAGATTTCATTTTTAAGATGAATTTTTTTCATGTTTTTGGGTAAGGAAGGCAGTGGGCATTGGGGCGGATTGGAGGGTATGAATATAGTAGTTGGCAGATGGTAGGCTTATGGGGTTGGTTATTATTTGGTGCAAGATGAGAAGTTTTTTTGGTGTACTGGAAATGGCTGGAAAGCCATCCGTGGTGCAATCCCCTTCTCCGGGCAGAAGCCCAGGCAGTTGGTATGCAGGCCGGTTCCCCATTATGCCAGATAAATCCGTTTTCTGTATCTATCATCCATCCCATTCCAATCTCATCCATGCCCAAGGCCATGTCTTTCTTTTGCTAACCTTTGCCATACCACTCAACTGCCTTTTCAAATCCCAAGCACCCTGCACAAAACGCTAATATCCATCTCCATTTGTATATAGTCTGCATCCACATCCGCCGCGTATTCCGGCGAAAGATTTGAATGCACATAATAGGCATCCATCCCCGCCTTCTTTGCGCCTGCAATATCACAGACCGCGTCATTCCCGATCATAAGACTCTCCCCTGCCTCCAGCCGGCAGGAATCCAGCAACATCTGAAAAAAGCGAATATCCGGTTTTTTCATCCCATAATCAGACGAAATCAATATTTTGTCAAAGCACTCCGCAATGCCCAGCAGCTGCAGCTCATACTCTGTAAAAATCCTCTGCGCATTTGTCAGCAGACAGACTGTCCTGCCTTTCTGCCGGAGTCTTTTCAGCATCTGCGGCACGCCTTCATAAAGACGGATATAATCTGTCGTCAGCACTCGAAAAAACTGCCCCGCATGAAGCACAAGGCATTCCTGCGGCTGTATCCCCCTGTCTGTAAATAACTGCCGAAACACCTTATCTAAGCAGATCTCTGGATTTCCTTCATAACTGCCGCCCAGGCTCTTTTCCGTAGCGCCATCTATGCTTTCGGCCCTATTCCGGTACATTCTGGCGGCCTCATTCCCCGTCCGAAGAACCACTTCTTTTTGAAACATGCCCGCAGCCCTCCGCTCCGCCATACGAACAAGGTTCTCATAAGCTTCCTTCAGTTCTCCTGGCTCATACCGCGCACGATAATATCCATAAAAAAGCGCCATTTTCTCCCAGACGCTGCTGCGCTGTTCATCCGTATGAATATCAGCCAGCGTTCCATAAAAGTCAAAAATATAATTCTTATACATAATCCTGCCAATCCTGCTGTTCACAGCTCCTTATACACTCCACAGCCGTAATTTATAAAGTCATGTTAATGTTCTTTTTCATGCTGCTGCAGTGCCTCATATACCCGCAGAATCTCGCCGACACTCCACGCCTGCGCAAAACATCCTTTTGAAAACGCCGGATTCTCACCATCATAAATCTCCGGGAGCTGCCCAATACAGCCCTCTCCAAGAGCGCTTTCCAGTGCCGCCAGCTGCTCCACGACTTTTTCTTTCGCCTCTTTCGAATATTCCCTCGTCTTTAAATATGCCAGATAATACGCTCCGAGCGGAAATACCCAGACCGTCCCCTGATGATAGGCAAGGTCGCGCTCTATCTGCGCCCCTCCATACCATCCATGAAATTGCGGGTCAGACATCTCAAGCGTACTCAGCCCGTACGGCGTATACAGCTTTTCAAATACGGTATCTACAACCAGCCTTTCCTGCTCACGCTCTAGCAGCGCAAACGGCATGGAGACGGCCCAGATCTGATTGCAGCGGATCTGATTGTCGGCATCCGTACCTGAGATTACATCTTTTAAGCATTTCTTATCCCCATTCCAGAATTTCATCTGAAAGCTCTTTTTCACTTTCTGCGCCAGACGCGCATAATCGCTGCCCTCATCTGCCGCGCGCGGCTCCGGCTCCTTTTTGCCTTTCTCCAGCTGTCCATATGGCATCCCATACAGCGCATCCATAATGCAAAGCGCATTATACCAATATACATTTACCTCCACCGGCTTTCCATGCCGCGGAGTCGGCAGAATCTCCCCGATGCGCACATCCATCCACGTCACCTGATCGTATGCTTCTCCCGCAAGCAGAAGCCCATCTTCATCCATACGGATTCCGTACGCCGTCCCTTTCCGATACCACCTGATAATATCCTCCATCACCGGACGGACTTCCCCTGCAAACCGCAGATCTTTTGTCTTTTGAACATACAGATACACTGCATGTATGTACAAAAGCGCAGCATCCACCGTATTATAACGCGGCTCGCCGGATCCGTCCGGGAATAGATTCGGCATCAGCCCGTCTTTGCAGTATTTAGCAAACGTACGCAGAATACTCTTTGCAGCATCCGGCTGCCCCGCCGAAATACAGCAGCCTGCCAGCGCAATCATCGTATCCCTTCCCCAGTCCCCAAAAAAAGGATAGCCTGCGATCATCGTCTTTCCGCCTGTTGAAGCCCGCTCCGTTACAAATTGATCTGCACTTTTTGCCAGCATCCTTGCGGCATCCTGCTTCATGCCCGAAGCATCCGCCAACGCGCTGCGGTAATCGTCCGCCTCCCGTATCACTTCATCTGCCGATTTTTTAATTTCCTTTAGGCTGTATACCATCTCCAATGTCCTGCAGGCATACCCCGGCACCGTACATTCAATCAGGTGGTTAGCATAATCATTCCCTATGCTTTCCCGTCCATCGCATTCATCATATGCATAATATAATCCTTCCGTAAATTTCTGCGAAAAACACCGCACCGTCCCATTCGTACGAAAATAAACCGTCCAGCCTTCACAGGAAATCCTATCTTTTTCAATTACAAATTCCCTGCCAGAAGCTGCGCGCATATTTTTCGGCACAAACTGCAGATGCGGAGTCACCTGTAACGCCGCATCCCCTCCTGTGCGGTTATCAATCACATACTTTACCACAGCTAGATTTTCCCCATGCTCCATCGCAATTTCCTTCACAACTTCCACACCATGAAAATGATACATCCATTTCGGGTGATCTTCGAAGCTGAAGCTGGAAAGCCAGTGAAATCCATCTTCATTTTTATCCGGTTTTACATACTCCTGGCTGGACAAATGCACAGACATTTCCCCCGCCTCCAGCACTTCCTCCAGCCTGTTTATCATATTATAACGATGATCCGGCGCCTGCGTACATGCCATAAAAAACGCATGGTCGCTCCTTGTATTCGAGCCAAGCATCGTCGCCGCCGAATAGCCTCCCAGGCCATTCGTCAGCAGATAGCAGTTTTCCTGTCCTCGTTCCCTCTTTGTCCAATTCTGCTTTCCATATACAAATTTCACAATCCGTTCCTCCTCTCCGGCAATTTCATACCCCGCTCCTCCTCCCAAAAACCCTGACGGATACCGGAGGAATCTGCTGCTCTCCATGCACTACAGCTGGCCGCTGCCACAGCCATGCACTGCTGTCATCTATAAGCAGCTCCCATTTGCCATCCGGTAAGAAAAATGAATGCTCCTTTTGCGAAGCATTATACCACACAGACAAAACATCCCACGACACTTCCGAATCCGGTTCCTGATAATTCCATTCGCAATTCTCTGAACACCCTGTGGCTCCCAGCTGATTCTGCTTACATAAATCTATTTCCGCTACAGCTTCCGGCCGGTTCTGCACACAGAAACACGACTCCGCATCCGACTGATTCTGCACACAGAACTGCACAACCCCTTCTGCTATAATCCGTCCTCCCTGAATCCGCTTTCCTGCATCTGGTGATTTGTCATACAATCCGGGCAGCCTTTTACGAAATGCAATCAGCCCCCTATAATAAGACAGTAAATCCTCATATTCATACACCCGTTTCCAGTCAATCTGGTTAATCTCCGGCGCAGAGCAGTAGCTATTTTTATCTCCCTGCTTCGTCCTTGCCGCTTCCTCGCCGCCCAAGAAAAAAATCCGCCCCTGGCAGGTAAAATACACCGCAGCCGCCATTTTCCCTGCCTGGACAACCTGTTCGCTGCGTGCCGTATAAGAACTTTTGGGCCCCAGCGTAGCAACCAGCTTATCCCACAAGGTCAGATTATCATGCGCCGAGAGATAAGACACTACCTGAGACGGCGATTTTGCCCGAAACATCCTGCCGCCGTCCGTCCACGCACATGCCGCATGTAAAATATCCTGTTCGCAGTCCCTGCCGCCATTGACAAAGCCGGGTACATCCGCATCAAACACATGCCCTTTCACAGCATCCCTTGTAGCATCACAAAAGACCCCCACCCTGCTGTTTAAATACTGCATATTTTCTGACAGACAAGGCCGGTATCCTTCCTCCATCGCGGTATCTGCAGCCTGCCACGGCTCCCCGTACAGCACAATTTCATCTTTTCCAAAACGGACATCCAGCGCCTCCCGTATCTCATTCATCAGCTCCGTATCCATTAATCCCATCAGATCAAACCGAAAACCATCCATATGGTACTCCGCCGCCCAGTACAAGACCGATTCCAGAATATATTTACGGCACATTTTCCGCTCGCTTGCTAGATCATTGCCGCAGGCTGAACCGTCAGAATAAGTGCCGTCTGCAAACTGCCGATAAAAATAATGCGGCACAGTCCTTGAAAACCAAGAATCCAACCTGTAAGTATGGTTATATACGACATCCATAATAACACGGATTCCATTTTTATGCAAAGCCATGACTAATTCCTTTAACTCCCGTATCCTGACTTCGCCATGAAACGGGTCTGTCGCATAAGACCCCTCCGGCACATTATAATTCATCGGGTCATATCCCCAGTTATATTCCTGTATGCCGCCAGCTTCATCCACCGACCCAAAATCAAAGACCGGCATCAGCTGTACATGCGTCACGCCAAGCCTCTTTAGATAATCCAGACAGGTCGGCTGTTTGCCCGCACCGTTTAACGTAGTTCCCTCTATGGTAAACGCCTTGTATTTTCCCCTGTAAGCTTTCGGCACTCCGCTTGCCGGGTCGTATGAAAAATCTTTCACATGGATTTCATAGATCACCTGTTCCGTAGTTTTTGCAGGCCGCAGATCATGCTCCCAACCCGCCGGATTTGTCTTTCGCAGATCTACAGCCATGCTGCGCAGCCCGTTGCAGCCACACGCTTTCGCATAAGGGTCAGCCGTCCGGTTTACCCGTCCGTCCACCGTAACCGTATAATCATAATAAATCCCATGGCAGTTCCTGCTGTCCGCATATTCCCAGACGCCCTTTTCCTTCTTCTGCATCGCAACGGATTCCTGCAGTAGCCCTTCCCCATCCTGATACAAATTCAAGGCCACCCGCTCCGCCAGAGGGCTCCAGAGCTTAAAAGTCGTCCCCCTCGGCCCGCAGACCGCGCCCAGATCATCCCCATCATACAGATATGTTTCCTGAAACTGCCTGCTTTCATAATATTTTTTATATTCTTCTGCCTTCATTTCCAAATTCCCAGCCTATCTTGTATTTTCATTAAATTCACTATTGAAAAGCCATTTCTGGACAGTTCCTTAAGTTCATGACACTGGTTGTATAAACTTAGCGGCCTCCCGTCAGGCTTTGCGGAAAAAAAGATGCCGCAGCACCGCCACGGCATCCACAATTTTATCACCTACTCATAGCATCTGACATGCCGCCTGCATCCCTTACCCTTTTACAGCGCCCGACATACCGTCTACATAGTATCTTTGCAGGAACATAAACAATCCCGCAATCGGTATCGAAATCAATACGGCGCCCGCCGCGAAGCAGGTATACCAGTTGTCAATGTACTCTTTCTCAAGCATCCTCCACAGCCCAATGGCAACCGTATAATAATCCGCATTCGCGCGGCAAATAACCTTCGCAAAGATAAAATCCACCCAAGGCCCGGTAAACGCGGTCAAAACTGTATACACAATCACCGGCTTACTCAACGGCAGCGTCACCTTCCAGAAAATCTGCCATCTCGTACACCCATCCAAAAGCGCCGCCTCATCCAAAGAGATTGGAATCGTATCAAAGAACCCTTTCGCGATCTGGAATCCCAGGCCCGCGCCACCGGAATAACAAAGGATTAATGACAGGCGGATTAAGCCGCCTTCCGAAAGCCCCAGAGCTTTCAATATAAAATATACAGCCACCATAGACATAAATCCAGGAAACAGCCCGAGAATCATAGCCATATTCATATACGGCTTGCGCATCTTAAATTTCAGCCTGGAGAGGCAATAAGACACCGCCAGCGTATAAAATGTAGCCAAGATACAGGAACATACCGCAATAAACAGTGTATTCATAAACATTTTTGGAAAATTAAGCAGCGTCGTATCTGTGAACAATTTGATATAATTGTCGATCGTATAGCTCTGTGGCAGGAACGTAGACACATAGGAGCCTTTTTCCGCACGAAAGCTCGTAAGCACTACCCAGAAAATCGGGAATATCCAGATCACAGCCAATACTGCCAGCACCACATATACAATGGTATTTGTAATAATTCTTTTCTTCGATGCTGATTTGTATTTTTTCTCTGACATATTTAAAATCCTCCTTCTTCTTTGTAGGATTTACTATTACGGTAAGTAACCAGCGATACGATCGCTAATATCACGAACGTCAAAATACCAATTACCGCACCCACATTATAATACTGCTTATCTATCGTCAGCTTATAGAGCCAGGTAACAAGCAGGTCGGTGCTTCCTGCCGTTGATGCCAGATCCGTGACTGGATCACCGCCGGAGAGCAGGTAAATAATGTTAAAGTTATTTACATTGCCGGTAAAAGTCGCGATCAAATAAGGCGTTGTAATATACAGCATATACGGAAGCGTAATCTTGGAAAAAATCTGCATCGCGTTCGCGCCGTCCATCTTGGCAGCCTCATATAATTCACCCGGAATATTCTGCAGCACGCCGGTCAGCTGCAGCAGCGTATAAGGAACGCCGACCCAGATATTAATTACAATTACCGTCACCCTCGCCCACAAAGTATCCGTGAAAAACGGCAGCGAAGCATCCTGCGCAATCCATCCCAGATTGCGGAGCAGTACATTGACCGCACCGTCCGGCTGAAGCATTGTCCTCATAATCAGCAGCGATACGAAAGAAGGCACCGCACAAGATAATACGAAGCAAAAACGCCAGAAGCCCTTTCCTTTTGTCTCCCTGCGGTTAATGACCAGCGCCAGTATCATGCCGAAGATATAGTTTGAAAATGTAGCAAAAAATGCCCAGATAATCGTCCATAACAGCACCGACCAGAACGTACTTCCAATAATACTGCTGGAATCAAACAATGAAATAAAATTTTCAAGCCCTACCCAGTCAAACAGCACCAGATGACTGTCAATTTTGCTGTAATTCGTAAATGCCATACAGATCATAAAGATCAGAGGCAGCACCGTCAGGCCAAAGATAAAAATCAGCGACGGCGTCATTAACAGCTTATGTACATTTTCATGCAGCAGCGTCTTCAGATCTTCCATAAAAGTATTGACATGCTTGCCTTCTTTGTCCAGACATTCCGCTTTGTAAGCGCTGCGCAGCGTATCCCGCCAGAATGTAACCATCAAAATCGTAAGCATGACCGTCGCTACGCCATACAGCAGGATCAGTATCGAATTATCCCCTTGCGTATATTCATAAATCTGGAGGGCTTCGTTCCAGTATTCCTCCTGCTCCACCGTTCCCAGCGACGGCAACATCGCCAGACAGTGAAAGCCGCCCACTATCATAAATACCAGATACGCAATTTCTACCGCCAGATAGCATACTCCCTTTGCCACCTGCTTATGTACTATATTACCAAGGCCCATTATGGCCATTGACAATTTCGTTTCTACCCCCCCCGTTCGATTGCGGCCTTTACCGTATAAGGGGTAGGAAATTCATTCACTCTTTTTTTCATGATCTGCACTCCTCATATTCAATTATAAACCTTCGCTGTTCATTGCATCATGCATTGCCTGCGTCTGTTCTTTGGAATTTTCATGAGTAATCGTTTTATTACGTATGCCTTTCCCCATATTTTCCACAGGAGTCCAGCAGTTCGACATCCTGCCTACCGTCGGCTGCAGAATCGAAGTCGAGTTAAATGTATTATTCTGGGCGGCTACCAGCAGATCCCCTGCGATCTCCGGATCTGCCAGCAGCTCCGTATTACAAGGCACAACTGTCTCCAGCTCATAACGCAGCTTCTGTGCTTCGGCAGATCCAAGATAAATTGCGAGCTGGATAGACGCCACCATATGCTTGGACTTTGAATTTACTCCGATTACCTTCGAGCCGGCATAAGACATCATCTGCTTTTCCTCACCGTTTAACGAATACGTCGGCAAAGAAACAACACCCATATTTTCTCCAAGGATGCTTTCCAGATTCGCCGCTTCCCAGGAACCGCTGAACATCGCATTGATGCTGCCGTCACGCATTCCGGCAATTCCAGAGCCATCCGCGTCCACTACAAAATTTGGATTCGCCAGCAGATCGATCAGATAATCGGTAACTTCCTCTGCTTTTTCACCCTCAAAATCCACGCCAGCCTCTTCCACTGTTCCATCTTCAAACAGCGTACAGCCATTTCCGATATAGAAGGACGGCAAATACCACGAATTCGTAAACGGAAACGACACAACACCCTTTTTCAGCATGGTATCCAGATTTTTCACGTCCTCATCACTGAAAACCCGCTTGTCATAAAACATAAACCACGTGTTCGTCGTAAACGGCACTCCATAAATATATCCATCCACACGCACGGAATCTGCCACTGCCTCTGAATTGGTCTTTATAATCTCCTCTTCATAGATGCCGCCAAATTTTGCCGCTGCCTTGGCATCCGTCAGTGTCGTAACATTATCGTTCGCATACATAAACACATCCGCGCTCGCCTCTGGATCCTGTGCCACTGAATCCGCTGCGGTTGCCTCATCCGCCACGCCATACACAAAATCGATATTGTACTCCGGGTGCTGCTTGGCAAATTCGTTACAGCAGGTCTGAAGCCATTCTCCCTTGTCTTTGGACTGATCGCCGGACGGCGCCCAGACCATCAGGCGGATATCCTCCACTTCTCCTTCCTTTGGTACTGACTGTTCGGCCGAGCCGCATCCACCCATTGTGGATATTCCCATGACTACAGCCAACAGCATTGCTAATTTTTTTCTCATAGCTGTTCTTTCCTCCTTCAAAAAGTTTCGCTAAGTTTCGACATGCTTATATGATACTACAAAATTTCTAAATAGTAAATATATTTTTTACAAAAAATTTTATTATTTTATATCTTATTTATTACTTTTTCCTATATTTTAACATCTGTATCCCGAAACTAAGCTAAACACATGCATTTTCGGGCCAAGATGTGAAAAATAACAAATTATTGCTTTTTTCCTACATATTTTGTATAATATCGTCAAGATTTAAGCTAAACATGCTTGGGAGGAGAGTTTTTATGCCAACAATCAATGACATTGCCTCCAGACTTGGCGTTTCCAAAAGCACCGTCTCAAAAGCCCTAAACCACGCAGATGACATTAGTGAAACCCTGCGAAAAAAAGTTGTGGAAACAGCCGTAGAAATAGGCTATGAAAAAAACCGCGTCCGCAAAAACGAAGCGCAGAAATTATGTATTTTAATCGAAAACATGGATTACAAAAACCCCACAGGTTTCGGACATGACCTTGTCTTAGGGTTTGAGCAGATGGCAATTCCCGCTGGCTGGGAGGTAGATAAAGTCGCCATCACAACGGAATACCAAAGACAAACCTCTTATGATACATTCATGCTGGGCAACCATTACTCCGGCTGCTTCATCCTGGGCTTTTCCCTGAAGGAGCCCTGGATGGAAGACCTCAAAACATCCCGTACGCCTGCAGTACTATACGATAACTATATTCCGCAGAATCCGCTGGTAGCCTATGTGGGAGTAGACAGCCGCGAAGGCTATCATATGGCGGTTGCCCGCCTAAAAAGCCTCGGCCATACAAGAATCGGCTATCTGGGCGGCGGCATGGAATCCTTTATCAGCAAGGAGCGCTATCTCGCATACCTGCACGCAATGGAAAAATACGGCCTGAAAACCGATGCCGGCCTTACCGGATATTCTTACCATATATCAGAATGCGTCAGGCAGTATCTCCCTGTCTTGCTGCAAAACCATGCCACCGCTATTTTATGTGAGCATGACCAGCTTGCGAATGCCGTCATGATCCATTGCACAGAGCTAGGCCGCCGGGTTCCGGAAGACATCAGCATTATCGGATTTGACGATGCCGCTTTCAGCGCCTATACTACACCGCCGCTCACTACGATCCGCCAGGATCAGAATGCGCTCGGCCGCTGCGGTTATTATGCTCTTACCAGCCTTTTAAATCAGACCCATATCGGCTCGCTGCTGCTTCGGGCAGAATTCGTCGAACGAAGCTCCATCGCAAAAGCAAAATCTGAATAATGCTGTTATGCTTTGATTTATGGAAACAGCAAGATGCCTTTTGCCTAGAGATATATTGATAATTTCTGGCATTTTGCTGATATTATTTATCTGTTTTGCGTGACAAAATTATATTAAATTAAGCAGAACTACAGGAAATATTCAGATATTCAAATGACGTGGAAAGTATAGTGCAGCTGCTTTATGAAAGTAACAAATTTGCAAAAAATCAATATAAACAATTCGATATTGAAAAGGGGCTGTTATGTGCAAAACTATTTCAGAAATCATGCTGAAAATGATTTTGCTTATTCATTATACAGGGAAAAATAAAACTACAAATAGAAAAATATCAGATTTGTTAGATGACAACTGCCTGGTAAATTCAGGTGAAATGAATTTATTAGTAGAAAATATCTATGTAAATTTTCATGGCTGTAATTGTATTTCTATCATATTGTCAAAATCTTATAAAAGCCGGAACCCTTGCCTGGACAGGATTCCGCCAATCGAATTACAACGGCCAAACAGGCAGCAAGAATATTCAGACCATTTACCTACACAGTTTAACTGACATTCCCGCTTATGCCTGGCCTTTTTTCTTATCCTTATTCACAATTAATCATTCATGCCAATTATGCTTCCTATCTATATCCAAAACCACATAAATCCTGTTATTTACTATTGGCTATCCCAATCCGCTCCATCCCTTGGTAGCGCCCCAGGCCATGTTCTCTTAGATACGCGTCCGAATATGCATCCGAATCCCATACCACAAAATAGTCACAGCCTGCTATTTCGCCCTTTTTTTCCAGAAAATCTTTTTTGGTTACCACGGCCATATCTGAAGTCCATAATTCATAACGCATCAGGTAAAACAGGTACCGCCGGTCGTCATCCGTGCCGTTGCAGTAGACAAAATAGGACTTCCCTTCCTGCAGCCCATCCCTTTGTATCATATTTTGCAGGCTGCACCGTTTCGTCTTTGCAAAATCAGGCTTTTGAACCAGCGTAGGCAGGCTTTCACGCCCCTGCCAGAGCAGGCAGGCGGCCAGCAGCACGACCAAAGAAATACCTGCCGCCGCTGTTTTGGAAAACCCCCTGGCAGTTTCCATAATAAAAATTACGATGACCCCGTAAAGAAAAATCAGCACAGACAGCACATACCGGTCATAGCTGGCCAAATGCAATGCTTCCCCTAACGGCATCGAAAAAATATACATGCCAAACATCGACACGGTATATAGCCCAAAGCATCCCAAAACCGCTGCAAACATCCGCGCTGCCCGGCCCCTATCCTGCCGGTTTTTGCACAGCAGGGTTAAAAAGGCTATAAATACCGCTGTAAAAAAAAGCAGCATCCATACTTCTATATTTTCAAACGACAAAAACCGCCCGGCCATCTGCTGTGCGATCTGCAAGACATCCGCTTTCGTCTTCTGTGAAAATATATGTTCAAAATTTTCAACACTCATAGAATGCTTGGCACCCATGCCGTCCGGAAACACAAGCGCTACATGCCGCTTCCAAAGCAGCAGCATCCATACTGGCAAGCCCAGGCTGGCTATAAGGAATGCAGGCAACCGTACCTGTTTTCTATCTGTGCGGCCAGTTTCCGGCCGCTGCCCGCCACATGCCAATGCCTCCCCTGGCTGCTGCCTGCTTTGCGCCAGTACGTTCTCTAACTGTGGCCCGCCTTGCGCCAGTACCTTCCCTGGCTGTGGCCCGCCTTGCACATGCGCCATCCCGCGCTGTTTTGCCCCTTTGCGTACATAGGCAACCAACACCAGGAAACAGGCCGCATAAAAGAAAATACCGCTGTTTTTCATATTGACCAGCAGCAGATGCAGCCCGCAGGAGCACCATGCCGCCCTGCCCAGATCATCTTTATAATAAAAAATAATGGCAAACGCCGCAACGCCCGCCAACGGAAGCAACGTATCTACACGCAGTTCATAAATGCTGTTATTGGCTGTCAATGCCCACAAGCTGTATAAAAAAGCAAGCAGGCCCATATACCAGTTCCTTTTTTTGATAAAAACCGTTAAACAAAACAGGAAACTTATCAGCATAAATAACTGCGCCCATAACAGGCAGGCATCGGTAACCCCTACGATACGGCAGATATAATAAAGAAACAAGGAACTGCCCAACGGATAGGACTGGAACCGGATGACTGCATCCTGAAAATTCGGCATCCGGCCCTCCAGCAGCATATCTTTTACAACAGTAGCCCAATGGCTGAAGTTATCGTAGCTCGTATAATGCGTCCCCCGCAGCAGCCAGGCAAAATAAACGGATAGAAAAAGAAAACCCACATACAGCAAAATACTTCGCCGGTCCAGCCGGATTTCATATTTCCCTGCCAGCCTGACGGTTCTGCTGCCAGGCTGGCCCATTTGGCCCTTTGGCCTGCTACCTGCCAGCCTGACGGTTCCGCTGCCAGATAACTGACCGTATCCTTCCTGAACGCACACCTGCCTGCGCAGCGCCAAAACCAGCAGCACAATTCCGCCTGCCCATACCATACCTGCGGTTTCGGGCAGGAAATTTAAAATCCCGCCCATAAACATCAGGTTGCTTGTCCATGCACAAAAAAGCGCCGGGGCAAATTCTGGCCGTATCCGGTATTTTTGCACAGCAAACAGCAGATAGCCCGTTACCGACAGCATCAGTATGAGAAACTTCGCCAACAAAATAGCCGTACCCATTATGCCTTTGCCTCACGGAATACCCAATTTTGCTGGACCTGAAAACTGATCAGGAACAGGAGCGTATCCACAAACAGCTTGGCCGACAGTTCCGAAAAATACGCATACGTACAGAGCATCCAAACAAGCAATGCGGAACAGCTGAACTGTACGATGCAAAGCGAATAATATTTAAACAGGGCCTTTTTCCTGTTTGCCTCATTATGGCGGAACACAAGGTCCATATTTACGGTATAGTTATACAAAGAAGACACTGCCCGCGCCGCCGCTGTCGCAATTAAAATCTTTGGCCCTACCGCCAAAAAGCCCAGCATAAAAATCAGCATACTGTAAATGCTGTAATCAATTAGAAATGCCGACAAGGATGCCAGCGTATATTTAAAAAATGTGGAAAAGATCAACCGGTAAATTGCAAACGAATCTGCCAGCGGCCGGAAATGCGTCTGGCTGTTTTCATTGATATAAACGGTCTGGATACCAATTTCCTGAATCGGCGTATGGGAATGGAGCGCTTCCATTAGCATATTTGTTTCATATTCAAACCGTTCCCCTGCTAAGGTCAGATAACTGGCAAGAAATGGATTTGGAATGGCGCGCATCCCGGTCTGGGTATCGGATATAGCCCTGGAAAAGTTTCCTTGTGCCGGCAGCCCTTCCCGGTTTGCGCTGCCAATCAGCAGCCCCATAACATTCCTCGTGATTTTATTTCCAAACCTGCTCTTAAATGGAACCGATGGGTCGTCGAAATCCCGGACTCCAAGAATCAGCGACCCTGGTGATTCTTTCAGTGCATTGTCCAAGCGGACCACGTCTTCTAACGTATGCTGCCCATCCGAATCGACCGTGATCACGCCGGAATAGTCTTCGGCGTATTTCTGGCAATAATAATTAAATGCATCTTTTAACGCCCGGCCTTTCCCCATATTTACCGTATGCACCAACAAATCGCATTCTGGCATGGAATAGGCGGCTTCGAAAACGGATTTTGATTTTGGACTGCTGCCATCGTCAACTAAAATGATTTTTTGAAAACCATTTGAAATAAGGTCTTTTATGTACCCGACCAATTTTTCATCTGGATTGAAAGATGGAATAATCAGTACTGAATTACGGGACATAATATAATCACTCCTTTTTGTCTGTTTTAAACTCCCCAATATCACGTAGAAAACAGCCAAGCAAGCCATTTGCCGCTATTTTCTACAATCCGTATTTATTTTATATTAAACAAGCTGATATTGCAATTTCGATATACGAAATTTTTTCTTAAGATTTTATGAAGAAAAGAAAAACGGTACCGCCGCAATTGGCGATACCGTTTCTTTTATTTATTGGTCAACGTCTTATCTATCGTAATCACATGTGTCACATATACTTTCTGGCCAGTTGCGATCGTGACCGTTGATTTTACCGTGATCGTATTAATATGGAGCTGTTCCCCACTCCTTAACGGGATCATGCTGCCGGTCAGCCGTGTCCCAGTCGCCGTACAGTCTAAGATCACGCCATCTGGTACATAGATACAGTCATTTACCAGCTGAAGCGCATTGGCCATTGTGGTACTGGCCGTATCGCTGCGCACGGTATAAGCTGGCGGGTTTTGCCCATCGGTAATTGTAATATTCACACTTTCGGACTGTTCCCTGTATGCACTGTCAAAATAGGTCAGCGTTACGGTATATACACCTGGATCTGCCTTCTGGCAGGCGGCAATGCCGTCAGTGCCTGCCGCAGTAATGGAAAGCGGCGTCAATGTAAGTACATCGGAACTTACCTTGCGTATTGCGCTGCCGGTAGTAACCGCTGTAAAATTCTCATTGTAATATGTACTCCCCTTACGGATCTCTGCCCGGATAAAGGATTTATAATCATAGAATACGCCGCCGCGGTATTCTGCCAGGCGCACACGGATTGTCTTAGCCCCTGACGACGACGAATCTACGGATAAATCCATCGTATCGCTGCTGGACTCGGCTTTGTATGTCCTAATGCCGTTTGGAACCGGTGCGGATACAATTACGGCAAAATAGCTCTTCATGGATACACCGTCCATTGTAACGGTCAGGATAAAATTATACGTCCCAACCGGCGCGCCTTGTGCCCGGATAACAATGCTGTCCGTCGCCGCATCGTAGGTGGCAAGCTGCTTTTGCCCTGCGGTTTCGGTAACTACCCCGGTTTCATGGGTAAGTGCAAGCTTCCCGCCATATTGGTCTGTGGCAGTAACCGGAACTTCTTTCTGATAGCCTTTGCTTGAGGACGTATTTGACATAATAATCGCTGGTTCTTTTATTTGCAGCGCTGCCAGGTAACGCCCTTCATTTACGGTAATCTGGAAGGTATATGGCACGGTGTCGCTTCCCTGTTTTGCAGTAACTACAATCGTCACAGGGCCAGGCTTGATCGGCGTTACCTTGCCATCCGGGTTGATGATCAGCTTGTCCGGGTCAGAAGACGCATAGGCGATGCTGTCATAGGCAATTGCCTGGCCATCTTCATCCAGCCCGCGGAAATGTGCGTACATCGTATCCCCAACGGCAATCGAACGTACATCCTCCCCCTGGTAAGTTGGCTCATAGGCACTGTCCGTCAGTGTAAACTTTGTCTCTGCCGCTACTTCTGCCTGCTGTGCTACACAGATAACCGTCTTTGTGTCAGTCAGGCGGATCGTACCGTCTGGAGACGTATAATCTACGGTTACCGTTGCGATATTGCCAATAGTAGTCATATAAAGGCGGTTCGTCTGTGGATCCAAAAACCCGTTATTTACATTTGCAGAATACAAAAATGAACCGTCCTTAACCGTCCCGGTTACGTCAATCCCTTTTTCATCCAGCAGCATATATGCGATCGTCGTATACCGTTCTTTTTGTGCGCTGGTCGTTATAATCGAAAGTTGTGCCGGCTTTCCGACACTGGCCGTAAACTCTTTGGTGCGGCCCGCACAGGAAACGGTATATTTCCTGCCGTCTACAAAATTCGTTGCTGTCGTAAGGTAAGCCGTTTTGCCGTCATCGGAATATTTTACTTTCTTTACCAGAACCGTCGCTTCCCCGGATTTAATGGTAAAGTCATTTTCTTTATACTGGGCTGCCGGCGCCATATTAAAGGTCGCATGGATACCGTCTGCAGCTGTCTGGGTAACTGATTCAATAAAACTGCCGACCGTAGCTGTTATTTCTTTTTTACATAGCGGCTGGCCTTTTTCTGAATTTTTTGCAAGCGCCGTAATGGTATAGGTACCTGCTTTTGCCGGCGTCCATTTGCCGTCCTGTGTGATGTCGGACGTATAGTCTGTCCCAGCCGCATCCTTTACTTCCCAGTAAATTTTGCTGGTCGCATTTGCCGGCGTCATGGATGCTTCGAACTCATACGTCTTGCCCGCAGACAAACGGCTTAGATCTTCGATCTTGGATGTATCTACATCAATCGCTTTGGCCTTGCTTTGCAGCCGTCCGGCAAACGTCAGCTTTTGCACCAGTTTCCATTTGGCCGTATATACATTTACTGTAATACGGATACGTTCTGCCGCTGCAAATGCTTCCTCCCCACGGCTGTCAATGGTCAGGCGGTTGGTCACCTTCGTAGACTCCGCAACCGTCTTAGCCGTATCAAACGAAGCGTAGCCTTTGCCTTTGCCAGTTATGCGCCACTTTAAAATATAGCCTTTTTTGACATTTTTCACAGTTAGGTCGTAAATCCCCTTATTGGCACGGTTTTCATAAAAGACAGAATACTTTTTTTGAAATTCAGGCGCTTTTTGCGCAGCCCGTGCCTGCACCGGCATAACAGCCAGCAATATCACAGCTGCCAAAAACAGCGCAAGCCCTCTTTTGACATGCTTAAACATGCTTTCCCTCCT
>CAMUML010000021.1 GCA_947089855.1 uncultured Eubacterium sp.
TTGTAACTTATTAACTCTATAGCTCTTGTGGCTATATCATTATTATACTAGGAGGCAGTATATGGGGATTTTAGGCGCATGTATGGTGCCGCACCCTCCGCTGATCGTACCGGAAGTCGGCAAGGGTGGGGAAAAACAGATACAAAAAACAGTCGATGCATACCACCAGGCCGCCCAGAGGACCGGGCAGCTGCAGCCGGAAACAATCATCCTGTTTTCGCCGCACCAGACAATGTATGCAGATTATTTCCACATTTCGCCAGGCAGCCATGCCGAAGGGGATTTTGGGCAGTTTAATGCCGCGCAGGTAAAGGTTGCGGCCGATTATGATACGGCATTTGTAAAAGAGCTTTCCCGCAGGGCGGCACAAAAGGGCCTTCCTGCAGGCACGCAGGGCGCGCGGGGCAGCCAGCTGGACCACGGGACAATGGTACCGCTTTACTTTATCAACCAGTATTGGCAAGACTACCAGCTCGTCCGCATCGGCCTTTCCGGCCTGCCGCTTGGCGTACATTATGCATTGGGGCAGTGTATCCAGGAAACCGTCCATGCCCTAGGCAGGCGTACCGTGTTAGTTGCCAGCGGGGACTTGTCCCACCGCCTAAAGGCAGACGGGCCTTATGGATACCAAAAAGAAGGCCCAGCGTATGACAGCCGCATTATGGATATTATGGGGCGGGCAGCATTTGGGGAGCTGCTTCAAGTGCCAGAAGATTTCTGCGCAAAAGCCGGGGAATGCGGCCACCGTTCCTTTACTATTCTGGCAGGCGCTTTGGACGGGGCCGTGATCCATCCACACCGGCTCTCCTATGAAGGCCCGTTTGGCGTTGGGTATGGGGTCTGCATCTATGAAATCGAACAGGAAAGGAGCTTTGACCTATGAACCAGGCAAAACAAGAAGATGCATATGTAACACTTGCACGCAAAACCATCGAGGCACATGTCCGCACTGGGAACCTGATCGAAGTACCAGACGGGCTGCCGCAGGAAATGTACCAAGACAGGGCTGGCGTCTTTGTTTCTATTAAAAAAGAAGGGCGGCTTCGTGGCTGTATCGGCACACTAGGGGCAGTGCAGCCTTCGGTCGCCGAAGAAATCATCCATAACGCCATCAGCGCATCCTCCCAGGATCCAAGGTTTTCCCCTATCACGCAGGAAGAGCTGGACAAGCTGGCTATCAGCGTGGATGTCCTGGGCGAAATGGAACCCATAGATTCCACAACCAAACTGGACGTAAAACGTTACGGCGTAGTTGTTTCCAAAGGGTACCGCCGCGGCCTGCTGCTTCCAAACCTAGAAGGTGTGGATACCGTAGAAGACCAGGTCGCGATCGCAAAACAAAAGGCTGGCATTGGCAGTGAAGAAACCGTCCATCTGGAACGGTTTGAAGTCGTCCGCCATTTTTAAGGCGCCGCACAGGAGGGAAGGACATGAAAACAGTCTGCCACACATGTATGCACCACTGTAGCCTGGAGCCTGGCCAGCGGGGGCTTTGCGGGGCAAGGAAAAATGAAGGCGGGCATATTATATGCGAAAATTACGGGCGCCTGACCGCTTTGGCACTGGATCCCATTGAGAAAAAACCACTAAAGCTATTTTACCCAGGCAGCATGGTCTTATCGGTCGGCAGCTATGGCTGCAATTTAAAGTGCCCATTTTGCCAAAACCATGAAATTTCCATGCTGCGCCTGGATGCAGCCGGAAAACCTGCCAATAGGCAAACGGCCTACCTTTCGCCGGAGGAATTGGCCCAAAAAGCAGCGCAGTGCCAGCCATCCGGCAATATTGGGGTAGCCTATACGTACAATGAGCCGCTGGTTGGATGGGAATATGTGCGGGATACCGCCAGGCTCGTAAAAGAGTATGGCATGAAAAATGTGCTGGTTACAAACGGCACAGCGTCTTTGGAAGTATTAGAAGAAATCCTGCCCTATATCGACGCGATGAATATTGACCTCAAAGGGTTTTCCGATGGATGGTATAAAAAGCTGGGCGGAAGTTTGGAAACGGTAAAAACATGGATTGCCCATGCGGCGGCTGGATGCCATGTAGAGCTGACCACGCTGGTTGTGCCTGGGGAAAACGACAGCGCCGCCCAGATGGAAGAGGAGGCGGCGTGGATTGCCAGTTTAACGGATGTAGCAGGCGGGAAGGAAGGCAAAGGGATCCCGCTGCATGTTACCCGCTTTTTCCCGCGCTACCAGATGATGGACACCCAGGCAACCGATGTACAGCAGGTATACCGGCTGGCCAATTTGGCGGGGAAATATCTGGAGCATGTGTTTGTAGGGAACTGCTAAGGAACTGTCGCAAAATAACTTGTGCATTTTGCTGGTCTAAATCTCCGATAGCACCCTGCAAAAATCCTCAACATAGCCCACTATGCCTCCGGTTTTTGCAGGGCACTCTCGAAAATTTATCCTCAGCAAACTGCACAAGTTATTTCACGGCAGTTCCTAACACGCTTGCCGGGCGCCGCAGAAACGGGCAGCTTTGGCTTGGCCTGCCACCCTATCTGGATCAGGATCCAATTAACCGCACAGTAACAGGCATATGATGCACAGCAGGCAGGAATTTTTCAAATACATCACTAGTTTTCAACTTTAAGCTGGATGTACTTACACAAGGGTGGCATCCAAGATACTCCCCTTTGCACACCTCTTCATCTACCAAAAGCTGCACTTTATTATCATGATCGTTCATCAACCCCATAATACTGCATGCGCCTGGCTTAATATCCAAAAAAGCCTCCATATAACAGGCATCTGCAAAAGACAGCCTGGCACTATTTATCTGGGACGATAATTCTTTCGTTTTAAAAGGCTTGCTCCCAGGCATCATCAGTAAGTAAAACGCCGTTTTCTGCCGGTTGCACAAAAACAGGTTTTTACAAATCAGCACATCCAGCACCTTGTCAATTTCCTCACAAGCTTCCATTGTATTGGCCTGTGCATGGTCCGTCCGGAAATAAGGGATACCAAGCTTATCCAGCAAATCATAAACCCTACATTCTTTCTCCAAGCGCCCACCCAGATCCAAGGGCCTTCCAGTATATAGTTCCATTCATACAACTCCTTCTGTCATTAATTTTAGTCAACTTTGAACCGTCATACTTTCCGCATTTCCAGTCATCTGCGCCCATTATTATACCGTAGCAAGCCCCTTAAATCAATCATATAGCTGCAAAATCCTTTACCCTCACATTCCCAGATAAATATAATTTCCAGAAATTTTATGATTATTTTATAATTTATTCACAAAAACTTTTAAAAGAATTTGTGAAAACGTGTTGACAAAAAAAATAGGGAGTGCTATCTTAGTCATATCGATATTAGCACTCTAATTAAACGAGTGCTAACAAAGCTTTCAAAATCAACTTTTTGGAAAAAATTTCGAAAATCCAAAAGCAAATATGTTAAGAAACGGGGAAATGATAAAGCAGAAAAGAAACCAGGCGTTAAAATGTAAGCAAGATAATAAAAAAGCGGAAAAATAGAATAAGCAAAATAATAAAAAAATAAAATGACGGAAAGTAAAATCAACCAGGCAGCAGGGGCAGGCTTAAAAACATAATGAAAGGCTGTGAGCACACTTTTTATGGAAGGACTGGATGAAAGAAAGACCAAAATATTAAAAGCCATTATTGAAACCTATTTAGAAACAGGCGAGCCGGTTGGCTCGCGCACGATCTCCAAGTATACAGACCTGCATTTAAGTTCTGCGACGATCCGCAACGAAATGTCCGACTTAGAAGAGCTGGGCTATATCCTCCAGCCGCATACTTCGGCAGGGCGTATCCCATCGGATAAAGGCTACCGGTTCTATGTTGATAACCTAATTGCTGAGAAAAACCAGGAAATCAGCGAGATGCAGAATTTTGTAATCGAGCATACGGAGAAAATGGAGCAGGTTTTAAAAAGGGCAGCAAAACTGCTGGCTTACCAGACCGAATATGCAGCGATGATCACCGGCCCGCAGTACCACCATAATAAGATTAAGTTTATCCAGCTATCGAAAGTGGAAGAGGGCCAGCTTTTATGCGTCATTGTCCTGGAAGGGAATTTTGTAAAAAATAAAATGCTGGCGATTGAGGAGGAGCTGGGGAGCGAACAGCTGCTAAAGCTAAATATCCTGCTGAATACAAGCCTAAACGGGCTGTCTATGGAACAGATCAACCTTGGCATGATTGCCACATTAAAAGAACAGGCGGGCATACACAGCAAAATTGTAGGGGACGTACTGGATGCAGTGGCACAGGCAGCCGGGGAAGATGAGGATTTACAGGTATATACAAGCGGCGCAACCAATATTTTTAAATATCCGGAACTAAGCGATTCTGAAAAAGCAAGCGAATTTATTTCTGCATTTGAAGAAAAAAAGATGCTTGCAGAAATGATCACCGACAAGCTGGAAGATGGGAAGCCGGAAACGGGCATCCAGGTATATATTGGGGATGAAAGCCCGATAAAGACAATGAAAGACTGCAGCGTAGTGACTGCTACCTATGAGCTTGGCGAGGGCATTACCGGAACCATCGGCATTATCGGCCCAAAGCGCATGGACTATGAAAAGGTATTGCATAATCTAAAGAATTTAAAAAAGCAGCTCGATGTGATTTACCATAAAAATAATAAAACGCCGTCTGGATAAACAGGCAAAAAATAAGGGCGTTCAATGCAGTAGGGTGAATAGTAAATAGCATGGATAAACTGGAATAAAAACCGGGGCAGTAAAATAACCGGTACTGGAGAAAAAGAAAACATGGGAGGTGCAGGCAGCATGGAACATGAAGGCCATACAGTGGATATAGGGGAACAAATGGACGCACAAATGGATGTTCAGGCAGAGGGCAGTACCGATAGTGCTGCGGATGCCGACGGGGGCCAGGATGCTTCCAAAACGGCGGAAGCATCAGATAAAGAAAGCTGCGGCGCGCAGGACGGTACAGCCGATACACCGGACAGCCCAGATGCCGATGAGGCAGAGGGCCCTGTAGAAGATCCGCAAGAGGACACAGAGGAAGGGCCTAGCGGCGAAAAAGGGGCCAACGGTGAAAAAGGGGCTGCCGCAGAACCTGGCAAGAAAGGTTTTTTCAAAAAGAATAAGAAAAAAGACAAAAAAGATGAAAGAATTGAGGAACTGACTGACCAGGTGAAGCGCCAGATGGCGGAATTTGACAATTTCCGAAAGCGGACGGAAAAAGAAAAGACGCAGATGTATGAAATTGGCGCGAAAAGTATTATTGAAAAAGTACTTCCAGTCGTAGACAATTTTGAAAGGGGCCTTGCGGCGGTACCGGAAGAAAATAAGGAAGATGCATTTGTAGACGGCATGAATAAGATATATAAGCAAATGATGACGATGCTCGAAGAAGCCGGGGTAGAGCCGATCGAAGCCGTTGGGAAGGAATTTGACCCGAACCTGCACAATGCAGTGATGCAGACCGAAAGCGAGGAATTTGAATCTGGAGTCATCGCACAGGAACTGCAAAAAGGGTATAAGTACCGCGACAGCGTTGTAAGGCACAGTATGGTTGCGGTAGTTAATTAGCCAAAAGCAAAATTACAATTAGAAAGCAGCAAAATTCATTTATTATAAAAGTAGAGTTGACCATATTTTAGGAGGAATGGGATCATGAGTAAAATCATAGGAATTGACTTAGGTACAACAAATAGCTGTGTAGCCGTAATGGAAGGCGGCAAGCCAACTGTTATCGCAAACCAGGAAGGCGCAAGGACGACACCGTCGATCGTAGCATTTACAAAGACAGGCGAACGCCTTGTTGGGGAACCGGCAAAGCGCCAGGCGGTTACAAACGCGGAAAAGACGATTATCTCTATTAAGAGGGATATGGGTACGGACCACGGCAGGATGATTGATGATAAGAAATATTCCCCACAGCAGATTTCTGCCATGATCTTACAAAAATTAAAAGCAGATGCAGAAAGTTACCTGGGTGAAAAAGTAACGGATGCGGTGATTACCGTACCGGCTTATTTCAACGATGCTCAAAGGCAGGCGACCAAAGATGCCGGAAAGATTGCAGGGCTGGAAGTAAAACGTATTATCAATGAGCCTACCGCAGCTGCGCTTGCTTATGGCCTTGACAATGAGAATGAGCAAAAGATCATGGTATACGACCTTGGCGGCGGTACGTTTGACGTTTCCATTATTGAAATTGGCGACGGCGTGATTGAAGTATTGTCTACCAACGGCGATACAAGGCTGGGCGGCGACGACTTTGACCAGAAAGTAACGGACTGGATGATCGCAGAATTTAAAGCAGCTGAAGGCGTAGATTTGTCCGCAGATAAAATGGCGCTGCAAAGGTTAAAGGAAGCGGCAGAAAAGGCAAAGAAAGAATTGTCTTCTGCGACGACGACCAATATTAACCTGCCGTTTATTACTGCAACAGCCGAAGGCCCGAAGCATTTTGATATGAACTTGACAAGGGCTAAATTCGATGAACTGACCAGGGATTTGGTGGAAAAAACCGCGATTCCGGTACAAAACGCATTAAAGGATGCAGGGCTTACCAACAATGATATTACAAAAGTACTGCTAGTCGGCGGTTCTACCCGTATCCCGGCAGTACAGGATAAAGTAAAACAGTTGACAGGCAAAGAGCCAAACAAGAGCTTAAACCCGGATGAATGTGTAGCGATCGGCGCTTCGATCCAAGGCGGCAAGCTGGCCGGCGACGCAGGTGCAGGCGAAATCCTCCTGTTGGACGTTACCCCATTATCCTTGTCTATCGAGACAATGGGCGGCGTTGCGACCAGGCTGATCGAGCGGAATACTACGATACCGACCAAGAAGAGCCAGATCTTTTCTACCGCAGCGGATAACCAGACGGCGGTTGATATAAATGTAGTACAAGGGGAACGCCAATTTGCAAGGGATAATAAGTCGCTTGGCCAGTTCCGTTTAGACGGCATCCCGCCAGCACGCCGTGGCGTCCCGCAGATTGAAGTTACGTTTGATATTGATGCCAACGGCATTGTCAATGTATCTGCCAAAGATTTGGGGACCGGAAAAGAACAGCATATTACGATTACAGCAGGCTCCAATATGTCGGATGATGAAATCGACCGTGCGGTAAAGGAAGCGGCTGAGTATGAAGCACAGGATAAAAAGCGCAAGGAAGCAATCGATACAAGGAACGATGCAGATGCTTTTGTATTCCAGACAGAAAAGGCATTGGAAGAAGTAGGCGCAAGCCTGGATGCATCCGATAAAGCGGCGGTGGAAGCTGACTTGCAGGCATTAAAGGCATTGGTGGAAGCTAACCCGCAGGCAGAAAATATGACCGATGCGCAGGTAGATGAAATGAAGGCTGCAAAAGAAAAGCTGACCGAAAGCGCACAGAAAGTATTTGCAAAAATGTATGAAAATGCACAGGCAGCCCAGGGCGCAGCAGGCGCAGGGCCAAACCCTTCTGATTTTGCAGGCGCCACAGGCGGTGCAGCAGGCGCAGCGCCGGACGACGACGTAGTAGATGCAGATTTCAAAGAAGTATAACCCGCTAACCAGGTAACGATGCAGGCAGAGGAAAAGTTATGGCAGAGCAGAAAAGAGATTATTACGAGGTTCTTGGAGTTGCAAAAAATGCAGGCGAACCGGAAATAAAAAAAGCATACCGGGTCCTTGCAAAAAAATACCATCCAGATATGAACCCTGGTGATAAAGAAGCAGAAAAAAAGTTCAAAGAAGCATCCGAAGCCTACGCCATCTTAAGCGACCCGGATAAACGTAGGCAGTATGACCAATTTGGCCATGCAGCCTTTGAAGGCGGCGGGCCAGGCGGCGGGGGATTTGATTTCTCCGGCATGGATTTTGGGGATATTTTCGGGGATATTTTCGGAGATTTCTTCGGCGGGGGGAGCAGGCGTTCCAGCAATGGGCCGATGAAAGGCTCTAATATACGTGCCAGCGTGCGGATCACGTTTGAAGAAGCAGCGTTTGGCTGTGAAAAGGAACTGGAGCTGGTATTAAAAGACGAATGCCCGGATTGCCACGGCAGCGGGGCAAAGCCTGGGACGGCGCCGGAAACTTGTAAAAAGTGCGGCGGCAAAGGCAAAGTAATGTTTACCCAGCAGTCGTTATTTGGCATGGTGCAAAATGTGCAGGCATGCCCGGACTGCCACGGCACGGGCAAGATCGTAAAGGATAAGTGTGCAAAATGCCACGGAAACGGCTATATTGCCAATAAAAAGAAGATTTCGGTCAGCATCCCGGCCGGGATCGACAACGGGCAGAGCGTACGTATCCGTGAAAAAGGCGAGCCGGGTATTAACGGCGGGCCGCGCGGGGATTTGCTGGTGGAAGTGATCATCAGCAGCCATCCGATCTTCCAGCGCCAGGATATGAATATTTTTTCAACGGCACCGATCTCCTTTGCGCAGGCAGCATTGGGCGGCGAGATACGGATCAATACGATCGACGGCGACGTGCTGTATAATGTAAAGCCTGGGACACAGACCGATACAAGGATCCGCCTCAAAGGCAAAGGGATGCCGTCCCTGCGCAATAAAAATATACGAGGCGACCAGTATGTAACGCTAGTTGTGCAGGTGCCGACGAACTTAAGCTTAGAAGCCAAAGAAGCGCTGCGCCGATATGACGAAGCATGCGGCGGCACACCTGCAGGAAGTGGCAAAAAAACTGGGCGCGGCAAAAAGTTTATGGATAAAGTCAAAGATGCTTTGGAAGATATATGAAAGGAAAGCCCTTAGTGGGCCGTCCGTATCCCGTATTTCCAGCTTGGTACCAGGCTGGGGTGCGGGATATTTTTTCTTTTTTTCGCCATTGCGTACAGAAAACACACCGTTTATAGGCTAAGTAGTTGTGAAAATTGTATAAAAAATAAATTTCATATCAGAAACACTTGTATTTTAGTTCAAGATTAGCGAAAATAAATGGCAGGGAGACAGGGAGAGAATAACATACGCAGGAGAGAAAAGCGGAATGGTGAAACCAGAACATATCATACAAAAGCAGCATGAATTTGAAATGTGGCGCATACAGGAAACGGAACGGCTGGAAACGAAAAAGCAGAATCTCCGCAGGCAGACGAGGCAGATCGAGCAGGAGCGTATGCAGCTTAATATAGAAAAGGCGCATTTCCACCGCCAGCAGGAATTTGAAGAAACTAGGAAAAAGCATGAAGAGCATCTCCTTGATATGAAACGCCAGATCCTGGAGGGGGAACTGTACAAACTGGCAGAGGAAAAAAAGCAGTTTGAACAAAAAAAGAGCTTTTATGACCAGGTAGAGTCGTACCAGAAAGACGATATACGCACCAAACCGGCTTCTGTACAAGGAGCCTTGTTCTTTGCGGGGGTCAACAGCCAAAGTACGTTAAAAAAACGTTATAAAGATCTGCTCAAAATCTATCATCCAGATAATAAATGCGGGGATACCGATGTTATACAAGAGATCAATAAAGAATATAAACGGCTGCTGGAACGGATGCAGGGGGATGGGTAACTGTGTGTAATCTATGCCAAACCGATGCAGAAAAGGGATAAAATATGAAATGGAATAAATACACGATCCTAACGACCACCGAAGCCGAGGATGCCATTAGCGCAGAGCTGGCAGCCCTTGGCATAGAAGGCGTGGAGATTGAAAATAATGTACCGCTGACGGAGGAAGAAACCGGACGCATGTTTATAGACTTTCCGCCTGAGCTGCCGCCGGATGATGGGACAAGCCGGGTCAGCTTTTACCTGGATGCCGCTAGCGGCCATTCGGCGGAGCTGGCCCAGGTACAGGAAGCGCTGGACCGGCTGCGCCAGTTTATGGATATAGGCCCAGGCACAATTACCGGCAGCCAGACGGAGGATGTGGACTGGATTAACAATTGGAAACAGTTTTTTACTTCTTTTACAATTGGCAATATACGGATAAAACCAACCTGGGAACCATTGGGCCAGGCAGATCCTGGGCGGATCTTGATTGAGATCGACCCAGGCGTTTCTTTTGGGACAGGAAAACATGAGACGACGCAGCTTTGTATCCGCCAGCTTCAAAAATATGTACAGGTTGGCGGCCGTGTGCTGGACGTTGGCTGCGGCAGCGGGATTTTGTCCATTGCCGCTTTAAAGCTGGGTGCAGGCAGTGTGGAAGGCATTGATATTGATGAAACCTGTATTGGCAGCGCCTGCGAAAATATGCGTGTGAACCATCTGGATGCGTCGCTTTGGAAGTTTTACAGCGGGAACCTGCTGACTGATACAAAATTACAAAAGAAGTTTAAAGAAGCGCCGTATGATATTATTGTTGCGAACATTCTTGCAGATGTTATTATCCCGATGGCGCCATTGCTGCAGCCGTGCTTAAAGCCGGGCGGGGTACTGGTTACGTCCGGTATTATAGATTTTAAAGAAAAAGAAGTGATGGAAGCTTTCCATGCGGCAGGGTTTACGGTTTTAGAAGTCAACCGGCAGGGTGAATGGGTGAATATTACCGGAGAAAAGGGAAAAAGAAAGGCGGCCAGTTTCTAGATGTACCAGTTTTTTGTTGATGACAGCCAGGTGGGCAGGGACTTTATTACGGTAACCGGCCCGGATGTAAACCATATCAAACATGTCCTGCGTATGAAGCCCGGGGAAGTTGTGCGCGTCAGCAGCAGCGGTGGACAGGATTACCAGTGCCGTATTTTGGAACTTACGGATACATTTGTCCAGCTGGATATTTTGGATTCCGATATTGCCAGTACGGAACTGCCCTGCAAGATCTATCTGTTCCAGGCGCTTCCTAAAGGCAGCCGTATGGAGACTGTGGTACAAAAGGCGGTGGAGCTTGGCGTATACGAAGTGGTTCCGGTTGCAATGCACTATTGTGTGGTAAAACTGGACGCTGGCAGGGCGCAGGCAAAGGTCAAGCGCTGGCAGGCGGTCGCCGAGAGTGCGGCAAAGCAGTCCAAGCGCAGCCTAGTGCCGCGGGTACATGCGGTAATGGATTATGCGGATGCTGTTTCTTATGCAATGGCATGTGATTTCCGGTTTGTGCCTTATGAGAATGAACAGGGGATGCAGGCTACGGCCGCTGCGCTGCAGTCGTTGCGCGCGGCAAAAGCAGGGGACAGCATCAGCGTTTTGATCGGGCCGGAAGGGGGCTTTAGCCAGGAAGAGATCGAAGCTGTGCGGGGCAGCATGCAGGTGCTTTCCCTTGGTAAGCGGATCTTGCGCACCGATACGGCTGCGGTAGCTACGATGGCTATGCTGATGCTGCAATTGGAGATGGGGACGGATACTGTTATATAGATTTAAGGGACAAAAGGGATGGGGCCAAGGACGATGGAAGCATATTTGGATAATTCTGCGACAACCAGATGTTCGAAAAGGGTGCAGGAAATTGTGCAAAAGACGATGGATATAGACTACGCAAACCCATCTTCTATGCACACCAAAGGCATTGAGGCAGAAAAATACGTAAAAGAGGCTGCCGGGCGCATTGCGCAAACCTTAAAGGTTTCCGGGAAAGAAATTATCTTTACTTCCGGCGGTACGGAATCCAATAACCTGGCAGTGGTTGGGGCTGCAATGGCGCATAGGCGTGCTGGGAACCGCCTGGTTACGACGCAGGTCGAGCACCCGTCTGTGGCAAATGCGATGAAATTTTTGGAAGGCCAGGGGTTTGAGGTTATTTACCTTCCAGTAGATAAAGACGGCATTGTGTCTTTGGAAGCGCTGCGTGGTGCGGTGGACAGCCAGACAATACTGGTTTCCATTATGCAGGTAAATAATGAGATCGGGGCAGTAGAGCCGATTGCAGAAGCAGCGGCGATTGTCCATGAAAACAACCAAAACACACTGCTGCATGTAGATGCCGTGCAGTCGTATGGCAAAATGCAGATACGCCCAAGGGCGCTGGGCGTTGACCTGCTTTCGGCCAGCGGCCATAAGATCCACGGCCCGAAGGGGGTAGGCTTTTTATACCGGAAAGAAAAAACGAAACTAAACCCGCTGCTGTTCGGCGGCGGCCAGCAGTCGGGGATGCGTTCTGGCACGCTGAATGTACCAGGGATCGCTGGGCTTGGGGAAGCGGCGGCGGAAAGCTACGAAGGTTTGGAGGCCAAACAGGACCATTTATACCAGTTAAAGGATCGGTTCCTTAGGCTGGTATCCAATATGGAAGGCATTACGGTAAACGGGAAGGCAGGCAGGGACAGTGCGCCGCATATTGTAAATATTTCAGTATGCGGCGTGCGCAGCGAAGTGCTGCTGCACGCATTGGAAGCACATGGCATTTATGTTTCAGCAGGTTCTGCCTGTGCGTCCAGCCACCCGTCGCCTTCACCAACCCTGCGTGCGGTCCAGGCCAGCCCGCAACGGCTGGCGTCTGCCCTGCGGTTTAGCTTTAGTGTGGATACGAGCCAGGAGGAAATTGCATATGCGGCCGCAAAGCTGGAAGAAATTGTGCCACAGCTTCGCAGGTATACAAGGAAGTAGGCTGGCCGCGCAGGGTACAAAGGGGTTATCCGGTTGTGCCAGACGGGGCCAGTTTATATTCGGAAAGGAACGGGTTTATGACATACCAGGCATTTTTAATTAAATACGGCGAAATCGGGATTAAAGGGAAAAACCGCCATATTTTTGAAGATACGCTTGTAAGCCGTATCCGGGGCGCGTTGGAGCCAGTGGACGGTACATTCCTTGTCCGTAAGGAGAACGGCAGGATTTATGTACAGGCACAGGATGCTTATGATTACGGGGAAGTGGTCAGCGCGCTTTCCTGTGTATTTGGCATTGTCGGCATCTGCCCAGTCGTCTTGTTGGAAGACGAAGGCTTTGAAAAGCTCGCAAGCCAGGTGGTGGCTTATGTGGCGGAAGCGTTCCCAGACAAAGAGCGTAACTTTACGTTTAAAGTAGTGGCCCGCCGTGCCAGGAAAAATTATCCGATGGAGTCAATGGAGGTCAGCGCCGCGCTGGGGGAACGGCTTTTGGACGCTTATCCGGGCCTGTCCGTGGATGTACACCATCCGCAGGTGGTGGTCCATGTGGAAATACGCAATCAGATTAACGTGTATTCCAAGGTGGTCCCAGGCCCTGGCGGGATGCCGGTCGGGACGGCAGGCCGTGCCATGCTGCTTTTGTCCGGCGGGATTGACAGCCCGGTGGCAGGCTATATGGTTGCAAAACGCGGGGTAAAAATAGATGCGGTGTATTTCCATGCCCCGCCTTATACAAGTGAGCGTGCCAAGGAAAAGGTGATAGAACTTGCGGGGGAGATCGCGAAGTATACAGGGCCTATCCGTTTGCATATTGTGAATTTTACACAGATCCAGCTTGCGATCTATGACCGGTGCCCGCATGACCAGCTGACAATCATTATGCGCCGCTATATGATGAAGCTGGCTGAACATTTTGCAAGGGAAGACGGGTGCCTGGGCCTAGTTACCGGCGAGAGTATCGGGCAGGTTGCCAGCCAGACAATGCAGTCGCTGGCAGTGACCAATGAAGTGTGCACAATGCCGGTTTACCGCCCGCTGATCGGGTTCGACAAGCAGGAAATTATCAACGTTGCAGAAAAGATCGGGACGTATGGGACTTCCATCCTGCCTTACGAAGACTGCTGTACGATCTTTGTCGCCAAGCATCCGGTTACTAAGCCAAATGCAAAGTCTATCAAAAAATCAGAGTCGCATTTAGCAGGGGATATGGACGCCTGGATGCAGGAAGCAATCGATTCGGTGGAAACCGTCCGTGTGGATGCACGGGCAGGGCAATAAAAAAGCGCTGGCAAATACCAACGCTCCAGTTCCGCCCTTTCCTGCATCTGTGGTTAAACCAAATAAGGTTTAATAACTTCCATAACTTCATCCAGCCCACTTTCTGCATGAATGGCCAGTTCAATAGGCTTCGATAAATCAAGGCTGAAAATGCCCATGATCGATTTTGCGTCAATCACGTATCTGCCGGAAATCAGGTCGAAATCGTAATCAAACTGTGTGATCGCATTTACAAATGACTTTACCTTATCAATAGAGTTTAAAGAGATCTGTACCGTTTTCATTATGTAGCCCTCCTTGATGAATTAGTTTGGGTGATATACATCCGTGTTTATAGTAGCGGTTTTAAATGGAAAAGTCAATAAGAGGGAAGAAAAGAGTGTAAAAATATGAAAAAAGCAGCGCTCCATAACCTTGGCTGCAAAGTCAATGCCTATGAAACGCAGGCGATGCAGCAGCTTTTGGAGGAAGCGGGGTATGAAATCATATCCTTTCAAGACAAAGCCGACGTATATGTGGTAAATACATGTTCTGTAACGAATATCGCAGACCGCAAATCCAGGCAGATGCTCCACCGTGCCCGCAGGCGGAACCCGGATGCGGTTATTGTGGCGGCAGGCTGCTATGTACAGGCGGCTGCGCAGGATATTTTAAAAGAGGGAATTGCCGATATTGTTTTAGGCAATAATAAAAAGAACCAGCTTATCCCCATGCTGGAAGCATACGATAGCGGCAGGGGGGCAGTGGCATGGGAAGATATAAACGACGGCGTAAAAGAGTACGAGCCTTTGTCCATGACAAAAACGGATGGGCATACGCGTGCGTTTCTCAAGATACAGGATGGCTGCAACCAATTTTGCAGCTATTGTATTATCCCATATGCGAGGGGCAGGGTGCGCAGCAGGAAACCAGGGGATGTGCTTGCAGAAGCGTCGGCGCTTGCTGCGCATGGGTTCCAGGAAGTGGTGCTTACCGGTATCCATTTAAGCTCTTACGGAGTGGATTTTGGCATGGAAGCGCAGGAAAGCCTGCTTTCTTTGCTTGCACAGGTGCATGCCATACCTGGCATCCGCCGTATCCGGCTAGGTTCCCTGGAACCTGGTATCCTTACGGAGCCATTCGTATCGGGGCTTGCGGGCATGGAAAAAGTCTGCCCGCATTTCCATTTATCCTTGCAAAGCGGCTGTGATACGGTATTGGAACGCATGAACCGTAAATATAGTACAAAAGATTATGCAGCGCGCTGCGGGATGCTGCGCAGCGTTTATAAAAACCCGGCAATTACTACAGATATAATTGTAGGATTTCCGGGCGAAACAGAGGAAGAGTTTGAAACAACGGTGCAGTTTGTGCAGCAGGTGCAGTTTTATGAGATGCATGTATTTAAATATTCCAGAAGGAAAGGGACCAAAGCAGACCGGATGGACGCACAGGTGCCGGAGCCGGTAAAGGCACAGCGCAGCACAAAGCTGATGGGCCTGGCATCCGCTATGTCGCAGGCATTCCGCAGCCAGCTGGTAGGCCAGGTGCGCCAGGTGCTGCTGGAAGAGCCGTTTTGGCAGGAAGGGCAGCGGTACGAAGCCGGATATACGCAAGAATATGTCAAGGTCGCCGTAAAATCAGAAACAAGCCGCCAGAACTGTTTTGTAAAAGGAAAAATTATCGGCTGCCTGGCACAAGACATATATCTTATGGTTGAATTTTAGGCATGATTATATTAAAATAAGATTGGGAATGGTTTGAAAGCAGGCAGTATTAAAACAGGCAGACAAAAGAAGCAGGAATGAGGTCGTGAGGTATGCAGGATAAAAGTAATACGCAATTTTTCAGAGTAGAAAAGGAACCGGAAATCCAGGTCAAAGATGTCATTGAACATGTATACCGTTCGCTGAGTGAAAAAGGGTATAATCCGTTGAACCAAATCGTCGGGTATATTATGTCAGGCGACCCGACGTATATTACAAGCCATAACAATGCCAGAAGCCTGGTTATGAAGGTAGAACGTGATGAACTGGTCGAAGAGATACTCAAAGAATACATTAAGTCAAACGCCTGGCAGTAGGACAGTATGGCAGTAGGATGGGAGTATAGGTGGTATGCGGGTTATGGGGCTGGATTTTGGTTCAAAAACGGTGGGGGTTGCAGTCAGCGACCCACTGCTTGTGACAGCACAGGGCATAGAGACGGTTTGGAGGAAATCCCCAGGGAAGCTGCGCCAGACGCTTGCGCGGATCGAAGAACTGGCTGTGGAATATGAAGTGGAAAAAATTGTGCTCGGCTATCCGAAACATATGAATAATACGGAAGGCGAGCGTTGCAGCAAGACACGGGAATTCCAGCAGATGCTGGAACAAAGGACCGGGCTTGCGGTGATATTGTGGGACGAGCGGCTTACAACCGTGCAGGCGGAACAGGTCCTGATTGAAAGCGGCGTCCGCAGGGAAAACCGGAAAGCATATGCGGACAAGATTGCGGCACAGCTGATCCTGCAGGGGTATTTAGACCTACAGCATTTAGAGGTATCGGGCTTTCAAAGCATTGCTGACGATTATACAGGAAGAAAGGGAAATTGAAAATGGATGATATGTTACGTGAAATAGAACAGATGACAAGCGGGGAGGAATACGAAAAAATCGCGTTTTATGACGAAGAGCTGGACGGCTTTGCAGAATTCTTTGTAGTGGAACGCACGAAAATAAACGGGGCTGAATATCTGCTTGCGGCCCAGGATATAAACCAGGATGCGGATGGATACGTCTTCAAAGTGGTAGCGGAACATAAAAAGGAAGGCGAGGAAGCTTCCATGGAACTGGAGCTGGTGGAAGATGAAACGGAATTGGAGGCAGTCGGGAAAGTATTTGCGGAATTATTGAGCGATGAAATGAATATTGAAATATAAAAAGGAGAATATCAGGTGGCGGATTCAAAATTAAAGATCATTCCATTGGGCGGGTTAGAACAGATTGGAATGAATATTACTGCCTTTGAATACGAGGACAGTATCATTGTTGTGGACTGCGGATTGTCATTCCCTGAGGACGATATGCTTGGAATCGATCTTGTAATCCCTGACATTACGTATTTGAAGGATAATATCAGTAAAGTAAGGGGGTTTTTTATCACGCATGGGCATGAGGACCATATCGGGGCGATCCCTTATGTCCTAAAAGAAATCAACGTGCCAATTTATGCAACCAAACTGACCATCGGGATCATCGAGCATAAGCTAAAGGAACATGAGATGATGCGCACGGTCAAGCGTAAGGTTGTCCGTTACGGGCAGCATATCAACCTCGGGTGTTTCCGGGTAGAATTTATTAAAACAAACCACAGCATCCAGGATGCAGCGGCGCTTGCGATTTATTCCCCGGCTGGCGTAGTGATCCATACCGGGGACTTTAAGGTCGATTATACACCGGTTTTTGGGGATGCCATAGATTTGCAGCGGTTTGGGGAAATTGGGAAAAAAGGTGTGCTTGCGCTGATGTGCGACAGTACGAATGCAGAGCGCACCGGGTCTACCATGTCGGAAAAGACCGTTGGCAAGGCACTGGATACCATATTTACTGACCATAAAAATAACCGTATTATTGTTTCTACGTTTGCCTCGAACGTAGACCGCGTGCAGCAGATCATTAACTGCGCCTATAACCACGGCCGGAAAGTGGTGATCGAAGGCCGCAGCATGGTCAACATTATTACTACGGCGACGGAATTAGGGTATGTCAACATACCGGACAATACATTGATTGATATTGAACAGCTTAAAAATTATCCAGATGAACTGACTGTTTTGATTACGACTGGCAGCCAGGGAGAGTCCATGGCAGCGTTATCACGTATGGCAGGCGGGATGCACCGTAAAGTGACGATTAAGCCAAATGACCTGATCGTATTAAGCTCCAATCCGATCCCGGGCAATGAAAAAGCAGTGACTAAGATTATTAACGAGCTTTCCATGAAAGGCGCGGAAGTGATCTTCCAGGATGTGCATGTATCGGGGCATGCCTGTGCAGAAGATATTAAACTGATCTATTCGCTGGTCCGTCCAAGGTATGCGATCCCGGTACATGGGGAGTACAAGCATTTGAAGGCCCAGGCCAAAATTGCGGAAGAGCTTGGCGTATCGAAGGACCATATTTTCATCCTTTCTTCCGGTGATGTGCTGGAACTGGATGCGGACAGCGCAAAGGTTACTGGAAGGGTCCATGTCGGGGATGTTATGGTAGACGGCCTTGGCGTCGGGGACGTAGGCAATATCGTACTGCGCGACAGGCAGCATCTTGCCGAAGAAGGGATCATTATCGTTGTGCTGACCTTGGAAAACGGGTCGGGTATGGTACTGGCGGGGCCGGATATTGTATCCAGGGGTTTTGTCTATGTCCGCGGTTCGGAAAGCCTGATGGAAGAGGCAAGGCATGTGTTAAACGGTACAATGGAAATGTGTATGAGCAAGCATATTACAGACTGGGGCAGGATAAAAACAGAAATCAAGGATGCGCTTGGCGATTTTGTATGGAAAGAAATGAAACGCCGGCCAATGATTATCCCAATTATAATGGAAGTATAAAAGAAACGCTAAGGCCAGGCAGGCAGATGCGGCTATGCCGCCGTTATTATCCACGGGCCAGGAATGCGCATAAGCTGCGCATTCCGTGAGAACATGATTCACATGCCGCCAAACGGCGCAGGAAAGGAATAGGCTGGATGAACGAAACAGGATGGGCATTACAGGGAACAGAAGATAGGCTTGGGTACCAAGCGGATGGGGCGGATGCAGGGCAGCCATTGGCGGAAGGCGGGCCAGGCCAAAACGGTCCAGATACGCCGCCTGGCCAGGTAGAGGAAGCAGTAAGCAATTTGATCAAGGCAATCCATAACAGCAGCGAATACCGCCGGTATCAAAATATACGTGCCAAAGTGCATACGCTTCCGGAACTGGAACACAAAATCCATGCGTTCCGCAAGAAAAATTACGAAACACAAAATGTTGTAGAAGAATGGAACCTGTATGAGCGTGTAGACGAACTGGAACGTGAGGGCATTGAGATACGGAAAGACCCGCTTGTCGATGAATATTTGTCCGCAGAGCTTGGCTTTTGCCGGCTGTATCAGAACATTAACTGGACAATCGTGCAGAATATTGATTTTGATCTAGGCTTTACGCTCGATAAGTAAGGAAGGATGCCTGTTTATGAGTGCGAGTAAAATTGTATTGAGGATTGTGGGTATTAGTTTTACTGTCCTGGTTTTTGTTGTAGTTGTATATGGGCTGTACCAGATTGGAATTTACTCTTATAGTTATGGTTACCGGGTTTTTGCAGAGCCGCCGATGGAACAGGAGGATGGGAGCGATAAACTGGTACAGGTAAAAAGCTCCATGCGTGCCCAGGACGTTGGGCAGATGCTGGAAGAAAAAGGGTTGATACGGGATAAATGGCTGTTTGTCCTGCAGCTGAAATTATCAGAATACAACGGGAATCTGCAGCCTGGCTATTATACACTGAACACATCCATGACCGCGCACGAAATGATGCAGGTAATGAGCGGGGAAGAGGCGGAAGGAACAGGAAAAACAGATTAGGGAGGCAGCCGTGGCAACACATCCGGGAGGCTGCGGTATGGGCTGTCGGATATAGGATGAGGGGGCTGCCAGGCTATGATTATAGATGAAAGATTTGTAACCTATATGGATTCGCTGGACTGCGGAAATACGGAATTGCTCGATGAAATGGAAGCCGAAGCACTGCGTGCGGATGTACCGGTGATCTGTAAGGAGACACAACGCTGTTTAAAGATGCTTTTGGCGGTAAAAAGGCCGCGGCGGATTTTGGAAGTTGGCACGGCAGTTGGGTTTTCCGCGGTTTTTATGAAAACGTATAATCCAGTGGAATGCAATATTGTAACGATTGAAAATTATGGGAAACGGATTCCCGCCGCCCGCAGGAATTTTGCACGTGCTGGAATGGAAGATAGCATTACGCTGGTGGAAGGGGATGCGGCCGTAGAATTGAAAAAATTGGCAGGCCCATTTGACCTGATTTTTATGGATGCGGCAAAAGGCCAATATATCCATTTCCTGCCGGAAGCACTGCGGCTGCTGGAAGAAGACGGGATGCTTGTTTCTGACAACATTTTACAGGATGGCGACATTATCGAATCCAGATATGCGGTCATCCGGCGTAACCGTACAATCCATAAGCGGATGCGTAGCTACTTGTATGCGCTGACGCACCATGAACAGCTGGTAACGGCAGTGCTGCCGGTAGGCGATGGGGTTACGGTCAGCAGCAAAGTGGCAGGAAAGAAAGGACACGATCAATGAAACGCCCGGAATTGTTAGTTCCGGCAGGCAGTCTGGAAGTGCTCAAAACCGCTGTCATGTATGGCGCGGATGCGGTATACATCGGCGGGGAAGCATTTGGGCTGCGTGCCAAGGCAAAAAATTTTACATTGGAGGAAATGGCTGAGGGCATTGCATTTGCACATGCACATAAGGCCAAAGTATATGTAACGGCAAATATTTTTGCACATAACTGTGACCTTGCAGGTGTACGGGATTATTTTGCACAGTTAAATGAGCTAAAGCCGGATGCGCTGATCATTTCCGACCCAGGGGTTTTTACGCTTGCAAAGGAAATCTGCCCCCAAATCGAACGGCATATCAGTACCCAGGCGAACAATACCAATTATGAAACATTTTTATTCTGGTACCGCCAAGGTGCAAAACGTGTGGTCTGTGCGCGGGAACTTTCTTTGGAAGAGCTCCGCGAAATCCGAAAACAGATACCGGCCGATTTGGAAATCGAGGTGTTTGTCCATGGCGCAATGTGCATTTCCTATTCCGGCCGCTGCCTGTTAAGCAATTATTTTACCGGCAGGGATGCCAACCAAGGGGAATGTACGCATCCATGCCGCTGGAAATATGCGGTAGTAGAAGAAACCAGGCCAGGCGAATATCTGCCGGTATTTGAAAATGAACGTGGGACGTATTTATTTAATTCCAAAGACTTGTGTATGGTCGGGCATATCCCAGACCTGGTAGCAGCCGGGGTTGACAGCTTAAAAATTGAAGGGCGTATGAAGACGGCGCTGTATATTGCTTCGGCGGCAAGGGCTTACCGTATTGCGTTGGATGATTTTTTCAAGTCCGAGGCACTGTACCGGCAGAAACTCCCCTGGTATTTTGAGCAGGCTGCCAGCTGTACGTACCGGCAGTTTACAACCGGTTTTTTTTACGGCAAGCCGTCCCAAGAAGCACAGATTTATGATAACAATGTATTTATCAGGAATTATACATACCTTGGCCTTGTAGAAGCAGTGGACGCCAGGGGCCGCTGTATGGTCCACCAGCGGAACAAGTTTTCCGTGGGCAGCCAGATTGAGGTGATGAAACCGGATGGGCGCAATATCCAGGCGGTAGTAACGTCTATCCAGGATGAGGAGGGTAACGTAATGGAGTCAGCGCCGCATCCAAAACAGGTTTTGTATATCAGCCTGGTTCCAGCGGCAGGAGGCCCATCCGCGCTGGCGGTTGGCCTATATGACATTCTACGCAGAAAAGAGGAGGACTGACAAATGGGAGACAGATATGTAGCATATGTGGGTACTTATACGCATCAGAACAGCCTTGGGATCCACATTTACGATTTGGATGTAGAGCATGGGAAGATCAAGGAACGCAAGATGGTTCCGATCCGGAATTCTTCGGACCTGATCATTTCGCACAGCCGTAAATTTTTATATTCGATTGCCGATGAAGGCGTAGCAGCCTTCCATATCTTGGAAGATGGGGATTTAAAACTGATCAATAAAGAATGGATCGGCGGCATGCGCGGCTGTTATCTGGAATTGGACGATGACGACCGCTACCTGTTTGTAGCAGGATACCATGACGCGCGGGTTTCTATGATGCGCTTAAACCCGGATGGGTCGATTGCAGGCATCGCAGACGGCGTATTCCACAAAGGGATGGGCCGCCGCGCCGCGGACCGCAATTCTAGGCCGCATGTGCTCTGTGTTAAGATGACGCCGGACCAGCGTTACCTGTGTGCGGTAGATGGCGGGCTTGACCATGTCAAGCTATATAAGCTTGACTATGAAGCCGGGCAGCTGATCAACCATGATATTTTGCGCTGCCCGCTGGATTCTGCGCCTTGTGCGATCCGCTTTAGCAATAACGGGCGGTTTGCCTATGTATTGTGCGAACTGTCCAATGCCATCAATGTTTATGAATACCATGTCATTGGACAGGATAACCCGGAATTTGAACTGATCCAGACGATTTCAACGAAAGACCCGACTGATAATGAGATCGGCAGCCCGATTACAATGGAGTTTTCCGCAGACGGGAACTACCTGTTTTGTACCGATGCCGGGATCAATGCGGCACTTATTTTTGAAGTAGACCAGGAAACGGGGAAGCTGACGCTTGTATGCAACAACCGGATCGGCGGCGAGTTCCCGAAAGCCATTGCGGTCTTTCCAGACGGCAGGCACTTTATGTGCTTAAACCATGATGATAATACGATTGGGATTTTCTCGGTCAATTACGAGGGGAAATACTTTTTAATGCACGGTAAGCCAATCCCGGTGGAAACGCCGAACTGCGTCTATCTGCATAAAATCCATTAAAAGGCTGGGGGCTTGTGTATAGTAAAAATATAAATTGTAGGGGAGGTATTTATGGCAGGCAATTATCGGCTGGTTACAAGGAGCGACTTTGACGGGCTGGTCTGTGCAATGATCTTAAAGGAGCTGGATTTGATCAATTCGATTAAATTTGTGCATCCAAAAGATATGCAAGATGGCCTGATACCGGTTACAAACCGCGATATTACGACCAACCTTCCATTTGTGGAGGGGGTATATCTAGCGTTTGACCACCATTCCAGCGAAGTACACGAAGACGAAGATAAGCCGTCTTATATTATTGAGGGGGAAGCGCCGTCTACGGCACGTATTGTTTATGAGTATTTTGGCGGGCATGAAAAGTTGCCGCGTATTTCGCAGGAAATTATGGAAGCCGTAGACAAGTCGGATTCTGCCCAGTTTGACCTGGAAGATATTTTGCATCCTACAGGCTGGGCGCTGATGAGCTTTTTAATGGATGCAAGGACGGGCCTTGGCCGTTTCCACGGGTTCCGCATTTCCAATTACGACCTGATGATGCAGCTGATCGATTACTGCCTGGAACATCCGGTGGAAGATGTATTGAACCTTCCGGACGTGAAAGAACGTGTGGACCTGTATTTCAGGCAGCAGCAGGATTTTAAGGCCCAGCTTCTGCGTGTAACGCGTGTAATCGGGGATGTTGCGCTTGTCTATTTAAAAAATGAGGAAATTATTTATACCGGCAACCGCTTTTTGGTCTATGCCTTGTATCCGGATGTGAAGATTTCGGTCCATGTAATGTGGGGGCGCAAAAAGCAGAATACGGCTGTTACAATTGGAAAGTCGATTTTAAACCGTTCATCCAATATCGATATAGGGGAGATTTGCCACTATTACGGGGGCGGCGGGCACCACAATGCCGGGACGTGCCAGCTTCCAAACGATGAAGTGGACGGGATTTTGCCGGATATTTTAGATTTGCTGAATGAAAAAGTTACGCTCAAGGGGCTGGACAAGAAATAGCCCAGCTGGCATTATGGGCGGGATTGCTGCGAAAGGAAAAAGGCTATGTCAGGATCATCCTTTGGAAAACTGTTTCAAATTACTACCTGGGGGGAATCGCATGGCACCGGGATTGGCGTAGTAGTAGACGGCTGCCCGGCAGGGCTTGCATTGTGTGAGGAAGACATCCAGGTTTATTTAGACCGCAGGAAGCCTGGGCAGTCGCGGTTTGGGACGCCGCGCAAAGAAGACGATGCCGTTACCATCCAGTCCGGCATTTTTGAGGGGCGCACGGCCGGTACGCCGATTTCTATGGTGATCTACAATAAAAACCATCGTTCGGCGGATTACAGTGAGATTGCTTCCTATTACCGCCCTGGACATGCCGATTATACCTTTGACTGCAAATATGGCTTTCGGGATTACCGGGGCGGCGGGCGGTCTTCCGCCCGGGAAACCGCAGGCCGTGTTGCAGCAGGCGCTATTGCAGCCCGGCTGCTTGCAGCCGCTGGTATCCATTTTTTGACCTATGTCAAGAGCATCGGCCCGGTAACGGTAGACCCGGCCCGTTTTGATGCGCGGGAAATCAGCCAAAACCCGCTTGCCATGCCGGATGCTGCGGCGGCGGCCAAAGCAGGGGAATACCTGGAACGCTGTATGAAAGCGCAAAATTCTGCAGGCGGCGTGGTGGAATGCATCGTTACCGGGGTACCAGCCGGAATCGGCGACCCCGTGTTTGACAAGCTGGACGCGCAGCTTGCAAAAGCGGTATTTTCCATTGGTGCAGTCAAAGGCTTTGAAATCGGGGACGGGTTTGCTGCCGCGCAGGCAGACGGCCTTACAAATAATGATGCCTTTTACTATGATGAAAACGGCGTCCTGCGCAAAAGGTCAAACCATGCCGGCGGGATACTCGGCGGCATTAGCGATGGATCAGAGCTTGTGTTCCGTGCTGCCTTTAAGCCGACGCCGTCTATCAGTGCCGTACAGGAAACAGTCAACAAAAAGGGCGAGAATATTACCGTCCAGGTAAAAGGCCGCCATGACCCAGTGATTGTCCCACGCGCTGCCGTTGTCGTAGAAGCGATGGCAGCATTGACGCTGGCTGACTGGATGCTGGCTGATATGGGGGCACGGTTTGAGGACTTTTTGCAGCGCTACCAGCATGAGGGACAGTAAAGTTCCTAAATATTGCGGGCAGGCGGCGGAAGAAATCTGTAGGCCAGGACAGCATCCGGTTACCGGATACGCACCTGCTGGCAGAATTCATTCCGCATCGCCTGCCCGCCTTTTTCGGCCAAAAGTGCACGGTACACACGGTCTGCAAACAGGTTTTTTTCAAAAAAGCCATAAGCCCCGGTTTCTTTTGGCAGTATTTTTTTTGCGTCGGCTGCACGTGCCAGCAGCGGAACCGCGCTGTGCTTGCGGATATAAGAAAACAGGCCTTCGGACGGGCGGCGGAATCCAAGTACCCTGGCATAAGGGATATAGGCTTGGCTGCGCCAGAAATCATAGTCGCTTTGGCTGATCTTTAATAGGATATGGAGCAGTGTGCGGCTGATTCTCGTATAGGCCAGGTTTTTGGATTTTAAAAGTGTGCAAAACTGGGAAAACCCCGTATAAGCATCCAGGTTCTGGATGATTTTATTAGAAAGCCCGGCCGGGCAGTCTGCAAAGCGGCTGTAGCCGGCAGCGGCATGTTCCAATAAAGCATAATGGAGCATTCCAGAACAGTCGTCCGCAAAAAGCAGTGGATAGGCTGCCTGGTAGCCGGTTAGCAGGCGGAAGGAGGCGGGCGGCATGGCATGGCGCAGCGGGCTGTTTGGCAGGCATACATCCGGATGTGCGGCCAGATAGCTGCGGATGGCAGAGGCAGAGGCAAACGGGCCGGACAGATGTTTTGCATGGTGGCCAGCCCCCTGGCGCTGGACCGGGTGTATTTTGATAGGCAGCCGGTTTGCAGCGACCGCTTTTTGGTATTCCAGCGCCAGCGTATTATTCGGGTTTTTTAAAATATCCGATGCCGCGGCAGCATCTGCTTGCGGCAGCAGCGCCAGCACGGTTTTTTCCCTTGCGAGGGCATAATTGTCCCCTTGTTTTAAAAAGCTGCCTAAAAGCTGCCGGTATTTTTCCGTTTCGTTGCAAAGGAGGCTGCAAATACTGGAAAATAGGGGAGAGCCAGGCGTCTCGCACCCGTAGCTTAACGTATCCACACAGCCAAGCTGGGCTAGCAGGTGGACGCTGGCACTGGCGAAATATTCAGCGCTTGCACAAGACCAAAGGGGCGGGAGTTCCAGAATTAGGTCCGCGCCTTCGCAAAGCGCCATTTCTGCGCGCGTAAATTTATCCAGGAGGGCGGGGGCTCCGCGCTGTACGAAATTTCCGCTCATAACGACAATTAGGTAATCGGCGCAGGTTTCTTCACGGGCGCGTTTTAGGTGGTAGCTGTGGCCATTGTGGAAGGGGTTGTATTCTGCGATAATGCCAGTAATTTTCATGGGGTGGGTACGTCCTTTCTTTTTTTGTGGTGCGGTGTATTGGGATGCTGGCAGGCCTGGGGGGGGGCTTCCCATCCTCCGGCTGGCTGCGGAAGGATTTACGGGAGAGGCTGTCCGAAAACGAAATCCCTTCGCTACGCATACACATTGATGGCCGGGTTATACAAAAGGTAGATTTTTGTATGTATGGTGGATGTTTGGTTTAGCGGATGGTTGAGCTGCAATTTGTTTTTGTGTGATGGTATGGATACAGTATAAATAATGGTGTGGGGAATTACAAGGCTGTTGATTTATTTGTGGGTAAAAAAGGATGGATTTGTTTTATGGGAGTAAAGAGGGTTGTGCAGGCAATGGCTGTTTTTTGTGCGGGATTGTGTTTATGGTATTTGTGCGGGAGGGCAGGGGATGCTGGGAATGTAAGGATAAAGGAGGAGCGTTTGGCGGTTGCGGGTATTGGCCATGCATATACGTTTTTTTTAATTGCCGATACGCATATTAGCTTGTGTGATGCGCGGGATGAAGGTTTGATGGAAAAGGCTTTGGCGCGCAGGCAGGCGTTTGAGGCGGAAAGTGGGAAGGTTGCGTCGCGGACGTTTGCAAATTTAATGGATGCTGCGAATGAAGGCAATGCGGACCTTACGATATTTGCAGGGGATATTACGGATTCTGCGATGTATGCTTCGATTGAATTTGTGGAAAAACAGGTGGGCCGTTTGGAAATGCCGTATTTGTATATTACTGGAAACCATGATTTTGAGTATGGGGACGAGTATTTTTCGAAGAAGGCGTACCGGGATTATTTTCCCCGTCTGCAAAACCTGACGGGTACGGCACAGCAGTATGTGGTAAAAGAATATGAGGATCTGGTTGTTGCGGGGATTAATGATAAAAATAACCAGTTTTCTAAGGGGGCGGTCCGTGCGCTGCTGCCTTATCTGGAGCCAGGCAGCAAACCGGTTATTTTAGTTATGCATGTACCGCTGCAGCCACAGGATCCAGATTCGCCCCTACAGCAGCAGGCAGACCAGGTGTGGGGGTTATCAGAAAAAGGCAGGTGCCGTGTCCTGCTTGGTGAGGATGCTTGTAAGCCGAATAAAACGACGCAGAAATTACTGGATGCTGTGTTTGCCAAAGATAGCCCGGTAGCGGCTGTATTTGCGGGGCATATCCATTTCTATAACCGTAGTATGCTGAATGCAGCTTCCGGGCAGATCGTAACCGGGGCAGGCTATTATGGGGATGCGGTGCGTGTTTTGGTTTGCCCGCAGTAAAGGATGGGTACTGCGTTACGATTGACACATCAGCAGAAACCTTGGCGTGATGCTTATTCTAATAGAATAAGGCTTAGAGAATCTGGGAGTCTATGGAAGAATAAACCGTGCCTGTGAAACATGCTTTTCCACAGGGAAAGCATGTACCTTTGATGACGACTTCAATACGATAGCACTGGCTATTTTGTAGGCAGACGCTATTGTGTTCACTATGACGGTTTTACCGGCACAGATTAAGGGCGCCATTGACCGGATAAGATGCCAGTTTACCAGTCTGGTATAGTTTTATGTACATTTTCTTTGTGAAAACTGCCAGTTGCTTACTGTTTTCTATCCTGTCATTTTTGATAGTCTGACTTTCCTGAAATAAAAGCATTATACTTCTTTGGAAATGAAGGTGGTATATGGAACAGTAGGGGCTATACAAAAGGGTCATGTAGGAAATGAAAGGGCACTGAAATAAAGTATACAGATGAACAGCCGGGTGATTATTACAGGGAGGGGTATAACCTGTTTGCGCGGCTCAAAAAGTATAAAGAAAATGAACTTTTATTCCTGCATAACAAACGGGCTCCGTCCAACAATTCCTTATGCGAAAGCTGGCAAGGGTATATAAAAGGAAAAAGAAACAGGCAGTTATCCTGCGCAGCCAGAAAAAGCTTTACTTTTTCAGCTTTTTTTGTGTTTTTATTGCTTTTTTGGATTTTAATAACTATGGACAAAAGAGTAAAGTTTTATACAAAACATGCCGATAAAATACTCGGTGAGGAGTTTAGGATGAATTTGCGATATGATGCATGGACGCCGAAAAGAGAAATTATGTGTAAAGCTGTCAAATGGTCATATAATCCATAAGACAGCTTTAAATCTTGAAAAACTAAAGTATATATATCTTATTTATTATAAAGATCAATAATACATGAAAAAGGATGAAAGGACGAAAGAAATACTATTAGTGGCCGGAAGAGGCACAAGAATATCACGGATGGTGCAGGAAGCACCAAAGAGTATGCTGCCAATAAACGGCATCCCCTGATTCGCCATACGGTACAAATGTTGGCGAATGAAGGAATAGAAGTCGTTGCCTGCACCGGGTTGTTAGTATATATATTTTATTAAATATTATGCAAAATGGTGGGAAAAAATATTGAAACTGGATGGCAGCAAAAAGAAAGTCCTGGTTCTGTTGGTTGAATGGAAAAATTTTTGGCGTCATTTGAAGAATTGAACAGGTAAATGATTACGTAAAGGAGTATGTATGATAGGAAAGAGACGCGATGTTAATTATAAAAGATATAGGGAATATCGTTTGAATTACAATATATTATATAAATGGATGTTTTGTGAGCTGTATGGGAGAACTATAGAAGATGAATTGTTAAAAAGGAATATTCATACTATTGCTATTTATGGTGCAGGAGAATTGGGCGGGTTGCTTTGGAACAAATTAAAGAAATCATCTATAAAAGTGGCATATATTATTGATACTTATAGCGAAGCAAAACATTATGATATTGATGATATAGAGATAATAAGACCAAGCAAAGTCAAGAAGAAAAATATGGTTGACTTAATCATTGTATCTTATATGCCAGCTATAAATGCAATTCTTAGAACATTAGATCATGAAGAAATCAGGATACCTGTTATTTCGATAGAAGACTTTATTATGAGAATGTAAAAATCTGATGGAGAATTAGTTATGGATGACAGAATTATTTTGAGTATCTGTATACCAGTATATAATGGTGGTAACAGATTGGTCAAGAATATTTCCAATATTTTAAAATATGAAAAGAATGATATTGAGGTTATAGTAAGTGATAATCAGTCAAATGATGGATCTATAGAGACGTTGAGACGCATAGAAGATAAGAGACTAAAGATATTTGTTAATGAAGAAAATGTAGGGCCATTTAAAAATTGGTATCTGGCATTGAAAAGAGGAAAAGGGAAATATCTAAAAATACTTTTAGACAGAGATGTTTTACAGGTAGAGATGCTGCCGGATTATATTAATATGATTAGAAATAAGGAATATGGTGTAATTCTTGATTGGTCAGGCAGATTAGGGAGTAGTTCCAATAGAGTATTAACAGAACGAGAAAAAATATTTTGGCTGGTGCAGTCAGAGCATCCTTCTGTGTGTACATATTTAAGGAATGCGTTTAAGGATATAAAAGATGACGGTATTTATAACAAAGCTGCGAGAGGCAGCTGTAATGTATTCTGGGGAATTTCTATAGCGAGGAGCAGTTCTGTATTAATAAACTGCAGATGTCCGATATTTATAGATGCTCAGGTGAATTTTTTTGTATTAACTTCTTCAAGAGTATGGGGTTATGCAGGTCGAATCAAGGGAGGTGGATTGGAACCTGTAGAATATGTGAGAAGGTTTTCTTTCTATTTGAATTATATTCTTTCATTGGATAATGATATTAGCAAAGAAAAGATTATAGGATTGTATGGGGGAATGCTGATATTTGTGTCTCCAAACTATCATAATCTTATTTGTTCGACTTCAATGAAACATAGATATCAGGTAATAGATAAGAATTATTCTTTGGACGAGTATACAAAGTTGCCATTTGGATTTTATAGAAAAATAAAAAAAATTTTAATGAAAAAAGGATTAATATCATTAGGGCTTTTATTCGATCTTTGGCTGGTGACCTTTGTGAATCATCTGCAATTTTGTAATAAAAATTGTAGTCAAATGGAATGGCATGTGCAATTAAACAATAAAATGATTAACTATATTAAGAAAAAAAGAAATTTATTATATATGTAACTAAAATGAACAAAAGATAGTTTATGAATGATTACTTTTACTATTTTCAAGGAAAAGCTTATGCAACAAAAGAGTGGGAATTTTAGCCTTTTATAACAAAAACGGCAGGGTTGAAAGGTATGTTACATATTTATTGAAAGAATTGAAGCAATGCTGTCAAATGCTTATAGTTGTCTGCAATAGGGATATTTTAGAAGATTAAGCAGGGTATCTTAAGGATTATGGGGAATGTGGTTTTTCAAAGGGAATTAACGGATATGACGGCGGGGCAGCCCAAGATGTGTTAATACATTTATACGGCTGGGATAGGATGCTTTAGTATGACGAACTGGTTATCATGAATGATACCTGTTATGAACCACTTTACTCACTTGAAAAAATTTTAGTGAAATGAATGGGGAGGGAAGGAACAGGAAAATATGGGGCAGGGATGTATTGCCATATCATATACAAAGTTATTTTTTGGTGTTTCGGAAAAATTTATTACATCATTGTAGTTTTCGTGAGTTTTGGTAGGATTTGGTGCTGTCTGATACATATTACGATGCCGTTAAAAATTTTGAAAGGAAAAAATGATAATATAATGAATCTATATATTTGGTGATTAAATGTTGCCGGTAAATCAGATAAATGGCGACTGAAACATATGGGGTGAAATGGCAAAAATGAATCGCCGTTTATATAATACAGTTAATACAGAGTATATGAGGTATATCATGAAAGTTGTAATTTTAGCAGGAGGGTTAGGAAGCAGAATCAGTGAAGAATCACAGATACGCCCCAAACCAATGATTGAAATTGGAGGTAAGCCAATCTTATGGCATATTATGAAACAATATTCACATTATGGGTTTCATGAATTTATTATTTGCTGTGGGTATAAAGGTGAAGTGATCAAAGAATACTTTGCCGATTATTATCTGCATGCATCTGATGTTACCTTTGATTTTACAAAAGAAAATCATATTGAAATTCATAATAATATTGCTGAACCGTGGAAAGTAACTGTGGTAGATACGGGCAAGGATTCTATGACAGGGGGTCGGCTGCTCCGGATTAAAAAATATATTACGAAAGGGGAGCGCTTTCTTATGACATATGGAGACGGGGTTTCAGACGTTGATTTGAAACAATTGATTCGATTTCATGAGAAACAGGGCTTATATGCAACCGTTACAGCGATCCAGCCAGGTGGAAGGTTTGGCGTTATGAATATTGATGAGCGGGAAGTTGTAAGGAGCTTTGAAGAGAAACCAAGGGAAGATGGAAATTGGATCAGCGGAGGTTTTTTTGTCTTGGATTATCCCGTTTTTGATTATATTGAGCATGGTGATATGACTATTTTTGAGCAAAGCCCGATGCAGAAGCTTGCGGCAGATGGACAGCTTGCGGCATATCGGCATAGGGGATTCTGGCATCCAATGGATACACTACGGGATAAAAATCAATTAGAAGCTTTATGGCAGAAAGAGAATCCGCCTTGGAAAGTATGGAAGTAAGTTGAAGTATATGACTATACCAGAAGGAGGTATTCGGCATGGGCTATTTTAATGAAAAAGAGGCAGCGGTATTTGCCAAAAGGGTCAGGATAGATGTTGCAAAAATTTTGGAAAAAACCAGAGATTCTCATATAGGCGGCGGATATTCTGCAATTGATATATTATCTGTATTGTACACAAGTGTGCTGAATGTAACTCCCAGAACTGTTGAGGAGGCAGACAGGGATATATTTATTTTGAGTAAAGGGCATATTGCAGCGAGTTTTTATACGGTGTTAGCGAATAAAGGGTTCATTTCAATGAAGGATTTGGATAATCATGTGTCAGATGGGAGTGTGTATGCTGGACACACGCGAAAATATCAAACACGCGGAGTAAGAGGGATAGAAATGTCTGCTGGTTCTTTGGGTCATGGTGCAAATGTTGGTTTGGGAATGGCTTATGCTAAAAGGGTGCGGGGTTTGGATGGCCATGTGTATGTACTGATGGGAGACGGAGAATGCAACGAAGGGTCTGTATGGGAGGCTGTAATGTTTGCGTCAAAACTTCGTTTGGGAAATATTACTTTTATAGTAGATAGAAATAGGCTTCAGTCATATGGTTGTGATGTAGAAGTCTGTAATATGGGGAGCCTTGCTGAGAAATTTTCAAGTTTTGGATGTGAAGTGTTAGAAATCAATGGTCATGATTATTCAGAAATATATAGAGCATTAATGACTGGACGGAGCCGTAACAGTTCAGCACCGATTGTTATCATAGCTAACACTATCAAAGGAAAAGGAGTGTCATTTATGGAGAATCGTTTGGAATGGCACTTTAAATCCCCGACAAAAGAGCAGTTGGATATTATTCAAAAGGAGCTTGAGGCAGAATGAGAAAGACATTTGTCAATACGCTTACAGAATTATCACGTAAAGATGAAAAAGTAATGTGTGTTATTGGTGATACGGGATTTTCAGTATTTGAAGAATATGAACGAGAATTTAAGGAACGGTTTGTAAATGTAGGAATTGCAGAACAGAATTTTGTAAGTTTTGGTGCCGGGCTTGCCGCGATGGGGATGAAACCATTTATTTATAATGTGGCAAGTTTTATGTGTTATCGTGCGTTCGAACAAATTGAATTGGATGTATGCTATCAGGAAAATCCAGTAGTGCTTGTAGGTGTGGGTGGCGGGCATGCTTATGCAACAGCAGGTCCAACGCATCATGCGTATTGGGACATAGCGCTAATGACGCAGCTTCCGAATATGACGGTGTTGTGCCCAGCAGATCCCATTGAAATGCGAGAATGTGTAAAAGCTGCATATGAATTGCAAAAACCAGTGTATATTCGTATTGGGCGCAGTGTAGATCCGGTAATCCACAAAGAATCAATAAACTTTAAAATTGGTAAAGGAATACAGATGGCATCTGGAGGAGATGCTGTACTGCTTGCAACAGGAACTGTTGTAAAAGATGCATTAAGGGCAGCAGAGTTATTGATAGAAAATGGAATACATGCGGCAGTTTACAGTATGCCAAGTATTAAACCGTTTGATGATCAGCTGATTTCAGAATTAGCAGACCAATATCAGGTGATATATACAATGGAAGAACATAGCGTTAGGAGTGGTTTGGCAGATATGGTAAGGATTTCACTGTCAAATGTAGGTAAACAGGCGATTTCTGTGAGGCCAATAGGTTTTCCGGATACCTTTGCTCCGGTTACAGGCAGCAGAGAATATTTGAATGAATTGTATGGATTGGATGCACAGGCTGTTTGTAATGTTATTTTAGAAAAGTAAATGTGGCTGAATATAAGATTAAGCGGTTTGTCAATGGAGAAAGTGGTTGCCTTGGGTGGTTCTGAATTTATAGGAAATAATATTTGTGGATACTTAATAAAATATGGATATAATGTCATCAGTAAGTATATCACATCATTTTTAGGAAGACAGCATAAGAAATCTAAACTGAATTCTCACCGTAGGGCATGATCCTGTTAGAAAGTTTAGCGGGTATTCATTGTATAAACATGTGTAATGAAGGAAGTTGAGACACGATTTTTAGGTACGGAAGATTTGCTATCATAGTTAAATAGAGGAGTTATAAGGCGTTATAAAGTAAATAAATCAAGAGGATGCTCTATAAATATACGTATTTTTATCTTAATCTGTACAAAATATGATGGCCGTCCTGCACTTTTTGCTCCGGTTTAAGAGTAACAATTTAAAGTAAGCCTTAAAATCACTGATTTGAGGCTTGATATTAATTAGGAAGGGAAAAAGATGAATATAATAGAAAAGAAAGAAACATGGGTAGATGGAGTTGTTGGAGAGAAAAAACAGGAATTTATAAAAGAAATGTATGAACAATATCATCAAAGCCTGTTTGATTATTCACATATGATAAAAGGTACAGATATAGAAAGGATAGAAATATCCATGGATAAAGTAGTAATGAGATTCAAAAGCAGTGGCTTAAGTTTTGTTTGCAGAGAGGGTGATGAACGTTCTATGCCAATGGATACGCTCAATTTTGGAGAGTATGAAAAAAAAGAAACTGATACGATGTTAAATATTCTTTTGAGAATTGGCGGCGCAGATCGAGCAATGAATATTTTGGATATAGGAGCAAATATAGGATATACAACATGTCTTTTAGCTTCCAATTTTAGGAATGCATCAGTATTTGCATTTGAGCCAATAAAACAAACTTATCTTGATTTGCTTGATAATATAAAATTAAATCAATTAAACAATATTATTGCATATAATTTAGGTTTATCCAATGAAAATAAAGATGTTGAGTTTTATTATTATTCAAATTGTGTTGCTAACACATCCATTACTAATTTGAGGCATACAGATAATTATATTAAAGTACCAGGTAAATTGATTTGTTTAGATGATATAGAAGAATTAAAAGAAAAGACAATCGATTTTATAAAATGCGATGTAGAAGGTAATGAGTTATTTGTGATAAAAGGGGGAAGAAAGACAATTAGTCGAACTCGGCCAATTATTTTTATAGAAATATTGAGAAAATATGCAAAAGAGTTTAACTATTCTGCGAATGATGTTTGTAGCGAACTTAGAAACTTAGGTTATAATGCATATATAATTTCTGAAAATAGAAAATTGATAAAAATTGAAGAAATAACAGAACAAGAAAGAAATACAAATTTCGTTTTTTTGCATGCTGAGAAACATCGATTATTATTAGACGAAAAAGTAACATTATAAATTATTAGATTATTATGGAAAGACATAGTAAAGAATAAGGTAATAGGAGAGATGAGTATTCAAAAAAGCGGGTGGTACGAGGTTTTTGAAATATGTTCAAGCGGTTTAGAAGAAATAGAAAGTATTGTAGAAGAGGGAACATATTTAGTTACAGGAGCAAGTGGGAATATAGCAAAATATATTGTGGCATTTCTTTTGAAAAAATCTAATGTGAAAGTTATTGCGGTATGTCATGACGAAATAAGAGGAAAGGATGTATTTTCTGAATTTGTAAACAGTCCTAATTTAAGGATTATGGAACAGGATATTACAGTAAAATGGACATTAGAAGAGAAAGTTGATTTTATAATTCATGCAGCTGGAATTTGCAGTAATTATATTTGCAGAATGCGACCGATTGAAGTTTTAAATACAAATATAGTAGGGACGAATAATGTGTTGGAATTAGGGATGAGGTTAAAAGTAAAAAAGTTTCTTTTTATCAGTAGCGCATCTGTATATGGACGACTCGGCGAAACTATAGGTGGATTTGCTGAAAATTATAGAGGCTGTCTTGATTTTACAAATATAGCAAATGTCTATGCTGTGAGCAAGCGTGCGGGTGAAGCATTATGTATAGCATGTAAGCAGCAGATGCCAGTTATTATTGTGCGTCCGTTTCATATTATTGAACCAATGATGATGTTAGAAAAATCGAATGTACTGGGAGGGTTTTATTCAAGTTTATTGGCAAATTATAAAATTTTGTTAAATACAGACGGTAAACAAGAACGTAATTTTATTTGGATAATGGATCTTGTTAAAATTATATTTATTATACTAAATAAATTTGAGGATGGAGAGTATAACATTGGAAATCCTTATGGAACATTAAGCATGTTTGAAATGGCTTCTCTGATGAAAGAAAAAATGACAGAAATCTTTCCTGATATGAAAAATGCAGAAGTTGCAGTATGTAGCAAATTTTTAGCGAAAGAAAGTAATATGATTGATTTAGTTCCTGATTTGTCAAAAATGCTAGAGATTTGCAAGAGTTATAATATAGATTTTCTGGATCCAGAACAAGCAATGTTATTGTGTATCAAACAAATAAGTAAGTTGGAAAATATATAGAATATGGCATATCAGAATCTGTAGTATATTATCATTTATAAGTATTTTATGGAGGGATTACATATGAATACATTGAAATTTGACGATTCCGTAAAAGACCACTTCCGCATTTTCATAATACGGTTCTGCTTTATCTGGAAAGATATACTATAGAACAGATATCTGAAGTTCTCCATGTCTCTCTCTGGACAGTCAGTTATCATATTTTAAGTTACGAAAAAGTTGTGTTGGGGATATTCTATTGTCAAGATTCTCGATAATACTAAGATTTACCATGTTAAATTGTTGGTAATCAGCAAAGAATTAAAAGATACATTCTATACAGACGATAGTTTGAATTATAACAATGATATGAAAATATTTGATGATATTCAAATTTAGTGTTTTATGAATAATCATTAGATGTGATGAAAGTTTAAGCTGAATGACAAAAGATCTTTTCAAAAACTTTTAAAGTTAAAAGAAAGGTGGTTGGTAATATTGTGAAAATGTTAAACTATTTCGAGAGGAATATATCTCAAATCGGTTTAGGAACGGGGCGCTTTGGTACAAGAATTGAAAAGGAATCAGCATTTGAGATGTTGGATTATTTCTATCATAATGGCGGTAATGTAGTAGATACAGCTCGAAATTATTATGAATGGGTTGAGAACGGCCGGGGAATGAGTGAGCGGTGCATAGGCGAGTGGATGGCTGATCGGGGCAATCGCAATGAAATCTTTATTTGTACAAAAGGTGGTGTGAGAAATAAGGGCAATGTATTTATCAGTAATTTGTCAAGAGATTCTTTACAAGTTGAGGTAAAAGAGAGCCTAGAGGCACTGCAGACAGATTATATAGATATCTATCTGCTTCATCGAGATGAGCCGGGACGTGCTGTAGAAGAAATTGTCGAGACAATGCAGGTAATTAAAGAAATAGGCAACATATCAACGATTGGGATAGCAAACTGGAAGATAGATAGAATTATTGCAGCAAATGAATATGCTGCCAAACATAAGATGGAACCATTTCGGATTATCCAGACATGGTGGTCATTGGCCGAATATACAGAGAGTATGTGGGATGATCCGACTACAACGCATATGAATAAAGAAACTTATGAATATATGTTGCACCATCAATTGCTAGGAATGGCATATACTTCTCAGTGTAAAGGGTTTTTTCAAAAGGCGTTTTATCAGGGGATAGATCATATAGATTCTTTTCTAAGGAAGAGAATTGCTACACCAGTAAATATAAAAAAGTTAGAATATATCAAAAATTACTGTCAGAAAAATAAGGTGTCACCAACAGCAGTAGTAAATGGATATATAACATCGAATCCATTGGATGGAATTGCATTAATAAGTGTATCTAGTATGGAACAGCTGAAAGATATTGTGAGTGTCAGCGACTATTTATTAAGTGAAGAAGTTATAAATGAAATAGATGCTATTGTTTAGCATAACTGGATTAGGGAGGAAATAATGCGTTTAACTCCGCAGACAAATATGATTATATATGGGGCTGGTTATTGCGGGGCGATGTTTGTTGAACTGTTGCTGGCAAATAGTATGCATCCATTATGTGTTTTTGACAAAGATAAAGAGAAACAGGCGAAAAAAGTTTTTGGAGTAGAAATTGAAAAGCCACATTTCAGGCAGGCTGATATAGTAATTGTTGCATTATTGATACGGGGAAAGGCTTATGCTTCGATTAAGCATTTTCTTCTAAAATTAGGATATGTAGAAGAGCAGGTAGTACATATTTATGATTTGGAAAATCAAAGGAAATTGTTTGATAAACAAAAATTAATTATTAAGCCGAATCTGACAGTTGTTGAAAGGTATGCAGAGCAATGGGAATGGCTGAATTGTGTTTTATCAGATGAAGAATCCAAAAGGGTATTATTTGCAGCAAAGCAGTTTTTAAAAGGTGATTCTGCTGTAAAATTTCCTGTGCATTCGATAGAAGAACAGTATTTTGCATATGATATTTATCAAAAAATAGAGGACGAAATAGTAATTGAGTGCGGTGGTTTCAAAGGAGAAGTTATGAGAATATTCTTTGAAAATAATGGGGGAAGATTTTCACATTATACAATTATAGAACCAGATGCAGGGTATAATATTTTTATAGAGGCAAATGCAAGAGGATACCGAAGGGAGGATATTGAGATTTTAAATTGCGCACTATCAGACAAGAGTCAGGAAATGTTTGTGACAAACTATATGAATATGAACTCTATTGTATCAGGAAATAAAACAATGTATAGTATGCAAAAAGTGCAGGCAGCATCTTTGGACAAGCTATTGCCGGATGGAAAATGTACGTTTTTAAAAATAGATATTGAAGGATATGAATTGAAAATGTTGCAGGGAGCAAAGAATATCATTCAGCATAATAAGCCGGTAATTGCAATTGCGGCATATCATCATGAGAGCGATTTGTTTGATATTGCAAAGAAATTATTGGAATATAATTCAAAATATAATTTATTTTTGCGGAGCTATATGAATTATCAGGAAATGATATTATATGCGATTCCTGAGGAAAGAATTTCATAACAGCATGTCTCAGTATATTATGCATGCTGTAACATATAAAAAATGAAAAAGGGGATGGAATATGACAGTATCAGAATATATATTTAATTATTTATATGAAAAAGGCTGCACACGTATCTATATGGTGTCCGGAAGTTCAGCTATGTGGCTGACGGATGCACTCTACCGAGATAAAAATATGGAGGCAATTTGTACAAATCATGAACAGGCAGCTGCAATGGCGGCAGATGGATATGCAAGAGTAAATGGTGTTCCAGGAGCATGTCTTGTAACAATCGGGCCGGGAGTAACGAATGCAATTACCGGCGCAGCACAGGCGTATTTTGATTCATCTCCGATTTTTATTATATCCGGGCAGGCAAATTCACGTCTGCTACAGTATGCAAAGGAAAGCGGAATCCGTCAGAATGCATGTCAGAGTATGATTGTTGAGCCAGTTGTAAAAAGCATTACTAAGTATTGTAAGACAGTTATGGATGCTTCTGAAATTGCTGCAATTATGGCGGAAGCTTATGATGCGGCAATGTCCGGGCGGAAGGGTCCGGTATGGATTGATGTACCCGTTGATATTCAGAACCATCAGATACCGGAACATGCTTTTGAAGTAAGCAGTTGGAAAGAAGATACATTGGGAAACGCTGCATCTGTATTCAACTGCGTGGAATATGATACAGTAGTAGAATTGCTGAAAACATCAGAAAAGCCATTGATTTTGGCAGGATATGGAGTTCGTTCTTCACAGGCGACGGATATAATGGAATTATTTGCTGAAAAATATAATATTCCAGTTGTGACTTCTCGTGGAGGCATTGATGTGATTGCTTCCGATCATCCATTGTATGTTGGGCGTCCTGGGGGATATGGTGACCGCGCATCCCATTTTGCTATTCAGGAATGTGATCTGCTGTTTATTTTAGGAAGCAGGTTATCTGTTTCTACTATAGGATACTATCCGGATCGGTTTGCGGGAAATGCAGTGAAAATTATGGTTGATATTGATGAAAAGGAATTAGAGCGTGATTCGGTTCCGATTCAATATAAATACCAAATGGATGTGAAATGCTTCTTAGAAAGGTTAATGAGCCGACTGGACGTAGCAGGCAGGCTGGAGTATATGTCGGATCATGAATCATGGATCACGCATTGCCAGGAGAATAAGGAGAAATATCCAGTTGTATTGAAAGAATATGAACAGCAGAATCCGTTAAATAATTATTATTTTACATCGGTTTTATCCGAACTGGCACCTGCAGAGGCCAATATTATTGTAGATACTGGCAGTGTATATTGTACTGTATCCCAAAGCTGGAAAGTAAAAAAGGGACAGCGTTACATAGCTTCAGGCGGATTCTCCTGTATGGGATCCTGGGCTGCGGCATTGGGGACGATTCAAGATGGCAGAGCTGTAATTGCATTGTCCGGGGATGGAAGCGTTCAAATGAATATTCAGGAATTTGCCACACTTAAATATAATCAGATGCCAGTAAAGTTATTTGTGTACAATAACCACGGATATATGCTGATACGCCACAATCAGCATAATTATATGAATGACCGGTTTTTGGGAGTTGGACCAGACAGTGGCGTGGAAACTCCGGACTTTTGTGAGGTAGCAAATGCATATGGGGTGAAGGCGGTCAGAATTACAGCTGCTGATGATATTTCAGCTAAGATCCGGGAGGTTTTAGATGCGGATGAACCAGTGGTATGTGAAGTGATGGTGCAGGAATTTGCAGAAATTATTCCTAAAATTGCCTCACGTGTAATGCCGGATGGTTCATTAAAAGCTGCTGAATTTGATGACCTATATCCATTTATAAGTGAATAGTAAGGAAGAACTTTATATGAAGCCTGAGTTTTGGAAGGGGAAAACGGTTTTGATTACCGGCCATAATGGATTTAAGGGGACATGGATCAGTAAATGGCTGGATATGATGGGAGCAAATGTAATTGGTATTTCATTATGTCCAGATGAAAAAAATGAATTTGATAAGCTGACATTTAGCAGCTCCTATAGAAATCTAGAAATAGATATCCGTGATTTTCAGAAGCTGAAAATAATACATAAATATTCGCCGGAAATAGTGATACATCTGGCTGCTCAGGCAATTGTAAAAATTGCGAAGGAACAGCCAATAGACACATTTGAAATAAATGTGATGGGGACAGTGAATCTTTTAGAACAATTGCGAAGCGTGTATTCAATAAAATCGATTGTAGTCGTAACTTCAGATAAGGTTTATGAAAATAAGGAGCATATGATTGCTTATATAGAGAATGACGGGCTTATGGGAAATGAGCCTTATTCGTGCAGTAAAGTAGCGGAAGAACAGGTTGCGAAGGCTTATTTTGAGTCTTATTTTAAAACAGCGGCTGTTGGTGTTGCTACAGCCAGGGCAAGCAATGCTTTTGGCGGTGGAGATTATCATTTTGACAGGCTGATTCCTTATCTGGAAGCGTGTGCTTTTCAAGATGTAATACCGGAGATCCGGAATCCAAATGCAATACGGCCATGGCAGTATGTGCTGGATTTATTAGCTGGATATTTGACGCTGGCTGAACATTTGTACGAGACTCCAAATGATTCATGGCAGAGCTACAATTTTGGACCGGAGAAGTCTGAATTATTTACAGTTGGCGAGATGGCGGATATTATTTGCAAAAATGCAGTAGAAAGTTCTTTAAAGCAGAATTTTTATGAAGCGGAACTTCTGATGATTGATTCAGAAAAAAGCAGGGAAAAGCTGGGATGGATGCCTATATATAATGTTAAGGATGGTTTAGTTCAGACAAATTATTCGTATCAGCAATATTTTGAGCATGGAAATTCAGACAGGATTTATGAACATGCAATTGAGGATTATATGAGGAGATTATAGGAATTATGGGGGAAAAAAGAATTGCTATTCTGGGTGCGGGACCAGCTGGAATATCTGCTGCATATTATTTGAAGAGCCAGGGAGTGTCTGCGGATATTTATGAAAAAAGGGATGATTACGGCGGTTTATGCGGCAGTTTCAAAGTAGGCAGTTATCGATTTGATCGATTTGCGCATATGACATTTTCAAAGAATCCTGATGTTAATGCATTATTGGAAAAGAAAACAAAGTATCTGACTCACGTACCGGAAGCCTATAATTTTTATCAGGGAAAATGGATACGCAATCCAGTGCAGAATAATTTGATCGGTTTGGATGTAGAGGAACGGATTAAAGTAATTGAAGGATTTTGCCAAAGACCGGAAATAGCAGAACCAAAGAATTATAAGGATTGGCTACGGAAATCATATGGAGAATATTTTACAGACAATTTTACGAGCAGGTATACGAGAAAATATTGGACGGTAGAACCAGAACAATTAGAAACTGTATGGGTGCAGAACCGGATGTATGTGCCTGATATTAGAGAAGTTCTGCGTGGGGCAATGACAGATGAGACGCCGAATGTGCATTATTCGAAAGAGATGCATTATCCGGTGAATGGGGGCTTTCAGGGATTTTTGGAGCCACTTGCGCGGGGGCTGGATATCCATTATGGAAAAATGGTGGAGCAAATTGATTTTAAGCAAAAAAGAATAAAGTTTTCAGATGGAAATACCGTTGAATATGATCAGGTAATCAGCACGCTGCCGCTGTCCGATCTACCCCAAATAGTCAAGTATCTTCCAGAATTTGTGAGTGAAGCGGCTGAGAAACTGGATTATACATCTGGGTATATGATTTCGATTGGGTTTAATCGAAAAATCCATTTTCCAAGTATATGGTTTTACATTTATGATGAGGATATACTGCCAGCACGTATTTATTTTGCGGATCAAAAGTCTCCCAATAATGCGCCGGAAGGATGCAGCGCTCTGCAGGCAGAAGTATATGTATCAAAATACAGGCAGCTGCGGGTGTCTGTTGAAGAATTGAAAGAAAACATTATTAAGCAATTGTTGAAGTTGGATTTGTTTACGATGAAAGATATTGTGGTAACTGATATTCGTTTTGAACAGTATGCAAATATTATGTTTACGTCTGAGATATATAAAGCGCGGACTGTGGTAAAAACTTACTTAGAGGAACAGGGAGCAGTTGTTGCCGGACGGTTTGGAGAATGGGATTATCTGTGGTTAGAACAGAGTCTTTTGAGCGGCAGGTGTGCGGCAGAAAAAATATTGGAGAAAAACAGATGAAACTGATAAACAAAATATTCGATGAATTTCATAATGTTTGTGATGATATTGAACTTTCAATTGATGATATGAAAAAGGAATTAGAAAAATATCATGGAAAAGTATGTCTCTATGGAGCAGGCAGTGCAGGAATTGCTTTTTTATATTATCTGAGGCGTATACAGATTGAGCCGGCATATTTTGTAGATAGAAATTCTGTTCGATGGGGTACTGTCTGTGAAAGGGTAGAAGTTATTGGACCAGAGCAAATAGCTGACCGGGTGGGACAAGATGCACTTGTAATTGTTACGATTAATACGGATGGAAAACGGTATTGCAAAAGTTTTGCAGAAGAATTGCAGAGAGGCGGGCATACAGGTGTTCATCGGATGTTGCACGATTTGGGAATTGAGAATGTTGTGGATTATACGTTTTTTCGCAGATGTCACGAACTGTTTCAGGGAGATCCCTATAACATGCCGTCTTGTTCAGATGTATATTTGATGGATCAACATGTTGAGGAAATGCAGGAAGTTTATGAGCATCTGGAAGATGATCTGTCAAAGGAAATTTATGAGAAAATATTACGTTTTCGTTTAATTGATGATAGTATTTCTGTGCCTACTATGCCACAGGATAAACAATACTTTGAATATGGGTTTTATCCAAAAAGGAATGATGAAATTTTTGTAGACTGCGGTGCATTTAATGGCATCAGTGCAAGAATGTTTTTTCAGGAAAATCACAATCAGTTTGACGGCTATTATGGATTTGAGCCAGATCCAGTTAATTATGCGGTATTAAGAGATTATGTTCAGTCACTTCCGTTAGAAATGCAAAGTAAGATCAAAATTATGAACCAAGCTGTTTATGATTCAGATAAAGGAATGCTATTATATGAGTTAAATGGCCCAGGGAGTTTTGTTGCTGATATTGGAAAGACGAGAATTGCTACTGTTACGATTGATCAGGTACTTCATGGGAGTAGGGCAACCTATATAAAAATGAATATAGAGGGCAGTGAACTGCCAGCATTACGCGGTGCAAAAAATACGATTGAGAAGAATCATCCACGACTTGCAATCGCAGGTTATCATAAAACTTGGGATTTGTGGGAAGTGCCGTTTCAAATCCTACAGGCAGATCCAACATATAAGATATATCTGCGGTCATATATGAACCATATTTCATTTGTATATTATGCAATTTGATTTTAAGAAAGATGAGGATGTAGTAATGATTATACGGGCAAAGACAAAAACGTTATTCAGTGGAAAGAAATTGACACAAAGGCAGCAGGCAAATACAGACATTAATATAGCGGAATTGGAACAGGGAAAACAGATCTTGCAGTCATATCCAAGAAGGCTGGTGTTTGAATTAACAAATGCCTGCAATTTAAATTGTGTGATGTGTGGAAGGAATGCCGCTGATTTCAAGCCCACAAGATTTGATATGGAAGTATTCCGCAGTTTTGAGCCATTGATGGACATTGTGGAAGAAGTAACATTGATGGGATGGGGAGAGCCGACGATCCATCCATCCTTTATAGAGATGCTTGAAATCATCAATAGGCATAGTGCTAGAAAATATTTTTGTTCAAATGGAATGAATTTAAAAAAGATCAAGGATGCTATTTTTGATTATAATGTTGACGTTTTTGCAGTAAGTTTAGATGGTGCAACGGATGAAACGAACGGGCGGATTCGCAGGGGTTCCAAGATAGAGCAGGTTACAGAAGATTTAAAGGATATTGTCCGGCTGAAAAAAGAGCGTGGATTGAAATATCCATGGATCAATTTTGTCTTTTGTGCCATGCAGTCTAATATTCGTGAATTGCCAGATTTAGTCCGCCTGGCTGCTGAAATAGGCATAGAAGAAGTAAAAGTTGTATATTTGACGGTATTTGGCGAGGATCTTATGAATGAATCATTATGGGGACATGAACGTTTGGTGCATGAAGTATTTGAGGAAGCTATTAAGGTGGGGGATGATCTTGGAATTATTTTAAAACTGCCGCATTATGCAGGAGAAGATGAGGCAGGCGATCATTTTCATAAAGATTGTTTTGTAGCGTGGAGAGATTTCTTTTTAGGCTCGGATGGATTCGTGCGTCCATGTATGTCTACTCCAGTACAGTTTTTCCGGTATGATAGGAATAAGCCTTTTATGGAAATGTGGAATTCGCCTGAGTACCAGAACTACCGTCGGATTGTAAATGATCAGGAGAAAATGGATGCTCCGTGCAGGAGGTGTTATCAGTCATCTCATTGTAATTGGAATCGGAAAGAATCATTTATACAGGTAGGAGAGATGTTTTCGCCGGACTGGGAAAATTGAAACATTGTCTTTGAGATATTATGCAAGAGTGGGGGAAATTTCAGTGAATGCAAAAGAATTTTTCGATGTATGGGGACAGGAAACGCAGATTCCTATATTTGGGTATGGCCATGTGTGTAAAAATTCAATTTATGCAAGTTTTGCGCGGGATGTTCCAGTGATAATCAATGCGTAATATCTGTTGGACGGCAGAGGAAGTGGTCTGGGGAATAAGGAAATAGGCATAAGTTATATACAGTTTATTTGTTTATTATTAAGGCAGACATGAAAGCGAGGAAAGGCTGAGATGAATATTGGACTAAATATAACACGCTATTTTGTAAAATATGCATATGTCTTGTTGGAGTCGATTATTGAAAATAACAAACAAGAAGAAATACATTTATTCATATTTTCTACCAATATAGAGGAATCTGATTTATATTTTATGCGTGAGTTAATGGAAAAGCATAATGGTACCATTGATTTAATATCGATTGATATAGAGCGTATAAAGGAGGTTTTTATAAAACCATGTGCACTGCCGCTTGAACTGCATACACATTATTTTCAAATTCATACCCTGCCGGATGGGATAGACCGTATATTAATTATGGATGGTGATATGATTGTAAAAAAATCTCTGAAAGAGTTTTATGAAATGGATTTTGGGGATAATTATGTAATCTGTCTGGATGGCGCGTGCATAAATCATGAGCTAAATGATTTTTATGATAGATTTGTTGAAATGGGTGTCACACCCTTTAGCACGGTTTTTGCTTTGTATAATGTGAAGAAGATAAAGGAGGATTTTTCATTCGAAGATATATTACAGGCAAATAATACTGTTTTAGCAACATTCAATTATTCAAATGAAGAATTTGGCTTTGGTATACTTTTTAATGGAAAAGAGGTTTATGTCCCAGAAATGAAGTATGGATTTTATATAAGCCCACAAAATGAGAAGAAACATTCTGGGGAAGAATTATCAAAATATGAAGAGGAAGCAGTTGCAATCCATTATTTTCAGTGCCATCCATGGGAGCCTAAAATTGGTATGTTGCCGATGCATTCCTATTGGTGGGAATATGCAAAGAATACGCCATATTATGAGGAATTGAAAGCAGATTTTTGGACATATTGGAAAAGTTTTCGGAGTAAATTGCTGACTGATATGGCCGTGTCGGTATTATTTGAGTATAAATTTCCATGGAGTCAGATTGAGGCTGGAAGCAAGATTATGATCTATGGGGCAGGGGATGTGGGAAAGAGTCAGATTCGCCAAATGCGTTTAACGGAATATAGCTGTGTTAAGGCAGTTATAGATAAAAGGGCAGCTAGACTGGGAGATGCGGTAGAGGGTATTCCTGTCATATCAATGGAAAATTTGAAAGAAATTTATCACGGTGAGAAAATTGTAATAGGAATACTGAGGGAAGAAATCCGCTTGGATATAAAAGCCTCTTTGATTCAGATGGGAATTCCAAGAGAGAATATTGTGTGGAATTATGAAGTAAGAAATAAAAGTTTATAGCCTTTTTATTGAGGTGGTCAGACGCGACGGAATTATTAGAAAGATGGAGAACATACTGTTTGGGAAGAGCAGATTAAATCCAGTGATGAGGATGCAAGTGAAAAGCTGGAGAGCCCGAAAGATAAACAGGAGAAGATGAAAGCAGCGAATAAGGCGATCCACCTGAAAGATATTGAGCAAGTCAATGGCCGTTGAAGAACATGGGAGTATTCAGATGAGCAGATAAGGCAGCTGAGGGAGCCGGACTTTTGTGGCAGTGTGGGTTATCCGAATTATGCTTTGCGGAATAACAATGCCAATATTCATAGAAAATTTTCTTTATACGTCAGGCAGTCGATTTAGGGAAATTACAGAATCTAAGTATCTGCCCCATTCATGGCTGATACGAAGGGAGGTAGGATATTGGACATCCTGGAGATGACGGAAATCCGGTTCCTGCATCTCTTTGCGAGAAATGCCAGGAGGTTTTCTTCGGAAGAATTGATGATCTCCTGGGGGAGGAATTCTGTCAGTACTGCGGCGGGTGTGGCACCATAGATGTACACAAAGGGCCGGTTCTCCTCTTCAAGAAGCATAGGATTTGTGGTAGTTAGAAGTAGCCTTTGGGTTCACGCTTTCTGGTCAGGATTTGTGGAGCCTACCACAACTGCTGTCCCCAGAACTGCTTGTTCAACTCCTTATATTCCATATGCAGGTTCCTGGATGTACTTCCTTTTATATACTATATCAGCTTGTTTGCTGAAAGATGTGGCGGAACAGATACTAACAGGTGTATGTGGTCGCTGCCCACATGTCCTGACAATATTTCTATTTCATTACTCTGACATGTCATGCGGCTCAGCTCCTTTGTCCTTACAGCTATCTTTCCAACTATTCCGGGTTTGCGGTATTTCGTGATCCATACCAGATGATATTTAATATCATGATGCTGGGGTCAAAAGCAGAAAATTTGTATTGCCGCCGCTGTAGCCACCGTCTTCTTTTCTGCGCATGCGCCTTACGCCGCTCTCAATAACAGCCTGTTCAGACAGGCACCTTACAAACAGCTGGTACTGCGGGGCATCCTCAAAGGATGTCCCGCAGATGTCCATAAAGGCATCACTGTCTTCCAGCAGTTTTTCAATGGTGTCTTCCATGGGAGTGCTTCTCTGGTGGTAAAACACCCTATTGTAATCATCCGGACCTGTGTAAGGCAGGAGGCCCTCATTTTTTTCCAGCAGCTCCGGACAGGATTTGGAAATATATATGGCGAGCTTGGAGATGCACGTGTAAACAAGCTCCATGCGGCTTACAAAACGGATATTGGACGCAATCATCATGGAATCCATGTGGCGCACTCTGTCATTTACGCCCATAGTTTTTGCGATGCTCCTGGACGGGCCTTCCACACAGCCACGGTATAAATCAACGCCATGGGCGTTTTCATATTCATAGCAGCGTTTACGAAAGCGGCTGTTCTTGGAAGCCTGCTGTATGGAGGGCGTACTGCAGATGCAGATCCAGCATAAGGTTTTCAACCATTTCATCGTCGGAATAGTCAAACAGCCCCTTGATAATCAGGGCGCCTACAATCACGTTCACTGGAGTGTTTGGCCGTGTCGCTCCATTTTCACTGTAGAGGACAGAAAAACGTTCCTCATCTATGGCTGGGAATATTTCATCCGCGAATATTTTTGAACTTGATTTTTCAAGGGCCCTTTTTTCCCTGTCCGTGAGGCCAAACAGGAAACTGCCATGCAGTGTGATCTGCCCATACTCATTTTTTTAATGCCATGATAAAGTCCTCATTCGTGATATATTTATTATATCATAAATAGGAGCGCACGGGATAAAAAAATCAAAATATGAAATTTTCAAGGTGATAAATCAAATGGGGCTTTTGCCCCCAGCATCATTTCATACGTGCAATGTGACAATTTTCTGTAATTTTCCATATCTTCACCTCAAATTTAATATTCCTTTTTTTACTTTATCTAAACCCGAAGCTATGGGTTTTCCTAAGGGCAAGGGTTTTAACCCCATTATACAGACAATAAGTACAGGCTGTCCGCCAGGACGCATACATTAAGACGTGGGTATTCCCTTTTCAGCTTTTTCGCCAGCCGTTTGAACGCTTTTGATTCATAGTCATTTTTAGAAACGCCCTCGTTTTCATTTTCAATGAATTCTGTGCCGATGCTGATAACAAAAGCATTTCCAAGTACAATCATATGTGCATCTCTCGTGTCCGTTTTAATTTTCATTCCCTGTTGGGTAAGCATCGTTGTCGGAGCAAGTATTACACATTTTACCCATGCGTAAGTCAGCTGATTGTAGAGTGAGTAGCCCAGGCAGCCAGCCTCATAACCACACTGGACATCATAGTCATTATTCAATCCGAGTTTTTGCTTGAGATTTTCAATAAACGTTATAATATTTTTATAATCTGGCGTTACCTTAACCATAGCAAACACGAGGTCTTCCTCTCCGATCACTGGCTCCATTGCGCACAAAGTGTAATATGTGGTATGGACATCCATTCCGATTTTTAGTATTCTTTTTATGTAAGTGGTCTCCTTTTGTATGCGGTTATCCCTATTACCATTGCTCTTATCAAACTCTAGTGTACAGGTAAATCCACATTGTTACAAATGTGGGGTCACTTCATATTATCTAAAAAAGACTTTGGATAGGAAAACCAGGTAGTAGACTTGACACTGCCAACACACCCTAGGAGGTATAAAAATGATACTTGAACAGCTCCCACAAAACTTTACAATCTGCCAAATTTCCCCATCATCCCTTACAGACGTAGACTTTACGGACACCTTTGTCTTCCTAAGCCGCACCGATGAAGAACTTTCCCTGGTATGCGAAACAAGCAAAACCCCAGCCAATACCCGCAACCGCGACGATGGATGGCGGGCATTCCGCATACAAGGGCCGCTCAATTTTTCCTTAACAGGGATATTGTCATCCGTTGCATCCCTGCTGGCACAGGAACAGATTGCTATCTTTGCAGTTTCTACCTACAATACCGACTATATTTTGGTCAAACAGCCAAATTTTAAACATGCAATGGCAGTGCTGTACCAAGCAGGCCATACCATTTTAGAAAGCCCATAAACGGTATCAAGAAAGTTTTACAGCAACCATGCTAAAAAATGACCCCAAATCACGTTTCCGTATGATTCAAGGAAGCCCTACCCGGACTACTCAACTGAGCCAATCCTGCCTCCTGAATGCATTAGAAAAAATTTTTTGTCAAATTTTAGTAAAATTGCAATAATTTGTTTACAAAAATATAATAGTCATGTACAATAATAACAATTGGAACATGCCTGTCCAAAATGCCATAAAGGATGGCGGACAGGCAGGTTCGAAGGCAGCAGGGGCTGCATGGCAGCTGGAGTATTTACTGTGGTATCTGCGGCAGGTTTTTGGTGCAGCAGAGTGCGGCATGGGTGCTGCGGATGCCTTGCAGGCCTGCGAAACTAAAGGTAATTAGAAAAGGAGACAAAAAATGGGTAAAGAAATGATTGCTATGCTTCTTGCCGGTGGACAGGGCTCCCGCCTTTATGCGTTGACCCAGAAGCTGGCAAAACCTGCAGTTCCATTCGGCGGCAAATACCGGATTATCGATTTTCCGCTGTCTAACTGTGTAAACTCAGGAATCGATACGGTCGGTATTTTAACGCAGTACCAGCCGTTGGTATTAAATGAGTATATCGGAAATGGGCAGCCATGGGATCTTGACCGGCTGTATGGCGGCGTGCATGTACTTCCGCCATACCAGCAGGCATCGGGGTCAGACTGGTATAAAGGGACAGCAAACGCGATATATCAGAACCTTTCTTTTATTGACCGTTACGACCCGGAATATGTCATTATCCTCTCCGGCGACCAGATCTGCAAGCAGGATTACAGCGATTTCCTCCGGTTCCATAAGGAGAAAAATGCAGAGTTCAGCGTAGCCGTTATGGAAGTGCCGTGGGAAGAGGCGCCAAGGTTTGGGCTGATGGTTGCGGATGAAAACGACAAAATTACAGAATTCCAGGAAAAACCAAAGGAGCCGAAGTCAAACCTTGCTTCGATGGGTATTTATATTTTCAATTGGGATATTTTGCGCAAATATCTGGTAGAAGACGAAGCGGATCCGGATTCCGAAAATGATTTTGGAAACAACATTATTCCAAACCTGTTAAGGGATCAGCGTAGCATGTACGCTTACCACTTTAACGGATACTGGAAAGATGTCGGCACGATTTCTTCCTTATGGGAAGCAAATATGGAAGTGCTTGACCCGGAACACAGCGGCATCAACCTGTTTGACGATGCTTGGAAGATTTACAGCCGAAACAGCGGTATGACCGGGCATAAGATCAATGCAGGCGCATTGGTTGAAAATGCTATGATCACCGACGGCTGCAATATTTCCGGCAAAGTAAAACATTCTATCCTGTTTGCAGGCGTGAAAGTGGAAGAAGGCGCAGAAGTAGAAGATGCGGTTATTATGGGCGGTACGATCATTAAGTCCGGTGCAAAGGTAAAACACTGCATCGTAGCAGAAAATGTAGTAATCGGAAAAGATGCTGTGGTAGGGCAGATGCCAGAGGGTGATGTGACGGGCGTTGCAACGGTCGGCCCTGGCGTTTATGTCGGCGATAACGCAGTAATCGGACCAGACGCTATGGTCAGTGACAATGTAAAGGATGGTGACAAACAATGATAAATACCAATACGAATGCACTGGGCATTATATTCCCAAATGTTTATGATGAGCTTGTATCTGAGCTGACCAGCGAGCGGCTGATGGCTTCCATTCCGTTTGCAGGCCGTTACCGTTTAATTGATTTTGTATTGTCCAGCATGGCAAACTGCGGGATTGACAATATTACAGTATTAGTACGTGAAAATTATTTTTCACTGTTAGACCACCTTGGCTCCGGCCGTGAATGGGATTTGACGCGCAAAAACGGCGGGTTAAATATTTTCCCTCCATTTGCGCAGAAAAATATGGGCGTATATGGCGGTAAAGTCGGTATGCTGGAAAGTATCGTCGGCTTCTTAAAATCGCAGAAAGAAAAATACATTATTATGGCAGATGCGAACATCGCATTTAATTTTGATTTTAAGGCATTGCTGGACGCACATATAGAAAGCGGTGCAGATGTTACGGCTGCCTATACAAAAGAAGCTTTGCCGGCGGGCCTGCTGGAATCAGAAGACATCCGCAAAGCTATGTACTATACGTTAGACCTGGAAAACGGGCAGGTAAAGAAAATACATATCAATTCCAAAGAAAAAGGCCCGCAGAATTATTCCATGAATATTTACGTATTTGAACGGGAACGCTTAATCCAGCTTGTAGACGAGGCATTTATTGGTGGCGGCGTATACTTGGAACGTGATATTTTGGTACCAAAGCTTGGTGAACTGAATATCCAGGGCTATGAATACAAAGAGTACGTAGCACGTGTCAGCAGCCTAAAGACCTACTTTGATGAAAACATGAAACTTTTAGACAATGCAAACCTGGAAGCATTGTTCGACAGAAGCCCGATCTATACCAAGATCCGTGACGATAACCCGACACGCTATATCAACGGCTCCAAAGCCAAAAATGTAATGGTAGCTGACGGCTGTGTCATCGAAGGCGAAATCGAAAACTGCATCTTGTTCCGTGGCGTTAAGATTGGCAAAGGCGCAAAAGTTAAGAATGCCATTTTAATGCAGGATACGGTAATTGAAGAAGGCGTAGAGGCAGAATTTGTTATAACAGACAAAAAAGTCAAGATTTCCAAAGATAAAGAGATCAAAGGCACAGATACCTTCCCGATATACGTATCAAAACGGCAGGTTGTGTAAATGATACTGCAGGCCGCCAGAATGCACAGCAATGTAACCAAGAGAGTGCCTGGCTGGCAGTCTGCAATCGGGTTATACTGTAAATTTAACGGATGTGCAGTATAAATACCAGCGTCTGCCCTGCCGGGACAGGATGGGGCAGCATCTAAGGAAAGGGGAGGGTAAAGCTCCCCTTTCCTTTTTGTTTGTGGCTGCGGGGACACCGGATGGCGGGGCGGTGGGCTGGCTTCCAGCTCAAGCATTCTGCATTTACACAGTGGTACCGGACGGGCGCCCCTGGCTAATGCCAGCAGCTACAGGCGCCGCTTCGGCTGCGCCTGGCCTTCTAGCAGAATATAACTTAGGCTCTTTCCGGCTGAAATTCAGCTATGCAAAACCTTGAATTATTAGGTGTTTTCTGATACATGGGCGAAACCAGATAGGGATAAAGGTATACTGGAAAAAATTTTAATATTATTTTTTCTATTTCGCATGATTTTATTGATTTTCTTTTAAAAATCGCATACAATAAGAATAACCTAAACAAAAGGAGGATTTTTCCATGGTTGTTACAGCGACAGAATTTAAAGCTAACTTCGGAAAGTACCTTGAATTAATTGCCAAGGAAGATATTTTTATTACTCGTAATGGCAAAACGGTTGCTAAAGTTGTAAATCCCCAAATTTCTGCGGTGGATTCCTTGCGTGGAATGCTTAGTGGTATTTCTTCTGATATAGATATGGATTCTTTGCGAGAGGAGCGTCTGTTAAAATATGAAAATAATGTGTGATACAAATGTAATCATTGATGTGTTATTGGAAAGGGAGCCTTTTATAGAAGATTCTTACAAAGTTTTAAAGCTTTGTGAAGAACACAAAATAGACGGTTTTGTATCAGCATCTTCTGTTACCGACATCTACTATCTTGTAAAAAAATATACTCATAGCACTGATATGGCATATAAGGCAGTCGGAAAACTTTTGGAGATTGTCAAAGTATGCAGTGTTACTAACAATGATATTCTTATTGCATTTCAGAAAAAGGCAAAGGATTTCGAGGATTGTCTTGTTGCTACTTGCGCCCAATCTATACATTGTGATTGTATTGCCACCCGAAACAAAAGAGATTTTGAAGGATTTGGTATTCCTGCGTATACCCCAATGGAAATCCTTTTGCAAATCATGTAATACATATTTATAGAAGCTTTTCTATGGGCAATGTCATAAATATTAAACATAATTTTCGAGTTTTCTCCTTATCCAGTTTCATTCATCAGTTATTTTCCAACACAGCAAATAGCCAGGGCTTCCATTATGGCCCGTTTGAATTGCTTAACCAGCCTTTTGTTTTACCACAGTTTCCATTGTGGCCTACATAAAGCCTGGAAAAGCCCGCCCGCCGCCCCCTCATCCGGCGTCCTGCCTCCACCGCCCCTTTTTGTTTATTTTTTAACATTTCTTGAATCTCCTCCCAATAAGGTTTATAATACAAATGCTTATGCAATCAAATTCGTAGAAGGAGAAGGAACATGAATGTATTAGTCATTAACTGCGGCAGCTCATCCTTGAAATACCAGGTGATCCACGCAGAAACAGAAAACGTCCTTGCAAAAGGGCTGTGCGAACGTATCGGAATTGACGGAAGGCTGGTTTATGAACCGGCAGGCGGGGAAAAAGAAATTACGCAGGCGGATATGCCGACGCATAAACAAGCCATCCAAATGGTCATTGATGCACTGGTAAACGAAAAGACCGGTATAATCAAAAGCCTGGACGAAATCGGTGCAGTTGGCCACCGGATCGTACATGGCGGAGAAAAATTTGCATCATCCGCCCTTATCACAGATGAAATGCTTAAGGTAGTGGAGGAATGCTCAGACCTTGCACCGCTGCATAACCCGGCAAATTTAATTGGTATCCGTGCATGCAAGGAATTGATGCCAAATACCCCAATGGCAGGCGTATTTGATACCGCATTCCACCAGACGATGCCGCAGGAAGCGTACCTGTATGGCGTCCCATATGAGTATTATGAAAAATATGCAGTCCGCAAATATGGGTTCCACGGCACCAGCCATAGCTATGTGTCAAAACGTGCCGCAGCAATCCTGGACAAGCCTTATGAATCCCTTAAGACGATTGTGTGCCACCTTGGCAACGGCGCGTCTATCTGTGCGGTAAAAAACGGAAAATCCGTAGATACCTCTATGGGCTTATCCCCGCTGGAGGGGCTTGTGATGGGCACCCGTTCCGGCGACATCGACCCATCTGCAGTAGAATTTATTGCGAAAAAAGAAGGGCTTGATATGGCGGGCATTTTAAATGTTTTAAATAAAAAGTCCGGTGTAATGGGCTTATCCGGCGTATCCTCCGATTTCCGCGATTTGGAAGCTGCAGAAAAGGAAGGGAACAAACGTGCGGCAACTGCACAGCAGGTATTTAATTACCGTGTATTGAAATACATAGGCGCTTATGCTGCGGCTATGAACGGGGTAGACTGCATCTGCTTTACGGCAGGGGTCGGTGAAAACAACGGTGTGATCCGTAAGGAAATCTGCCAAAGCCTTTCCTACCTTGGCGTTGCAATCGATGACGAAGCAAACAGCAAGCGCGGCCAAGAGGTTGTGATTTCTACGCCGGAATCCAAAGTTAAGGTACTGGTAGTGCCAACAAACGAAGAATTGGCGATCGCACGGGAAACAGTGGCGCTGTTAAAATAAAAACCCATTTGCATATTGACAAATAATTCACACTTCGTTATACTTTTTAGAGCGTGTTGAAAAACCATATATTGTATTTTGAAATACGCTTCCACAAGAATAGGAGTATACTATGGTTTTAGATATTTCAGCGATCTGCTCCAAGGAAGGCGCGGAAGAAGAAAAAGAAGTTCATATTGATATGGAGTCTGTGAAGTCTAAAATGGGTGTGTTTCCTATTATAAGCAAAGAACCGTTCAGGCTGCATCTGGCCAATCTGGAAAACAGGTGGCTGCTGCTTACCGGCAGCCTTCAAATAGTGGTTTCCATTCCATGTGACCGCTGCTTGGCCGACGTCCCAACCAGCCTGCATCTGGCAATTGAAAAAAAACTTTTGCTCGAAGATGCCGGCAGCCCATCCCAACCAGCCGCAGCAGGCGGCAAGGAAGGCCCGGGCAATGGGGGAGGGCTGGCGCCGGACGCAGAGGAACGTTTGGAACAGGGCCAATACCTGCATGGATGCCAGCTGGATATAGACCGGCTGGTATATGGAGAGCTGTTGACTGTATGGCCAATGAAGACGCTGTGCCGGGTAGATTGCAAAGGTATCTGCAGCAAGTGTGGTGCAAACCGCAACGAGGGGGACTGCGGCTGTAACCAGGCAGTGCCGAATATACGTATGGCGGCGTTTCAAGATGTGTTTGACAGCATAAAAGAGTAAGGAGGTGTAAACAAGATGTCAATTTGTCCAAAGAATAAAAGTTCTAAGAGCCGGAGGGATAAAAGGCGGGCGAACTGGAAGATGAAGATCCCTACCTTAGTAAAATGCAGCAAATGTGGGGAACTTATGGTACCACATAGGGTTTGCAAACACTGCGGGTCTTACAATAAAAAAGAGATTATTGCAATGGATTAATGGTGTTGGAAGGCTTTACGGGGTTATGCCGTAAAGCCTTTTCCTTTATAGAATTTGCAGTTGGCTGAATGGAGCGGCGTCCCACTCCCCACAAATAGTTGCTATTCACGGACCAATGTCATTTGCTTAAGCGTAACCGTTCAGATAGGGTGTTATACTCACGGGCGATAAAGTTTACCATATGATGTAAGATAAAGACGCTCATGAGTCGGTGTTACTTGGCAAATTTTAGTGTTTGCCAGTATACATTGTAGCCTCCCGGACACCAGATGAGGGGGCGGCCCTGTCCCATTGTTCCGGTTCCGGGATGTAAGAAGCCCTAAGCATCCTGCGTCCGTCCGGTACCACTGCCTGGGCGCAGGATACTTAGGGCCCCTTACATTCTGGAGCCGAAACAGCCAGGTAGGCAGCGGCCCCCATCCGGTGTCCGGGAGGCCACAATTAACAGCGTTGCTGGTTAGGAATTTTCTGGGCCAGGCTGTGTGAGGGATTTCTTAACTCAATGACATTGATTTACGGCCTAGGGGCCACTCTAACCATTCGGTAAATGTACATTCCTGGCCCGTGAATAATACCCCCAAATCAATCCTTTTGTGTTTTTGCATACATTTGATATTGATTTATAGAATCACATATAGTATATTGTAAATGATTTCCTTAACAATTTTTAAATAAATACATCCATAATTTAACAAATTTATTACAGCATACCCGAAGCGGAACATCCTGTTATGCGAAAAGGGCATCTGCAATAAAAATAGGAGGGCCTCATGAGTACAAATGTCAGGGTAGCCGTAGATGCAATGGGCGGTGACTATGCGCCTGGAGAAATTATAAAAGGTGCGTTGCAGGCCCTGGAAGCGGAACAAAGTCTGACGCTTATCTTTATTGGACGTCAAAAACCGTTGGAAAACGAGCTAAAGAAATATCAATATGATGCCAGCCGGGTACAGACGGTATTTGCAGAAGAGGTAATTGGCATGTCGGAACCGCCGGTTGCTGCAATACGCAAAAAGAAGAATTCGTCTATTGTAGTCGGCATGAATATGCTCAAGCGCGGCGAAGCGGATGCGTTTGTGTCAGCGGGCAGCACCGGGGCAGTATTGGCAGGCGGGCAGCTGATCGTAGGCAGGTTAAAGGGGGTTGAGCGGCCGCCGCTGGCACCGTTGATCCCGACGGCCAAAGGGGTTTCGCTTCTAATAGACTGTGGGGCAAACGTAGACGCACGCCCATCGCACCTTGTGCAGTTTGCAAAAATGGGTTCTATTTATATGAAACATGTCGTAGGTGTGAAAAAACCACGTGTAGCCATTGTAAATATCGGCGCAGAAGAAGAGAAGGGGAACGCACTGGTAAAAGAGACGATACCGTTGTTAAAGGCATGTACAGGCATCCATTTTACTGGCTGCATTGAAGCGCGGGACATCCCATATGGGGCCGCAGATGTCATTGTGTGCGAGGCATTTGTTGGAAATGTCATTTTAAAGCTTTTTGAGGGGACAAGTTCCATGCTGCTGCGCGAAGTAAAAAAAACGTTGATGAGTTCGCTGCGTACAAAAGCTGGTGCGCTGCTAATCAAGCCGGCGCTGAAAAAAACACTGAAAAATTTTGATTCGTCCCAATACGGCGGGGCCCCGATGCTCGGCCTAAAGGGGCTGGTCGTCAAAGTACATGGAAGCTCTAAGGCATTAGAGGTAAAGCACTCTGTCATCCAGTGCGTGCATTTTTCAAAACAAAAGATGAATGAAAAAATCAGCAGTCAGATTTCTGCAGGCACGCCTGAATAATGGGGCTTAAATAGAGAAAAAATGATAAGGAGGAAGAGGCATGGAATTCGAGAAGATCAAAAAAATCATTGCAGAAGTACTGAATGTGGATGAAGAGGAAATCTCACTTGACACCACATTTGTAGATGACCTCGGTGCCGATTCTCTGGATGTATTCCAGATTATAATGGGCATTGAAGAGGAATTTGACATCGAAATCGCCAACGATGAGGCAGAGAAGATAGTGACTGTAGGCGATGCCGTGGAACAGATTAAAAATGCAATAAACTAAGTTCAGTGGAGAAAGGGTGTTTTAAGACGATGGCAGCGCTGTAGTTGTTTTAAAACACCCTTGCAGATTTAAGAAAGCGTGATACTATGAGGAAACAATTGGAATTTCAACAAATCATCGGCTATGAGTTTAAGCAGGGCGGCCTTTTGGTCCAGGCGCTGACCCACAGCTCCTATGCAAATGAAAAACGGATGAAAAAGCATTCCGATAATGAGCGGCTCGAATTTTTAGGGGATGCTGTTTTGGAAATCATATCAAGTGAGTTTTTATACCGCCATTTTCCAGATTTGCCCGAAGGGGAACTGACCAAGATGCGTGCCAGCCTGGTGTGTGAGCCGACTCTGGCATATTGTACCAAAGAATTAAAACTTGGAGAGTACCTTTTGCTTGGAAAAGGGGAAGAGCGCACTGGCGGACGGCTGCGCAAATCTATTTTATCAGACGCTCTGGAGGCCGTGATCGGGGCAATTTATTTGGATGGTGGTTTTGCTAATGCAAAAGAGTTTATCCTTAAATTTATCCTGACAGACATTGCACATAAGCAGCTCTTTTATGATAGCAAGACTATCCTGCAAGAAACAGTCCAGGGGCGCGGCCTTGGCGCCATGAGCTATAAGCTGACCGGGGAGAGCGGGCCGGACCACAACAAAATGTTTACGGTCGAGCTTTCTATTGGCGGCAGCAAAATGAGTACCGGGGAAGGCCATACGAAAAAGGCGGCGGAACAAGAAGCGGCATACCATGCTTTGGTCATGTTGAACGGCAGCCATTCGGAACAAGCCTAAGGTTTACAGCTGAATTGGCAGCGGAGGAAGTATGTATTTAAAAAGTATCGAAGTGCATGGTTTTAAGTCCTTTGCAAATAAAATTGTGTTTGATTTCCATAATGGGATCACAGGGATTGTGGGGCCAAATGGGAGCGGGAAAAGCAATGTGGCGGATGCGGTACGCTGGGTGCTGGGGGAGCAGAGTGCCAGGCAGCTGCGCGGGGCCAGTATGCAGGACGTTATTTTTGCCGGAACCGAAAACCGCAGGCCGGTCAGTTATGCGTATGTATCGATTACGCTTGACAATGTAGATCATGTACTCCCGGTATCATACGACGAGGTGACCGTTGCAAGGCGTGTCTACCGTTCCGGGGAAAGCGAATACCTGCTCAATGGCAGTACGTGCCGCTTAAAAGATGTGGCGGAACTGTTTTACGATACCGGGATTGGAAAAGAGGGCTATTCGATTATCGGGCAGGGGCAGATTGAGCGGATCTTAAGCGGCAGGCCGGAAGAACGCCGCGAACTGTTTGACGAAGCGGCGGGCATTGTCAAATTTAAGCGCCGCAAAGCTGCCACACATAAAAAACTGGAGCGGGAACGGGAAAACCTGGTGCGTATCAAAGACATCCTGTCCGAACTGGAACGCCAGGCTGCCCCGCTGGAACGCCAGGCACAAAAGGCAAAAATCTATATTAAGAAAAAAGAAGAGTTAAAGCGGTATGAAGTAAACCTATTTTTAGCCGATATGCAGCACAATGGGCAACAGCTAAAAGACATCGGGGAAAAATATGGGATTGCACAAAAGGAACTGGAAGAAACCGGGCAGCAGCTGGAATCTGCACGTGCAGAATACGAAGTGCTGGCCAGGCGTCTGGAACAGCTGGAAAATGAAATTACAGATATACGTACACGTACCGGTGATATGGCCGTCCGTAAAGGCAAGCTGGAGGGCGAGGTCAATGTATTGCTGGAACAGATCCATACAGCCCAAATGTCGCAGGAGCATTACCAGAACCGGAAAGCGGCCATCGAACACGATAAACAGGAACGCCTTTTGGCCAAGCAGGAATACGAAAAGCAAAAATCCAGCCTGGATGCAAAGCTTGAGGAAACCACGGATAAGCGCGTGCAGGCCCAGGAGCAGCTGGCAGGGTTAAAACGGCGTATCGCATCTGCCAGCCAGGCCATTGAGCACGGCAAAAACGAGATTATCGAGCTGCTCAATGAAAAAGGTTCCATTAAAGGGCAACAGCAGCGCATTGATATGTTGATGGAACAGGCAAATATCCGCGGCGCACAGCTAAACCAGAAAAAAATCCGCGCCAAAAGCGATGAAGCAGACCTTGATGCCAGTATCCAAAAACAGCAGGCAGCGCTGGCAGCGTTGGAAACGCAGATCGCACAATTCCAGTCAATGGAACGGGATTTCGCAGACGGGCAGGCTGCCTTGCGCCAGAAGATAGACACTGCGCGCACCGAAATGGAGGAAGCCGCAGCCGCGTTCCACAAAGCACAGTCCCGTCTGGATGCACTTCGCAATATTGCCGAACGTTATGACGGCTATGGCGGCAGCATCCGGCGCGTAATGGAATGCAGGCCGCACGAACCAGGCATCCACGGCGTTGTGGCGGACCTGATGAAAGTTGAGAAAAAATATGAGACAGCCATTGAAACCGCACTCGGCGGCAGTATCCAAAATATTGTGACCCAAGACGAAGAGACAGCAAAAAAAATGGTTGCATACTTAAAGAAAAATAAATACGGGCGTGCGACCTTCCTGCCGCTTACAAGCGTCACCGGGCGCGGAAACAGCCGAAATGAGCGGGTATTGGACTGCGAAGGCGTCTTGGGGATGGCAGATACGCTGGTACAGGCACAGCCAGTTTACGGTGGCATTATGTCCTATTTGTTGGGGCGTGTGGTTGTGGTCGACCATATAGACCATGCGGTTGCGCTGGCAAGGGAATTCCATTATTCGCTAACCATCGTAACGTTAGACGGTGAACGTTTAAACCCAGGCGGCTCCATTGCCGGCGGTGCATTTAAAAACAGCAGCAACCTACTTGGCCGCAAACGGGAAATTGACGAACTGCAGGCCGAAGCAGACACCCTTTCATGCAAGCGCACGCGTCTTGCGCAGCATATCCAGGATATGCAAGACGAGCTAGCGCAGCTGCGCGCCGCACAGGAAAAAAACAAAGCAGCAGGGCAAGAAGCATATTTGGAGCAGAACACAGCCAAAATGAACCTGGAGCGCGTATTGGAGCAAAAATACGAAAGCCAAAAAGCTGCCCAGTCGCTTGCCGCAGAGACAAAGGAGCTGGAACAGCAAAAAGCCAAGATCGCAGAAGACAAAAAACAGGTTGAAGCACAGCTATTACAGGTATTGGAAAAAGAAGGGCACATCCAAAAAGAAACGGAAGCGGCCCAGGAGTCAATGCGCCAGGAAGAAGCCAAAGAGCAGGAAGCGGCCAAAGTTTTATCACAGGTGCAGCTGGAAGAAGCTAACGTTAGCCAGCAGGCAGTATTTTTGGCGGAAAACCTAGAGCGCCTTGAAGGCGAGCTGGCAAAACTGGCAGAAGAACAAGGCAGCTTGGAAAACGGCGCAAAACAGGCCCATCATGACGTCGTCCAAAAAGAACAGGACATCGAAACATTAAAGCAAGAGATCGCAGGCACTATTTCCGGCAGCCAAGCATTAGATCAGGCGTTGTCCGAAAAATTGCTGGAAAAAGAACAGCTGTCCGGCGGCCAAAAAGATTTTTTCAAAAAACAGGAGGGCCTTTCCGAACATAAAAATGCATTGGATAAAGAGGTATTCCGCTTAAACAGCCAAAAAGAAAAACTGGAAGAGGCCCGGGAAGCACAGACCAATTATTTATGGACAGAATACGAGCTGACGCCGCACAACGCACTTGACTTCCAGGATGCGCAGCTTGCAGACCCAGTAAAGGCCAGGCGCTTTATCAACCAGGCCAAAGCAGAAATCCGGGAACTTGGCGATGTCAATGTCAACGCGATCGAAGAATATAAAGAGGTCTCTGGCCGCTACGAATTTTTAAAAGCCCAGCATGACGATTTGGTACAGGCAGAGCAGACGCTGATGGGCATAATAGAAGAACTGGATACTGGCATGCGCAAGCAGTTTGCAGAGAAATTTGCAGAAATCCAGCGTGAGTTTGACAAAGCATTCAAGCAGCTGTTCGGCGGCGGCAAAGGGACACTGGAACTGGACGGGGACGAAGAAATATTGGAATGCGGCATCTGCATTACAGCCCATCCGCCTGGCAAAAAACTGCAAAATATGATGCAGCTTTCCGGAGGCGAAAAAGCGCTGACCGCCATTGCACTGTTATTTGCCATACAGAACCTAAAGCCGTCGCCTTTCTGCCTGCTGGATGAGATTGAGGCGGCGTTAGACGACAGCAATGTCGGGCGGTTTGCCAATTATTTACATAAACTGACCGAACATACGCAGTTTATTGTGATTACACATAGGCGCGGGACAATGGCGGCTGCGGACCGGCTGTATGGTATTACGATGCAGGAAAAAGGGGTGTCTACGTTGGTTTCTGTGAGCTTGATTGAAGAGGGGCTGCAGTAGGGCGGCTTTCCGATGCTGTATGTAGAAGCAGGGGGTTTCTTGTTATGCGTCTGTAGAGTGAAGGGAGTTTTGGCCACCCGGACGCTGCATGCACAAGCAGGGGTTTTCCTGCTATGTAGCTGCGAAGTGCAGGGGGTTTAAGGGAGAGTGGCTTTCCGATGCTGCATGTAGAAGCAGGGGGTTTCCTGCTATGTAGCTGTTAGAGTGAAGGGAGTTAAAGGGAGAGTGGCCACCCGGACGCTGCATGCACAAGCAGGGGCTTTCCTGCTATGCCGCTGCAAAATGCAGGAACCTCTAAGCATTCTGTGCCGAGGTTATTGGCACCGGACGAACCGGGGATTGACCCGCCGTCCGTGGCGGCAATCCCCTTTTCCGGGCTTCCGTGCCCGGAAATTCTGACAATGGCAGAATGCTAAGAGGTTCCAGCATTTCTCCGCAGGCATAGCAGGAAAGTCCCTGCTTGCGCATGCGGCTGTTTTTGGGCAGCTGTACACAGTATGCATGGCTATCTGAAACATTATGAAAACCGGTTATATAACGAAAATGATGCAGTTACTTAGCAATTGCAAATGTGTATAGGTATTTTATATGTAAAAATATAGTTGTACGGCCAGTTGTACAGCTAATATGAACGAATACAGCTACGTTGCAGCTTCCAAACATTTAACCAGTTGCGTTTTATCCAAAACATGGTTTTATTGTAGCGGAAGTGGTTTACAGTATATTCATCTGTGAAGCGAAGCCAGACAACCAGCGTTACTGTAGTATCGACATTGTTATAGACAACTAGCAGCCGTAACAACAAATACAAAGGACAGGGTATTCCTGGTAAATGGCAAAGGCCTAAAGTCAGTAAATAAATACTACAATAAGCAGACGCATTATAGGGAAACAGCAAAGCGGATGAATGGCGGTGATTTTACAAAGCGTATGGCGCGTATAACTGCAAAAAGAAACCGGAAAATAGATGACTACATACACAAGGGAAGCCGCAGGATTGTGGATCTCTGCATGGATAAGGATATTCATACAATCGTCATAGGGTATAACAAGGATTGAAAAAGTGGTTCAAAGTTAACATAGGGTGTAACAAGGATTGAAAAAGTGGTTCAAAGTTAAGCAGGAATGTAAACCAGAGTTTTGCCGGGATACCAACACAGCGCCTAATAGAAATGATACGGTATAAAGCACAGGAGCAGGAATCCGTGTCATTTTAACGGGAGCATCCTATGTATCTGGAACAAGCTATGTTTTTATAATGTTTTAATAAATTTGGTAACATGGTTCGTATTCTATAGAAACTGAAATAGCCACAAATAGGATGCGGGATGCTCAAAGATGGCCGTGAAATAAAAGGCTTAATAAGATATAAGATTTAATAAGATGTAAGGCTTAGTAAGATGTAAGATTCAATAAGATGTAAGGCTTAATAAGATATAAGATTTGATAAGACGTAAGGCTTAATAAGATGTAAGATTTAATAAGATGTAAGATTTAATAAGATGTAAGATTTAATAAGATGTAAGATTTAA
>CAMUML010000022.1 GCA_947089855.1 uncultured Eubacterium sp.
ACTGACCAAATAATTGGATGGTAATTAAGGAATATCTATTCATGCGTTTATCCTGGTCCGGCGCTGCAAGCAGATTTACAATAACCTTTTATTTATGGTATAATAAACGCAAACTTGCTCCGCCATTTGCTAATTTCAATTATACTGATTTTTACAGCAATGTACACTATATTGTTTTTATACTGCATAACAATTTATTTATGCTAAAATTGAAAGGAGATCCCCTATGGACATGACTCAACTTCAATATTTTAAAGTGATCGCAGAAACCGGTTCGTTGACAAAAGCAGCTAAAACACTGCACGTTTCCCAGCCCGCTATGAGCGCTATGTTAAAAAAATTTGAAGAAGAAATGAATGTAGAATTATTTGACAGGAGCCCAAACCGAATCTTTCTGAATCAGACTGGTGAAATTGCCTTAGTCCATATCAATAATATTCTGCGAAATGTAGAGCAGATGAAAACAGACCTGTTAAATGCAGCACAACAAAACTTAACACTTCGTATTGCCTTTTGCGATCCGGGTGTCCGCTGGTTTACTGTTCCAAGATTTACCGTTGCACATCCTGAAATCCAAATAAAAGACGAATTATATGAAGGAACAGAAGCTGCAAAATTTCTGTATGACCGTGTGTATGATCTTATCGTTACGCCAGAAAAAATTCAGCCACATGGCATAGAAAGCCAACCTTTCCTGCCAGATCAGGTTTTTCTCTCTGTCCCGGCAGAAAGCAAACTGGCTGGCCTTGAAAGTGTTTCGTTAAAAGATATACCGGAGCAACCCTTGCTATATCCACAGATTGGCGGACATTTTCTAACACAGATTGAAAATATCGTCACCCAAAACAGCCTCCCCATCACATTGGTAAAAAACGAATATAATATTACCCAGCACTTAATCCGTACCACAAATTTCTTGGCTACTATATCCACCCTGTCAAAAGATTTGAGGAATGATGGAACACACAGAATACTCATTCCCCTAAGCGATCCGGAATTAAAGGTCATGTATTATATTTCTTTTCTAAAAGCTGGAAAAGAGAAAGCAAAAAAAATCCTTCTCTGGTCTAAAGAATGCCAACAAAACATTGAAATTATTTGAAAACGTCCTTGTCTTTCCACAAAACATATCGCCCCGAATTGTTGCTATGAGCGGCCTCAAGCCGTGAATAGCAATGCCGTAAATAGCAACTATTCAAAACGATACGGAATACGCAGTCCCTAACCTATTCAAATACACTTCTGATTCTTCCCTGGACCGGAAGATCATGATTTCTTTCTGTTCATGGTATTTTTCAACCAGTGCATAAATCCGGGGCAGGCTTTCTGTAGGGAAATCAATGATAAACTGCCGGAACCCACCATCGAGTTCTGTTTCAAACCACGGCAGGTCCTCCCGCTTTTTTCCAACCCTGGCTGCAGCGCCCAAAAGGCAGGTTTCTACTGGCAGGTCAAAGAGAAAAACGGTATCGCAGTATTGAAAACGCAGTTCCAGCGTCCGGTTGTAATTTCCATCGGCGATCCACTGGCTTTTCCTAAGGATACCTTCCAATTTTGTATCAAATTCCTGTTTCGAGACCGTTGTCCGGTCGGGCTTATGCCATAACCTATCCAGGTAATATAACGGAAGCCCTGTTACATCCCTGAGTTTTCTTGAAAACGTACTTTTGCCAGCGCCGGGGCTTCCAATAACAATTACTTTTTGCAACTTTTTGTCCTCCTGCAGATTTAATTTCAAATATCTTTTCAACTTCTAAATTTGTCGGCGAAACCATATCCTCCCTCCACCAATTATTTTTTCTATGCCCGCAATGCTCATCATCATCTTATAATAGTCCCTTCTCCATTGCAAGAGGCAAACAAATGTTCATAGAACAACTTACACCTCTTGGCAGCTTTTACGTTCCAAGCCCCATTTCCTTTTATCTGACACGGATATTTCTTTTCCAAGCTGCATTCCACTAGCTTTAATTCGGTTGCCGCAAAGACCGCATGGCAGCTCCCAGCAGGCATTTTTACAACATCCCCTACCCCTACCGGAAGTTTGTGCCTATCTATGACTCTGCAAAAACTGCATGAATAGCAGTACTTTAATGCCAGCCGATACAACTACTATCTAGTTTATACAAAACAGCGCCAAAAACGGATACATGTGTTTTGGCGCATTTTCCCCCTTTCGTTTTCTATTACGGGCCGGTTTTGTATTATTTTTGTTCTTAAAAATTTTGTGGATTTTAAACAAAGAAGATACTGAAATCGTATAAATAGAATATAAATACTGGAAAAATAGATAATTTTTCTTTTACTTTATCACCTGTTTTACACACCGGACGACCCAGTCCAGTTCCTCATCCGTAATATTTGTACTGCACGGCAAAGTAATAATCCTTTGCCATAAATTTTCTGCAGTAACCAAAAAAGATTTCGGCACATCCAGATACGCATCCTGCAAATGCACCGGCTTCCAGAAGGTACGTGCTTCAATACCTTTTTCTTTCAGCATCGTTATAACAGCACGGACCTCCTCTAAGGACTTTCCGCTTGGCAGCACAATCCCCGAAAACCAGCAGGAAGAACCCTCCGCTGTTGGGAAAAAACGGATATTTAATTCCTGCAGCCGACCTGCATAATACATCCTTACATACTTCTTTACTGCTATAAATTCATCCAGGCGTTCCATTTGCGCACACCCGACTGCCGCCTGAATATTCGTCATACGGTAATTAAAACCAACCATATCAAAATCATACTCCGTTCCAAGACGTGCGGTAGCCGTTAAATGCCGGATCCGGGAAAGCAGGCCCTTACCATCTCCAACCACCATACCACCACCGCCGCAAGTAACCGTTTTATTTCCATTAAAAGAAATAACCGAAGCATCCGCCAAGCTTCCCAAAGGCTGTGCATGATATGTTGCCCCAATTGCACAAGCAGCATCCGCAATAAGAGAAAGCTTATATTCATCTGCAATCTGCCGAAACTTATCCATATCTGGAAGATTGCCAAGGGTATACACTGGCATAATTGCCGCCACACGCCACCCAGTATCCAAATGGATCCGCTTTCCATCCTTAACCTTTGTTTTCGCCGCAAGCTCACTACGGACCATATCAGGATCCAGGCACCAGTCATCCGCCTTTATATCCATCAGCCACGGGGCTGCCCCACAATGGGCTACTGCATTTGCAGTTGCAATAAAAGTAAAGGTAGGTATTATCACCAAATCCCCTGCTTTGACTCCTGCTGCAACAAGCGCCGCATGCAGCCCCGTTGTCCCCGCTGATGTAGCTACGGCATAGGATGCACCCGTCGCCTCTGCCGTCATGTTTTCCAGTTTCGTAACATATGGCCCTACCGATGAAACATAAGTAGTATCTATACAATCATTTAAATATTCTTTCTCATGGCCCGTAAGATTTGGCACTGCTAATGGTATCATTATTATTTTCCCCACTTTTTTACAATTTATTGTCCAATGATTTTCCTGTCTCAATATGTTTAAAACCCGGTAAGTATGCCGAGATGATCCGTACAACATCCTCTTTTGTAGCAGTTTTACATGCAAACACCTCATCCAATGCAGTAATCAGATTTCTAACCCCTTCTTTTGGCGGAACCGCTTTTCCCGTAATCACTCCAAGCGATTGAAAACGGCTATGATCCACGGTTTCCACATCGGTATAAAACTCTTCAAAGGTTTTTTCACCACTAGTATCTGATGCTGAAAAATAGACAGGATATACCTTCCCGCCTGCCTTTAACCCATCCGCCTGTCTGAGCGCTTCCTGCGCACTGCTGCAGGCATTTATTTCATACCCATGTGCTTTCAACAGCCCTTCTGCTATTTCGTCAAAACTCATCATCTGTGCCTGTTCCAACTTAGGAAAAAATATTTCCCGGTTGTTTCCAAGCGCTGCAGAAAGCATACAGATCTGCCCCGATTCACCAGGGCTGACAAAATACCTTTTTACATCTGAAGGTGCAGAGATTGGCTGTAATTTATTGATCCTCTCCAAAAAACCAGCAGGCAACGAACCGTTACTAAATGCCACATTCGCAAACCGCGCAGTTTTTACCGAAAAAATATCGGAATAAGAAAAAATCAAATCTTCCATAATCCGCTTGCTAGCACCCATAAGATTCACAGGATTTGCTGCTTTATCCGTTGAAACACAAAAATACGTATCCGGCCGGTACGCAGCCAAAAGCTCTAACAATCCACTTGCATTGACCACATTATTACGCAGCATAGCTTCTACCGAATAAATATCCTTCTCAGAGCGCACATGCTTATGGGCAGAAAAATTTGCCACCATATCAAAACCACGATGGGCTATAAAAAACCGTTGAAACGTAATAGAACTATAATCCATCGGATAAGGATAATATACAGGCGGAACAGATACATTACCTGCCCGAAGATCCCTTGTTAATTCCGTAAGTGCATTCTCGTTCGTATCCACAATATATAACTCTGCCGGTTGAAAAGGAAGGATTGCTTTTATAAAACTGCTTCCAATGCTCCCAGCCCCACCGATCACAAGAACACTTTTACCCTCTATGGCATCCGACAAGCCAGTAAAATGATTACGAATATCTGCCTCAAACATACTGCCCGGCCGTTTTGTTACATAAGTATCAATAAATTCCTCTAAATGAAACAACTTTTCACTCCCATTCTCTAAGGAACTGTCCAGAAATAACTTTTAATATTGCTTGTCTTTTTCTCCGATAGCACTGTTCAAAAATCAGTTACATAGCCCGCTATGCGCCTGATTTTTGAACAGCACTCTCGAAGAAAAATCCTGCGCACTATTTAAAAGTTATTTCTGGACAGTTCCTAATGCTTTCTTTATCCGTTCATGATTTTTCTTATTTTACTGTCATCTCCCCATACGGCCTTTGAATCATATGGCCGGTCTGGAAACGCCCCGTATTGAAGCTTAATATCATATCCATTCTCAAATATAAAACGCTCCACCCGGTCAGATAATTTTTCTGGCCGTCCGGTACAGATATTAATAACCCCATTAACCTTGCTCTGGCTAACCACAGCCGCAGCCTGCCTGCAAAAATCATGATAATTAATAAAATCAAACTGATTCAACCCCTGGGTAAATGGAAATACCTTTTTCCCTTCCTTTACCGCAGCAGTAATTTTGGAAAAAATACTGCTTCCATATTCATTGTTCCCTACAATATAATAGCCCCGCAGCCATTGGTACGTAATACCCCTCTGCCCACAAAGCATCTGCGTCAATCCCCGCAACGAATTTTTACTGATACCATAGGGTGTTACTGGATTACATGGAGTATCTTCTTTAATACTCCCTTCAAAAAACCCTACCTCATGCACCGACCCCATAACCGCTATGCACCCTATCCCTGCGTTTGCAAAAGACCTGATAAATTCATAGTGTTTTGGGAGGTCCTCAATATGCGCATTTGAATAATGGACAAACCCATCCCTCCAAGCCAGATGGAGCAGCACATCCGGCTTTTCAAAATACTGATTTGGATCGGTTATTTCAAAAAGGTCACAAGCCACTTTCTGCGCCCTGGCATCTATACGATCGGTCACAAAATCCGCCGCTACCACCTCCTGCCCGTTGTCCAAAACCTCCTTAACAATCCCTTGCCCCAAGTACCCATTCGCGCCCGTAATAAGTATCTTCATAACAAAATACCTCTCTTTACAAAGAAAAACTGGCCTTATGCAGCCAGTTTTTAAAATTTCTGATTAATGCAACTCCCACGGGTATATTGATTTTTAATAATTGGATGCCCAAACAGCCGGTTATTTTTTTCCTACACTCTAGCATTCTCTTTGCCCTACTTTATTATCATTCTATCGTAAACTTTCGGACCAAACTTCCATGATCCCATTCGAATAAATCTTTATTCGTATGTTTCTGCAGTACCTTATCAAATTCTTCCCTTCCCATCTGGAAATAGTCCAAAAACACTGGTATATATTCATCTATCGGTTCGCCATCATACCGATTGACAATTTTAATGGCTTCCTCCCTGGACATCCGGCCGCCCCTTATATCAATACATGCATCCTGTAGGCATCTTCCAAAGCCAAACTTCAAATACATCATATAAGTGTGGAGTATATACATTGGCGTATCTATCTGGCCAAAATCTGAATATGTCCCTGTATTCCTGCCTTCATTCTCCGCCATGCCATAATACTCCTTTGCAAAAAGATAATGGGCATATGGATCCCAATCTTCATAATAAGATAAATGGGCAACTTTAAAATCAGCGCGCCGCATATCATTTTCATCCGGGTAAAGCCATAACCGCAAATCCCCCTCGCTATAATCAGACAAATACCTTCTGGGGTCATTCCCTTCCGTATAGACCTGTATTGCAAAATCCATATCATAATAAGGGACATACCGTAGTTTTATGGTACCCCCATATTCTGTCTCCCCTTCTTCCCCAAACATTACCAGTGGAATATGAAAATATGTTGCAAAACGGAACATCGCTGCATTTACACAAGATGTCCATCCATTCAGCGGCCTTCCCTGTCCGATAAAGCATCTTTTATTGATCTTTCTCATAATCTCAGGATCTGGCGTCAATTTTATATTAGAAAACCCCTTCTCCAGAAACCTTGCCAAGTTTTTCTGTATAAGCCTTGTTTCCAAAGGCGGCGTAACCGTAATGGTAACCACATTCAGCCCAAACTCATTTTTCATCTTATCAGCAACATAGGTTGAATCTTTTCCACCTGAAACGGGAACAATGCAGTCCCACTGGCCCTTTCCTTTGACTGCATCACAAAGTTCTTCCAGTTCCTTCCTCCGGGTATTCCAATTAATTTCCTTTTTCTTAATATCAGCCCATTCGCAAGCTGGACATAGCCCATTTTCTGTAAATTTTAACCGTGGCCTTGTTTCCGGCATCAGACACCTTTTACAGATCTGCATTTATGCTTCCTCCTTCGAGAACTCTTCTTTCAAGATACCATACTGGTAATGATCCTGCCATTTTCCTTCCAAAAAAAGGGACTGGCGGCTGCACCCCTCCCTCGTAAAGCCGCACCTTTCAAAACACTTTTGCATTGGGACATTTTCCGACGCACATCCCCCTGTTAGCCTCCTCATTCCAAGCTTGTCAAACGCATAAGACATTCCTGCCCGCATTGCCTGCACCGACGCACCTTTGCCGCGGAATTCATGCGAACCTATCATAATCCCCATATCCGCAATCCTATTTTCCCAATTGATATGCCCGATTTTTAAAGTCCCTATAAATGACCGGTCATAAAATATTTTCAAAAAGCAGTCATTGGGGCTACGGTTCATAGACCTGATATATTCCCTGGCTTCCTCTGCATCTATTGAAAGAAGGTACTCCCTCCTGCCGATCAGCCGTATGGTATCATAGTCGCGGAGCCAGCTATAATACCTGTTAAAATCTTTATCCTGTTCAAGAAACTCCTTTAGCTTTAGCTTGACCTCCTCCCCCCCCCGCGCTATTTCAAACACATCTACCTACCGCCTTTCCACTGCCATTTATTTGCTCATATAAATTACGGTATAGTTTCCAGTTACGGTCATGCCTTGCCGGGAATCTTTTCCGGTAATCTTGTACATCTGCTTTTAAGTCATACGTTACAGCCCCCTCATTGCCCCCTGCTTCCTGGACGGTATTCCCATCTGGGTCAATCATACAGCTGCCACCGGAATAATCCGTTCCATCCATTCTGCCAGTACAGTTAATTCCAGCCACATATACCTGGTTTTCAATAGCCCTTGCCTGCAAGAGCGTTTTCCAATGCCTGCTTCTTTCCGCTGGCCAGTTCGCAGGGACGATTACCGCTGTTACATAATCGGAAACCGCCTGGAAAACTTCTGGAAAACGTAGGTCATAGCAAAGAAAGGTTGAAAACTTTATCCCATTTAATTCAAATATACATGTCTTTTCACCGCCATAAAAACGCTTATCCTCTCCGGAATAGGAGAATGGATGGATTTTTATATAGTCTGAAACTACAGTACCCTCTTGATTTACAACCGAATAATGGTTTTCACACTTATCCCCGCAGTCCTTCACCCATCCATAACCAATCGAAATGTTATTTTCTGCAGAAAATTGTTTCATTTTCTGTTCTGTATAGCAACCGCCTTCTTTTGTAATACCTGTATTCATAGAAAAACCGGTAAAACTCATTTCAGGAAACAATACCAGCTGCGTCCCTAATATGGCTTGTTCCTGTATGATTTTTTCCGCTTTATTCAGGTTTTTATCTTTATCTTCCCAAATAATCCTAGTTTGGGCTAATGCGATCTTCATATCCCCTGTGAAACCCTCCATCTGTGTCTTCTATCCTTCGAAGCAGTTTCAGCACTTTCATGTCTTTTTCTAAACTATTTGGATAGTTTGACTCATCTTCTATACCTGACAAAAATGCAGCAATTTCTTCGATATACATATCTTCGCCAATCATAGCACTATATCCATTTTCATGTTTTTGCTCATCCTGTTTTATAAAACTATGTTTTCCTGTTTGCGCCTGATATACTTCAAGCTGCCTAGTATCCCATCTCCATTGTACCTGCCCTTCCTCAAAGTTAATAATCAGGTTTCTTGCCGGATACCTGCTCACAACATCTACCAGTAAATTTCCAACCATGCCCCCATAGGACATGCTGCTTGCATAACTATCCTCGATATTGCAGCCTGTTTTCCCTGTCTGCCTAAAATAACCTTTTATATCCTCTGGAAATCCGAAAATATCAGTAATCCAGGTCAGCTCATAAGGTACAATTTCCCTTGCACCCCCTGTTTCCCGGCTGCTTACATAGAAATCCTTTACATTTTCCCAAGGATGCCAGTCTGGAAGGTACTGCCCGCTGTGGTAAGAAAAATTACATACCTTGCCAAATTCACCCGAACGTACTATTTTTTTTATTTCTTTAATCATTGGATGGAAGACAAAGGTACAGGACGGCGCTACAAATATATCCCTGCTTTTTTCTGCAATTGCTTCCACTTCTGATAATATAACACTGGCTTCAACAAACACTGGCTTGCCGTGCCTTACCGCAATATCAACACCAATTCCATGTTTATCAGGCGGCAATGACACAATCACAGCCTTTATTTGCCCAAAGTCAACCTCCCGCTCACCAGAAACAATGCGGATTCCATATTTCTCCCTTGCCTCTTCACAGCGCTTCTGGCACTTATCCATCCCACATATATCTTCCGGTCTTGTACCCAAAGCCAAAAGGCATCTCACACGCCTTTTTCCCATAGATCCCAGCCCAATAACCAGATACTTACTCATTTTGAACGCTCCTTCATCTTCATTATAGTTTCAATGCATTTGAAATCATATATATCATCTATTTCATAGTTTTGCCACCGCTCTATATAATATGGTAACATCTTATCCATATAGATCGTGTGCGATTCCTTAAACCGGTCCGTTTTAATAAGGTATCCAACACCATACGGAAAATATGCTTCATCTTCCATCTGCCTTTGATAAAAAGCCTTTCCATTTTCTATATAAGGGACGATATAACCATCTGTGCCCAGCTTTTTTACAATAGCAGGATGCTCCATATGGACGCGGCCTACCGAAATTACACCATCTGCGTCTGGATGGCCGACAGCAGCTGCAATCATCTTGTCAATATCATCATCCTTACGGAGTGGGGAAGTAGGTTCCAAAAGGATTACATAATCATAAACTTCGCCCCTGCTTTCCAGCAAATGAATCGTGTATAAAAGCACCTCCATAGATGACGATAAATCTTGGGCCAGTACATCTGGGCGCAGTTCTGGTACCGGCATCCCATATTCCCCACAAACCGCAGCAATTTCCAAACTATCTGTTGAGATAAATGCCTTGTCCAAATATCTGCTCTTTTTTATCTGTTCCAGCGTCCATACAATCAATGGCTTTCCATTTAGTTCCAGTATATTCTTTCCTGGCAGGCCCTTCGACCCGCCTCTTGCAGTGACAACAGCAAGTATCTTTTTATTCTTATACATGAAAAATACCCCGACATTAATTATATTTGCGGAATACCGGCTTCATTACATTGCCAAGAATATAATCCTCTGCTTTGCCATTCAAAGAATCCGAATAAACCCTCATGGCTTTCCTGACTGCCTCCAATGTGATTTCAACCTCTTTTTCCGTGTGCCCATAAGCAATTGAAATATAAGGCATCAAAATACCTTCTTTTAGCATCTCCTGCATAAATACAGTACGGTATTCCATCGAAGGGAGCTTATCTTTTCCGCAAACAACAAGATTTGGGGAACAGTTAGCACCTGTAATATAAAAATAATCCTGGAGCAAATATTCCTTTGCAATATCCCTTATGCCGTCACATAATTTCTTTCCGATATTCCATATATGGTCAGTTACATGCAGCTGCTTATATACATTAACGGTTTCAATAAATGCCCCTAGCCCCATCATCTCCGCACCATGTGTAGTAGAGATCAAAAAGACGCGTTCCCTGCCAGGAAGCAAGCCGCCCAGCTCCATAATCTCCCTTTTGCCGCCAAGTGCCGTAACAGAAAATCCATTCGCCATGCCTTTTCCATAGGTAACAAGATCAGGCCTAACATCATAGTACTTACAAGCCCCCAGAAGATCCCAACGGAAACCAGTAATCATTTCATCCAGAATAAATACCACACCATATTCTTTGCATAAATTACCAACTTCCTGTAAAAAATTGCCCTTTGGTTCTACTGATTCCGTTGGTTCCATAATCAGGCAGGCTACCTGGCCTTTATATTCTTCAAAAACTTTTCTAACCGAATGAATATCATTATAATGAAACTGCAGCGTCATTGCGGATATTTCTTCTGGTATGCCGCAGTTCATCACCGTATCGCCGATAAACCAGTCATCATACGAAAAAAAAGAATGTTCTTTACACCGGACAATATATTTCTTTCCGGTATAAGCCCTTGCCAGTTTAATTGCCGCAGTTGTAACTGTCGAGCCATTTTTTGCAAATTTAACCATATCCACCCAGGGAATCAGATCCACAAGTGTTTCCGCTGCATCAACCTCCACTTTGGAAGCTTTGGTTGCTGTATTTCCATTCCTAATCTGTGAAATGGCCGCTTCTGCTATGCGTTCATAACCATATCCAACTGTTACCGAACGGCAGGCCATCCCATAATCAAGGTACTGGTTGCCATCCACATCCCATGCATATACACCCTTGGTATGGTCAATAACCCTCGGTGCATTCTCTGGAAAAACTTCATCTGTCCTGCTGTAAGTATGGGCACCAGCCGGAATAAACCGATGCGCCTTCTGCCCATAAATCTCATTCTTTGTCATTTTCCTTATCCCCTTTCCATCCGGCTTATGGACACCGGATGCATTCCCCTATTTTTTATCAAAATCCAGGTCATAAAATTTCTTTTTCAGGTCAATCCTGCATCTGCATAAATAATCCCTAATAATCCATAAAATTTTATCCGAAGTATTTCCATCCCCGTAAGGGCTTGCCATCCTTCCAGCACGTTTGCGGAAATCTTCGGACAATGCCTTTTTAATTGCCATCCCGATAGCTTTTCTATCTGGGCTGCATTGAATTACTGTATCCCCTTTTATCCTCCCTTTCTGCCGGTCACCGATATTTACCGTTACCGTTCCAAGCGCTGGCGCCTCCATCAACCCACTGGATGAATTTCCTATTACAAAATCCGCATAATTTAACGCACTCAAATATCTTTGCATCCCTAAAGAATCAACCAGTTTAAAATCCATATGGGTATTTGCATAGTTTTCCAACATCTGATTAATGCCTCTCCCATCCATATCTGCATTCGCTTTTGTAAACAAAAACTTAACACCAGAAGCTCCTTCTAAAGCTGCCAGCAATTCTTCCGTCTGCCTTCTGGCTGCACCATATTCCAATGTTACTGGATGGAACGTTCCAACTGCATAGTGGGGGCCCAATGAAAATCCTAGATCCTGCTCCAATTCGTGAAGGCTTAATAATTGCGTATGCCGGGCATTCTCAACGCCCATTGCACCCACATTAAACACACGGTCTGGCGCTTCGCCCATTTGAATCACACGCCTTTTGTATATTTCCGTACTTGTAAAATGAAGATAACTCATTTTTGTAATCGCATGGCGTACCGCTTCATCAATCGCACCCTCTGTTGCCTCACCCCCATACAGATGGCAAATCGGTATTTTTGCATTCATTGCTGCACAGCAGACCGCCAACGTCTCATACCGGTCGCCCAGCACAACAAGCATATCTGGTTTACAGGCATCAAAATATTCAGCAAAACTTATAACTGCCAGCCCCATACTCTTTGAAACTGCTACCGGTGTGTCAGAACTAAGGACGATTTCAATTTTTTTATCAATTGGGATATGGTCATGTTCTATTTCCTGCACTGTCATTCCAAATTCTGGCGACAGATGTGTTCCGGTAACGGCCAGGCACATATCAAAGTCCGTTGCTTGATGAAATTTTATGATCAAGCGCTTTAAAAGCCCGTATTCTGCCCTTGTAGCCGTCAAAATTACTATTTTTTTCATAACTCTATTAGCTCATCTTCTGCAAAGCTACGCTTCGCCTTCAATCCAATGACCTCCCTCCATCTCATGGGGCTAATGCCAGTTCCTGGACGTTTGGTTGTCAAATTGTCCATTGTAAATATTTCACCAGCTTCTATATCTTTCGCAGCTATAATACTCTTTCGTACCACTGCAAGGTTTGCTTTCTCCATTTCTGTCGGGGCTTTCTGTCCATTTCCCATTGCTTGCGTTACATTCCTGATTGCCTGGATCATTGCGGCTAGCTCTGCTGGCTCAAGGCTTGCCTTATGGTCCGGGCCCTTCATACACTTATTTATCGTAAAATGCTTTTCGATCATTACAGCACCCATTGCTACAGCTGCTATTGCCACTTCAATGCCCTGTGTATGGTCAGAATAGCCAATTTCACACTGACAATGCTCACTAATCAACAACATAGCTTTTAAATTTACATCCCGCATTTGCACAGGATAATCTGTTGTACAGTGAAGAAGCGTTATCTTACCAGCACCATTGGCTTTTAATACCGCAACCGCCGCATCTACTTCATCCAATGTACACATACCAGTAGATAGAATCACTGGTTTTCCTGTCTTTGCGATTTCCACCAGATAAGGGTAATTCGTAATCTCTCCAGATGGAATCTTCCATAATTCCTGCAAATCATTCAAAAAATGCACACTGTCTATGTCAAATGGTGAAGAAAGAAATATAATCCCAATTTCTTTACAATATTTCGCCAATGCAACAAACTCATCTTTATTAAGCGCTAATTTTTCGAGCATCGATTGCTGTGGTTCGGAAATGCCCAAATTCTCTTTCTGATATGCAGCCATCTGTACATATCCACAGGCCAGGCTTTTTGCATGAAATGTCTGAAATTTTACAATATCTGCCCCACACTCTTTTGCTATCCTAGCCATTTTTTTTGCTGTTTCAATACTGCCATTGTGGTTTACACCTGCTTCTGCAATTACTACAATTTTATTCATTTACGTTTTTCCTGGCCATTCCTATATAATATTGTGCCGCTTGCTACATCCCGCAAAACAAGATTTCCTGCCCCGATAATACAATTTGCACCAACCTTCACTCCTTGTATTATGGTAGTGCCTGCTCCAATCAATGTATCATTTTCAATCGTTACACCGCCGCAAATCGTACTTCCAACCGCTACGTGGGAGAACCCTCCAACATAACAGCCATGTTCAATAATTGCCCCTGTGTTAATAATTGCAAAATCATCGATCATGGCCTCTGCGTTTACTACCGCACGTTTTCCAATAAACACACCTTTCCCTATTTTCGCTGATTCTGCTATAATTGATGATGGATCTATGATTGCTGGAAAAGTAAATCCTATTTTCTGGGCACGTTCAAAAATATTACGCCTTAAGTCTGTTTCTTTAATACTTCCGACGGCAAGGAAAGCTTGGGTAACCCCGCTTTCATATAATTTAAGCAGCATATGGTCGTCTCCTGCCACCCTGCATCCTAGTATATGCTTCCCCTTTGGCAAAGTAGGGTCTGTAATGAAAATATCCATATAAATACCCATACGAAGCACTGTATCAATGACAGATTTACAGTGCCCACCGCCGCCAATCAATACTATTTGTTTCTTACCCACGGATCCTTTTAACATTTATTTTACATTCCCACTATGAATACGTTCTTCCATCTTTTTCATTTCCTCAAATTCACCCATATCAAGAAAAGAATTTTCACTGATCGGATACATGCCTACCTGTTTTTCCTGGGACATCAGTTTTTCTGCCAGGTCAGTCATATGAAAAACCCTGTTAACTGGTATCCAATCCAGATAATCAGGGTTTACAATATACATTCCTGTATTCACAATATACGATAGTTGCGGTTTTTCATACATAGAAGTAATAATCCCATGCTCCTTTGCTTCCAAAACCCCATATGGTATCGGTATATTTTTCAATGATGAAACAATCGTCATATCGTTTCCAGACGACAGATGGTGTTTCAATATCGCCTCATAATCTGCTTCGATCAGAATATCACAATTTGTAATCATAACAGGGGTATGGAATTGCTTCTTTATCAACCGCATACTCCCAGCCGTACCAAGAGGCTTTTCTTCTTCAATAAAATGAATTTTATATGGCAGGTTTACCTCTTTAAAATAAGACTTGATCATTTCCTTCTTATAATTTAGCGTTAAATAAAAATCCCTTGCCCCACAGCTATAAAACTTATTCAGTATCCGTTCAAGAATAGGTACATCCCCAACTGGAATTAACGGTTTGGGAAGGATTTTTGTATAAGGATATAAACGGGTCCCTTTCCCTCCTGCCATAATAACAATGGATGAAGCCGACAAAACCTCACTATATTTTACTGTCCCAGACGCTCCGTGCTCATCCATAAATTTAATCTCTTTTATTTGATGGTTCTGATTTACAACCGGAACCGAGCTTATTTCATTTAATTTCATGAAATGAATATAATGGTCCGACTCACCCTGCATTAAAAACTTTACATCCCTATACGCTGCATCCCATACTGTCCCATCCACACTTCCTGTTTTCAGTATCCATCTTCTAATATCACCATCGGATAAGCTGCCATAAAGGCAGCTATTTTTATCAATCACATATACGATTCCCTTTGCATTTATATCTATCTTTTGCATTGCATCGACCAATGTATCACCATCTTTGCAAAGAAACTTTTCCAATTCCGATTTATCCATCTTCCCTATACCCTCAGTGTTCAAAATGCTGCTGGTAATTTATCATACCCAAACCGATACGGATCCTCCTGAATCTCCATCAACGTTTGATACAAGGACTCAGCCAAAAGATGTATATTTTTTTCAGCCCTGGCATCCTGGGTATGCACATACATATTGCCCTTATATACCGTTCCTAAGACGGAACAAAGGTACTGTATCACGTCCTCCCTAGCCGGCCTGTGCCAACTAGAAACCGCCGGTAAATACTGCTGGTAAATATCATCCACTTTGATTACGCCTGGTGCATTTTCATAAAAAACATTTCCTGCAATAATAACTGGTTTGCGAAGCAACATAGCTTCCCATCCTACGGAACCAGTAAGTGTAGTGACCACATAGGCATATTTCATTAATTCTCTCGAATTTTCCCACGGGTCAATCAATACGACATTCGGATATTTTTTCAAAGCAGCATAAAACGATTCTTCACGGTGGCCAATATGCGCATAATGTTCTTTGACATATAAAAGCGTGTCCGCCGGAAGGCTCTTCGCCCAAGAATCTATAAAAAATAGCTGTTTCTCATATTTCTGCGCACAGACTATCGTTGAAGCCTCCGGCTGATAATGCAATGCCATATAAACATACTTTTTTGAAAAATCCGCTTTATGATAGTATTTTTTACATTTGTTATACCTGAAAAAAAACTTCCATTTATCGAAAACCAATCCATATTGCTGATAATACATATAAAAATATTTATTATTAAAATGTTTCCCATACCTTGCATGGATATATCTAGGAATTAATGTTGCAACATAACTAGGTTCCAGGTATGGCTGCGTATCCACATAAGCCATTCCGCTTGCCTTTATATCATGTTCTTCATATCTTTTCAAAAATTCTTCTGCCTGTTTCCAAAGTTTTTCATTATACTTTCTATTTTTATAATCAGGATCAGCATGCATATCGTATAAATATGGAACCATTGAGAAAAAATGATGCGAAGCTTCTATTTCCCCTCTGCATACCATTTGTGTAAGATACTTTACCCCGTATTTACGGCCAACAATATATGCAACCGCCGAATGCAACGTAGAAACTGCTTCATCATAGTAATAATCTACGTTACCATTTTTAAATAATGCTTCCCAAAAAAAGAAATATCCTGCCGTTATTTTTACACAATAGTTAAAATCAGCCTCGATCAAAAACCTATCCATGTAAATATACTTCCAGATTGGAGCACAATTATATTTCTTTTCAAACGCAACAAATTTTTCATAAGTAAATTCATTCCAGTGTTTCTGAAAAAACCTGGAAACCTCAGCTATTTTGATCCCTAATTCCCCTTTCAAATATCCCTTCACATCATTGGTTTCTTTTGCATCCGATGTAATAAAGATCCCTTTTAAACCTGGCAGCCTTTCACTTTTTAACTTTTTAAATAAAAGTGAAGAAAAAACATCATAAGATGGCCTAGCTTGAAAGCAAATGGTCAAACCGCCTTTTTTCATATCCTGTTGTGCCTCCATTCTACAATTGTTTTGTCATATCCTATTTCTCTATTTTGCACACCTTAATCATCAATAATGAAATACCAGACAAATATATCACTGAAAGTATGATGCCTACATAAATATTAGGAATCAAATAATATAATACTATGGTTGGAAAAACAGATACAAAAACTGGCATCCAGCTGCTTTTTAATAAAACTATTTTCCTCTCTTCAAATCCGTTGGAAATTTTATTTACCAGCAATAAAGAAAAAGCCGCATAGGAAGTTGCCGTTCCAATTGCAACATTTTCTATATTTCTTCCAAATATGCTTACTAAACCAACCGAAAATATAATATTAAACAAGCATAAAGCAATGGATGTCCATAAAAGGTCTTTATTCCTTTTTAAAATGCTAAAAATATTGCCATAAAGCATCGTAGACCCATAGATTGCGATACCAATCAGCATAATCTGGGCAGCTTCGATACCTGACATATAACCTGGCATAACAATCTTTACAAAAACAGGCAAAACATAATATCCTGCTACACAAATAATACTCGTACAAATAGAATTGATACATGTATACCTGCTGCATGCCCTAACTAATAACCCTTCATCCCCTGTCCTTCCATAGTCCCTTGAAATTTTTATATAAAATACCTGGGACACCGACTGTGGGATCAATACCATTGCTGTAAACCCCAATTGAGCCACACTATAGATTCCAAGCGCTTTCGTATCCATAAATCCTAAAATTACAAACTTATCTATGGATGCTACGGCTGTCCATACAAAGCTGTTCACCATCAGTGGAAATCCCGTCCTTAAGCATTCTGCTAAAATACTTTTATTTATTTGTAACCGGATCCCTTTCAGTGTTTTGCCATAATACAGCAAAACAGCGGCTAGGCCAGATATGGCAGGCATTACATAAAGCCCATAATATCCAGACACCCTAACAGCTATCAGCCCCACTGCAGCTCCAAGCATTGTCCTTATAACCGTTACAAGCGCAGTATAATGGTAGCCCCCTTCCATCCTCATTGTATTCATTCCAAAATCAGACAGTGTATTCACAATCAACAGCAGCATTGACAGCATATATCCAATATAATATTCTTTTTTAAAGCTTCCTGACAAATATGCAGCTTCCAATACCACGCCAATTATTATTGTCAGCAGTACATAAATCCCCATAAAAAAAGTAAACGCTGTATTTTTTAAATCCCCTAATTTTTCTTCCTGGCCTGCGCCTGCCAATTGCGGATAATCCCGATTATATGCATTTAAAACCCCTAATTGCGCATAGGAAAGGTATGTCTGAAGCAGAAGGCAGGTAGAATAGATGCCATATTCCAGCGGAGGGACATACCTTCTGGCAAGTACTGTAAAACAAAAATTCAGTGCTGCTGAAATCACTGCAGCGGCAGATACAATTACAAAGTCTGCATTTCTCAGCTTTTCAGTAATTGTTTTACGTATTTTTCCCATATACCCTTTCCCATCGGCCGCTTTCAAAACTATACCTTTTTACTACTTTTGCTGGTATGCCAACAGCGACACTATAATCTGGAATATCTTTTGTAACAACAGCATTAGCCCCTATGATACAGTGCCTGCCAATCTTTGCACCAAGCACACACACATTTTCGCCAAGCCATGAACCTTCTGCTATCCTCACCTTGCCAATATGATACACACCTTGCCTTAAGACTGGCTGTACAATGTCCTCATAATTATGGCCGCAATCTGTTATATATACTTTATCAGCTATCAGGACATTATCTTCAATCGTTACACTATGTTTTGCTATGATATGGGCAAAATGCCCGATATGCACCCCATTTCCAATCTTTAGCGTAATATTATTTTTGCTGTTTCCCATAAGCCACGCCCCATGTGCGATCACTGCATAACGGCCAATAACAACAGACCTTACATCCGAAAATTGCATCGGTGCAAAAATTACAGATCCCTTTCCAATTTTCTTAAATCTTCTGGCGTATAGATACTTTGTAATGAAAAGATATTTTATCCAGTTTACCCTATTTATATTTTCCACACCAAGTAATCCCTTTCATCTATTCTTGACTAAGGAACTGTCGCAAAATAACTTGTGCAGTTTGCTGGTCTAAATCTCCGATAGCACCCTGCAAAAATCCTCAACATAGCCCACTATGCCTCCAGTTTTTGCAGGGCACTCTCGAAAATTTATCCTCAGCAAACTGCACAAGTTATTTCACGGCAGTTCCTAACACTTACGGCATAAAAATTTCTTCTGCTTCGTCCTATCCGCGGCTTTTGCTATGTTCAATATTAATTGATTATACTCACTAGCTATAAACAACATCATAACTGGCATTTCTAAGATGGGTTCTGACATATTTACAGCTACAGTAGTAATAATAAAAATTAGATAACAGTGTATTTCCTTGTCCTTTTTTTTCAGGTATACAATATTTTTCACCACTGGTACCGCAACTACGAAAAGCCCGCATAAACCCATTGTCATCAAAAAAGCCATTAAGCCATTGGAACTGCCCCTTGTATCGTAACCTTGAATACGATAAAATTCACTAAAGTTTTGAAATCCACTTCCTGACACTGGATTTTTTAAAAAAGCCAGGAATCCATTCACAAGGTCATTTACTCTTAACATATAAGATCCGGAAGTATTTTTCTTATGATTCAGTGCCATATACGCTACAAACACAGCCGACAACAGCATAGGCACAGCTATTATTTTTCTTCCTGGCCTCGTTATCTTAGCTTCAAAAATCATGTACATGGAAAGCAGCATTGCCATTAATCCAATGGCTGTTGTAGAGAATGTCAGTAGAATATTCATACAATAGAAAACAACCCAGCCTATTTTATTTTTTGTTTTTGCAACAAACAACAAATAATACAATCCAAATATAAGATAAATTCCTAATATTCCATGCTCCCAAAAGATCGATGTATACTCGTAAAATTTAAACTCTCCTATTTTTTGCACCACTAAATCTCTAAAATAATATATCCCAAAATAGTTGCGATACACAACCCCATTGAGCGGATTTCCAATTAATGTATACGAAATACGTACCTGCAAAATATTAATTAAAATATAAAAAACAAAAGACCATATACATATTGCAGTTATAATCTTATATAAAATAATAACCAGGTCGATTTGCCTTTTCGTACAATAACGGATAAATCCAAAATATCCTATAAACCAGACAATCCGTAAAAGCAACGCAATCCATGTGGCACTATAATGAATAACACAGGCAGTATAATAAATAAACGATATTATAAAAGCTGTTGCCAGTCTTTTTCCAATACCGCCAGAGATACTGGCAAAGCAGAGCAACCCCAGCAACAGTATATGCAAAAACCCCCGGAGCCCATCATAAGCATTCACCGAGAAAATGACACTCCCTGACATATATACGGTAATAAATACCGTTAAATAGGCCGTGATCTTGCCCGCAGATATTCTCAGCACCATATTTCAATTTCCTCCTGAATTGCTGCCCAGCAAACGGGCTTTTAATGGATCAGTATCTCACGGATCCAAATAGGTAGTGAATACTTTTCTTCCATTTCCTTTGGCAGCATCACATAATCCTGTTCCAAAAACTGGCCTGGAACAGAAAACGAGCCTTCATCATAAATATATATATTCGCAGGGTTATAGAAATCTTCTTTTGCCACTAATCTATTATTTGTAACCAATTTACAATGATGCCCTAGGCTTTCAATGGTACGCATAGTCAAGCCATTTTGTGCTGGGTCAGTATAATCTACCACTATTTTTGACTCGGAATATATCCTGTTAGTTTCCAGCAGGCCCAATGGTTTGAAAAATATATCCTGTTTGCCCGTATTACTAACAAAACGCTTATCTTTATCCAAATACTTTCTTTTATAATAAATCAGCTTCTTTACATATATATAAGCAAAATTTCTAATATTCCGCTTGTCTTGCAATTTCTGAATTTCTTCATATATTTTTAAACGTTCTGTGTGCAGGGTACAAATATAAGCTATATCAAATTTCCGTTTCTTGCTACACCTCTTTGAAACATAAAATAACGGCCTATAGATCCAATGGAACGTTTCTGCATCTATACGGTCAAATGTATACTGATAATCAAAGCATTCCGCGATTACTGCTGCATTAGGATTCCGTTTCACGCTATCCCATTGATAAATGATATAACTGCATTTTTTCCACCTACTATGCATATCATCCATAATACTTTTATTTAGTGAACTGCCTCTTATTACAAAAACATAATCCATATCCGTTTTTATCTGATTTAGTTTCCACTTATAATATATATTTTGTAATACCTTTTCAAAACACTTTACATAAACATGAACAAATCTATATATATAACTGATCCCCTCCAAGTTCTCATAAATAGGATATACCTTTGCTTTCTGCCTTTTTAACTCTCTAATAATATAATCCTCGTATCCATGAAATTTAGGTAGGATTAATACAATCCTTTTCCCTGCCAGGTTATTTTTTTGTTTTTTATAGTTCATATCTCATATCCCGATTTATATGGTAATATCTTATCAAATGCTTCCACTAACTTTTTCTTATTGTACACAAATTCTCTTCTTGCCATCTCTCCATCATTGACTGCTATCATCTTACCTTTTCGCTCCACAATATATTTATATACCGTGTTTATATTATCCCTGTTCTTTTCAAGGATAAAACTTTTTCCTATGTTAATATCCCTCGGTTCAAATCTACCGCCTGCAATCTGCCAGTTCCGCATAACCCACTGGGTATAGTCTAACTTACCTCTAAACCTGTTCATACAAGTTTCATCAAAAAGTTTTTCTTCTTTTTCCCATAATTCTTTAAATGTACTTTTTAAATATGAATTTGGCAAATGCGGCTGAAAGATTCCTGGAAATCTAGGACATGGAAGCAGATACAACGTCCGCAAAAGATACCGCCTGTTTTTAACATTGATCCATTTATTCCAATTTTTGAAAATACTATGATGAAAATCAAAATATTTATTTACAATACCGATAGCCTGAAAAGATGCATAATTAAAACCAAAGTTTGCATCTAGGCAATGTACATTTAATGCTGCTGCATCACACGGTTTCCCATTTTTAAAAAAATCAGTTTCAGCCATTTCTGATATTACAAACGTATCATCATTAAAATATACAAATTGTTCTGCCAACCCATTGATTCTATGCAGATTATTTTCTATACAATTGCAATTAAACGTCGGCAAATATTTTGATGGAATAAAATCACTATGCTTAACAATATTTAATTTTGGATGATCGGTATTCAGCCATTTCGGAAGATGGCCATACGTAACAAAATGTATCTTATGAACCCAAGGCGTATACTGCTCTACACCCCGAAACCAATATTGTAAGTTTCCCCAGTCACGGTACCTCTGCTCCCTTATATCTGACTGCCACTCTGGCGCATATCGCTCTTTTTCCTTTCTCCAAGCCTGATCATTTCCATCTACCCAAACAATTATAAAATCAATTCCTTTTTTTTGTTTTTTCACCATGCTTTTTCCTCAAAATAACCATATTTGCCAACTCAACAATTTTCAAATAAGAATTTTTCCGATCAAACTGCCTTTCACACAATTTTCTCGCATTTACACCATATCCTTTTAATTTTACCAGATCTGATAATAACGCAAGAATACTCCTACTGAGAGCCTCTTCATTTTCAGCTTCCACATTGACACCGATTTTATATACATCCACAAGCCTACAAAATTCAGCATTCTCAAGCGTGTTGATTATCGGCCTTCCTGCTGCCAGATAGTCACCGATTTTATTAACAATGCTCTGTGGTGCCCCTTTTGCGAACGAATTTACAAGTATATCAGATTTCATAAGCACCGCCGCCATTTGCGCATGTTCTACATACCCCAGAAACTCTACATTTGTACATCTAAGATCCTTCGCTAACTGTTCGGCTTCCTCTTTAAGCGGACCATTCCCCAAAATCTTAAATTTTATCTGATCATGCCCTTCCGCTTGCAGCAATCCCGCTGCTTTTACTAAATGGCCAATGGCATAGCTATGTCCAATAGATCCGGCATAGGTAACCCACACTTCATGGCCCGGCTTCTTAACAGCATCTATATTCCCTTCCGCCTCCTTGTCAAATGCATCTAAATCACATCCAACATACACTGTCCTGTACGGAATATGCCGCCCATTATACTTCGATGCCCGCAAACTATATTCTTTCGAAGTCCCTATCACAGCATCCGCATATTGATAAGTTTTTTCTGCATCTCTTTGAAACGGAAAAAAGATCAGTTTTCGTATTACTGGCTTATCTAAAATCATTGCCATTGCTTCCGGCCATAGATCCTCAATATCAGCAATAAACGGAATGTGATGTTGAAAGCAGTATTTCCCCACAACCTTACTAATATTGTTTGGCGGCAATGAACAATATACCACATCATAGGCTACTTTACTTTTTTCTAATACCTTCTTAACCTTCCATTCAAAAACAAAATTACTTATTTCCCTCCGAAAATCCACATTTTTTTTATAAGATGGACAATCAATATAGATGATATTAAAATTACTGGACAATACCTTATCACGCTGCACTTTTTCATGATGTTCAAAACTGCTCGTAATAACCGTTACATCATATCCATATTTCTGAAACATTTTCGCCAAATAATAAAATCTCGTTGGTCCCGCTTCTTCTGGAAGCCAAAAATATTGTGACGATATAATCGCTATACGTTTCTTAGAATCTAAACTATGTCTATTATTCAATCTTCCATAATCCTTTTTCTGCTGCCCAAAACAGCTCTTTACACACGCTTTATAACACAACTGCACTGTCAATCCCGCTCCAATGAATAAAAAATTTCTCTTAATCATTAAAAAACAATACCCCAGCCATCCCCTATCACCGCCTATGCCTGTACCTCTGGGCATGCTCCGCCATCCCCACAGCCCCATTCCAAGCTCCAGGTCTTCCCTATCCTATACAGGCATTTATAACCCCTTCCCTTCTTGTGCAGCCTTCAGACCCCCACTGTCCGTTCCGGTTTTTATCCCTATTTATCATTTATCCTGTGAAAATGCCACCGCCCCCAATACCGAAATGCCATTATCCAGGTAAAATTCCATCGCATCATCAATCATCTGGCGTGTCGTCGTGCCAATCCTGCATACCAGCAGGACATTCCCCGCTTCTGCCAATCCATCCCATAAGGCCGTATCCAGGCTGGCATTCTCAGCCATCTCCATCTTTATCCCCCAGCCCGCAAGCTGCCCGGCAATGCTGTCCAAACACTCCTTTTCCTGCTCACCATACAAGAAATCAGACGCCGCATACAGCCATGCCACTCCCTGCTTTTTGCAGGCAAGCCTAATCCGGTTGAGTACCTGCGCCCGTCTACGGCTATAAGCATCCGGTTCCCCTAGCTTTCCTCCCCCGCCTTTCAGAAAAAGTTCGCCGTAAAATGGAAATTGGTACATCCGTTTCATTTCCCCTGAGCTTTTTACCGTATCCCGGAACAGGTACAGACACGTAAAAACACCACAGTACGCAAAAATGCCCCCTGCAAACCCAAGAAATATATATTTTATGCCAAGCCCTTTATTTCCATTGTCCGTATCTTCCTCCTGGCCGTCTTCCCCTTCGTTACCAGCCTCCTCTTGATATGCTTCCATCTGCCCCTTACTAAAAGCATCCGTCATTGCCTTTAAACTTGCCTGGTTGGAAGACAGGAGTGCCCGTTTATCACGCTGCTGTGCCTGCAGCCCACTGTCTACCGTCACGCTTTTTGCAACATCTACTAGCACCAGCTTATGGCTACCCGACTGCTTCATAACCCTGCCCGCATACGTTTCCAGTACAGACTGCATATCCTTTGCCATCTGCCCTGCCATGCTGGCATTTTTCCCTGTTAGTTCTACATAAAAAAGAGCCTCCACCTGCATATTGGCATCCGCCGCATCTTCCACAACCACCTGGTAAGGGGAGCTGTATGTTTTCTGATACGCCGTCATTAGCTCCGCCAGATAGCTCTTGTCCATTTTCCAGGCACTACTGCCGGATTTTTTTAGCGCATCCGCAGCTCCGCCATTTACAACATAATTCAAATAGCTTTCCATAATCCGCGGCAGCTCCTGCCGTTTTGCATGGTCAATGCAGTAAAGCAGAATAACTTTATCTTTATGGTAGGGGTCGGCCTGCATCAATATGGAATTTTCCAAATACGCTTCCAGGCTACCCGTTTCTCGTTTCAGCTGCACTGCTTCCGCAACCCCCTGTGCTTCTTCCTCTGTCAAACTGGCCTCTTCAGCTGTTCCAGGCGCAGCTGCATCCTTGCCGTCTCCGCCCTTCATCCATCCATACCCGCTCAAAACCACGGCACCGGCCACAGCACAAGCAGCAGCCTGCTTCCACTTCCTGTAAAGCCTGCGCAACAGGTCCGCCAGGTCAACCTCTATATCTTCTGTCCGTTTCCAAGAATACCGTTTATCCATCCCGGCTACCTATCCTCCCCTTCCAGGCCGCAGCCCTTCTGCGTTTGCTAAGGAACTGTCCAGAAATAACTTTTAAATAGTGCGCAGGATTTTTCTTCGAGAGTGCTGTTCAAAAATCAGGCGCATAGCGGGCTATGTAACTGATTTTTGAACAGTGCTATCGGAGAAAAAGACAAGCAATATGAAAAGTTATTTCTGGACAGTTCCTAACCTCAAGCAGTATAACAAATCCCATAACCTTAGCTGCCATACCAAAACCATACACACCGGCCCTAAACCAGACTATGCCTCATTCATAATCTCAGCCACCGACTTCATAATCCTGACATACATCGCATAGCTGTCCGCCTGCTCCTCGGTTCCGCACCCATTACATTGCTTTTCCCTAGAACCCTTCCTGGCACTGCCCCACATGTCGAGCGCTGCCCCAGACGGGCTTGCCTCACCCCAGAGCAGCTCATCTGCCCCGGCATCCAGCACACTGCATATACTTACAAAAGTATCCATGCTCATAACCCTGCTCCCGCGCTCAATATGCCCCAGAAATGACATACTGATACCGCACCGCTTTGCAAGCTCATCCTGCGACCAGCCCTTTGCTTTCCTCACCTGGCGTATCCGCATCCCGATTTTGCCATAATCCAATTCCCGCATGATCTTGCCCATCCTTTACGCCTGCAGCCTGCCCCGCTTGCTATACAAGCGGTTCCTACTGCCTGTCTCATAAATCCTTTTATTCAACTATGCACTATGGTGCATAACATTTTATAACAAACTGTTATGTTCAAAATACTGCTTTTGAATCCCTGGAAGCCTTGATTTATAAGGGTTTTTGAAAAATTTATTATCATTTTAATATTTTAGTTTAATTGCATTTTTCCACCGCTTTATTGTTTATTTTATTACTTTCTTAGTATGGTTTTCTTTCTAAAATTTGTTGAATTTATACAAAAAATGTAAGATATTTCGCTTATAAAAAGCTAAAACTAGAAAAAATAGACAATTTATTCTTTGCACTTGCAAAAATCATCAGTCTGATATAGAATATTAAACAGATAACATTTTGTTATAAAATGTTATCAATGCGAATTAATAATAGATTTGTCTGAATATTCTTTCCAACTATTCAATAGCCATAGTCTAAAATGCCAGAATCCTACTAGGGCAATACTTTTCATAATAAACAGAGGCCTGTTCAAAAACTCACCATATTGATCATTCCTTTGGAGGTTTGCTTGCGACATAGCTTTATAACAGAAGCCATTTTCTGTCATTTCTCAGGAGGTTATTTTGTGTCGTTTAAAATTCTAAAAAACAACTGCTGTGGACTTTGCGAAAGATAGGGCTAAACCAAATGTTACATCTATTCATAATAAAAATAATCAAAAAACCTCCCCAGCCGGGAGCACTGGGGGAGGACAAAAACAATCGTGTATTTATATATTGCATTCATACCCTAACACAAACCGGCTATTTTTTTAATAAAGCCAGCTTCTACCACTCAAAGCGTACACAAAAATTGATCCTTCTTCGATACAATCACACAAACATGGCTAAGGCCAGGGTAGCTCCCCTCCGCATATGGAATCCTGTTTTTATCCAGCACCTTTTTTATATCCCGCACAGTCCGTCGCTCCCCAGCCCGGTTATAATCATCTATCACAACTGCAAAATGCCTCTCTAATATACCAGGAAGAAACTCCAATATATCCCGCCTCGACGCACCCCCCCCCGCATATCCATAAGGGGCGTCAATAGAAACCACCGAAAACGTATGCCCGGCAACATCCTTTCCTAACCCTTTATACGCATAATAATCGCACCCACGATAATTTTTCGTAACCAATTCCTGCTCCGCTATCTGGCTATAGCTAGATAATGGATGTTTCCGGCAATAAAACTGGATCCAATCCCTGTCATGCTCGCAAATCATATGCAAGCCATCTGCTAGCTTTTTTTCTTCAAAATATTTAGAAATCAACGTACTAGATATTCCAAGCCCAAGGTCTAGGACATGGTGCGGCTCCAATTCATTTAAAATCCTGGACATCACATACAAATAATTATATCCAACCGCACTTCTGCCTGGCGAAATACTTGGCATATTTTGCAGCCAGCCGATGCCATTGCAGGTCTCCCGCCATACATTCGCCCAGCCCAGTTCCGCATTTTGATCCGATCGTTTTTGCAGATAATTCCGCACACGCTTTATCAGCACTTATTTTACCCCCTTATCCGTAACAGCAGCCACTGCACCGATATTTGAAAAATCTTTTGTTTATGGTAAATCAAATAAAATAGGGCGGGCGGCAAAAACATACAGACAGCTACCCGCATCAGGAACCCTTCTATACCGCCGCAGGCAACCTTTCCACAGATGCCATAGGCAACACAGCAAACAAAAAAAGTAACCCCAAAATACACCGCATGCTCTTTTAAGAATTGCGGCAGGCCAGATTGGAAATACTCACGGAAAAGCACTGCCGACGAGCCGATAAAACCAAACAAAAATAACGGCAAAATAGTCGCAATAACCACACCTTCCACACCCCAGGCCTGTACCAGTAAGTAATTCAAAACCAGATTCAAAACGGTTTCAATCATTGTGCGGTACCTGTTTTCCCACCACAAACCATTTGCATCGGAATAAACTGCCCGTATATCACCCATTTTCATAATATAAAAATATAACGTAAACAGCACAGGGACACTGTCTGGCATCAAAAAGCTTTTGCCGACCCACAGCTCCATAAACGGCTGGTATAGGCAGACCATAAAAACCGCACCCCAGCCACTCATCAGCATATAGATAAAATTCAGTTTCCGCATATCTTCGTAATTTTTTTCCACCGGTTCGGAAGCAATACTGTTCCCCACGCCTGCCAACAGCGACCCGGATAAAATAGACAACATTCCAGATACGCTCGTCATGATATAATAATAATTATTATACATCCCTGTCAGCCTCAATCCAAAAAAAGCCGATAGAAACAGGTTATCCAGCGAATTTCTGGATATATTGCATAGTTTCGTAATTAACAGCCCTTTGACCTTATTTTTTAGGTCCGTTATAAATTCCCCAGATACCGTTCCGCGGCATTGGTACTGCGGAAACATCCTGTCGGCCTGGTAGGAAATAAGGACGTTATTCCCCACCGTTGCCAAAATGGCGGCGCCAACATAGAAATAATAATTGTGGAACTTAACTAAAATAAAAATCTGGACAAGGTAGCAAAGCCCCTGGGTAACCAGCGAAATATAATTGATCACATCATACCTTTGGAATGCATGGAACAGGGACGATTTGTATGCATAAAGCCAATAGGACAATATCGTATTGATAAGGTACAGGAAAAAAAGGGCCGTTAAATTAACCTGCGGCGGGTAGCTTCCTTTGATCAGGTACGGCAAAAAAGGCAGAATAAGGCACCCTGCCACAAGGATAAAAACCCCAATCCACCGGTAGATTTTTTTGTACAAACCGAGCAAGGCGCAGACCGCTTCTATATCATCGTCTGCAATGGGCTTATACATCCCAAACACAAGCGCACTGCCAACCCCCAGTTCTGCAAGGCTTAGTACCTGCAAAATGGAATTAAACACCCCTTTTAGCCCGTTATACTCCGCCCCCATTGACCGGATCATCGCCGTCTGGACAGCAAATGGCAATAAAATCATACAAATTTTATTGACTGTTCCAGCTAAAATATTTTTTTTCGCATTTTTTGCCCTTTTCAGTTTCATTCTATAATCCCATAAGCATCGCTGCCGCCTGCCTTGGCATGTGCCAGGTCCCTTTTACCTGCCCTGTCCTGCCAAATGCCGGGCCAGTTTTAACGCTGCTTCCACAACTACATCTGAATTATAATGCTGATGCCTGCCCCATCTGCCCAGGCCATAAATACCCTGGCCCTGGCTATATGTTAGCAGCTGTTTTATAATATCCGGTTTGCCAATGGTATTCAGCGGATATGCATATTCATTGATATAGGTATATTTTGAAGGCTCTATATCCGGTACCCGTTTCTGGTTTGTTTCTGTCCAATACCCGCTGCCCTGGCTAAAATTATGGCGTACCAGTATCCTGTGGTACGAAACCCCCTCGTCCGGTTCATAGATCCAATGCGCGTTTGTAGGGATTTGGCCGTTAAAATAGGCTACCTGCAGGGCGGTATGTTTTAACTTGCCTATTGACGCCTTTAAATCGTCCGGCATCCCCACCGCCTGGAAGGAAGCCCACGGGACTGTTGTAACAATATGTTCTGCCCGGAACCGGCTGCCATCCGCAGCCACTACCTCCCTTGCCTGAAAATCAATGGCGGATACTTTTTTATGGTAGAGCACCTTGCCTTCTATCCTTTTTGCCATCCGCAGCCACAATTCCCCATACCCATGCTGCTTGGGATAATAAAACTGCGCATGCCCAGGCTGCCTGCCATATGCTTTTTTTGCCAGGCAAGAACGCAGCGTTTCTTCAAAACTGACGTCCGGCAGTTTTTCCAGCCAGTAGGTACCAAGCGCATCTAGATCGTCGGCAAACATTTTCCGGTTATAGGGCAGCATATAATCTTCCGCAATCCGTTTCCCCAGCTTCCAGTAGATCCACTGCGTAAACCGGCCTGGCTTTGGATGGCCGATGTTGCAGCCTGCCGCCGCAATTGATTGTAAATACGCAACCTGGCTATCTATCGGCATCTGCCAGATGTTTGCTTCGATTGGATGGCTGACCAACGTCCCTTTAAGGCTAATCCTGCTGTCACGGTTAAATAAATTCCACTCATCCTTTGGCAAAAACTGGAATAAAAACTGGCATACTTCCGGCCTTTTTACATCCAGGAAATGGCCGCCCCCTATATCCAGCGGCGAACCATCTACTTTGGCAGACCGGCAGAGCCCGCCAGCCTGTGTTTCTTTTTCCAGAATAAGGAAATCCTCTTCCCCCAGCCCTTTTAACCCCAGCGCAAACGAAAGGCCCGCTGGCCCTGCGCCTAATATTAAATACTTCATACGCCTGCCCCTCGTAATATTTCCTGCATTTGCCAAACCCTTTTGGATGTTGCATGCAACTTTAGGAATGCTTCATATGCATCCGGAAATAAAAACTGGCTGGCAGACAGGGCTTGCTCCAAAACCTGGATAAATTCGTCCTTTGTGCGGACATTCGGGCAGACACTTGCGAGGTTTAACCTATTTGCCTCTTCGTTTTGCGTATACCGTCCAACCATATAACACCAGTTCGCAGCGCTTTCGTAAAACCTTGGCGTAATAAAATCCATATCGCCAAAATCCGCCTTCCTGCCGCCGTCTACACAGGGGGAAGATACTAAACTTACCTTGCATTTGCCCATAAGCTTCATATAATTTGCCCTGCCAGCAAATCTCCCTATCTTTCCCCGTTTCGTAGATACATACGTAAGTGACGCATCCTTTGTTTGGTACACATATTCCACCGATGGATGTTTCCGGCAATATTCCAGCATATAATTGTGTAACACTGCATTTTTGCGCCCAAACTGGATCACATCTATTTCTTTTTTAGGAATTTGCTTTTTAATATATTGATCTGGGACGGACAGCGGCAGGTATGCCACCCTGGCAGACGGATTTTTTGCTTTTATCCCATAATAGGTATCTAATGCAGTTACAAAATAGACCGGTAGCGGGCGTGTAATCTGCTCAATATACCCACACTCGCCCATCGGCGTATCCAGGAAAATGGGCAGCATATTTTTCAGCGGATACTGCCATGCACTGCCTCCGCTGAATATAAATACTACCCCCCCCCTTGCTGATTTATCATAGGTAAATTTTTTTCTACTTTTCAACGCCGGAAACCGGCGGTAAACCTTCCATCTTAATTTTTCCATAAATGGCTTACGGACATTTTTCAATTCCAGATGCAGCATATCTGCAATCTGGTCTTCCCATTCATAAACAATATGCGCCGAAGGCCAATTTGTCAAGTTCCTTGTCGTTAAAATATTATTTATCCCCATCTGACGGACCACCTTATGGTAACTATACCTTATCATTATCGATTTATACTGGCGGGCAGTAAACTTTACCAATAACGCTGGCTCACGGGCGTTTGCTGTTTTAAACTATAAGGCAAATTTTATCGCCCGTGAGTACACCATTGTTACAAACTACACCTCTTGGCAGCTTTTACGTTCCAAGCCCCATTTCCTTTTATCTGACACGGATATTTCTTTTCCAAGCTGCACTTCCACCAGCTTTAATTCGGTTGCCGCAAAGACCGTATGGCAGCTCCCAGCAGGCATTTTTACAACATCCCCTACCCCTACCGGGCGTTTGTGCCCATCTACGACTGTCCATCCCATCCCGCTGATAACCGTCCAAACCTCATCCCGCCTTTCATGGCTATGGTAGTTCATAGAATGCCCGGGATTTAACGTAACCTTTATTATAAGGCTTTCCTCCCCCACATCCAATACCTGGAAACTGCCCCAGGATTTCTCGGCAAAACGCACTTCCCGGCGGATCTGTTCTACCAAAGGCTTTATACGGGAACTTTGCGCTTTATCAGAGACTAAAATCCCTTCCGGCGATGCACTGATTACCATATTATGGGCTCCGATAGCAAGGACTGGCAGGTCCAGGCCATTTAATATATGGACATTGCTGCAGCTTTCATCCATCCGCCCGTCTCCAATTACCGCTTCATCCATCGCTTCTGTCAACGTATTCCAAGTACCAAGGTCTTTCCATATGCCGTCAAACCGTACCACCTGCACCGACGGTTCCTTTTCTACTACTGCATAATCAAAAGAAAGGGCCGGAAGCGATGCATACTGGCGGTACAGCTCCTTGTAGCTGCAGCATCCCAGCTGCTGTTTGGCCTGCTCCAATACATAAGCGATCTTAAAAGCAAATACACCGCCGTTCCAAAGGGCGCCCTTACTGATATAGTCAGCCGCTGTTTCCAGGTCCGGCTTTTCCCTAAACATCGATACCGAAGACACTTCCGCCTGGCAGGATGGCAGGATATAGCCATATTTTTCACTGGGATAGGTTGGCTGCACCCCCATTAGGAAAAGGTTGGCCTCCCCTTCCCCTGCCCGTACCGAAAGTGCCCGCAGCGCATTAAAATACCCCGCTTCCACATAAGGGTCCACCGGGCATACGACTACCGGCTGCACCGGGCTAATCTCCTTTACATCAGCCAGATAGGCTACAGCCAGCGCAATGGCAGGAAAAGTATCCCTTCTGCACGGTTCTGCACAGATTTGCACCGCAGCGCCTAATTGGTTATGGACAGCGGATACTTGTGCCTTACTTGTAGCAATGGTCACATCTGCATCTGGATCCGCCTCCTGGATCTGCCGGTATACCCTTTGCACCATTGATTCATAGCCATTTTCCGTTTTAAATATTTTGAGAAACTGTTTAGACCGGACTTCATTGGAAAGCGGCCATAGGCGCTTGCCGGAACCTCCGGAAAGTAATATAAGATTCATAGTAAGCTTCTTTTCCTATTTTTCGAATCCCCGCACATTTTCAGCTGCCAGCTGCTTTTTGAAATCTGCATAGGCCAATTGGATTCCATCCAGCAATCTTGTATGGTAAGACCAGCCCAGCTTTTTTGCTTTTGAAACATCCAGAAGTTTGCGTGGGGTACCGTTTGGCTTTGCCGTATCCCACAAAATATCCCCTTCATACCCGACCACCTGCGCCACAAGCCTTGCCAAACCTTTTAACGTGATCTCCTTGCCCGTTCCGGCATTGACCGTCTCATCCCCACTGTAACGCTCCATTAAAAATACACAGAGTTCTGCTAGGTCGTCTACATAGAGGAACTCCCGCAATGGGCTGCCATCGCCCCAGCAGGTAACGGATCTTGCCCCGCTTTCCTTCGCTTCATGAAAACGGCGGATCAGGGCAGGCAGCACATGGCTGCGTGTCGGATGGTAATTATCGTTTGGCCCATAGAGGTTCGTCGGCATCACCGATATAAAATCCGTCCCATACTGCCTGTTCAAATAGGCACAATATTTTAACCCGCTGATCTTTGCCAAAGCATACGCTTCATTCGTCTTTTCCAGCTCTGAGGTCAGCAGGCAGCCTTCTTTCATTGGCTGCGGCGCCATACGGGGATAAATGCAGGAAGAACCAAGGAACTCCAATTTCCTAGCCCCAGCCTTCCATGCCGCATGGATCACATTCAGTTCCATCAGCATATTTTCATACAGAAAATCTGCCGAAGCTTCTGCATTCGCAGCAATACCACCTACCTTCCCTGCGGCATGGAACACATAGGAAGGGCTTTCTTCCCGAAAAAAATCCTCTACCGTCTCCTGCCTTGTCAAGTCTAATTCTTCGTGTGTCCTTGTTACAATATTCCGGTATCCCTGCTTTTCCAGTTGCCGGACAATGGCAGACCCTACCATCCCCCGGTGGCCTGCTACGTATATTTTTGCATCTTTTTCCATCCTCAACCCCCTCCTGCCCGCAAGCTGCTTATTCCGCAGCCACTAGCTTCCTATCATGCGCGACCATCAACGCGACCAGCTGCTCAAATGACGTCTTCTGTGGATTCCAGCCCAGCTCCTTTTTTGCCTTTTGGGGATTCCCCCAAAGGTTTACTACATCTGTGGGCCTGTATAATTGTTCCGATACTTCTACCAGCACTCTGCCGGTCCCTTTCTCAACCCCTTTTTCTTCCAGCCCCTGGCCTTTAAATTCCAGTTCCATTCCGGCATAATGGAAAGCAAGCGTGCAAAATTCCCGGACAGAATGTTGGATGCCCGTAGCAATTACAAAATCCTTTGGCGTATCCTGCTGTAAGATCAGCCACATGCATTCCACATAATCTTTCGCATAGCCCCAGTCACGCAGGGACGATAAATTGCCCAGGTACAATTTCTCCTGTTTTCCTTGGGCAATCCGGTTTGCGGCCAGTGTGATCTTTCTCGTAACAAAAGTTTCTCCACGCCGCTCCGACTCATGGTTAAACAGGATGCCGGAACAGCAAAACATCTGATATGCCTCCCGGTACTCTTTTATAATCCAATAACCATACTGTTTTGCTACTGCATAAGGGCTGTAGGGATGGAACGGTGTCGTCTCCGACTGCGGGGCTTCTTCCACCTTTCCATATAGCTCTGAGGTCGAAGCCTGGTAAATCCGGCAGGTTTTTTCCAGCCCGCACAGCCGCACCGCTTCCAGCAGCCGCAATACCCCAACCGCATCGGCATCCGCAGTAAACTCCGGTACTTCAAAGCTAACCTGCACATGGCTCTGCGCAGCCAGGTTATAGATTTCATCAGGGCGGGCTAGTCCCACCACACGGACTAGGCTTATGGAATCCCCCATATCCCCATAATGGAGATGAAAATCCCTAAGGCCTTCCAAATGTGCGATACGCCCCCTGAAATCCACAGAAGAACGCCTGGCCATGCCATGAACCTCATAGCCTTTTTCCAATAAAAATTCTGCCAAAAAGGAACCGTCCTGCCCGGTAACCCCTGTAATCAATGCTTTTTTCATATTTGCCTGCCTGTAGTTATCCTTACAGGCCCCTCCGCTTCGAACTGTTTTCCATACTGCACACCAGTTAAATTTACAGTATAACCCGACTGCAGACTGCCAGCCAGGCACTTTCTTGGTTACATTGCTGTCCATTCTGGCGGCCTGCAGTATAATTTCGTCTGGTACAATTTTATATGTTGCGCTGCTACTACATGATCTGCATACTGTCCTTTTAGGTAACCTGTGGCTGCATCTACCAGCCTGTTCCTATATTCTGTATTTTCTACACTGTGCATAGCCTCTGCAATCGATGCCGCACTTGTCACGTCACATAAAATACCCCGCTGCCCCCACCCAAGTACTTCCGGTACAGCGCCTGCATCCCTGCCTCCAATACATACCACCCCACGGGCCATCGCTTCCAATAAGGTATTTCCGAACGTCTCCTCCAAAGATGGATGGACCAATGCATCCGACCGGTCCAGCAGCTTGAAAACCTGGCCATGCCCGACCGCACCTGTGAAACGCACGCCTGCAAGCAGGCCCTGCCTTTCACATTTTTGCTTCCAAGCAGAGGTATATCCTCCGGCAAGGATAAGGGACGCATCCGGATCTTCCTTTCGATACAATTGAAATGCAACTAGCAAGGTATGGATATTTTTCCGCTTTTCCGCAAGCCCCTGGCAGATTGATAAAAATACCCGTCCAGTACGTTTTTCTTGGCCATACCCCTCGCGCTTTTCCACGATATATTTCCCCTGGATGGGATTTGGAATGCAGGCCACTTCTTTGTACGGATAAGCTTCTTTTATCTTCTCATAGGTATAGTTGGAATTTGCCAAAAAGGAAATCCGTTTGGACTTCATCACATAAGAAAAAAGCAGGCCATTTATAAACCATGAATAACGCTCCTGCAGCCCGGATGCAAGGGACTTTTGATAAGGGCACCAGTCCCTGACCGTACAAAAGACCGGAAGCAGCTTTTCAAATCCCCTTGCCGCGGCAGCATACTCATACGTCCAGTGCGCATGGAGTATATCCAGCTTACGGACATCTCTTTCGATTTCCCTTTTTATCCTTCCTACTACCCTTACATTAGCCATCCCTTTTGGGCGGAAAACTTTTGATATTACAGACACTTTAAGGGACGCCCCTTTATAAACAACGGTCCTGCCCGGCTGCGCCGATGCCGTATACACAGCTACTTTATGGCCCTGTTCCAGTAAAGAAAGTACCAACGTGTTTACCGCTGTAGCATTTCCATTGATCTGTGGAAGCTTTTCCTGGCCAGCCAAATATTCTTTCGCCACATAAGGGTTAAACGGGCTGACAATACCAATATTCAAAACGCACCACCATCTTCTTTCTTAATCTGCAATCCTTTTTATAAACTGGACTGGATTTCCAGCCCATATTTCATCCTCTGGTATATCCCTCGTAACTACGGAACCGGCCCCAATAACTGCCCTTTCCCCCACTGTTACCCCTTTTAAGATAATGGTATGGGCTCCAATAAACGCCCCTTTTTTTATTACGACAGGCGCTGACTGGATTTCTTCTAAAAACATGATACGTTTTTTATAGTCAATAGGATGAAAATCATGATCATAAATCTTACAGGAACCACCGATAAACACATCGTCCTCAATGACAACCTTTTTTCGCGAGACAATCGTAGAATTTGAAATTCCAACCCTATCCCCAATCTGTAGGTACCCTCCATCTACCACCAGACGGCACACCGTATCCCCACCGATCAGATTGTGGCCCTTTCCAGAATTAAACACACACCTGCTGCCAATCCGGATTGCCCCATTTCGGTTTTGGACACAGATGCGCCCGAAAATGCCTAACTTCCCACAACGGATACCATTTTTATGAATTTGAAAACGGTTATATAGCTTATTACACAATTCTGCAATTTTTCTAAGAAACATACGGCCCCCCTGTGGCTGCGTTGCCTTTCTCCCTATCGCTGCTTCCAATCCTTAGGAACTGTCCATCCATGCCACTTTTAAAAACTGTGTGTGGTATTGATACGTATATCTGGGGAACAAGTTATCTTATTTTTATTTTCATTTAAATAAGCTCCCCAAAATCCAAAAGACGAATTAGTAACCACCGCGTGCCTGCACTGTGCCATCAGCTGCATATCACGGAAACTATCAGGCCCTTGGTTCCCCGATACAAATACCATCCGGTCCCGGTGCCTGTCCAGCCCAAAAACATTCAAATTACTTTTTACCCAGGCTGCACTCTGCGGGTCGCAAAAAAAATAAAAAACCGGGCGTTCCAGCTTCTTTTTCAAAAAAGACACTGCCCGCTTAAAATAACCGTATTTATAATAATGGCCATTTGCAGACAGCATATCGCCCCTTCTTACATGGACAGCCACGCTGTTGCTTTTTTTGATTTCCTTTAGCATCCTGCGGTTATAGCCATCTGTAATCTTTGGGAATGTAAATGCTTCCCGAAGCTGCTGATCGATCCTTTCAATCCCCCGCTTCTTATAACAAAACTGCAGGGTATGCCCCGTATACTCATCCCGGCTGCTGCTTTGGTACATTTCCCGCGCAGTTACCACCTGGCTTTCAAATAGTTGAAACAAATACCGCTTCAGGGTATATCCTGCCAGCGTCTTGGCAAATGCGCCTGTCCGCCACTGGCGCTGCCCTTGATGCGGCCTGGAATAGACATTGTGCAATACCAGCCCTTCCCGGCGAAACGCCTCACATACCGTATCCGAATATCTCCAGTTATCCTCCCAAAACGCACTGGCTTCTACATATTCCAGTATCCGTTTCCACTGGTTGTGGGAAAACAGCTGTTGTACATTGGGCGCATGGATGCCAAACACCCGGTCCAATTCATACCCATTCCACATGCATACTTTGCTGCAGGCCCCTTGGATGCCATAAAGGATGGTTTCTATATAGAGGGTTTCCTTCGGATTGGAAACCTGTTCTGCCAGCAGGTCACAATAATCTAACATCTGGTTCCCAAGCCCCGACTCGATATGCATCACTTTCATCCGCCTTTTCCTGCCCCTTCTGATCTAACAGGACAAGCAGCAGCATGGCAAAAAAGTAGTAGGAGTTAAGCAGCATCGTATCCCCTAGCGTTTCTACAATTGTCATAACTGCAAATGCCTGGCCAATAGATCCTTTTTTCAAAACTTTTCCCCGGTATACCCCAAAATACAAACACATCCCGACAATGCCATACCGGAAGATAATCATACAAAATGTATTGATAAAAAACTGCCCGCTTCCCAATGCCGCCAGCTCCCTGACAAGAGAACCAGCCGGATACGCCCCTGTATTTAGCATCACAAAATCATAAGGCCGGTTATACAGCAGGCCAAATATCCAATCCACCGGTTCCATATACCGGATTAATTCAAATCCCAAAAACACCCGTACATTTGTTGAACCTCCGCCAGCCAACGTATCCTGGATCTTTGCAACCGCATCTACAGAAAACTGCCACTGCAAAAGCACTGCCCCCATAACCGCCATCAAAACGGCAACAACCACCTTATGCTGTATTTTTACATCCCCAAACAGGAACTGCACCAGCCACAACACCCCGGCCAATACCACACCCATTGTAGAAGTTGAAAGGACGACTGTAACAGTCGCAAGCAAAGACCACTTATAATGTTTCTTATATAAAGAATAAAATAACAACGGCAGCATAGCCTGGGCAAGCGCGGCTGGTTCACTGAAAAATGACCGGGGCCGGTTCAGCCAGTTTTCATTGGAAAACTCATATCCGGGTATTATGGAAATCCCCTTCGCAGGCTGGTTGCATACATAGATCAAAAACAAATGGTAAACAAGCCCCGCAGTATAAAAAAGCCCAGATACTTTTAGCCCTTTATAAAACTTTTCCCTATCAAACCTCCTGGTAGCCAGCACAAGGAACAGGCAGATATAAGCCGCCATCACAACCAGCTTGTGGAAGCTTTCACTCCTGTTTGACTGTCCGAATCCCACGATTAGCAGTTCTTTTGCCAACACATAGAAAAAAAAAGCCAGAAACGGATAAAGCGCCTTTGGAACCTTTACCCTATATCCCCGTCCTATTAACGTCAATACCGCAAAAATACCCATTGCTACAAAATCTAAACTAACGCTATGAAAACTGTACCCGGAAAGCATCGGAAAAAACGGTATTATATACTCAAACATCAGCCCCTATCCGTCCTCCCCTTATATCAAATTTATTACATCCTGCAACGGTAGCCTGGCACCATCCTTTCGGCAGGATGCCAATACTTGATGATACCGCAAAGCCATTTCCTTCCTTGAAAACTTCAAAGCCATTTCTTTGATAACCCCACGGTCCCAATCCTTTTCCATCGCAGCAAGCAGCCCCTCTGCCAACGCAGCGTCGCTCCTTTGCGCAACCATAACCATAGATTCCCGGCCCCCAATATCTGCTACCGCATCCAGGTCAGAAAAAGCCACCGCCGGCAAGCCGAAGGCATACCCTTCCACCACAGGAAGCCCAAACCCTTCATCGACGCTTGCCATTACCGTATAATCAGCGATCCGATAGTAATTTACCAATTCATCATGGCCAATATTGCCACAGGCAAACAGGTTTTGGCCCAGTCCATGCTTTTTAATATATTCCCTTAGTTCTTGTTCCTTTGGGCCGCTTCCGGCAAATAATACCTTAACCTTGTTTCTGGCAGGCCCATCCAGCAACCGGTAGGCACGGGCTACCTGGATCTGGTTTTTTCTGCTGGATATAGATCCTACACACAGAAACGTTTGAGAATCTGCGTCTATCCCAAACTTCTTTTTTATGAGGCGCTGTTTATTCTCATCCAGCTTTTTCATATCCAGCCCGCAGGAATTAAATACTACCGTAATATTATCCCCTTTGATATGCAAATGTTTTGTAATCCGCTTTTTAATACCAGAACTGACCGTAGTTACTGGAACCCCATACCGGCTTGCCAAGCGGAAAAACGCCCCTTCCATCTCCCTTTGCTTTTCATCCACCATACCAGGGCCCAGGAACGTGGCAAGCCCATGATTGGATACTACAAACGGCTTCCCGCATGTTACCGCTGCGATCAGAAACGGAATGGTATAAAATCCGATGGATTGGATATGGACCACATCCGGATCCACTTTTTTTACTATTTTTAGCACATACCCAGTGTTTAAAAAGTAATACAAAACCTTTAGTTTCGCTGTCCATCCTGCATCATAGCCTTTTAACGCCTTGATGCCAGTCCATACATCTTTGGCCCTTGCATGCAAAAGCACATCAGCCCATCTTTTCGCGGGTACCGCAATACCGTTTATTTTAAATCCACTGGTAATGGCTGACTGTGTTATTAAATAAACCTGGTCCCCAAAACGGGCCAACGCCCGGCAAGTATCGGATACTGCATAGGCAAACCCGCTGTTATTTTTTTCAAACCCTTTTTTGCCCCGAAAGTAGGCATACGGGGATAATACCAATACTCTCAAACCTGCCCCTTTTCCAGCCTTTCCCATATCCAATCCCACACATTCAAAAACGCCTTTCATAAATCCGGAAATTCCCCTCGCACCGCTGGTAGCAAAACCCCAGATGTTCTGCAAAAGAAACCGAACGTAAATTGTCCCTGTGTACACGGATCAGGCAGCAGCCTGCCTGCCAGCAGCCTGCCGCCCAATGGACCACTGCCTGTACGGCTTCCTTGGTATAGCCTTTCCCCTGCCAGCCTTCTACGGTCAAATACCCTAATTCTACCTGGCCGCCTGCTAGCTTTGTAGCATTGTATAGGCCAACCACGCTTCCGGATGTATCATGTATTGCAATCCAATCCATCCTTGTATCCGAACCTAAGTACTGGTTACGGAACCAATCCAGATGTTCCTTTTCCGTCAGTTTATGTGGGGATGTAAAATACCGGTATATATCCCGGTTGGAACGGATAGCCACAATGGTACCCGTATCCGAGCCATCAATCCCCCTTAGCCACAACCGCTCCGTTTTGATATGGGTTGTGCTGTAACGCTTATCCATAATTGCCTGCCATCTCCTCCGTAACCGGTTCCCCCCTGGTGAATCCCCTAGTACATACTTGCCCTAGGAGCTTTTGGTAATGCTTCGGTTTTGCACCGTACCCTGGACGGATCACTTTAATATTGTCCCTGGTAAAAACCTCGCCAGCCTGTATATCCTTTACTGCAAAAATACTCCTGCGCAGCGCCATCGACGCCCGTTCGCCGTCCGTCAGCGTATAGTCAGGGCCTGCTGCTACTTTTTTTGCATTTTTTACGTCTTTTACCATTTGGGCAAATTCCTGCATAGGCATACTAAATCCGCTATCGGCGCTTTCCACCCCATCCAGCTTTACATGCTTTTCTATTATACAGGCCCCCAGTACAGCAGCGGCAACTGGCGCCAGGCTCCCCGGGCTGTGGTCCGATAAACCGACCGGCAGCTGGAACCGCTTTTTCATATCCGGTATATTCCCCAAATGCATATCTTCCCAGGCTGACGGATATTCGCTGCAGCATTTTAAAAGCGCGATATTTTCATTCCCAGCTTTTTTACACGCATCAATGGCATCCTGGATTTCCGCAATGCTCCCCATGCCAGTAGACAGGATCATAGGCTTGCCTTTGGACGCCGCATATTGGATAAGCTCCAGATCGACCAGTTCAAAGCTGGCAATTTTATATGCCTTCGTCCCCAGGCTTTCTAAAAAATCAACGGCATCCTGGTCAAACGGGGTAGATAAGAAATCAATTCCATATCTGCTGCACGCCTCTTTCACTGCCCCTTGCCATTCATAAGGCATCCCGGCATCTTGGTAAAGGCTGTAAAGCCTGCGGCCGTCCCATAGGCCGCCTCGGATACGGAAATATTCATTGCCGCAGTCAATGGTAAGGCTGTCTGCCGTATAGGTTTGTACTTTTAAACAGTCCGCCCCTGCCAAGGCCGCCTGCCTTACGATTTCAAGCGCATGTTCCAGGCTCCCGCCATGATTTGCACTCATTTCTGCGATTATATATACTTCATCATTTTCTATTTTGTTATACAAACGAAACATCATATCTCCCTAGCTTTTTCCCGGAACGTCTACGGGTTAAAACGGTACGTTATCATATTACAGTGAATGGTTTTATGTTTCCCTGCCTCCCCTTAAAAACAATGCTTTTACCCCCCCCCTAACCTTTTTGCATTTCCCATCTGCTGCGCATCAGGGCGTACCGGTAGACATCGATATACCTGCCGCAGAAAAATACCTGCCCGCGGAACACACCTTCCCTTTGGAAATGGTTCTTTTCCAAAACACGCAGGCTCCCCTGTGCCAGTTCATACGTCCCGGCTTCCAGCCGGTTCAGTCCAAGCTCCATAAAACCGTACCCGCAGGCAAGCCCAACCGCTTCTGTTGCAAACCCTTTCCCCCAGCACCTCTTATCTCCGATAAAATAACTAAGGTCTGCATGGTGGTAATGCGGATGGATCTTCCCTATTTTTAAATTCCCGATATGCCTGCCTGTCTCATTGCAGATAATGGCAAACAAAATGCTGTCCTTGCTTTCCCTCTGTTCCTGCACAAACTGTTTGATGCTGTCTAGATCCTGTCTGGACCATTTGGTCTCCAAATACTGGTTTACCTGTGGGTCATTTAGCCATCTGGCATACGCAGGGCTGCAGTCGTCCAGCGTCAATTGCCGGAGGTACACTGCCCCCCCCCTAACAATTTTTCCAGTAACCATACCTACCACCGGTCCCCTTTAATTCAGCCTGCCAAACCCGCTATGGCAGACCGGGCCTTGCAGGTATGCCTCCACATTTTGGCCAGTCCGGATGATCTTTGCAATTAAGGCAAATACCTCCCCCACGCATTCTAAGTACCCATGAATCATTTCCACCGAATGGGCATAGGAAGCATAAAATGCATTAGACGCCAGATACCCGCGCTTTAACATTTCCTGCGTAAAAAATGTTTTATAGGCAAGGCTGTCTTGCGGGCCGACAATAGAAAAATGGCTTAACGGCCGGATACCTCCGATTTCAATTTCCAGCCTATTTGCCGCCGCTTTTTCCTTCCACCCGCTTTGGACCATGCCGCCATAGGCATCCAGCTTTTCCCAAACCTTGTATTTTTCATATAATTCTATATTTTTTAACGTTGCGGCAAATGCAGCCCGTTCCGTATAGAAGGTGCTGCTGATAAATGTCCCTTGGGATGCCTCCATCACTTCTTTCCTGCCCACAACTGCCGATAATGGATAGCCATTTGTCATCCCTTTTGCAAACACCGCAATATCCGGCTCAACCCCTAGCACCTTATGGCTGCCGCCGGTGCATAGGCGGAACCCGGCCGTAATTTCATCAAAGATTAGGACCACCCCTGCTTTATCCGCTGCATCCCGTATTTTTTCCAAAAACCCATCCTTTGGATAGTCATTGCGGACAGGCTCCATTACTACTGCCGCAACCTTGCCTGCCTGCTTTTCCATTAATCCATAAAACCCTTCGATGTCATTATAATGGAACGGCAGGCTCGTCCCTGCAAGCTGCTGCGGCACGCCAAGTGGCTCCAGCCCCGCAATATGCTGCCCATCCAACGCATTTTTATTTGAAAGGTTGGCCGATAAATACCAGTCGTGCCATCCGTGGTACCCGCAAAATACAATAACATCCTTTTTTGTATATGCCCGGGCAATCCGGCAGGCCATTGCCATTGCTTCCCCGCCAGCTTTTGCATACCGCACGCCCCCAGCCCACGGATGCAGCTTAATCAGCTTTTTGGCCAAATAAACCTCCTCCGGTGCATTCAGGGTACACATGCATCCGCTGTCAATGGCGCCTTTTGCCGCAGAATCCACTTCTTCATTTGCATATCCAAGGACATTTGCACCAATGCCCATATAGCTGGCATCGACGTATTCCCTGCCGTCCATATCCCATACCCTAGCGCCTTTTGCTTTTGCATAATAAGCAGGCCACAAATCCGGCAGGAACATCTCCGGCCGTTTGCTAAGGAGCTGTGTACCGCCAGGTATCACGCCCTTCGCTTCCTGGTACAGCCTCTGCCCTGCCCCAATTTCAATCTTATCCATTTGTTTTTTGGTCCCCCTCTGCCGCTATTGACTGCTGCAATCCTTCATTTCGTTTGTATTTCTTGTTTAAATCCCTGACCTGCGGATGGGCATTTAAAAAATCCAGTATTTCCATATACCCAAAAACCTCTTTCTTTTCAAAATACAAAAAATGCGCATATATTTCCTCCACAACCGCAAAATCCTCCGGCCCGTCTACCGTCCACCTTTCGCCGCTAAAATCCCCTATAGGCGAAGTAATATTTACTTGGCGGAAAAGTTCTGGATGATGGATCATATACTGTGTAACATGTTCCCTTTCATAAGCATGGTCAGCTTCCCGCCATGCCCGTTCCAAAGCGGAAAATTTGATAACCTCAAAATCCAGCCCATCTGCAAATGTAGGCACAATAGTGTTTGCACAATAGTCCGTATCATCTGCCATCTGTGAAATAGCATCATCCACCAGCCCCGCATCAATGCATGGGCAATCCCCGGTAACCCTTACAACATACCTGGGCATTAGTAGCCTTGCCGTCTGGTAAAAGCGGTCTAGCACATCCTCTTCCGACCCTACGCCTACCCGGACGCCAAGCCCGGCACAAAGCTGCAGGATTGGCAGGTTTGCCTTATCAATCGAAGTAACCACCATTACTTCATCCACCTTGTTACTTCTTTGTACACGTTCAATTACCCATTGCAGCTGCGGCTTGCCGCAAAGGTTTTTCATCACTTTATTCGGAAGCCTTGTGGAACCACACCGCGCCTGGATCATCACTAAATACTCCATCTTTCTGCCCTGCCTATTTTTAATAGCTAAAACCACATTTTTTCCGCCGGATCCTCCTATGGCTTCCACCGTGCCGGATTTACAAGCCTTTCTTCCACCGTTTCAAATTCCTTTTGGAATTCTTCTGCCATTTCATCTGGTATCCCTTCTGCCATTACCGCCCGATATTCTTTTAACTGCGCCAGGCTGTCTACTCCGAATACAATGTAGTCAATCCCCATATGTTTTTTGACATACCCAACTGCAGCCCTTAACGGCGGCTGCCCATATCTATTGCAGATCCTTAAAAAACGCTTAAGGTACCCTTGGGCAAACTGCACCTTCCCTGGCAGCGACTCTGCATCCATCAGCAAAAGCCCCTGCAGTAACGTACTCCTGGCATAAACTACAACCCCCTTTGCCTTCGCCTCCGCAAAAAAACCGCATTGGTCAAGGCGGTGGTCAAACACATTATAAGGGACCTGGATTACTTCCAGCATATCATATTCCAAAGCTTTGCGCGCCTCATCCGGCGTATAGACAGACACCCCGACTTTTTCCGCAAGCCCAGCCTCCTTTACCTCATACAGTGCCCGGACCGCATCTTTATCGTAGACCATCCCTGCCTGGTGCAGTAAATAAGCCGCAAACCCCGCAAGCCCCAAGGCAGCAAGGCTTTCCTGCGCCTGGCGCCTTGCCAGCTTCCCCCACTGCCCTTTCCCTGCCTGGCCAAAAGCATCCGGCGCAAGTTTGGAAACCATACGTATTTCCTGCCTGGCCTGGGCATCCTGTTTTAGATAGCCCCCGACCACACACTCTGCCCTTCCATATGCGCTGGCACTGTCAAACGCATGGATGCCATGCGTTAACGCATATTTTATTATCCCATACACTTGGCTGCTGGACGGCCTGCATGCCCCCTGCACGCCATAGTCCATCCCAAACTGTGCTGTCCCTAAACATAGCTCCATCATTGCCCCCTATAATGCCTTGCGACTTTTTTTACTGCATGGATAACATCTTCTACATCCTGTCCATCCATCCTGGGATACAGCGGTACGCTCATAATCCCCCTGTATACTTCCTCCGCATTAGGGCACAGTCCTTCCTGATAGCCCAGCCGCCTGTAATATGGAAACCAGTACACCGGCACATAATGTACCTGGCACTGGACGTTTTCAGCGCTCATTGCCTGAAAAAACTGGTTCCTGCTGCACGAAAGCTCTGCAAAATCCAGCCGTATAACATAAAGGTGCCTGCAAGTATCCGACTCCGGAATTTCCTTTTGTACCAAAATCCCAGGAACCCCCTGGAACGCCTGGTTGTACCGGTCCACAATTTCCTGCCGCCTAGCCTTAAAAAATTTCAGCTTTGACAGCTGGCTTAACAGCAGGGCTGCCTGGATGTCCGTCATCCGGTAGTTATACCCTAGGCACACCTGCTCATAATACCAGATGCCCTCATGCGGGGCCCCTTCCATCTGCCCTTCGTCATGGGTAATACCGTGTGTCCGGTATAAAACCAGTTTCTGGTACAGTTCTTTGCTGTTTGTCGTTACCGCCCCGCCTTCCCCAGCCGTAACTGTTTTTACGGGATGGAAGGAAAAACAGGTCAAATCCGCAAGTCCCCCTACCGGCTGCCCGCCATAGCCCGTCCCAATGGCATGGGCCGCATCTTCAATCAAAACCAGGCTGTATTTCTTACAAATCTCCCTAATTTTATTGATTTCCACTGCCTGCCCCGTATAGTCAACGGCAATCACCGCTTTTGTCTTTTCTGTAATATGCGCTTCGATACTTTGTGGGTCAATATTATAGGTTTGTGGGTTAATATCCGCAAATACAGGCTTTGCACCGCAATACAAAATGCAATTGGCACTTGCTGCAAAGGTCAGCGGGGAAGTAACCACTTCATCCCCCGGGCCAATCCCTGCTGCCATACAGGCACAGTGCAGGGCCGCCGTGCCATTCGATACAGCAACTGCATACTTTGCTCCAGCCATACGCCCAAGCACCTTTTCCAATACTTCCACTTTTGGCCCACAGGTAAGGTAGTCGCTGCGTAGGGTATCTGCCACTGCGTCAATATCTTCTTCGCTGATCCACTGCCTGCCATAATATATTTTTTCAGACCTGACGGGGTTGCCGCCGTCAATTGCCAGTTTTTCCATAAACCCCTGTATCCTTCCTTGCACTGCCTCCATACTTATCCAAGTCTGTCCGTAATTTTTCCTGCAGCTGCTGAACCGTCAGCCATTCCAAATTTGTCCCGGAACTATATTCAAATTCTGGCGTTACCAGCGTTCCTCCCGGAACGATATTGTTTTCACCCCACCAGTCATAGTGTGGATATATAATATAATGTTTTTCATATTCATACGTATGAAGGGAATCTTCCCTAGTTACCATAACCTCATGCAGCTTTTCCCCCTCGCGGATGCCAACCTCCGGTTTTTCACACCCCGGCATCATTGCCTCCGCCAGATCCGTCACCTTAAAAGAAGGTATTTTGGAAATAAAGGTCTCCCCTCCGCGCGACTCTTCGAAAGCCTTAATAACCAGTTCGACACCCTGCTCCAAACTAATCCAAAAACGTGTCATCCTATGATCCGTAATTGGCAGCTTGCTGCCCCCTTTATCAATAATATCCTGAAAAAACGGGATAACACTTCCCCTGCTGCCTGCCACATTGCCATAACGTACAACCGCAAACCTTGTTCCATCTGCGCCCCCATAAGAATTCGCCGCACAAAACAATTTATCCGAAACAAGCTTTGTACCTCCATAAAGGTTGATGGGATTGACTGCTTTATCGGTACTTAATGCCACAACTTTCTTTACCCCAGCTGCAAGCGACGCATTGATCACATTCATTGCCCCATTTACATTTGTTTTAATTGCTTCGTTTGGATTGTATTCACAAGCAGGCACTTGTTTTAAAGCAGCGGCATGAATGGCATAATCCACCCCGCGCATCGCCATCCGCAACCTGTCTTCATCCCTGACATCCCCGATAAAAAAACGCAGGATACCTTCAAATTTTCGGTATTGGTTTTTCATTAAAAACTGTTTATATTCATCGCGGCTATAGATAATGATTTTCTTCGGCCGATAATGCCTTAAGGCAAACGCTACAAAATGGTGCCCGAAAGACCCGGTACCGCCCGTAACTAAAATTGTTTTATTGTTAAGCATGGCTTTTTCTCCTCAAACATCCAACCTGCTTTTTGCGCAACTGTGTTTATGCCCGTTTTAAATAATATTGGATCTGCTTCTCACTATACGGATAAGCATCGATCAGGCTCCCCTTTGTGGCATTCCAGATTTTAACCTTTTCCCTCTTTGCGTACTGGTATAGCCTCCTATGCGCATCCGCACAAAAAGAATAGCAAAACAATTCATTTGCAAATGAAATCTCCTTTTGCGCAGGGCTATCCTGATAGCAATGTTTATCTGTCCGGAACGTAAAGGAATTAAAATCACACCCCAACAGTATTATTTTTTGATACCCTATATAAAGTGCCGCCATAATCGCAAAGCAAACTACATTCCCCATAATTGGAAGGTTTTTGCAAAAATCTATCCTCTTTTTCGGATCAAAATACCCTTCCCACATAAACGCATAATACCTAGTTATCTCTTTGCTGATCCTTCGTTCCGCCTGTGCATAATATTTCCCATTCAATAAAAAGACAGCATCTGGAAATGCATCCGCTGCATCGCGGATCAACCTGCCATCCGGGTTTTTATAATCCGTATCATCAATTATGCAATAATAAGTAGGGCTGGCCTCCCCAGCATTTTTAAACCGGTAAAAACCATTGACCGCAATGGTATCCCCATTTATTTTGCTAAAATCTACATCCTTTAATGACGGCCCAAGGCCAAGGATATAACAAACCTCGCTCTTTTTATGCCGCTTCATTTCCGCATTCCCTGCGATCACATTTTTATGTTCCAAATAAAACGGCAGCCTTTTTACTTTTACCGCAACCGACGCCAGATCGATCACAGCACGGTCAAATGCAAAAAGCGCATCAAATTTTCCCATAAGTACCCTCCAAAGCCCTCACTGCCCTTTGGCACGCACAGCCTCCGCCTTTTCTATGAAAACAGGGGCGTCGGCTATATACCTGCCAATACTGCCAAGGTTTTTTCCATGAAGTTCCCACCAACGCGAATGTTCCAGCTTTTTTATGGTAGCATCGTCAAACCGTTTACGGATCAAACGTGCCGGAACCCCCCCCCATATTTCATATGGCCCAATATCTTTGGTAACCACAGAGCCAGCGCCGACCACCGCCCCATCCCCAATCTGGATGCCCGCCTTAACCACAGAATGGGCCCCAATCCATACATCATTTCCTATAACAGTCCTTTTATATGGACAAAACTCCTGTTTTGCAAAATGCTTATGCAATGGATTCCTCCCATTCAAAAAAACCGGCGATGTCGAGGCAAATGCCAACGGATGCCCCGCACTGCCAATATTGCAGTAAGAAGCAATCGAACAAAAAGCGCCAATCTTACACTGCGTAACCACCGTATGGCTACTGATATAGGTATACCTTCCAACCGTAGTATCTACAACTGTACACCCATCCCAGACCGACGCAGTTTTGCTGATCCTGCTCCCCCTTACCGTAGCAGGGTTAAAGCAATTCCTAATACATTTACTAATCAAAAACCGCATATTAGATTTCCGTATAACCTTTAGAACCATCTTCCTATCAAATCCCATAACAAACCCTACCATCCATCCCGCAGCCTTCCTTACACAAGGGTCACCCCAAAAGCAACTTCGCTGCCTCCATTGCAATGCATTCCAGCAAGTAAAACGGGCTGTACCCATTCCTCTTGTATGCCCGGTACCGGTCCCTTATCCGCCGAAAGCACATCGTAACATCCTTTTTGTTGCTAATGCCGCCCATCGAAAAGTTTGCTAATACCCGGTTTACCACCCTTATATTTTTCCTTGCCTTTTTCACACGCAAAAAAAACTCAAAATCGTCATGGATCCCCTCGCACAGAAAACCTCCAAGTTCCTGATAAAGCCCCTTGTACACAAAACTAGCCGGATGGTTCCAATGGCGGCTTGTCGGAAAATACCCGGCACGCGAATGCTTCACAGCCACATGCCCATCCGCATGGACCAAACGCACATCTGCATAAAAGTAGTCAAACGGCCTGCGCACATACTCCTTAGCCACCGCTTCAACCGCATCTTTTTCATACCAATCTCCAGCATTGATAAAACCAATAATTTTCCCACAGGCCAGCTGTATCCCTTTATTCATAGCATCATAAATCCCCTGGTCCGGCTCCGAACAGACCGTATACTTGATCCCACGGGCTTGGAACAAACCCTTATACGCTTTTGCAACATCCACCGTCCCATCCGCAGATGCCCCATCCACAACCAGGTATTCAAAACAATCAGCCGTTTGGTTTAAAACAGAATCCATTGTCTTGCCAATCACATCGCGGCTATTGCGGCAAACCGTAATAACTGTAACCAACGTATCTGTTTCCGGTACACAAGCCCTGCGCCCGTCCGCCTCTGTTTTCGCCCGGATAACAGCCTTACGGGCCCCGTCATCTACCGCCCGCTTACGTTTCCTAGCACATGTTTGAAAAATACTTTCTGTCAAATGTGTAACACAATTTGCAGTGGATTTACGCCAAAAAAACGTTCCAGCAGCGTCTTTACCAGCCCCATAGTCCTTCCCTGCCAATTCTTGCCCATACCAAATGCCTGCCACTTTATATCTAACACCGCCCATCCGAAAATGCCGCAGCACCCATTACAGATATGCCGCTTTCCAAATAAAAGCCCATAGCATCATCCACCATCCGGTGCGTTGTTGTACCAAACCGGCACACCACCAGCACATTGCCAGTTTCCACCAGCCCGTCCCACATCGCAGTATCCATCCCCATATTTTCAACAATTGCCATATCCACCCCACTGCCTTTTAGCTGCTCCGCAATGGATTCCAGGCACTTTTTCTCCTGCCCTTCAAAAGAAAAATCAGACACTGCGTAAAACGATGTTATCCCATGTGCCTTGCAAAACAGCCGGATACGCATTAACAGCTGCCCCTGCTGAACCGCCGGCATCCTTTTTCCGCTTTTCTTTGCACTGCCTTTTGCCCCGCAGCCTTGCATCGGGATATCCCCGTAAAACGGAAAAACATACAGCCGCTTCATTTCCTCCGCACTTTTTACCAAATCACTAAAAAGGTACCTGCATACAAACATACCGCCGTATAAAAAAATACCTGCCGCAAACCCCAAAACCATGTATTTTATAACCGTCCCAAATCCTGCAGAGCCCCCTATATCCTCCGTTTCCTCTTCTTTCGCTTCCACGTCGGCCGCGTCCCTATACTGAACCATCTGGGCTTTGGTAAAAGCTCCAGTCATTGCTTCCAAGTTTGCCTGGTTTGCAGAAAGCTGCGCCTTCTTATCATGCTGTTGTGCCTGCAAACCGCTGTCGATTGCCACACTTTCCACACAGCTTACCAAAGCCAGCTTATGGCTGCCTGCCTGCTTTTTGACCTTCGCTGAATACCCCTCCAGCACCTTTTGCATATCCAGCGACATCTGCTGTGCAGATTCCGCATCTTTCCCCGTCACTTCTACGTAAAACAGGGACTCCGAAAGCAGGCTGCTGTCTGCCGGGCCATCCACAACCACTTGATAAGGGGAACTATATGTTTTCTGGTATGCCGTTATCAGCTCGGCCAAATAGCTTCGATCCACTTTCGCCCAACTTCCGCCAGCTTTTTTCAAATCAGCAGCTGCCCCGCCATTTCCTATAAAATTCAGATAGCTTTCCGTAATTTTGGGAAGCTCCTGCCGTTTCGCATGGTCAATACTATAAAGCATTAAAAACTTCTCTTTATGATACGCATCCACCTGCATCAATACCGAATGGTCCAAATACGCTTCCAAGCTGCTGTTCTCCTTTGCAAGCTGCACAGCATCCAAAACAGCCCGTTCTTCTTCCACCGTCAACTCCAGCCCTTCTTGACTATCCAGCCTTTCCGCCTCCTTGCTGCCTGCAGCCTTTAGCCATCCACATCCGCCTAATGCCACAGCGCAGGCCAACGCACAGGCAGCCGCCTGCTTCCATTTCCCGCACAGCTTGCGCATCAAATCCGTCAGGTCAACCTCTAATTCTTGCGTCCTCTTCCAAGGGTACTGCTTATCCATCCCGATTTCTATCCTTTCATCCAGCCTGGCAGCCAGTATGTAGCCAGCTACCTGCACTATGCTTCATTTAAAATCTCAGCCACTGACTTCATAATACGTACATACATCGCATAACTGTCAGCCTGTTCCCCATCTGCCCTGCACCGCCTTTTGCCCGCGCCTTTTCCTGCACTTCCCCACATATCCAGTACAGCCGCAGACTGGCCTGCTTCGCCCCAAAGCAGTTCATCAGCCCCAACATCCAGCGCACTGCAGATACCCGCAAACGTTTCCATACTCATAACCCTGCTTCCACGTTCAATATGTCCTAAAAAAGACATACTGATCCCGCACTTTTTTGCCAGCTCCTCCTGCGACCATCCCTTGGCCTTCCTGACCTGGCGTATCCGCATCCCAATCTTGCTATAATCCAATTCCCGCATACCCTTATCCATCCCCTATACCTCTTGTGGCCATACGCTATATCATTTCTTTCAGGGCAGCCCTTACTGCAAAACTGCATGAATAGCAGTATTTTACTGCCGGCCTATACAACTACTATCTATCTTGCATAACATTTTCTATCATATTGTTATGGCCAAACGCACCATAAAAAAGCCCCGGATGCCTTGATTTATAAGGGTTTGTACAAAATAGAGCCAAAAACTGGCACATGTGTTTTGGTGCATTTTCCCACTTTTGCTTCCAATTACGGGATTGTTTTGTATTATTTGTGTTTTTGAAAATTTTGTAGATTTTATACAAAAAAAGATACTAAAATGTATAAATAGAATACAAATATTGGAAAAATAGACAATTTTTTCTTTAGGCTTGCAAAAAACGTCCGATTGATATAGAATATTTTTCAGATAACAAAATGATAGAAAATGTTATCTATAGGAAATTATATTGTTTTAATAAATAATAAAATAATCCGCATAATTTTACCAACTTCCTATCATGCGAATATGAAGTGAAACAAAACGGGCATAGCCCGCATCAATTCCCCTGACCCCCTCAATCTTGAGGGGAACCGGGGCTTTTCTTTTTCCTAAACTTACTTCCTAATACTGCCTTATCCAAAAAACAAATCCGCTGCCTTTCTGCCTGTGCTTGCAGGCTCTTTTTTCCTAATCCTTCCATTTATAACGTATTTTGTAATTGCAATGCATTCTATAATCCAGATAACCCTCTTTTTGCAGCCTTCCTATCACAATGTAAGGCATAACATTCTGTGATTTTGCATATTTCTTAATCATTTCAATAGAAAAGTCGCCCTCTTCAATAAATGCATCGTAACTTTCCGCAGATAAAAGCATATTCCTGGCAAACAGATCTGCTGCCCTTTCTTTATCCTGATCACTGCCATCGTCTATGAACCTTGCCGTCCTTCCTATATCGCCATTGACAATATATATACCATCATCTTTCCGGGAAATATATCCCTATACCGGTGCGCACCTAAACCAGCCTAGCCAAAAACTTAACCGCGCCATTCCAAAAGACACAATTTCCTATAAAGGAAACAAAGAGCGCCCTGGTTATCCAGGACGCTCCTGTTTCGACCGATCCAGTTTACCAGCAGAACGGACGAACTACGGTGGATATATACTTTTCCCAACCTGCACCTATTCCGCTGCATGCCGTTTTGCCTCAAACGAGCCGCCGCCAATATGTAATAGGGCGAGTCTCAAAACTTACTCAGGATGATAAAATTGCTGCTGTCCAGAGCCAGACGATCCCGGTCGGCACCAAAGGGCTTGCTCGTTTACGGCTAGGGGATTGGCTTCTTCCTTATCGCTCCCCTGACACACAGGACACGTTAGATATCCAGGCACATCGTATATGCGGACCAAATGCACCCCATCAGGTTCGACGGACGTTCAGCATCACCAAGCAGGTGGACATGGTCACCCTTGATTGCATTGTACAGCTCCTGGTTGGAGGCATAGCCGACGGAAACAATCACGGTGTCCGCCTCTACGGCATCTACTGTTCTGTGGATTCCCTGCAAGCTCTGCTCCAAGGCCCTGCCTCGGATATTAGGCTCGTTATACGTGGTAGTCTCGATATAGGCTTTTCCATCCTCGTATTTCAGAACTTTGGAGTTCTTACGGATATCGACTTTGTAGTAGTCCATCAGATCCAGCAGGCAGTTATAATTCGCCGCAGATAGTCCTTCAACATTCAAGATGGTCGGACAAGTTTCTACAAGGGTCACCTTTTTGTTCTTCCTCGCCAAGTCGTATGCCAATTCGCACCCGGTCAGCCCACCGCCAACGATGACGACATTCTGATCCTGGACGTTCTGGTTGCGCAACACATCCACAGCATAGCGCACAGACGGCTGATCGAAGCCGGGCGTGGGCAGCTTCCTCTCCGTCGCTCCTGTAGCAACGAGGATATCTTCGTACCCGTCCCTGTTTTCCGGCTTGAATTCTGTGTTCAACAGTACGTGTACGCCTGTGTCCTTCATCTGCTTGCGGTACCACTCGATCAGTCTACGGTCGTCGTCCTTGAAGTCAAAGGCTGCGGCCGCAATGAAAATTCCGCCCAGCACATCGCTTTTTTCGTAAAGATCGACGTCATGGCCCCGCAGGGCGCAGACTCTTGCCGCCTCCATTCCTGCAATTCCACCGCCAACGACGGCGATTTTCTTTTTCGTATCGGCTTTGGTGATATTGTAGTGGTTTTCCATACCACACCGTGGGTTCAGAGCACAGGAAATATCCTTCAGTGCCATTTTCTCAAAGTCGAACTGGGTGATGCGGGCGAGACATCCGAAGTGGCAGGCGATACAGGGACGTATATCGTCGAGTTTGTTTTCCCTGAATTTGTTCACGATGTCCGGATCCGCCAGTTGGGGGCGGCCCATGCCCATCATGTCGATCTTACCCTCTGCAATAGACCGATCCGCCAGAGCGGGATCGTCAAAGCGTCCTGCGCAAATAACGGGGATATCCACTTCCTTCTTAATGAGAGCGACGTCCTCCAGGTTAAGCGCCTTTGGCATATACACCGGCGGATGAGGCCAGTACCATGCGTCGTAGGTTCCATTGTCGCAGTCCAGCATATCGTAGCCAGCATCCTGCAACAACCTGGCGGCTTTCTTGCTCTCCTCGTAGTCCCGCCCGAACTCTTCAAACTCCTCTCCCGGAACGGCTCCCCGGTTGAACGCCTTCGTGTAGCTCTTAACCGAGTAGCGCAGCGAAACGGGGAACTCCTTCCCGCACTTCGCCTTGATAGCCTGCACGATCTCAGTAGCAAAGCGCAGCCGGTTCTCCAGCGAGCCGCCGTATTCATCCGAACGCTTGTTGAAGGAGGAAATGGCGAACTGATCCAGCAGATACCCTTCATGGACCGCATGAACTTCGATACCGTCAATCCCGGCATCCTGAGCAGCCTTCGCCCCGACAGCGAACCACTCCACGTACTGATGGATCTCCGCCCTGGACATCTCCCTCTGCACTTCCCTTGGATCCCACACATTCGGGAGGACAGAAGCCGCCGGTCCTCCTGGCGTACCAGATCTTCCCGACATAGCTGAGATCATGACGAATACTTTCGAGCCATACTTGTGTACGCCGTCTGCCAAATACTTCATGTTCTTGGTGTATGTGGCGGGATCGTTTACGATGGAGGGCAGAAACTCGCCCGGCGGAATGGGAGCAATCCCGGTGATGATTAGCCCGGTACCGCCCTTTGCCCGCTCAATATAATAATCAGCGCCATCCTTGGTGTACGAGGCGTCGTGGTTCATCATACGGGCGGAGAGCACGCCCATCGGCATCAGTGCGACCCTGTTAGGAATCTCCACACCGCCGATTTTTATGGGTGAAAACAGATGATTGTATGCCATAGATACCTTCCTCCTATTCCTTACTATTTTTAGAGTTCTTCTGGAACATGGTCAAGGTTCTTCTCCACAGTGACCCAGTTCCCCTTGAACATGAGCCAATTGCACAGGATGGTGACAGGCAGCAGCAAGAGGATAAATACATCCTGCATAGAGGAAACCTTTTCAAAAAACTAAATTTGTATACGACCGGCTTACAACAAGCCGGAGGCTACCGGGGTTTTACCCTGTTGCCGGGCCTTTTCGGGTTTATCCGGCATCCTGCATCTTCGGATACCACGTTTGATATTTTTACGAATGGCTCTCCAGCCACCTCACCGCGCAGTGGGCCAGACTCCCGGCTCCAATGGGACAGACGTCCTCATTAAACCGAACCTTGGGGTTATGGGCGGGCGCGTCTCCGCGCTCATCCATGTACCCTGCGGAGAGATACATATAAGCGGTCGGGACCCGCTCCGCCACAGAGGCAAAATCCTCCGAAGCGCTGGCGGAGATGCCAGGAATGGGCGTCAAGCCGGGGATGTCCTGCTCTTTCATATAGCCCACCATCTCATCAGTGAGTTTGGCGTCGCAGATCATAGGCGGTACCTCAGAAATCATCTCCACCTCCACCGAGCCGCCGTAAACTTCGGCTGTCTTCGCAGAGGCCTCTTTCATCCGGCGCACGAGCAGCTCCCGGCTGGCCTTGTCATTAGAGCGGATGGTACCCTGCAGCACAGCGGTATCCGGGATGATGTTGGCTGCGGAACCGGCTGAAAAATTCCCGACGGTTATCACGCAGGACTTTCCTGGATCCACTTCCCGGGCAATCAGAGCCTCCAGGGCCAGATAGATGTGGACGCCGATGTTGATAGGATCAATAGCGTTCTGGGGATATGCGCCGTGGGACCCCCGGCCTCTTACCGTGATCCGGAAGCCGTCCACAGAATACATCATGGTCCCGCCGCTGTTATACATGAAGAGTCCTAAGGGCATGCGGCCTGATCCCACATGAAACGCCAAGGCTGCGTCCACGCCCTCCAAAATGCCGTGCTCAATCATGTTTTTTGCGCCCTCGAAGGTCTCCTCGGCGGGCTGGAACATGAATTTGACAGTACCCGTCAGTTCATTCTCATGCTCCTTGAGCATTTTGGCGGCGGTAAGCAGCATGGCCGCATGGAAGTCGTGGCCGCAGGCGTGGGCCTCTGTACCAGTGGGGCATGCGAAAGGTTCGCCGCTCTCCTCTGCCATGGGCAGTGCATCCATATCCGCCCGGAGCAGCAGCGTTTTCCCTCCTTTGCCCAGGGTGGCGGTAACGCCCTCTCCGCAAGCCTGCGGCGTCAGTCCACACTTCGCCAGGCGTTCCATAACATAGGTCTGCGCCTTGGGCATATGCAGGCCCACCTCCGCATTGGTGTGAAACCAGCGCCGGTTTGCGACGGTCTCCTCCCTGAGTTCCAGCGCTCTCTTATAATAGTTCATATACTTCCTTCTTGATCTTCTTTCACTTCAGGCATATTTTTTTTGCTCCAATTGTCCAAAGTGTACCATATGAGCCAGGAGTAGTCAACGTTAAATCTGAAACCACCACCTATTCATTTATTTTTTATGATCATAGCATCTTTGTATTAGGCTGCATAGGAAGTAACCAATCATAAGCCACCTCTGCTTTGGTATAATGGAATCCCCTGCTCTGTGTTCCGTTGGGGCTGTTTATTCAGCCCCTTTGTTCTGCTTGTCCAGATCCGGCTTGTACTGTTCCTCGCCTGTCTCAATGTAGAGGATAAAATCATTGATTTTCTTCTCGCTCCATCCTGCGGACCTCAAACCCAAAACCAATCGTGCATTTTCCTGCATGTTCATTTCGTTCATGTATGCTCCAATCTCCCTTCCGGGTTATTGCCCGCTGTTCCCTTTGGACAATTATATAATACACCACTTTCAATGTACTCTCAATAGGTTTTTACATTATTTTTAAAGTTTCTCTATTTTAATCATCGCTGACATATTTTATAATGTTTCCGGGTTGCATGTCTAACAGCCTGCAGATTTTTTCAAGGGCAATGATTCCTACCATTTCCCCATGCCGCAAAGACTGTATTGCGTTTTCTCCTAACAGCTTTTCTTTCCGCAGTCTTGTTGTATTATATCCGCACTCTTTCAGATTTTCCAACACATCAAATTTATACACAAACATTTTCATCACCTCCAATATACCCATTTATATTATACATTATTTTTAAATCCATTTCAAGGGCTTTACATTATAAATAATGCACAAAACTCATATAATAAAACGCTTTATTTTCGGTGTTGATGATTTGCAAAATAACAGTGAATTTTATGATGGTCCGTACCGTCTTGTTTCCAGCGGTTATATAAAGATTTCACACCTATTATATTCCCTCCACCAATCAATACCCGCTTCCCTTTAAATGCAAAACCATACACCCGTATCTTATCCCTGCTGATACCTTTTGCTTCCAAAGAAGCAGCATACTTCTTACTAAGGATCTGCTGGATGGCTGCATCCACAGTAGCTTCCAGCCCCCCCCGTTCTGTTTTATCGTCATAAACCTTAAATTCCAGGATCATCCCATCATCCCCAGCTTTTAACGGCTCCAAAAGTACGTCATACCTTCCCAGGCCGCTTTCCCTATTCGACGTAACTACATACCTGCCTTTCAGCTCAACAATTAACCCCAGCACAAATCCATGATAAAAACGTTCCGGCTCCGCTTCGCAAGAAGGATGCCTCCCAGTATCAAAACTACTGAACGTATGCAATGCAACTTTATTCATATAAAGATTCATCCCCTCCACGTCACCTGCCAGCAAAGCCTCCACAAAATTATTATAGTTTTTCTTCTCTTTTGAAAACCATCCCTTTGCCATAGCTGCAAACACCTGCTGCGCTTCTAGATTCACTAATGAAAGCGTATATTCCGGTATATTATCCCAGCCTAATTGGTAATGGTCGACTTTTAAATACCCGCTTGCCAAAAGCAGGCCCCAAATAGCATCTTCATCACGATCCAGCTGGTCAAACACTACATCTTCGTTAATAGCTGCATGGATTGATTTTCCATTCAACAAATCCTCAACTGCCTGCTTTACCTCAACCGCCCCATTCCGTATCAAGTCGCCTACCAGCTTGTTGGAACTGGTATTTGACCAATAAGCCAAAAGCTCTTTCTCATCTAAAAAATTTATAATTGACCATGGATTATAAATACTCCCGCAACCCCCAAACCGGTAGCCATCATACCAATACCGTACCTCATCTTCCCTATCTTTCAGCCCAAACTCTTCCAAGGCATGGATCACTTCATCCTCAGTAAATCCAAACGCTGCCGCGTATTTTTTCGATGTAGCCGAAACCACCTTTAAATTATTCAGTCCAGAAAAAAGCGATTCCTTACTGATACGTGTAATACCAGTCATAACCCCACGTTCCAAATATGGATTGTCTTTCAAAGCACTGCCAAATATCAAACGCATAAAACCAGCAAGTTCGTCCCAATATCCATTGATATAAGCCTCCTGCATAGGCGTATCGTATTCGTCCAATAAAATAACTGCCTTTTTACCGTAATATTGCGACAGGAATTTTGACAAATAATAAATTGCCCGCGATGCATCAATATTGTCCATATCCCGCGAAACCCTTTTAAAAAACATAACATCCTCTTCTTCGAGGAACCCTTCCCTTATCAGGAATTTATTGTCAACATATAAATCTAAAAGCGTCTGGCATATCTTTTTCCTGGCATCAGCAAAACAAACCTCCTTAATATCGGCAAAGCTTAAAAAAATTACCGGATACGTACCCTGCATTTCCCTGTACGTTTCTTCTGCCCAAATAGACAAGCTATAAAATAGATCGCTGCGGCCCGCATACTTTACAGAAAAAAAATGCTCCACCATACTCATAAAAAGCGTTTTGCCAAACCGCCTTGGTCGGGTAATCAAGGTAACTTCATCGCCATTTTCCCACCATTCTTTTATAAATTCCGTTTTATCGACATAAAAGTAATTATTTTCTATTAATTTGCTAAAATCGGTTATCCCAATTGCCACCCGCCTTGCCATTGCGCCCTCCCTGTTTCCCAAAAACACTTCCATTACCATCATTCTATACTGCCCCCACAGAGAATGCAAGGCTAAATCCCAACACCCAAATCTATTTTCCAAAAGTATTTTTTACCACTACTTTTACACTAATACAAAACTCCTCCCTGCATTTCCTATTTATCATCCATATACGATATAATGAAAATCCCGCAATAGCTGTATATTATCAAACCACAACAGCAAATTTAATTTTCAGTGAATCTGCGGAGGATAAAACCCAAAAATACAAATGAGGAGGATCACACATGATGAACACACAGACGCATATTACTAACTACTTAAAATATTGTAAGGGGCAAAAACTGCTGGATGAAAAAACATTAAAAGCATACCAGATTGACCTGATGCAGTTCCATTCAAAAATAGCAGGTACGGATATTTCTAAAATAACGCCTGGTATGCTGGAAGATTATATTGGCAGCCTGCATCTAAATTATAAGCCCAAAACTGTAAAACGAAAAATCGCTTCCGTAAAGGCCTTTTTCCACTATTTAGAATACAAAGATTTGATTGGCTGGAACCCTTTTTGCAAAATACATGTAAAATTCCGTGAAGCAGCTACACTGCCAAAGACAATACCGCTCCATACGGTAGAAAAATTTCTGGCCACTGTTTATAAGCAGCACGCACAAGCCAAAACAGCCCATCAAAAGAAAACATCTCTAAGGGATATTGCAGTTACGGAACTGCTCTTTTCCACTGGTATGAGGATTTCTGAACTCTGCTCATTAAAAGCTGGTGACGTAAACCTAACCGATAAAAGCATACTGATTTTCGGAAAAGGGGCCAAAGAACGTAAAATACAGATTGGAAGTGAGGATGTTATCTATATCCTTACAGAATATAGAAATGCTTTCCTGGATGAAATACAATCTTGCGGGCATTTCTTCGCAAGCCGGGCCAACCGTGCATTATCTGACCAATCTGTACGCAGGATGATCAATAAGTACACTGCAATTGCGGCTATAGAAATGCATATTACGCCGCATATGTTCCGCCATACTTTCGCTACAAGCCTGCTGGAAGCGGATGTGGACATCCGTTACATCCAGGAAATGCTTGGGCACAGCTCTATAAACATTACCCAAATATATACCCATGTTGCTATGTCCAAACAAAGGGATATTCTTGCAACGAAACATCCTAGGAAGGATTTCCATTTTTAAGTCTAGTTGTCTGCTGCACATGTGATATGGTGCAGCAGCTTTGAAATTTGTTTGATAATTAATGTACTACTTAATTAATATTTTGTTGAATTGCAGTTTTAATTTAATAAAAATAATAGATAATACTGAATTATCCGTTAAAAACTGAATAGATTATTATTTTAACAAATTAT
>CAMUML010000023.1 GCA_947089855.1 uncultured Eubacterium sp.
CCCCCCCCCCCCCCGCCCCATCTTCCAGCGTCCGCACATCCATCTCCCCCCCCCCACATCCCTATCCTAATTGTCCAAAACGCCCACATCAAAAAACCCCCGCATATCCTCCGGAAGCGGCGCCGTAAACCGCATCGCCTCCATCGTAACCGGATGCATAAATACAAGCCCCCCAGCATGCAGGGCCTGGCGCCCCATACAAGTATCGCCTGGATTATAAAGGAAATCCCCAATAAGCGGATACCCGATATAGCTCATATGCACCCGGATTTGGTGCGTGCGCCCAGTTTCCAGTGTGAGCCGCAAAAAGGAAAGCCCATCCCTGCGAAAAAGCCGCTCATAGTGGGTAATGGCAGGTTCCCCGGACACCGCGTCTACCGTACGTTCTATAACCGTATGCCCTTTGCGTGCAATCGGTGCATTAACCGTACCGCTTCTAGGTGTTTCCCCCTGCACGATCGCATAATACGTCCGGTGGATGTTGCGCCCTGCCATCTGCCGGTATAGCAGGCAGGCACTATAGGCGTTTTTTGCAACGATTGCAAGCCCGCTTGTATCGCGGTCCAACCGGTTGATGCAGCGGAACGGGTATGCTTCGCCTGCCTGTTTTGCATGGAAACGGACGGCGTTTGCAAGCGTATCGTTGTAATGCCCCATCGAAGGGTGTACCGGCATACCAGCAGGCTTGTTTACTACCAGCAGGTCTTCATCTTCATATAGGACAGATATGGGGAGGTCTACCGCCAAGATACCAGTATTTTCGCCAGGTTCCAAAAGCTGGGCCGTCAGCTGGTCATGTTCCTGCAAGATCTGGTTCACATAGGCCCACTCGCCGTTGACCAGGATGCCCTTGTTTGTTTTTTTCAATTGTACGATCACACTGTGTGAAAAATGGTTTTCTTTCAAAAATTTTAATATCGTCCAGCCGGCATTCTCTTTGCCGATGTGATAAGTAAGTATTCGCTCCATACGCTTATTTTACACTAAAATCTGAAAATTGGAAAGGCACGAAGCGGTATACGGATACATACAATATAAGAAAGCGGCTTTGAGGTGCGGGTTTTGAAGACTTTTTTACCGCCTTTGGGAATACAGGAGGAGAAAAAAGTTTTGGAAGAAATGCAGGGAGGAAGCCTTGAGGCCAGAAATACATTAATTATACGGAACATGCGCCTAGTAGCGCATATTGTAAAAAAGTACCAGAATACAGACGAAGATATGGAAGAAATGATTTCCATCGGAACCATTGGTTTAATTAAGGCGGTTATGACCTTCCATCCCGAAAAAGGCTCTCGATTGTCAACCTATGCTGCAAGGTGTATTGACAATGAGCTTTTGATGCATCTGCGCAGCCGGCGCAAAGTGTCTAGGGAAGTATCTATTTATGAGCCGATCGGGACAGATAAAGAAGGCAACCAGATTAATTTTATAGACATTATCGAAAGTGAAGAGCCGGATGTTGTGGAACGTATGGATAAAAATGGGAAAATAAGCCGGCTCCAAAAGCTTCTGCCAGAGCTTTTAACGGATAGGGAACAAGAGATTATTATCCTCCGTTATGGGCTGAAGGACGACCAGCCTGTGACGCAAAAGCAGATAGCAGGCAAGCTTGGGATCTCACGGTCTTATGTCAGCCGGATTGAAAAGCGGGCACTGGAAAAAATGCGTGCAGGGCTGGAACACGACCCGCCTGCGATTCCGTAACAAGTAAAGGGGAGCAAAATAGAACAGTAACTGTCAATGCGCGGATGACCATTGGAACAAACAATGATAAAATCCGCCAATTGTAAGCCTTTGTCCATCACAGTGATTGATTACACGGAAACCATATTTGAAAGATCAACCAACCGTCTTTGATAGTTGCTGTAATTCCCCCTTTATGAAGTTCCACGATCCTTTTGACAATTGCCAAACCAAGTCCGCAGCTGCGCGTATCACTGCGAGATGCATCACCCCGGTAAAAGCGTTCATTTGTCTTCTTGTAAAAAATCATGCCCCTTTATCTGATTTTTCATCTGGACGATAAAGGTATCCCCAGCAGTTTCGCCGGCAATAATCACGTTGGAACCTTCTTTTGCATATTTTTTGGCATTGTCAAACAGATTTTGGAAGGCGCGTACTATTTTATTTACATCCAGATCTATTTCCATACACGAATCTGTAATACAAATTTGAAGGGACAGCCCCAAGATAAATGCCGAGCAGGTTTCGAATATCTTTGTCATCGTCTACGATCAGGATGTATCCTTCTTCCATCTGTATTACAACTCCTTGCACCGGTTGTATGCTTTAAAAATATAAGAAACGATGTGGACGAATAATAGTTCCGCTAGTATTACCTGCCATTTTTCTAAAGAAAGCAAGCCCGCGATTTCCCCTGCGTATACCACCATCCCTATCGAAACACTTTTTGCCATTATAGCAAGGATTAAAAATTCTGGCAAGCTAATTTTTATTACGGCAGCCCCTATCGAAATCATTATATCTGGAAAGACAGGGATAATAAAAAGCATTGCTATGATTTTTGCCTTATAGTGTGCGATATATCCCCGGAAACAATTTATTACTGCACACCAGTTAAATTTACAGTATAACCTGACTGCAGACCGCCAGCCAGGCACTTTCTTGGCTAACATTACTGTACATTCTGGCGGTTTGCAGTATACATAGTTCCCACAGTCCAGTTTTCTTTCGATCCAGCCGTACATTTTAGAAGAAATCAGGTACATACTGGCGATTCCGGCAACAGAGCCTAAGACGCCCACAGCCAGTGCCGGAAATAATCCGACCTGCCCGCTTCCCCACAATACCAGCAATGTTTCCGGCACCGGCAGGCAGATTGGCCGTAACAGGCAGCACAGAAAATAGAAAGCCGTCATACCCCATCCCTCCAGCCTGCTTTTTGCTTCATCACCATAACATAGGCAGGGGGCAGGTTTTTCAGTTCCAAAAGGCAGCCTGCCAGCTTGAAATACTGTTCAAAAAATTTCTGTTTTACCAAGCTGTACTGGAATGTAATAAACCTTCCCCTGGTTCCAATTGCACGTTTTGTTGCCCGCAATATTTTTTCGGAAGCCTCCTTCGGAAGTGAAGTAAATGGCAGGCCAGAAACGATGTAATCTGCATGTTTGGCTCCATATTGCAGCAGATACTGGTTTACATTTGCTGCGTCTCCAAAAATAACTTCAACATTTTTGCACGGGCCAAATTCCCGAAGCAGCTTCTTGTAAAATGCAGGGTTGTTTTCTATCAAAATAAGCTTTGTGCCTTCTTTTTTGTATTTCAAAAGCTTCCTTGTAAAAGAACCTGTTCCTGGGCCATATTCCACGATACACCGTGCGCCGCCAAAGCGGATTGGCTCCATCATCTTTTCAGCAAGGGCATCCCCGCTTGGCAGTACGGCGCCAACCGATCTTGGATGCTTTAGAAATTCCATTAAAAAACCTAACATATGAAAAAACCTCCTAGTCTGTTGTATATTAGGCATCATAATAAACAACAGATCTAAAGAGGGTTCTGTATAAATTATAAATTTTTCTTTAGGTTTAAAATCCAGGCAAACCATACGGGGCACAGCAGCCAGGGGCTAAACTTTATCGCCCATGAGTATCTGTTAACGCAAAAAGCGGCGTATCAAAAAATCCGATACCTGTTTATATGGCTGGTAACGCATCGGCAGGTCCAGCCAAGTTTTTTTATCCACAATACTTTTATAATGGGAAAACGTGTCAAATCCAGCTTTTCCATGATATGCGCCCATACCGCTTTCCCCAAACCCGCCAAACCCAAGCTCTGTAGAAGCAAGGTGGATTATTGTATCGTTAATGCATCCGCCGCCAAACCCACAGCGGGCAATGGTTTTTCTGGCGGCAGTTTTGTCGCTGGTAAAAATATACAAAGCAAGCGGATGGGGCAGGAAATTAATATTGCGGATTGCCTCATCCAAGGTATCGTAAGTAAGGATAGGAAGCAGCGGGCCAAAAATTTCTTCCTGCATCGCTGCATCCGCAAACGTCACTTCATCCAGCAAGGTCGGTTCTATCTGCATGCTGCCCTGGCCGGCCCGTCCTCCAAAAACAACCTTTTTAGGGTCAATCAGCCCGCATAAACGGTTAAAATGTTTTTCATTGATTATCTTTCCATAATCCGGGTTGTCCAGCGGGTTTTTGCCATACTGGCGGCGGATCTGGTGTTTGAGTTCTTTGACCAGGCGGCCTTTGACCCTGCGGTCGCAATAGATATAATCAGGTGCCACACAGGTCTGCCCGCAGTTTAAAAATTTACCAAATACGATCCGTCTGGCAGCCAGCTTTAAATCCGCGCTTTTTTCCACAATACAAGGGCTTTTTCCGCCAAGCTCCAGGGTAACGGGCGTTAAGTGCAGTGCAGCTTTTTTCATAACCTCCTTGCCGACGGCCTGGCTTCCAGTAAAGAAAATATAGTCAAAATGCCCAAGCAAAAGGCATTCATTTTCCGCACGGCCGCCAGTAACCACACAGACATATTTGGAAGGGAAACACTCCTGTAATATTTTTTGTATTACCCTGCTCGTATGGGCGGAATAGGCGCTTGGTTTTACAACCGCAGTATTCCCGGCTGCAATCGCATCCACAAGCGGCCCGATGGCCAGCAGGAAAGGATAGTTCCAAGGGCTAATGACCAGTACCGTCCCATATGGGGCAGGTTTTTGGTAGCTGCGGGCCGGGAACTGTGCGGCTGGTGTCCACACGGTGGTTTCTTTGGCAAATTCCGGGAGATGTTTGAGCATATAGCTGATCTCATGCAAAACCATGCCTGTTTCGCATAAATAGCTTTCGCAGGCGCTTTTTCCAAGGTCTTTTTTGAGTGCGCCGTTGATTTCCGGTTCATATTTTAAAATGGTGTTTTTAAGCCGGTATAGTGCCTGTAGCCGGAAACGGACAGGAAATGGGGTTTTGGTACGGAAAAACCTGCGTTGTTCTAAAAGTATTTGATCGATCTGAGTTTTTGTCATTGTCGGGGTCCTTTCTATGGATGGAGCTTTTTATCTATCTGGAGCTTTTATGATTATAACATAAGATTTAGAAAAAACAAAAAAATTTCCAAAATGAAATACGCCTGGAATACGGTTTGTTCCCTATAAAAAAGCAGTCTCAAAAAGTGTACTTTTTGAGACTGCTTTTTTTTCTTCAAACCGAGCTATATTCTAATATAATATCGTCAAAAAGTCAAGGAAGTTAACCCCATTTTTTTAGTAATTTTGCTCAAAAAAATTTTTGTCTCAAAAAGTACACTTTTTGAGACAACTAAAAAAGCCCGCACCATGCGGATTCCACGCATGTCTGACAGGGACGCAGGGGGGATGGCGTTGGAACAGGGCAAGCTATGGAAAACCATATGCCAGCAGAACCAGGAGCCTGTACCGCAGGAAGATATGGAACGGCTGCTAGAAGTGGCCCGCGGCTATCAGGCGGTGAAAAATTATGTGTACCAGCGCTACGGCAGCATCAAAAGCCTTTCCAAAATCTACCCCGGCTATACCGTGCAGAATGAAATGACAAAGAGCGGGCTGCGGGAGCGCCTGGGGGTGCCGTCCGTCTATTTTTACCTGTCTATTTTCGATGCGCTTGGCGACATTAAAAGCCAGTGGACACGGACCAAGTCGGCCGTAGGCAAACGGCTGGAACAAAACAGGGGCTTTTCACCGCAAGAAAAGCACTATCTGCGTTTCCTGTTAAAAGTCAGCAATGCCTTTGCGCAGGTGTTAAACGGGGAAACTGTAGAACTCAAAAAAGGGGTGCAAACACAGTACCGGGCGCTGGCAGCAGAGGTAGATACGGATAGGCTGTGCCGCTACCTATGCCGCCAGGTACGCAAGCATCATGTAAAACTGCATACAAACTGTGCATCCGGCTTTTCCCTTTCTGAACGGGCCTACCGGTATGGAGACCACGGGATCTATGTATCTGTAAAAGAAAAGCGCAGGCGTGTATTTATCCCTTTGACAGACAGCCATGCATATACGCGGCAGCTATATTTGAAATTATATCCGCAGGAAGGGAATGTGGAAATCCGCGTCCCGGTTGCAGTCAATATCCGCCACCATGCAGACTATACCAGCCAGGTTGGTTTGGCGCTGGGCATGTATACAATGCTGACGACCGATGAGGGGCATTGCTATGGGCAGCGGCTGGGGGAATACCAGTCTGCCTATACCGAATGGCTAAGGATGCAGCTAGCAGCCCGCCAGCGCAGCCAGGGGCAGGGTGGCGGGCGTAAAAAGTACCATGCCAGGAAACGGCGGTACGAAGGGCAGCTCCACAGCTATATTAACCAAGAATTAAACCGCTTTCTCAAAGAAGAAAAGCCAGGGGCCATTTATATCCAGAAATTTCCAAAGCCGCAGGCTGGCGGCGGCAATAAACAGGTCAATTATGCCGTGTCGCTTTGGCAGCGCGGCTATATCCGCAGAAGGCTTTTGTATAAGTGCAGGAAAGAGTCCATCACAGCTATAGAAGTATTCGGAAAAGGCATCAGCATCGAATGCAGCGCCTGCGGGGCAGCAGGCACAAAAAAAGACGGAATTTTTACCTGTGCCGTATGCGGGTTGGGGATACCTGAGAAAGTAAATACGGCCCGGAATGCAAAAAAGCGGGGGCAGGGGGATGGGGCAATCAGATACCAGTCATAAAGGCGGCTTCTTAGATAAATCCAGCACAGGCCGGGTTTTACCGCAAGGACTAAGCAAGTGCCTATGATAAGCAGGGGACGTGCAGCGGCTAGGCTGCCTTTTGGCAGTACCGGCAGGCTGTACCTGCCATAGAAAAACAGCAAACGGCATTAGAAGGCAGGCGTTGCCTGCGCATTGGGTATGCCAAGACCCTGCGAACATGCCGCTGCACGATTCTGATTTTGTCCGGATGGTGTAGCCCATGAGGTAGCAGGGAGCGAAGCGGGCAGTCCCGCATTATCTGCAAAGCCAGATAACCAATATGCCTTATTATAAAATAAAAGAAGGGCATTTTTGCAAGCAGCCGGACGGCTGTAAAAAAATTGAAGCAGAAAGCAAAGGGGATATAAAAACAGTTCCGCGAAAAAAGTGGAAACAAACCAAGAGGGTAGCACCGGCTATGAAATTAAAACATTGTACGATAGATGAATTTGCACAAAGGACACAGGATAAAAAAATCGTGTGTTTTGGCGCTTATGTAATGCCATTAAGCCTGTGCAATGAATTTGAAGGATACCATTTTGAAAACCGGATTGCCTATCTGGTGGATAATGACAAGAAAAAGCATGGGACGGATTTTTGCCTGCCAAATGGGCAGGTTAGGGAAATCCTTTCGGTAGGGCAGTTTGTAAGCCGGGCGGATAGCCAGACCGTGCTGCTAATTACAAGCGATTATTTTGCAGCGATTATCGGGCAGCTGGACCAATACCGGGAACTAGACCGATTGCCCTGCTATATCTATCCGTTTATGAAATATGATATGGAATACCCGGACAAGATACCATTAAAGCACGCGGGCCAGCCGCTGATCCCAAAAACAATCCATTATTTTTGGTTTGGCAGGAATAAAAAAAACAGCCTAATGGAGCAGTGTATCCAAAGCTGGAAGAAGTTCTGCCCAGATTACAGGATCATAGAGTGGAATGAGGACAATTACGATATAACCAGGCATAAGTTTATGGAACAGGCATATAATTCCGGGAAATATAGCTTTGTTACAGACTATGCCAGGCTGGATGTTGTAAACCGCTATGGAGGTATTTACTTTGATACGGATGTAGAGGTGATAAAAAATATAGATGGCTTGCTGTATAACGAAGCATTTTTTGGGCTGGGCACTTATGGGAGGATAGCTACCGGGCTGGGCTTTGGCGCAGTAAAGCAGCAAAAAGCGGTACAAAAGCTATTAGAGGCATATGGCCGGTTTTCATTTCTCAAAGAAGATGGGTCGTATGACCTGCGGACGAATACGATACGGGAGGCGCCCGTATTCCAGGAACTGGGCCTAATGCAAAAAAATAAATTCCAGATGGTTGCAGGCGCATCGGTCTTCCCATCGGATGTTATGTCCCCGCAGATACCGGGGTTCCATTCTTACCGGACGACCTGCAATACGGTAACGGTACACCACAATGGATTCTCATGGGCCAGCGGGGCGCAGAAAGAGGAATTTGAAAGGTCGAAAGATGCATATGAAACGATCCGGGCAAGGTTTTGCCAGGAAGGGGAAGATTGATAAAAATAGATAGGCCAGCGGGGAGCCATTTATACTGCACACCAGTTAAATTTATAGTATAACCTGACTGCAGACCGCCAGCCAGGCGCTTTCTTAGTTGTATTACTGTACATTCTGGCGGTTTGCAGTATAGAAAACAAGTTTGCCGACAAGGGGAGGGGGTATGGCATTTGCGCAGGATGGAACAAAAACAGCTGGTAGACGTACTTGCCACCGTTTGGCATGGCATAGAAATGGTACCGGGCAAAAACCTGGATCCAGCTTCTGCGAAGGAAATATTGGGAGAGTGCTGTAGGGCATTTGACGTAATCGGGGAAGCGGCAGAGAAAAGTGCGGCGCATGAAAGGCTGCCTTTATACCAGTCGGCCATACAAAAAGCAAAAAGGGGCATACAGGGTTTAGGGCAAGCCCTACAACGGCCAGAAGCAGGGCAAGGCCCACAGCATCCAGAAGCAGGGAAAAGCCTGGCGCAGCCTACAGCACTGCTGCCGCAGCTTAAACAGGATATAGAAAATTTGAAACAGGTGATCCTAGAAGAAACAAAGATCGAATATGCCATATTGTTCCTGCCCTATAAAGCAAGCATGTGGGATTCGATGGAATCCATATGGCGCAGTGCAAAAGAAGACCCAAGGTGCAGCGCCTATGTCGCACCGGTCCCTTATTTTGACCGCAGCCCGGACGGTTCCTTTGGGCAGATGCACTATGAAGGCAGCCTGCTGCCGGATTATGTAGAGCTAACCGACTGCAGCAACCTGCACCTTGAGCTGCTCCAGCCGGATGCTATCTATATCCACAACCCTTATGATGACTGCAACTATGTGACTTCGGTACACCCGGCATTTTATTCTGGGGAGCTGAAAAAATATACCGGCCTTTTAGTATATGTATCATATTTCATAGCCGGTGTGTACAGCTCGATGGAAACAGCCTCTGTTTTTTGCCAGTCGCCGGGGATGGTGAATGCAGACCTTATTATTGCACAATCAAACGTACATAAGCAGCTGCTGGCGGGAAACGGCAACCATCCAGGTAAAATAGCAGTGCTTGGAAGCCCGAAACTGGATTATGCCATCAACCATATCAAGGATGCGCAGATACCGGAAGAATGGAGCGCAAAACTGGCAGGGGATACGGTATTCCTGGTATGCAGCAGCATTGGCCTGTTCCTGGCATGGGAAAAAATGATGGATATTCATAGCGGGCTGCTGGATATGCTGCTCAACCGCTATCATGCTGCTGTTATCTACCGTCCACACCCGCTTTTGGAAGCAACACTGCAGTCTATGCGCCCAGGCCAGTACAGCCGGTTTCAGGCATTCCTTTCCAAATATAAAGGGCATCCCAAATTTATATTAGATAAAACTGGCGATTTTATACCGGCAGCAGCAGCCTCCAACTGCCTGATCAGCGATTACAGTTCCGTCTGCTTTTCCTATGAGGCCATCGGCAAGCCCGTAGCCATGATGACCGATGGGCCGCCGCCCGCGGACAACTATTACTTTGCTTTTGATTACCGCGGCGTTTCTTTTATCAATGTACAGGATTATTTTGATAAAAGCATGGATGGAGACGGGGCGCTGGAGCAATTTGTTTCACAGGTCATGGCAGGCAATGATTTTGGGAAGGAAACAAGGATGCAGATACTAAAACAGTCTGGCATATCCTTGGATGGCAAAAGCGGGGACAGGATACATAAGTATGTTATGGATTTATTATAAGAAAGAGGGGGACCGTGGCAGCCGAACCATTTATATCGGTGATTATGCCGGTTTATAATAATGAAACTTATTTACCGATTGCTGCAAAAAGTGTATTAGGCCAGGGGGTTGCGCAGCTGGAGCTGATTATTATTGATGACGGTTCCACAGACCGCACGCCTGTAGTGGCAGACCAGATAGCTGCCAGTGATAGCCGGGTAAGCGTTTTGCACCAAAAAAACCAGTGGATTTATGCGAGCTTTAATCATGGCATAGCCGCTGCGCGCGGCAAGTATATTTATATCCTAAATTCCGACGATACGTTAAGGCAGGGGGCACTGCCGCTGCTGTGCCACTGGGCACAACGTTACCAGCCGGATGTGGTGTGGACAAAGGTATTGCCTCACCTGTGTGACAGCCGCCAGCGTATTTTAAAATATGATATTTACGGCTATGGCAGGCTGGTGGAGGAAGACCGCTATTATGCAGATGAACAGGCGGTAAGGGAAAATTGGCTGTATTTTTACCGGTCCAAACTGGCGTTTAACCAGGCAAACTTATACCGTAGGCAGATTGCCGCAGCCCATCCGTTCCGCAACGACGTATATGGGGCAGACCAATTTTTTAACCTATCCATTGCACCGGATGTCAAGTCAGCTGTAGTATTGCGTGAACCGGTTTATGACCATTTCCTTTATGAAGCGGAAGGGATGAATGTTTCCAAAGGGAATTATTTTGGGTATGAACACCGTATGTTCAATGAATTATATGAGGCATACACGGCCTTGTTCCGCTCCTGGGGGCTGTTAGGCCAGGAAGCGTCGGATGTATTTGCTGCTATGCGCCTAAATAACTTGACCAATGAAATCCGCAGCCTGTCCGCGAAACGGTGCCCGCTAGGTTTGGAGCAAAAACTGGAAAAAGTCTTTTCCGAATCCATCGATGAAACCGTATACCAATGTGCGGCCTCCACTGGGAGGATGGAAGAACTAAACAGCCGGGTACTGTCTGGCTGCCGGGAGCTGCTTTGTGCAGGGGCTGGGCAAAACCTGGGCCAGTACCAGTTTGTGTACGACTATCTGGATTCTATGCTGCGGTATGAAAAAACAGAAACGGACTGGGAAAAGATCAAACGGGCAGTTTTCCATAAAAGGAACCCATACCGGATCGGTAAAAATTTTTATGACAAGCTGTTGGCGGCGGGCCATGTACAGTAGATGCAAACAGGCCTTTTGTGGACATGGACATGTTTAGGCATCTGTGGGCCGTGGGCTTTTAATAAGGGGCAGGGATGGATTTATGAAAAAGGTTTTGATACTCCAGCGTATTATATCCTCTTATAATATGCCGTTATACAAACAAATAAATAAAAAATATGATGTTTTATTGGCTTATGGGCAGCAAGCTGAGGAGGAATGCGCAGAAATAGAAATGGTAAAGGTGCATTATCCGGATTACCAGGCATTTAAAGAAATGCCGGAGGAAGCCTTTGGCCGTTTTATGGATGGGCTCTTATCAGCCTGTGAGGGCCGGGACATAGCGGTCCTTCCAATGGAGCCGCACAGCCGGATCTTATCTATGATCGAGCGGCTGCATAAAAACAAGGTCAAAGCCGTCTTATGGGGTATTGGGGTCGCAGCTGGGTACAACACCAGGTATGATTCCCAGGATTACCGTTCCCCATCTTTTGAAAGTATGGTGGCAATGGCGGATGCCAGCGTGTTTTATACTGCATATCCAGTAAAAAAATATAGCAGCCGCTGTATCCCAAAGGAAAAGATGTTTGTGGCGCATAATACGGTAGCAGTGGATCCGGTGCAGGAAGCACCATGCAAAAGGGACCTTTTCCTGTTTGTAGGGACGCTGCTAAAGCAAAAAAGGGTGGATGTCCTGTTACGGGCATATGCACAGTGCCTGGAAGAAATGCCGGATGCACCGGACCTTGTAGTTATAGGGAAAGGCGAAGAATATGGACCATGCAAAGAATGGGTGGAACAAAACGGGCTGGATGGAAAAATTACGCTGGCAGGCCCAATCTATGAGGAAGCGGTTTTAAAAGGCTATTTTTCCAGGGCCTTAGCGGTAGTATCTCCAGACCAGGCGGGGCTTTCCGTATTAAAGGCAATGGGGTATGGGGTTCCGTTTATCACTTGTTCCAACGCCATTACCGGAGGGGAAATTTTTAATATCGAACATGGTGTAAACGGTGTACTGTTTGACGATTTTTCTGAGTTAAAAGGTATTTTGTGCGATATTGCAGGCCACCCGGAAAAATATAGGCAGATGGGGGAACGTGCTTATGCACATTACCATTCCTGCCGGACAGTGGCAGACTGTGCCAAGGGGTTTTTCGATGCGTTTGCCTATGTACTAGATGAGGGGGAAAACAGATGATAAATGTGATTGGGCTTGGCTATATCGGGCTGCCGACTGCTTTGATGCTGGCGGCAAACGGAAACCAGGTAGTTGGGACAGACCATAACGCGGAATTGGTAGAAAAATTAAACCGCAGGGAAGCAGTTTTTGAAGAAGAGGGGTTAAAACCGTTGTTTTTGCAGGCGGTGGGGCAGGGGATACAGTTTACCTGCACATACCAGTCCTGTGAAATGTATATTGTAGCAGTCCCGACCCCTTACCAGAAAGCCAGTAAACAGATCGACCCCAAATATGTAGTCGATGCGGTAGCCAAAATTTTAGAGGTATGCCCAAAAGGCGCTGTTATTGTTATAGAATCCACGGTTTCCCCAAAAACGGTCGACCGCTATATCCGGCCGCTCGTAGCAAAGGCAGGCTTTGCCGACCCGGAAGGCATCCACCTCGTACATGCGCCAGAGCGGATTATCCCTGGAAATATGGTGTATGAATTGCAGCATAATTCCAGGGCCATTGGTGCAGACAGCCCTGAAATTGCACAAAAAGTCCGTGCAGTATACGAAACATTCTGCAAAGGCGAAATTGTGTTGACCGATATACAAACGGCTGAGATGTCAAAAATAGTAGAAAATACATTCCGTGATATAAACATTGCCTATGCAAACGAACTGGCGAAAATCTGCCACGCAGGCGGGCTGGACGTCTATGAAGTGATCCGCATAGCAAATATGCACCCAAGGGTACAGGTCCTTTCCCCAGGGCCAGGGGTCGGGGGCCATTGCATATCGGTCGACCCGTGGTTTTTGGTCGGGGACTATCCGCAGGATGCCACACTGATCCGTTCTGCAAGGACGGTGAACGATGCTATGCCCGCCTATGTAATGGAGCGCATCTTACAGATTATGAAACAGGAAGGGATTTCGGATATACGAAGGGTAGGCCTGTATGGGTTAAGCTATAAGGAAAATGTAGACGATACCCGCGAAAGCCCATCCCTCCAGCTGCTATCCTATATGCAGAAATATTTTCTGGATGGGGCCAAATCCTATGACCCTTATGTAAAAGCAGATATTGTGGATAACCAGTACCATGATTTGGAAGCATTTTTAGCGCAAGTGGATATGGTTGTTGTGATGGCGGCGCATAACGTGCTGCTTGCTAACCAGGGGCGGCTGGAAGGCAAAGTGGTATTTGATACAAGGAACAGGCTTGCATTGGAGCATCGGTACTGCCTGTAGCCGGTGCGGTTTGGAAGGGGCAGGAGGGGGCCATGAAAAAAGTAATGCTGGTTTTTGGGACACGGCCGGAAGCTGTGAAAATGTGCCCGCTTGTGCTGGAGCTAAAAAAACGGAAGTCATTGGAAGTTGTAGTATGCGTGAGCGGGCAGCACCGGGAAATGCTGGCAAGCGTCCTGGAGGTGTTTGGCGTTGTGCCTGGCTATAACCTGGATATTATGAAAAGCCGCCAGGCTTTATCGGATATTACGGCGGGTATTTTGCTGTCGATCGGTGAAGTCTTGTCCAAAGAAAAGCCAGGGCTTGTACTGGTTCACGGGGACACAACCACGGCTTTTACCACGGCTTTGGCCTGCTTTTACCAAAAAATACCCGTAGGGCACATCGAGGCCGGCCTGCGTACCTACAACCTCGCTTCGCCTTATCCAGAAGAATTTAACCGGCAGGCAGTGGGACTGCTGGCGCAATACCATTTTGCGCCGACAAAACAGGCAAAGGAAAACCTGATTTTGGAGCACAAGCCGGAGGGTTCCATTTTTGTAACGGGGAATACCGTGATTGACGCTATGAAAGTAACGGTTAAGGGGCAGTTTACCCATCCAGTACTGGCATGGGCCAAAGGAGCCAGGCTGATCCTTTTGACTGCGCACAGGCGGGAAAATATCGGGCAGGGGCTGGCCAATATTTTTCGGGCAATGCGCAGGGTTGCCAGCGAAAATCCGGATGTAAAGATCGTATACCCAGCCCATTTAAACCCCCAGGTCCGTGAACAGTGCCATGAGTTATTAAGCGGGTGCAGCGGCATCCGGGTGGTAGAACCTTTGGATGTTATAGAGTTCCACAATATTATGGCCAGAAGCTGCCTTGTGGTAACAGACAGCGGCGGCATCCAGGAGGAAGCGCCTTCCCTTGGGAAACCCGTGGTTGTATGCCGGGATACAACCGAACGCCCGGAAGGCATCCTGGCAGGTACCCTGCGGCTGGCCGGGACGTCGGAGGAGGGCATTTATGAAGCGGTTTGTAGGCTGCTCAACGATCCGGACGAATACCGCAAAATGGCAAAGGCAGCGAATCCTTACGGGGATGGCAGGGCGTGTGTGCGGATTGCGGATATTATTGAATTTGGCAAAGAAAACAGGGGCAGTGCAGCGGCAGACCTTATCGATGGCTGAAACCAACAGCAGAAAGCAGCAGTGGCCGCCAGATAAATAATTGAAGGAAAGCAGCAGTAGCGCCGTATAGATAAAGGAAAGGAAGCAGCAAAAGCCACCACATGGATTCTGGAATGGATATACAAAAAAAACAAAACAATGGCAATTTCAAAACAGCGGCTATAGGCAGGCAAAAGAAACCCGGATCCGGCAAGAGGGGTTCCCGCAGGCCAGCGGAGGCAGTACACCTATGTACGATTTTCGACTCCAATTACTTGGACAAAGGGCTGGCATTGTATGAATCCCTGGAAAAAAACTGCAGGCGGTTTTGGCTATACATCTTTGCATTTGACGATATTGCATATGGCATTTTAAATAGGCTTTCCTTACCCCATGCAAAGATTATCAGCCTGCAGGAATTTGAAACGCCGCAGCTGGCAGCCTGCAGGGAGAAACGTTCCAAAGGGGAATACTGCTGGACCTGTACGCCGGCGGCGGTTGAATATGTGCTGGACCATTTTCAGGTGCCGGTATGCACCTATATTGATTCTGACTTATATTTTTATAGTTCCCCGCAGGTGCTGCTCCAGGAATTTGAAAACAGCAATTGTTCCGTTGGCCTGGTAAAACACGGGTTTCCGGATACCGCCCACGGCAGGCAGAGCGAAAAAAGGTCCGGGAAATACTGCGTAGAGTTTAATACGTTCCGCAATGACGCGCCAGGCAGGCAGCTGCTTACCTTATGGAAAAACTTATGCCTAGAGGAATGCTCGATTGAAACTGGCGGCGACCAGTACTATTTAACGGATTGGGGCAGTAAATACCCGCAGGTATACGAATACCAGAATGCCGGGGCAGGCGTAGCACCGTGGAACCTTATGAAATATAAGCTGGAAAAAGGCGATGGCAGGATCAAAGTGGCCTATAAAAAGAAACGGTACCAGCTCGTTTTTTACCATTTCCAGGGCATCCAGTATTCGGACGGCGGATACGTCAATATCAAGCTGGTTGCTGTCCCTGACGGGAGCCTGATTGGCAGGGGGACAGTCCGGATGCTCTACTATCCATACCTTGCCCATATCGAAGCAATCCGGCAGCAATTAAAAACCGCATACGGCCTGGACGTTTACCAGGATGGGTGCAGCCGTACTTTTGAGGTTGTACCATTCCGGCTGCTGCCATTTTTAAAAGCCGTAGCCAGAAAGGCAGTCCAGGAATCGTTATGGTCGTCGTTAGATTTAATCATCCGTGTGTGCAGAAAAAGGGACGATATAATCAAACTTTGCAGCATAAAGGGGGAAGGCCAGCTATGAATGTACATGAGCATTTTAAGGTATTTGAATTTAACGAAATGGGGGACGAGCGCGGCAGCCTTGTTGTGATCGAAGGGGATGAGGACATCCCATTTGAGATTAAACGGGTCTTTTATATGTATGGGACATCTGGCAGCTGGATACGGGGGCAGCATGCCAATAAGAAATCCGATTTTGTCCTGGTCAATGTCGCGGGGGCTTCTAAGGTGAAAATAGACGACGGCTTTTCCACCGCAGTATTGGAATTAAATAAACCGCGGATGGGTGTTTATATCCCTAAGATGATCTGGAAAGAAATGTTTGATTTTTCCAAAGATTCGGTCATGCTTGTGCTTTCCAACGAACACTATGATGCGGATGAATATATTAGGGATTATGACGAGTATTTAAGGCAGGTGAAAGCGGCTTCTATACAAAGGGCAAAGGAAGGCCAGCCGCTGCAAAGGAGATCACAGGAACAGGAGAAATAGCTCGTACAAAAAGCAGCAAGGCAGGGGATGCCAATTTAGGGGATAGATTATGGGTAATTGTAATACGGAACAAAGCCATACCGGAAATACCAGCCGGATCAAAAGCAACCGGCTTGACCGGGCATTTTACCAATACCAGCAGGAGTTCGAACAGAAAGCATTGGAGGTGCTGCGTAGCGGATGGTATGTGCTAGGGGAAGAAGTGCGTTCTTTTGAACAGGAGTTTGCGGCATTTACCGGGGCTGGCTACTGCGTAGGGCTGGCCAGCGGCCTGGATGCGTTATGGATCTCCATGCGTGCGCTTGGGGTTGGGGCTGGCGACGAAGTGATTATACAGGGCAATTCCTATATCGCAGGGGTGATTGGGATAACGGCAAACGGGGCGGTACCGGTATTTGTGGAACCAGACCGTTATTACCAGATCGATGCATCCAAAATAGAAGAAAAAATAACTCCCAAAACCAAAGCTGTGCTGGTTGTCCATTTATACGGGCATGTTGCCCAAATGGATGAGGCCGTGCGCATCTGTAAAAAATATGGGCTGTACCTGGTTGAAGACTGTGCGCAGGCACATGGGGCTGCCTTTCAAAAAAAACATGTGGGTACGTTCGGGGATATTGGCTGTTTTTCCTTTTACCCGTCCAAAAACCTTGGCGCTTTTGGAGATGCGGGCGCCATTATTACAAACCGCCCGGAACTAGCTTCGTTTATCAAAGTCTTCCGCAATTATGGAAGTGAAAAAAAGTATTATAACCAAATGGCAGGGGCCAATTCCAGGCTGGATGAACTGCAGGCCGGGCTGCTGCGTGTCAGGCTAAGGCATATGCGGGAGATTATTGAAGAACGCAAAAAGATGGCGGCAGCCTACCAAAACGGCATTCAAAATGAAAAGGTTATAAAACCGCAGGAACGGGAAGGGACGTCCAGCGTCTGGCACCAATATGTAGTCCGGCTAAAGGAGCGGGATTTGCTGGCCCAATATCTGGAAGAGCGGGGCATTGAAAGCACGGTCCATTACCCAATCCCGCCGCATTTATCCGAAGCATACCAGTATCTGGGGCTAAAAAAAGGCTCCCTGCCGGTTACGGAGTCCTATGCAGATACGATATTGTCCCTGCCGTTTTACAGCGGGATGGAAGAAGGAGAGCAGGCTTTGGTCGTCGATGCGGTCAATGCCTTTTGCTAAAACCGCTTGCAGCGTCGGCGGGCAGGCATAAAAAATAGAAAAAGGATCCCCAAAAGAAGGAAAAAATGAAGATAAAACATTATGAGATATTTAAGGCGGAACTGCCAGGAAGCCGTCTGGACCAGGAAACATGGGGCGCATTGCGCATGGGCAGCGACTACGCATATGGGATTGAAGAAAATGCGCAGTCATATGAACAAAATTGTATGCAGATGAAATCCTACCAGACAGCAGCCAAAAAGATATGCGGTATCGTAAAACGGAGCCATTGCCGCCATATCATTACCTTTGGCGGTGGAAAAGGCATCTTAGAATGGCATATAAAAAAACTGCTGCCGCAGGTTTATCTGGAATGTACGGATTATGCAAAAGAATCTATTGATAAATTAAAAAAAGTATTTTTAAACTGCGATGCCTTATATGCATTCGATATGTTAAAAGGCGATTATAGGAATTTTGACAAAAAGGCATTTTTCATTTTTTACCGCGTTTCCGAAGAATTAAATTTTAAGCAGTGGTGTCAATGCCTGAAAAAACTATATGCAGCAAAAATCGAAACGGTTATTTTTGTACCTGATGAACTGGCTACAGCTGCGGTTGCAAAGCGGGAATGGAAAAAACATTGGAAAAATAAACTTGCCCGTAAAAAGGATGTGTTCTGCGGCTGGATCTATTCGGAGGAAACAATAGAAAAGATATTTCGTAAATGTGGATATAAAATAGCAGAGAAAAGGCCGTTGGACCATACTTATTTATATGTACTGCGTTATTATCGGCGCAAGTTGTTTTAACCGGCAGCCAGCGGGCATTTCTGGCAGGTTTTAAGGAGATGACATATGTTTGATGGAAGTACGCTTTTAATTACAGGGGGTACTGGCTCTTTTGGAAATGCCGTATTAAACCATTTTCTCAATACCGGCATCAAAGAGATCCGTATTTTTTCACGCGATGAAAAAAAGCAGGATGATATGCGCCACGAATACCAGTCTGCCTATCCGCAGGCCAGCAATAAAATCAAATTTTATATTGGGGATGTCCGTAATTTCCATTCGATCCGCAATGCGGTTTTGGGGGTAGATTACATTTTCCATGCGGCCGCATTAAAGCAGGTCCCTTCCTGCGAATTTTTTCCGTTGGAAGCAGTTATGACAAATGTCTTAGGGACAGAGCATGTCCTGCAGGCCGGGATCGAAGCAGGGGTAAAAACAATCATCTGCCTGTCTACCGATAAAGCAGCCTATCCGGTCAATGCAATGGGGACGTCAAAGGCTATGATGGAAAAAGTAGCCGTAGCCAAAGCAAGGGCGGCTGCACCGGAAAAAACAAAGATCTGCTGTACACGCTATGGAAATGTGATGTGCTCCAGAGGGTCGGTCATCCCGCTGTTTATTGAACAGATCTTAGACGGAAAGCCAATGACCATTACCGAACCAAAGATGACGCGCTTTATTATGTCTTTGCAGGAAGCCGTCGAGCTGGTCTTGTTTGCATTTGCCCACGGGGAAAGCGGGGACATCCTGGTGCAAAAAGCGCCGGCTTGTACGATCGGAGTGCTTGCGCAAGCCGTAGCGGAACTATTTGATCCAGGCCATGAAATGAAAACCATCGGCATACGGCACGGCGAAAAAATGTACGAAACGCTTCTGACCAGTGAGGAATGCGCGTATGCGCAAGACCTTGGGCAGTTTTACCGGGTACCCTGCGACAAGCGGGATTTAAATTATGACAAATATTTTAAGGATGGCAATACCAAAAAGCCGGATATAACGGAATTTAATTCCAACAATACACAGCTGCTGGAGGTGGGGCAGGTAAAAGAGAAGTTATTAACCCTTCCTTATATCCAGGAACAGCTCAAAAGGTACCAGGGTAAAAACCGGTAACGTACCGGCGAAAAGACTAGTTTCCGAAAGGGGAAAGTATCGTGAAGGTTTTGGTTACAGGCGCACAAGGGTTTGTAGGCCGTAATTTGACGGCTGCCCTTTCCCATATGGAAGCAGCAAATATCCAAGTTTTCCAATATGGCCGTAGGAATACAAAAAAAGAGCTGGAAACCTTCTGCAAAGAGGCCGGGTTTGTGTACCATTTAGCCGGTGTAAACCGCCCGCAGTCCGAAACGGAATTTATGGAAGGCAATTACCAGTTTACTTATGATTTATTGGAACTGCTGAAAAAATACCACAATACCTGCCCGGTACTGTATGCCTCTTCCATCCAGGCAAGCCTGGCAGGGCGTTACGCAGGCAGCAAGTACGGCCAAAGCAAAAAGGCCGGGGAGGGCCTGCTGCTTGCCCACCGGCAAAAAACAGGCGCCAAAGTATATATTTACCGTTTCCCCAACCTTTTTGGAAAATGGTGCCGGCCAATGTACAACAGCGTAGTTGCAACCTTTTGCTACCAGGCTGTACGCGGCCTACCGCTCCAGGTACATAATGCGTCTACGGTCCTGCGGCTTTCTTATATTGATGATGTTGTTGCAGAACTGACGGCTGCATTGCTTGGAGGCGCGAATGAAAAGCCGGATGGGTTTTGCTATGTCCCGGCTGAATACCAAAAAGGGCTCGGGCAGATAGCGGATCTTTTAACTTCGTTCCAAAACAGCCGCCTGGATGGCCACATTCCGGATATGGGGGATGGCTTTACCAAAAAATTATACGCAACGTATTTAAGCTATCTGCCGGAAACCGCATTTGCCTATCCTTTAAACATGCATACGGATAGCCGGGGCAGTTTTACCGAACTGTTAAGGTCCGCCGACCGGGGCCAGGTTTCGGTCAATGTCTGCAGGCCAGGGGTTACGAAAGGGGACCACTGGCACCAGACCAAACATGAAAAATTTATCGTGGTAAGCGGCGAAGGGTGTATCCGGCTGCGGAAAGTAGGGGCAAACCCCGATACGCAGGAAAATTACCCGGTGGCCGAAATCCCCGTCAGCGGCAGGGAATTAAAGGCAGTCGATATTCCGCCGGGATATACCCATCAGATTGTAAATACCGGCCAGACGGATTTGGTAACAGTGATCTGGTGCAATGAACTGTGGGATAAGGAACGGCCAGATACTTATTATGAATGCGTATAGGAAAGCAAAATAACAGAATACATAGGAGGCTTTATTGGGTCAGTCAAATCAGATGGATAAAGGATATGGCATCCGGGACGGCAGGCTTATCCAGTCTGTCCAGCCATATCCTCGGATTGTAATCTACGGGGCAGGGGAAATAGCTGATTTATTGTATAGCACGTTAGAAAAGCATGTGGTTGCCCCAGTTTATTGTGTGGTAACAGCAAATAAAAACGGGAAGGGTACATGGCATGGCCTGCCCGTCTACACGCTGCAGGAACGTGCCAGCGATTTACGCAGGGAAGATACGGTTGTAGTTGTGGCAGTCAGTTCCATTTATGAAAAGGAGATTAAACAGGCCTTGGCTTCCTGCCAGATTTCCAATTACATATTTGCTTCTTCGTTCCTGGGGAAAGTAGTATCGTTTGAACATTATAAAGGCCGCACATGCGGGGAGTATCTGGACGAAATTGCCGGGTGGTATGTAGAAATCCATTCCCCCAATGGGGCAGATTTATATAAGGAACAAGAAAGGATCCAAAAACTGGCGCTCCATCGGGAAACCGATCCCCATGAAATCGTATTTGTGGTTGGAAAACTATCGCCGAGGGTAGCAAAAATAGCAAAAGCCTTGCACAATCAAAATTATAAAATTAGAATTTTATTTACTCCAAATGCAAATGTAAACGAACAGGATTTGTTTTTTGTAAATATTATAAATTGTTGTGATTCTTATTGTCTATGCAGCTTTATTGAGCAATTAATGTACGAATTAATAATTTCAAAAGCAATCGTAGTCCATATCTTTTCCCAGATTGGGACGGTGGAGGCTGCAGCTATACTAATTCATGGAAAGAAGCTGTTTCCTGCCATTATTTTTGAACAGTACGATATTGCAAATGGGATGTATACACAGATCCCAAAGATGTTGCTGGAAGTGGAACGCTACTGCATTGGGCATGCGGACGGCGTATGCTGCAGGGGGTTTGAATACGAATATTTGTTGGAAGCGGCCGGGATAGCCAGGCAGGGCAAGCTATTTAAGTTTTTTGACTATTGTGACAGTACCAATTTGGGCAGCCAGGCAGTAGGCCAGCCAAGCCCTTCATCTTCAGATGAAGAGGAATTGTCTTTGTGTTGTGCTGGAGGGATTTCTACCGAAACGGAGCAGCCCGGAGTATCCATTGCCTGTTGGCTGGATTTTGCAAAGATGTGCAAAGACAACCACTGCCACCTGCATTTATACCCGGCAAACTGGGACAGTGGCAGGTATGCAGGCTACCTGCAGTTAGAACAGCAAAATCAATATTTCCATCTCCACCAACCCGTAAAATACCAGGAATTAATCCAGGAACTTTCGAAATATGACTACGGAATTACCCCTATTCGAAAAGAATTCCGGACGAAAAAAATAGATGCCTGCTATACGCTGAATAAACATATCTATGCAGAATCCAACCGCTATTATGATTATCTGGATGCAGGGCTTGCCATTGTCGCAACGCATCCAATGCGGCAGGCAGAATACTTGGAACGCAAAGGGGTTTTAATAAATTTTGCAATGGAAGAATATGATTTTGCACAATTACGCAAAAAGAAAACGCAGTTGAAAAACAACGTGGCAAAGGTAAAACGCGAATTGGACATTAAAAACCATATTGGGGAATTGATTGGGTTCTACCATTCCTTTGCATAACGCATAGGCCTGGCCAGGGCAATTGGCGGTATAAGGTGCAGCAGTATGCAATGAGCAGATACATTGGGAGGCATATGGACAGCTATATTCAGGAATTATTGGATACATTAAATGCTACGCAAATATGGCAGGGTACTTCAAAAAAGGCGGCCAGCTACCACATTGGCATAGAACTTTTGGTAGAACAGTTTTTTTCCCATAAGGCGGCACAGGCAGGGGCCTTTTTTATTGGCAACGGTGGAAGCTGTGCCATTGCCAGCCATATGGCAGCGGATTTTATGAAAAACGGTGAAATGAACGCCTGTAGTTTATGCGACCATGCAGTGATGACCTGTATGGGGAATGATTATGGATATGAATACGTATATGCAAAACCGCTAGAATTTCTGGCAAAGCCAGGCGACCTGCTTGTGGCGGTCAGCAGTTCCGGAAATTCTGCGAATATTGTAAAGGCAGTGGAAACGGCAAAGTCTAAAGGAGCGGATGTCATAACCTTTACAGGGTTTTTGCCGGATAACCGGGTAAAACAGATGGGGGATTATAACGTATATGTACCATGTGAAAAATATGGGATAGTAGAATCTATCCACAATTTAATCTTACAGCAGGCCGTAGACTGTATGAAGCAGCGGATGGAGGCTTAGTATTGCATTGCGGAAAGGAGAGGGGAAACGTATGGTTTCGTTAGTAACAGGGGGATGCGGTTTTATCGGCTCCCATATGGTGGACAGGCTCTTACAGGAAGGGCATGAAGTCCGGGTGGTGGATAACCTGACGACCGGCAGGGAGGAAAACCTTGCACATCAGGCAGGCAATGGAAATTTGTCCATCTACCATCTGGACATCCGTAACCGGCAGGAAATAGAACCAATATTTGCAGGCGTTGATTATGTGTTCCATTTTGCTGCGCTGGCGGATATTGTGCCTTCGATCCAAAGGCCGTGGGATTATTATTCCTCCAATGTTTTAGGGACCTACCAGGTAGCAGAATGTGCGAAACAGGCAAAGGTAAAAAAGCTGGTATATGCCGCTTCCTCTTCCTGCTATGGCATACCGGATTCCTACCCGACCAAAGAATCTGCCCAGATCCGGCCGCAGTACCCGTATGCGTTGACCAAACGGCTGGGGGAAGAGACAGTTTTGCATTGGGGGCAGGTGTATGGGCTTCCGGTTGTTACCTTAAGGCTGTTTAATGTATATGGTACACGCTCCCGGACATCTGGCACGTATGGTGCTGTTTTTGGAGTCTTTCTAGCACAAAAATTGGCGTGCAAACCATTTACTGTTGTAGGCACAGGGGAACAGACTAGGGACTTTACCTATGTAACGGATATTGTAGATGCTTTTTATACCGCGGCAGTTTCTGACGCAGTGCAGGAAACGTTTAATGTAGGCAGCGGCGGGACTTATTCCGTAAACAGCCTGTGCAGGCTGTTAGGCGGCGAGATCATCCATATCCCTAAACGACCAGGGGAACCGGACTGTACGTTTGCGGATACGTCGAAAATTGAACAGGCACTTGGATGGAAAGCCAAGATAACGTTTGAACAGGGCGTCCAAAAAGTATTGGAACATATCGATTATTGGAGCAAGGCGCCGGTCTGGACACCGGATACGATCGGGGATGCAACAAAGGACTGGTTCCAGTACCTAGGCCCGGACAGTAAACCGTAAACGTAGAAGGCCCCAAGGAAAAGGAGTGCAGAATGAAAGTAGTATTAGTTGTAGCAAATTACGAATGGTTTGGAAAAAGGCCGTGGCGGGAAATGACGACTTCCGTCCCAATCCTTACGGCTGTATTAAAAGGCAAATTTGACCTGTCTGTGGTCGATGCAAATTTATATGGATATACCCAGGAAGAGGTAAAGGCCAAATTGGCAGAAAAAGAACCGGAAGCAGTTATGATCACCGCTTTATCGGCAGAGTACTTCCGGACCTACCATGCCGTTGCAGCTTTGTCCAAAGAAGTGCTGCCAGAGGTACCAGTAATTATGGGCGGCGTTTACCCTACTGTATGCCCGGAACATGTAGTGGAAGATAAAAATATTGATTTCGCAATGATGGGCCATGCAGAGGGACGCCTGGATGTTTTTTTAACACTGCTTCAAGAAAAAAACTGGGAAGCGGCCAGGAAGTTTGCGGGCATTGCATATTTAGGGGAGCAAGGGCCGGTGATCAACCCTATGAAATCCTTTATCGGCGACGTCGAAAAAATGGTGCAGCCGGATTATTCCTTAGTTGATGTGGATGGGTATCTGGATGCAGAAAGAAAAGCGGTTTCCAATCAAAACCTGGAGCCAAAAGGCAGGACGGCCAGCATTATTACTTCTTATGGATGCCCGTACAACTGCCTGTTTTGCGCTACAAGGACTATTAGTGGCAGGAAAGTGGCATACCGCCCGGCAGACGATGTCTTAGATGAAATTGACTTTTTTGTCCGGGAAAAACAGGTGGAAACTATTGTATTTTTGGACGATTGTATGCTGGCGGATAAAAAGCGGGCGGAATATATTTTTGAAGAGATTATTAAACGTGGGTATCATATCGAAATCCAGATCCTGACCGTTGCTGCATGGCATTTAGACCGGGGGATTTTGGAGCTGATGAAACGGGCAGGGCTGACAAAATTCGGCATATCAATTGAATCTGGAAACGAACGCGTCTTGCATAAGATTATACATAAGCCATTAAAAATAGAAATTATCCCAAATATCGTTGCCATCTGCAGGGAATTGGATATTTTAATGCGCGCAAATTTTGTAATCGGCTTTCCAGGGGAAACCTGGGATGAAATTAGAGATTCTTTAAGGGTTGCAGAGGAATTGGATCTGGATTTGGTTGAGATTAAGATTGCAACGGTACTGCCGAAGACCGAGTTGTATGACCTGGCAGTCAAGACCCATTCCCTGCCGGAAGGCTTTACCTTTTTTGACGATGATATTAACTTTGGGTTTGGCAAAGGGAATATTACGACAGAAGAGTTTACCCCGCAAGAGCTGGCCGTAATCCGCTCTTATGAGTGGGACCGGATTAATTTTTCCACGCCCGAAAAGAGGGAGCGCGCCTGCCGGGTGATGGATATTACACTGGACGAACTGCAGGAATACCGCAGGCAGACAAGGCAGCATTGCGGGTTCTATTTTTAATGGTGCGTATGAGGGCTGTTTGGTTATGGGGAAAATCGTATCAAAAGAGGAATTTAAAACTAGCATCCGGCCAAAATTAAAGCAGGCAGGAAAAACTATCGCTTTATGCCACGGTGTATTTGACCTGCTGCATCCAGGGCATGTGATCCATTTAGAGCAGGCAAAGGGGATGGCCGATAAGCTGGCCGTATCGATTACTGCAGCACAGTATGTACGCAAAGGGCCAGGCAGGCCCTATTTCGATGATGAATTGCGGATGAAAGTATTGGCATCTTTGGAATGTGTCGACTATGTCCTGCTGTCGGAAGGATATACTGGGAAAGATACTATTGCATGCGTGGAACCGGATATTTATGTCAAAGGGGAAGAATACAGCCGGGCGGGCGATGATATTACCGGGAAAATCACAGAAGAACAGGCATTTGTAGAAGCGCATGGCGGAAGCATCCGGTTTACGTCAGGGCAGGTGTTTAGCTCTACGAAATTGATCAATATGGCATTCCCAAGTTTGTCCGGGGAAGCAAAGGCTTATATGGAAAACTTCCATACACGGTATGGCCTACCGGAAATACTAGACTACGCACAGGCGGCCAGCAAGCTAAAAATTCTGGTCATAGGGGATGTGATTATTGACAAATACACCTACTGCTGCCTGCAGGGGATGATGTCAAAAGATATGGGGTATTCGGCCAGCCTGTCCCATTCAGAAGAATACTTGGGCGGGGCGGCTGCGATAGCTAGGCATTTGTCGTCGTTTGCAGGCCAGGTGACGCTGATGTCGATGATTGGAAGCGAAGAACCGGTCAGGCTGCGCCTGTTTGATGAATTGTCTGATAAAATGCGGCTTAGGCTGACGTATGACGTCCAAGGAGGGGTGCCGACGATTATCAAGCACCGGTACTTAACGCGCAATGAAAAACGCGAGGAATATAAAAAAATATTTGCGGTCAACAATATCCCGCAAAATGTGCATTATGAAGGCAAAGTTTATGCATCGTTTAAAGAAAAGCTAAAAAGTACATGCGCGGATTATGACGCCGTTTTCCTATGTGATTTTGGGCATGGCCTGGTGGACCGGGAAGTGATGGAGATTGTCCAAAAACAGGCAAAATTCTTAGCGCTGAATTGCCAGACAAATTCCGCAAACAAGGGCCTAAATATTATAACAAAATATACAAGGGCAGATGTCTTTACCGTCGACCAGCAGGAGTTAAAGCTTGCGTTCCCAGAGGAAGCAGGGGATGAAAAGGCAGGGCTGCGCAAACTGGCAGGGCATTTAAAAGGCTGCGGGTTTTTAACAAGGGGTTCCAAGGGCGCCTATGGTATAGGTAAAGCAGGGATACAGGACTGCCCGGCATTTACGTTAAACGTAAAAGATACCATTGGGGCTGGTGATGCATTTTTTGCGGTAGCAGGTATTTTTACCGCAGCAGGAGCCCCGCCGGAAGCAGGCATATTTGCCGGTAATGTCGCAGGTGCGCTGGGCGCGAATATCGTGGGCAATAAAGAAGCGGTAGAAAAAGTAAATGTATTGAAATATGCGGGTACATTAATGAATATTTAACAAAGGGGCGTAGGGCAGACAAATGGCAGAAAATATTAGGATGGATTCCCACAAATTGATCTACCACCCGCAGGTGGTGGCCAGATGGGCGGCTGGGGAGGATATTTATCCCATTGAGTTGGAAGTTGGCCTGACAAATGCATGCAACCACCGCTGCACGTTTTGTGCGGTCGACTATACAGGCTACCAGGCCAACTACATAGACAGCCGGATGCTTCTTAGCAACCTGCAGGAACTGGCACCAAAAGGCGTAAAAAGTATTATTTATGCAGGGGAGGGAGAGCCGCTGCTGCACAAAGATGCCCCAGATATGATAAACCGGACAAAAAGCTACGGTATCGACGCAGCCATGTCGACCAATGGGGTACTGCTAAAGCCGGAGGTTTCCAGAGAATGCCTAAAATCCTTGACTTGGGTGCGGTTTAGTATGTCAGGCATTCAAGAAAAAACTTACCACAGCATCCAACGTGGCAGGGAAGGGGATTTATCCAGGGTGCTTTCTAATATCCAGGAAGCAGTAAAGGTAAAAAAAGACCAGGGCCTGCAGACAACGTTAGGGGTACAGCTTTTGCTCTTGCCGGAAAACAAAGATGAAATTGTGCAGATGGGGAAAGAACTAAGGAGCATTGGTGTCGATTATTTTACGGTCAAGCCTTTTTCCAAACATCCGCAAAGCGGAAACTTGGTGCAGGTAGACTACAAAGAAATGCTGGAACTGGAAAGTGAAGTAGCAGGGCTTAAAACCGACAGCTTCCAAGTTTATTTCCGGGCGCATTCCATGAAAAAGCTGGAGTGCAAAAGAAGTTACCAGCATTGCTGGGCACTGCCGTTTATGGTTTATTTGGATGCCAAAGGCAACCTGTGGCCATGCATTGTATTTATGGGGAAAGAAGAACTAAAGTACGGGAATATATATGAACAGACATTTGTAAAAATATGGGAAGGCAACCATAGGAAAAGCATAAATGATTATTTTATGCATATGGACCTGGAACAAAACTGCAGGGAATTATGCCGCCTAGATGAGATGAACCGGTATTTAAACGAGCTGGTATATCCAGGCGCGCATGTCAATTTTATATAGCAGTATTGTCTTAGGCAAAAGGATATGCGCAGCCATTTTGCGCCAACAGCAAGTTTATCGGATAGCAGGTAAGGAGGACAAAAATGGATAAGTATAAAATGGGGGGACATAAATTATTATGGCATCTAGACCGGGTGCTGGCTTGGCAGAAAGGGGAACGTATTGCGCCACTGTCGATTGACGTCGGCTTAAGCAAAGGCTGCAATATCCGCTGCGAGTACTGTTTTGGGCAGATGCAGGGCAATGGGTATAAAGATAAGGCAAACATTATCTTTCCGCGCGAGGCGCTGTTAAATTATGTGCGCGATGCCGGAAAACTGGGGGTACGTTCCATGGCCCTAATAGGCGAAGGGGAACCGACCCTAAACCCGGCAGTGTACGATGCAATAATCGAAGGCAAAAAGGCCGGCGTGGATATGGCTTTAGGGACAAACGGCATTCTATTTGATAAGGGCAGCAAAGGGGAGGAGGCATTAAAAAACCTGACCTGGATCCGTTTTAATTTAAGCGCCGCATCTAAAGAAGCGTATCAAAGGGTACATAACAGCGAAATGTTTGATACGGTAATGGATAAGATTTCATTTTGCGTAGCGACAAAGAATAAGTACCACCTGCCAGTAACGATTGGCCTGCAGATGGTGCTTACGCCAACCAATGTAGACCAAGTTGTGCCGTTGGCAAAATTAGGGGCAGGCCTGGGGGTAGACTATTTTGTTGTAAAACAATGTTCCGATGTAAAAGACAATACATTAGGGGTTTATTCTAAACTGGGCGAATACCAGAATTTCAGCGATTTATTAAAAGCGGCCGAAGCAGAAAGCAATGAACGCTATAATGTAATTATCAAATGGCAGCATATTACCAATGAAGGAAAAAGAAATTACAAACGGTGCTTAGGTGCCCCATTTTTCTTGTATTCCAGCGGCGATGGCAGGCTTTATCCATGTGGCATGTTTTTTGACAAATATGAAGAAGAATACCGCCTGGGCGACCTGACCAAACAGTCGTTTCCGGAGATCTTGCATAGTGAACGCTATTGGGAAGTGATGAAAAAAGTAGCAGAAATTGATACCGATACCTGTTATACCAACTGCCGCACGCATATGATCAATGATTTTGCATGGCAGATCAAAAATCCGCCGGAGCATATTAATTTTGTTTGATTTCCAAATGTCAGGGGTGCTGCCTATTATTTGAGGCAGGTATACGGCCAAATTATACTGCATGAAAGATTGGTAAGGTGGAAAATGAAAGTTTTAATTACAGGCATTAATGGGCTAGTGGGAAAGGATATTGGGCACGTTTTTCTAGAACGCGGGGGCTTTGACGTCTATGGGGCAGGGCGTGCGGAATGCATGGACCCAAAGGTCAAATACGAAAAACTGGATCTGGCTGACCTTGCAAAATTGGATGCTTTCCTAGCAAAAGTAAAGCCGGAACTAATTATCCATTGCGCAGCTTATACAAAATTGGACGACTGCGAAAAAAACCAGGCCTATGCAGACCGCATGAATGTGGGCGTTACCCGGTTTTTGGCACACCATACCGGCCAATTTGTTTATATTTCCAGCGATGCCGTTTTTAGCGGCAACAAAGGCAATTACAAAGAAGAAGATCCGTCAGATGCCGTCAATTATTATGGCTATACCAAATACCAGGGTGAAATAGCCGCGATGCAAAATAAGCAAGCGCTGGTGGTCCGTTCCAGTATTTACGGATATAATACAAATGAAAACCAATCCATTGCCGAATGGGGAGCAAGGAATTTAACCAAAGGGATGCAGATCAACGGTTTTACCGATGTGAAATTTAACCCCCTGTATTCCTTGCAGCTGGCAGGGCTGCTATATGAAATGGTAAAAAAAGGCTGCAAAGGCACCTTCCATTTGGGGTCGGATACAACGGTTTCCAAATATCGGTTTTTCCAGTTGTTGGCACAGGCATTGGGCAAAGACCCTGCGCTTGTCCATCCAGTATCCGTGGCATCCATCGATTTCTTGGCAAAACGGACTACCGACACCAGCTTGGATATTGGAAAAATATCCAGCGTTAGCGGGATAGCAGTAGGGCAATACAATGGCCTGCAGGATGGGATCCGGACCTTAGTAGCGGATATGAAAAGCCATAAGAGGCTTGGAGAGGAAACATGGAAGTAGAAAAAAGGGCGCAGGAAATCAGAAAAAAGATTTATAAAATAGCGCATTATGCAGGCGGCGGGCATTTAGGCGCGGCATTTTCCGTAGCAGATATTCTGGCTGTTTTATATTTTGGCCAAGTACTGCAATACGATGCCAAAAACCCATACTGGGAAGACAGGGACAAACTGATCTTAAGCAAGGGCCATGCGTGCTATGCATTATATGCAGCCCTGGCAGAAGCAGGGTATTTTCCACAGGAACGGCTATGGGGAGCTGGAAAACCAGGTTCCAGCTTTGGCGGCCATCCCAAAATGAACGAAGTGCCAGGGGTAGAAGCCTCAACAGGTGCCCTTGGGCATGGGCTGTCTTTTGGGATCGGCATTGCCTATGCAGGCAAAGCAGACAAAAAAAACAGCCATGTATATGTCATCTTAGGGGACGGCGAATGCCAGGAAGGTTCCATTTGGGAAGGGGCATTGTCCGCCCCGGCCCTGGGCCTAGATAACCTGACCGTTATCATTGACCACAACAAGCTCCAGGCAATGGATTCATTAGAAGCCATCGTAGGGATGAAGCCGTTTGCAGACAAATGGAAAGCTTTTAACTGGAATGTAGTAGAAATTAACGGCCACGACTATCATCAGATCCGCCAGGCATTGTTAACTAGGAAAAAAGGCAAGCCGACACTAGTCCTTGCCCATACAGTCAAAGGAAAAGGCGTTTCCTTTATGGAAAACAAGCCAATCTGGCATTACCGTATGCCAAACGGACAGGAACTGCCGGTTCTGATGGAAGAACTAGGTTTCACGCAAGAGGATTTGAAATAGGGAAAGGTGCCAGGCCAATATGAGGACAGCTTATTTAGATACGTTGTATCAAATTGCGAAGGAAGATAAGAGGGTATATGCTTTAATCTCGGATAATGGGGCAATTGTATATGATAAATACCGCAAAGGCCTGCCAAGCCAATATTTGAATCTCGGTATATCCGAAGCAAATATGCTTGGCATGGCAGCAGGCATGGCAAGCTGCGGTAAAATACCGTTTGCCTATACCATAGGGGCATTCCTATCTTACCGTGCATATGAATTTATACGCAACGACATTTGCCTGCAAAATCAAAATGTCAAAATCGTAGGGACCGGTGCAGGAGAGGTATACAGTGCCTTAGGGCCAACCCACCATACAACGGAAGACCTGGGCGGGCTGCGGGCATTGCCAAACCTAACGGTCCTATGCCCGGCAAGCCCGCTGGAAGTAAAAAGGGCGGTGGCTGCGGCTTATCAGCAGGAAGGTCCGGTTTATCTAAGGCTTGGAACCAACAAGGAGCCGGAACTATACCAACAGGATTATTTATTTGAGGTTGGAAAGGCAGTTACGCTAAAAGAAGGCAAGGATATAGCCCTGATAGGTACTGGCAGTATTCTAAAAGATGTTTTGGAGGTTGCAGGCTTATTGGAAAAAGAGGGGATCCAGGCAAAGGTGGTCAATATCCATACGCTAAAGCCTATTGATAAGGAGGCCATTTTGCAGGCTGTGGAAGAAACCGGCCGAGTGGTTACGGTAGAAGACCATAGCATTATTGGCGGTCTTGGAAGCGCTGCCGCAGAGGTTATTGCGGAATCTGGGCAGGCGGTTTCTTTCAGGCGGTTTGGGCTTAAGGGCTTTTCTAAGGGGTATGGGACTTATGCACAGGTAAAAGAGCAAAATGGGATTGGGGTTGGGCAGATGTTCCGTGAAATTATGGAATGGATGTAATGCCGCAAGCAAGTACATTGTTCAACAGCCGTATACTATATAACACATTGTTCAAAAGGCAGGAGACACCACATAAATAACCCATATCATCCCCAGGGAGGCAAAACCAATGAAACAGAAAACGCCAAAAAAAATCGAACTATCCGGCCAGGATTTACGCAAACTCCAGCTAAACTTATTGGAAATGTTGATCGAAATCGACCGCATTTGCCGCAAATACCACATCAAATATTCGCTGGATGGCGGCACTTTGTTAGGCGCCGTGCGCCACGGCGGCTTTATCCCTTGGGATGACGATATTGACGTCATTATGCGTAGGGAAGAGTACCGGAAATTTTACAAAGCCTGCCGCAAGGACTTGGATACCAGCCGCTTTTTCCTGCAGGAGTACCGGACAGACCCTTATTACCGCTGGGGTTACGAAAAGCTGCGGCGGAAAAACACAGAGTTTATCCGTCTGGGGCAGGAGCATTTAAAAATACGGACGGGGGTGTTTGTAGACATCTTTGTGGCCGACAATGTACCGGACAGCCCAGCCATACGCCGGCTGCACCTGTTTGCCTGCTATATGATTAGAAAGCTGCTGTATGCAGAGCTTGGGATGTGGAACGCGGATACAAAGGCGATGCGGACGTGGTACTGGCTGCTTTACCGTCTGGTGCCACGCGATGCCATTTTCTGCTGGAGGAACCGGATAGCCAGGCGGTGCAACCAGAAAAAGACCCGCCTGGTGCGGCATATGACGTACCCTTATAAACGGTCGCGTTACGGTATGCCAGGGGAGTGCTTTGAAGAAATGGCAGATATTTCGTTTGAGGGCTATACATTCCAGGCATTTAAGGAATATGATAAGTACCTGTCCGCATTGTACGGGGATTACAAAAAATTGCCTCCAAAGGAACAGCAGGTGGCACACTTGGAAGTGTCGAGCATCAAACTTTTGGAACCAGAGGAGTTAAATCTTCCTTAAATATAAAAAAACGCCAGGGCAAGGACTGCCCGTGGCGTTTTTTTGTTTGGCAGGCATGCCTGTTTTCTGTGTGGCTTTTTTGAAATTGGATCTATATAATTTTTGAAAATTGGAACTTTAAAAAGAACCAATCGGATGATATATTGTAGCCCATCATCACACCTATATGGATGTAAACGGTATAGAACATCAAAGTACTGGAAGCAGATTATCTGGTAAATGCTGCAAAACATCATTATTCAGATAAATCGCCTGTTTTTACCGGAAAGCAATGAATATGGGGAGTACTGTAATGAAAATTTATGAAAGAAGGATTTTAAAATGGAAAACAACAGATTTGAACTCAACAAGAATTTAGCCCAAATGTTAAAAGGCGGTGTCATTATGGATGTCACGACGCCGGAACAGGCAAAAATTGCAGAAGCAGCGGGTGCCTGTGCGGTTATGGCACTTGAACGTATTCCGGCAGATATACGTTCAGCCGGAGGTGTTTCACGTATGAGCGACCCCAAAATGATAAAGGGCATACAGAATGCCGTTTCTATCCCAGTTATGGCAAAATGCAGGATTGGCCATTTCGCGGAAGCGCAGATTTTGCAGGCGATTGAAATTGACTATATTGACGAGAGCGAGGTACTTTCCCCTGCCGATGATAAGTATCACATTGATAAAACAAAGTTTGATGTTCCGTTTGTCTGTGGAGCGAAAGACCTCGGTGAAGCCCTGCGGAGGATTAACGAGGGTGCTGCTATGATCCGGACAAAAGGGGAACCCGGCACAGGTGATGTTGTGCAGGCAGTCCGCCATATGCGTATGATGCAGTCGGAAATACGGCGGATTGGTTCTATGGCGGATGACGAACTGTTTGATGTGGCAAAACAGCTTCAGGTTCCCTATGGCTTGGTATTATATGTCCATGAAAACAAAAAACTTCCTGTTGTCAATTTTGCTGCAGGTGGTGTTGCTACCCCTGCTGATGCGGCGCTTATGATGCAGCTTGGCGCAGAAGGCGTATTCGTCGGTTCTGGTATTTTCAAGTCAGGAAATCCCGAAAAGCGGGCAGCGGCGATTGTGAAAGCGGTCACCAACTTTAATGACGCCAAAATGCTTGCCGGGCTTTCAGAGGATTTAGGTGAAGCAATGGTTGGCATCAACGAGCAGGAGATAGAGCTTTTAATGGCGGAAAGAGGAAAATAAATCATGCGGATCGCTATACTTGCCCTGCAAGGGGCTTTTATGGAACATGAGCAGATGTTGGAGCGGCTAGGCGTATCTTCCTTTGAAATCCGGCAGAGAAAAGATATTGAGCAGGCTTTTGACGGACTGGTTATTCCTGGCGGTGAAAGTACTGTGCAGGGAAAACTTTTGCGGGAACTGGATCTCTTTGAATCGCTGAAAATGAAAATCGCAGATGGTTTGCCTGTATTTGGAACCTGCGCAGGGCTGCTTCTTTTAGCGAAAAAGGTTAAAAACGACGACAGGATTCATTTTGCCGCTATGGATATTACCGCCATAAGAAATGCTTATGGCAGACAGCTTGGCAGCTTTTATACCGAATCGGAATTTAAAGGGATTGGAAAAATACCTATGACTTTTATCCGGGCTCCATATATTGAGGCTGTATACGGAAATGCTAAGATTCTGGCAACGGTTAACGGCAAAATTGTTGCTGCAAGAGAGGACAATATGCTGGTTACTGCTTTTCATCCGGAATTGAACAAGGATTTGTCTGTGCACCGTTACTTTATTGAGATGATAGAAGAATGCCGGGCAATTCATTTGTGATTTTTCAGAAATCAACCCGGCGTTCTGCCGGGTATAGAAATATATTACATCGTCTATACTGCAGACCGCCAGAATTTACAGTAATACAACCAGGAAAGTACTTGGCTGGCGGTCTGCAGTCGGGGCATACTGTAAATTTAACTGGTGTGCAGTATAAATTGATTTCACACGTAAATTTATTGTAATAAAAAATATCCCCGTTTAGCCAAAATTAGGGTTGACATTTTCAGTCTAACGCGTTAAACTAAAATCAAGTTTAATGCATTAGACTTTCTGTTTCAAAAAATCCATTGGTGCAAAGCCAGAAAGGAGGCTGCCCTTGGAAACACCCAAAATTTTTGAAAGCGAGTACCGCTTTTGTGAAATCCTATGGGAACAGGAACCCATTTCAAGCGGGGAACTGGTAAAACTGTGCCAGGAACGGCTGGAATGGAAAAAATCGACCACTTACACCGTCATCCGGCGGCTTACAGAACGCGGGGTCCTAAAATCGGAACATGCAGTTGTGACGTCCCTTGTTTCAAAGGAGGAAGTGCAGGCCAGTACGAGTGCGGAAGTTGTCGAGCGTACCTTTTCGGGTTCCCTGCCAAGGTTTATTGCCGCATTTACGCGCAAAAAAACACTGACGCCAAAAGAGGCGGACGAGATACAAAAAATTATTGACGCGTATAAATAATGGCAGGGCGACAGGGCAGGAGAGGAGGATTCCATGAAAGGGCTGTTTTTAACCGTTTTACGGATGGGTATATCTGCCAGCTATCTGATCCTGGCTGTGGTAGCTGCGCGGTTCTTATTGAAAAAAGCGCCAAAGGGCATAATTTGTATGCTGTGGGCCGTGGTAGGGCTGCGGCTGCTGTGCCCATTCCCAGTGGAAACCGCATTTAGCCTGCTGCCGGAACAAACCGGCCCTTTTGCATCCCAGATGGATAGCACGGAGCTTGCAGTACAGGGGGAGGCAGTGCCAGAAGCGCCTCTTTTGCCGGATACGGGCCTTCCGCAGGCAGGTACCGGAAAAGTAGAAGGCAAACAGGCAGGCGGTGCTTCCAGAGGGGAAACAGCGGCTGCATGGATATGGATGGCAGGGGCCGCCTGTATGGCTGCATATATGCTATGGAGCTGGTACCGGCTCCGCAGGCAGGTGTCAGAAGCGGTCCCTTCCTGGGCAGGGGGCATCCGGTTTTACCAGTGCGCGGCAGTTTCTTCGCCGTTCCTATTTGGCCTGGCAGCCCCAAAGATTTATGTGCCGTTTTCGGTTTCTGGGCAGGAGCTGTTTTATATTTTGAAACACGAACAGGCACATAAAAAACGCTATGACCATCTGTCCAAGGTGGCCGGCTATCTAATTTTATCTATATACTGGTTCCAGCCGCTTGTATGGGCTGCGTACCTGCTGTTTTGCCGGGATATAGAACTGGCATGTGATGAAAGTGTGGTAAAGGAAATTGGGGAAGGCTGCAAAAAGGCGTATTCACAGGCGCTTTTGTCCAATTCATTAAAGCATAATGCTGGCGTGGTATATCCGGTAGCATTTGGAGAGGTAGGGGTGAAAAATAGGGTGAAACATATATTAAAATACAAAAAACCAGGCTGCCTGGCCATATTTGCCGCAGCGGCGGTTTGCGTAGCTGTTGCGCTTTGCTTTGCAACAGAAGCAAAAAGCAAACGCACGGTGCAGGCACAGCCGGATATAACTGGGTATACAAAAAACTTGGATGCGGTAAAAGCGTGCGTTGAAAAATGGGCAAAAGCTTTCTGCGGCAGGGATGCAAAGGCCATTTACGGCATGCTGGACGGCACAGGCAGAAAACAGCTCAGTGATGCGGGAATGCTGGATGGGGAACATTCTTTTGGGTGGTCCAGCCCGTGGCCGTGGGATGTGGATGTACTAGACGGCCAGCAAAACTACCGGATCCTGTCTGTAGATGAGGAATCTGCTGAAATTTTATATTACGCATGGACGTCTGACCCGCATGTGACGGTCTGGCACCAGTCCATTGCGTATGAATATGCAGGCGGGGCGGATGGAATGGCGGTGTACAGCACCCAATTGGAAATTTTAGACAGTATCCATACCGCAGGGCAGTTTTTTACCGCTTACCCGGATGGGGCGATCGATGGCACAAGGATGGACTATTACCATGGAAACGGCGCCGGGGAAGCATTGAACCGGAATGCCCTGCAAAACGGCTATTGGGATGTCTTGTCGCAGCCAGAAACGGCAGCGGTTTTCCTGCTGAATATCCAAGACGACCCGTCAGTGGTAAAAGTAGCCAGGACAGGCCAGGATGGGGAAACGGCCGTAACGTTTACATTTTTAGAAGACGGCAGCACTGCAAGCGTAAAAATGGTGCAGCTGGCAGGGAAAAAAAGCATCTGGGTGCCGCAGACCAAAAAGTAAAAAAAGGAGGCAGCTTATTATGAAAAAATTTGCAAAACAGCTTTTATTAGCTGCAATGGTATGCAGCCTGGCCCTTGGGCTAGCCACTCAGGTTCAGGCGAAAAGCAGCAGCTACTGGATCACAGGGATTTCAAAAGGCGCGGGCGGGCAGCTGCAGATGTATTACCAGGACGGTTCTATTTTATTAAAAGGGAAAGCAAAAAAATCAGCAACCCAAAGTACGCTGCAAAACACAAAGCCAAAAAAAATCCAGAAGGCATTTAAAGTTGCGGACAATTGTAAAATAGTTTTTGTAGAAGCTGAGGAAACGGCTACATCTGCCTACAAAGATTGGCTCAAAGTCAGCTGTGAATATAAAGAAGGCGATGAGATGTCCTTTATATCGGTTGATATTAAGGTCAAGGATAAAAAAATTGTAAAGATAATTTTTTCAGCTTAATATAAACATCGTTTCCGTAAGCCCGGTAGAATAGATGCGGGTTATTCATAGGGAAGCCCGTGATTTTTCTCCACAGCCTGGGGCTGCCCATAGCAACCATTCGCCGCGATATGGAAAACCCTTACATAATCCAGACCGAAAAATACCTTCCATATCAAGGATTTTTGCCGTCAACTTTTGCCAATTTTTAACCAGAAAGGCCGTCTCAAAAAGTACACTTTTTGAGACGGCCTTTTTTTCTTCAAATCGAGCTATATTCTAATATAATATCGTCAAAAAGTCAAGGAAGTTAACCCCATTTTTTTAGTAATTTTGCTCAAAACAAAATTTGTCTCAAAAAGTGTACTTTTTGAGACAGCGCCAAAGCCGCAGAAAATGCGGGCAGGAAGGGGAAATGGCAATGCCGCCGGAAAAGGTATGCAAGATGGTGCGCCAGATCAATCAACGGCCAGTTCCAAAAGAAGATATGGAACGCCTGTTGGCCGTTGCGAAGGATTACTGTGCGGTAAAAAATTACGTGTACCAGCGTTACGGCGGCATCCGCAGCCTTTCAAAGCTGTACCCAGGGTATACCGTCCAAAATGAAATGACCAAAAGCGGCCTGCGTTCACAGCTTGGCCTTCCTTCCGTCTATTTTTACCTGGCCGTATTTGATGCGCTGGGGGATATTAAGGCCCAGTGGTCACGGACAAAAACCGTGCTGTTAAAACATATCAGCCAAAACAGCGGATTTACGCCGCAGGATAAGCATTACCTAAGGTTCCTTTTAAAAGCCGGGGATGCAATGGGCCAGGTGCTATGCGGCAGGCCGGTGGAGCTGGGCCAGGGGCTGCAGCAGCAGTACGTGCGTCTCTCCCAGGAAGTAGATACCGCCAGGCTGTGCCGTTACTTATGCCGCCAGGTGCGCAGGAACCATAAAAAGCTGCAGACACAGGATACATCCGGTTTTTCCGTGTCAGAGCGTGCCTACCGGTATGGGGGCCACGGGGTCTACTTATCGGTCAAGGAAAAGCGCAGGCGTGTCTTTGTGCCGCTGACCGACAATAACCAGTATAAACGCCAGCTCTATGTCAAGCTGTACCCGCAGCAGGGCAATATCTGCATCCATGCCCCAGTAGATGTCCGTGTTCACAGCCATCCGGATTACCGCAGGGAGGTTGGCCTTGCACTCGGCATGTTTACCATGCTGACTACAGACGAGGGGCACCCGTATGGGGAAGCATTTGGCAGCTACCAGTCCAGCTACAGCAGCTGGCTATGCGGGCAGGCAGCTGTGCGCCGCCAAGGCAGCGGGGGCAGGGGCAAGAAATACCTTGCGAAAAAAAGGCGCCTGGAAAGTCAGCTGCACAGCTATATTAACCAGGAGCTCAACCGGTTTTTGCGCGAAGAAAAACCGCAGGCCGTCTATATTCCAAAATTCCCAAAACCGCAGGCAGGCGGCTGGGACAAAAAGGCCAACCAGGCGGCAGCCTTATGGCAGCGTGGATATATCCGCAGGCGTCTTGCACAAAAATGCAGGGAGGAATCGGTCGCCTTTGTCGAAGTTTTTGGAAAAGGCATCAGCCGGGAGTGCAGCCAATGCGGGGCGCAGGGAATAAAAAAAGACGGAGCCTTTAGCTGCCCGGTATGTGGGTTTAAAGCAGAAGAAAAGACAAATACCGCCCGCAATGCAAAGAAGCGGGGCCGGGTTTAGCCATAAGGGCCCTGCTTGGATGAACAACGGCGCAAGCCGGGGTTTTACCGCAAGGACCAAGCAGGCGCCCATAAAATAGAAAAACAACCATCGGCATTAGAAGGCAGCAAAGCTGCGTATTGGGTATGCCAAGACCACGTGAACATGCGGGTGCATGATGTAGCGGGGAGCGAAGCGGGAAAGCCCGCATTGCCTGTATCAGACCAGGCAACCAATGTGCCTTATTAAAAAAATAAAGAAGGCAGCAGTGCCACAGGCAAATGGCCTGGAGGCCCATATTGTAAATGGGGCTAGCAAAAACCCCATACAGTTTTGGAGGGGGCTATGGAATTAAAACATTGTTCAGTTCAAGAATTTGCACACAGGACAGCAGATAAAAAAATTATCTGCTTTGGCGCCTATGTCATGCCCCTTAGCCTATGCAGGGAATATGAAGAATACCATTTTGAAGACCGGATCCTTTACCTCGCGGACAACGATCAACAAAAACAGGGGAAGGAATTTACCTTGCCTGGCGGTAAGAAACGCAAGATTATTTCGGCCAGGCAGCTGGTGGAACTTGCAGATAACGATACCGTACTGATTATTACGAGCGACTATTTTGCCGCGATCATAGAACAACTGGACAAATATCCGCAGCTGGACCATATGCACTGCTATATCTACCCTTTTATGAAATATGATATGGGGCATACGGAACAAATCCCTGCCCGGCACAGCACTACGCTCCAAATCCCAAAAACCATCCACTGTATCTGGTTTGGGAAAAAGCCAAAAACAGGGCTGATGGAACAGTGTATCTGCAGCTGGAAGAAATATTGCCCGGATTACGAAATAATCGAATGGAATGAAGATAATTATGACATTTCCAAAAACCCATTTATGAAGGCATCCTATGATGCTGGAAAATACGGCTGCGTTTCGGATTATGCCAGGCTGGATATTGTCTGCCAGTATGGAGGCATATATTTTGATACTGATGTAGAAGTTATTAAAAATATTGACAGTATGCTTTATAATGAAGCGTTTTTTGGGTTCGGGAACTACGGCCGCGTTGCCACAGGGCTTGGTTTTGGGGCAGTAAAGCAGCACAAGGTGGTTAAAAAACTGCTGGAAGCCTATGGTTCTTTTACCTTCGACCAGGGCGCCGGGCTATGGGCACAGGCAACCAATACCATAAGGGAAGAGCCAGTGTTCCTGGAACTGGGCCTAAAACCCAAAGATATGTTCCAGACAGTAGGCGGGGCCAGCATATTTCCATCGGATTTTATGGCACCAATGATACCAGGCTTTTGTAGCAGCAGGATTACCTGCAATACCATTACCATCCACCATAACCGGTTTTCCTGGGCGTCCAAAGAACAGCTCCAGGAATTTCAAAAGTCCGGAAACGAATACGAAAACATCCGCAGGCGGTTTCAGGAGGGTGAAGCCGCAGAGGGGGATTTGTAAACATCCATTAAAATTTTGCCCTGCGCTAGCAAAAATCAGTCAGCGCATAATATGAATTTCCGCCCATATGGAGTACGAAAGCAAGGAGATGGATAATACCATGAGGAAGATGGAGCAAAAAAAGCTGATAGGGCTTTTAGATGCAGTAAAACGCGGCACATGCGCTGCAGCACAGGGCGGCTTTCAGGCAGAATCCGCTAGTATATTGGAAGACTGCCTTGCCGCTTTGGGGGCAATGGAAGAAACCATATGCAGGGATGTTTCCAAGGGCCGCAGCATCGTATACCAGGCAGTGCTTGGCAGGGCAAAAAGCAGCATGGAAGCCGTCCGCCGGTTTATACAGGCAACTACGCCTGAAAATACAGCCGATGGAAAACGCGGCAATATAGGCTGTCCATCAGAAACCGGGGGTGCTGTACCTGTGCAAAACGCTCCCGAAAAACCATCTTCAGCGGATGCAGCTGTCCAAAAAAACATAGGGCAGTGCCTGGAAGCCGTGGCAAAACTGCGGGATGAGCTGCTTGCGGAAAAGGAAATCCAGTATCTTATTTTCTTCCTGCCCTATAAAGCAAGCATGTGGGATTCTATGGAGTCTATCTGGATGGCCGCAAAAGAAGACCCGCGCTGTACCGCCTGCGTAGCCCCAATCCCTTATTTTGACCGCATCCAGGACGGTTCCTTTGGTGAATTGCATTACGAAGGCAGCCTGCTGCCGGGCTACGTAGATATTGTAGACTGTACAAAACTGGATTTTGAACAGATACGTCCAGACGCCATATATTTCCACAACCCTTATGACGGGGGCAACTATGTAACATCCGTCCATCCAGCCTTTTATTCCAGCGAATTAAAAAAATATACGGATTTATTAATCTATGTGCCGTACTTTATCCCAGGGGTTTACGAATCGGCGCAAGGGGCGGCTGCATTTTGCCAGGTGCCTGGCATGTACCAGGCGGACTGTATCATTGTGCAGTCGCAGGTACAAAAAACGCTGCTGGCTGCAAACGGGCACAATCCGGATAAAATCGCAGTGCTTGGAAACCCAAAGCTGGATTATGTAGTAAACCATAGCAACGGTACCAAAGCCCCATCTGGCTGGCAGGAGCGGCTGCAGGGGAAAAAAGTATTCCTGGTCTGTATCAGCGTCGGCCCGTTCCTTGGCGTAGATAGGACAATTGAACTCTACAGCCAGATGGTGGAAAGCCTGATCAGCCAATACCATGCGGCAGTCATCTACCGTCCGCATCCGCTGCTGGAAGCAACCATCCGGTCTATGCGCCCGCACAAGTATGCACAGTACCAGGCTTTCCTCCAAACATACAGCCAGAATGAAAACTTTGTACTGGATCTTTCCGGTGACCCAATGGCAGCAGTCTGCGCTTCCAATTTTATGATCAGCGATTACAGTTCCCTCTGCTTTTCTTATGCCGTTACACGCAAGCCGGTAGCAATGGCCATATGGGGCGACCATAAGGAAGTGCTTACAGACAGCCTGTATTACGCATTTGACTACCGCGGGATTTATTTTATTAATATTACCCAATATATGGAACAGGATATACTGCCAGAAGACTTTTTCCGTTTTGCTTCCGATATGATGGCCGGGAAAGATGCCCAAAAAGAAAGGCGGATGGCACTGATCCAAAAGTCGGTAGTAAACCTGGACGGTACAAGTGGCAGGAAAATACATGGGTATATTATGGAAAAACTAAAGCTGGGGTAGAGAAAGTATTTTTAGCAAAGCAATAAAGGAACGCAGGCAATGCAGGAGGGGCAGATGAAGCCGTTAATTTCTTTTATTATGCCAGTCTACAACAATGAAACCTATTTCCAGGCAGCCGTAGAAAGCGTGCTGGGTCAGGGGGATGCCAATATCGAACTGGTGATTATAGACGATGGCTCGACGGACCAGACGCCGCAGATTGCAGACCGGTATGCTGCCGCAGATGCCAGGGTAAAAGTGGCTCACCAGGAAAACCAGTGGATTTATGCCAGCTTTAACAACGGGATACGGGCAGCGGAAGGCGAATATATCTACATATTAAATTCCGATGATAGGCTGCGGGACGGTTCGGTTCCGCTGCTGTGCCAAACAGCCCTCACATACCGCCCCGATGTCGTATGGACTAAGGTGCTGCCGCATAGCTGCGATGCCAGGCAGCAGGTAACCGCCTATGATGTTTACCACTACGGCAGGCTGGTGCAGCAGGATATGGCCTGTTTGGATACTGCGTCGGTAAGGGCAAACTGGCTGTATTTTTATACATCAAAGCTGGCATTTAACCAGGCAAACTTATACCGCAGGGAACTGGCGCTGCGCCACCCATTCCGCAACGATGTGTATGGGGCTGACCAGCTGTTTAATCTGTCAATTGCACCAGACGTCCAGTCGGCCGTTGTGTTAAAAGAGCCGGTATATGACCACTTCCTCTATGAAGCAGATGGCATGAACGTTTCCAAAGGGAACTATTATGGTTATGAGCACCAGATGTTCCATGAAATCTACCAGGGGTATGTAGAGCTGTTCCGTTCGTGGGGCCTTTATGATAAAAAGACAGCCGGTTTATTTGCGGCCATGCGCCTTAACAATGTCACCAACGAAATCAGGAGCCTTTGCTCTAAGCGGTGTGCATTGCCAATTAAAAAGAAGCTGGAAAAAGTATTTACTGAGACGCTGGACAGCCTGGTATGGGATTGTGCAGTAAAGGCAGGCAGGGTAGAAGAGCTGAACGCCAGGGTGCTTTCCGGCTGCCGTGAACTGCTGGTACAAGAATGGCTGCAGGGTCACGGGGATATACAGTCGCTGGGGGAGTACCGGTTTGTCTATGATTATCTGGAAGCAGTGCTGCGGTATGAAAAGACGGAGGAAGACTTAGAAAAGATGCGGCATGCGGTGTTCCATAAGCGGAACCAGTACCGTATTGGGCATATGTTTTATGAGAAATTGTCAGGAAGCAAAAAATGGTAAAGTGGCGTATAGGGTAGGGGAAAATGGGGAAAATAGTTGATTTTCTTTTCGTATATGAAGTAAAAAACAGGGAAGTTGAAAATATTTGCCTAGTTGCAAATCAACTTAGAAAAGAAGGGTATACCGTAGAATTTGTAAATACATGGTATACCATTAATCATTATTATAAAAAATATAAGGCTCGTGTCATTATTGGTTTTGCAGGTTTTAATAGCAATGTTGTAAACTTTGTTCTGAAACACTGTATTTGTGCAGAAAAATATGTAGATATGCAATGGGAACAGCTCTTAGGTGATGTAGATATAAGTGATATAACGAAATTTCAGGGGAAAGCAAGAAATGTTGTGCATATTTCGTGGGGAAAAGATAATTATAACCGTTTAACAAACTATTATGGGTTGGATAAAGAAAAATGCCTGTTATGCGGGCATCTCACAATGGATTTCTATCGTCCTCAGCTGCGTGGGTATTATTTATCAAGGGAAGAACTATTGAAGCAATACCATATACCAGAAAATAAAAAAATCATACTTTATATTTCCAGTGGCAATTCCTTAATTAACCAGCCAGAAAAACAACTGCAAAATATCCGGGATATTATGAAATGTACCGATGGGCAGCTGAATGAATTGATCTGTCAGCTGATAAAAACGGAGCAGACCATTGAAGATTGGATTGTAAAGTTTTTGAAGGCGCATAAAGAATACTGTTTAGTATACAGGCCGCATGAAGGGGACCGGATATATAAGAAATTCAGGCAGTTAGAAAAGCAAATGGATTCCCTTTATATTATTGGCGGACGTTCTATAAAGCAGTGGATATTGTGTTCAGATATTTGCTTTACAACATTAAGTACTGCTATTAGCGAAGTGTTTTTCGCAGGGAAACAATGTGGTATTTTACGGCCGTTTCCAATTCCACAGTTTGCAGATTTAGAGTTATTTCATGGTGCGCAGACCATCACTACATACAGTGGGTTTGAGAAGGCCGCAAGGAAAGGGTTGGATCAATTTCCAATTCGTGAAGAAAAAATCCGTAGTTACTATTATGTGTCAGAAAAGCAGGCATGTTATCAGAGGATTTCCAAACATCTTATCAGGATATTAAAAGACAGTAATTTTAATATGCCATCCGGATATAATTTGAACGCAAATTACTGGCGGAGGCTGCAATGGATATTAAGTACTACGCATATCTATAAACGGTATATTATGCGGTGTTTAAATTCAGATAGCAGCCGTAAAAATGTTATAAAAATAAAAGGGAAATATGATAAGGATTATTTAAAGTTTATCAAAGAAGAACAAAGGGCCAATTATATGACAAAACAGCAGTTGTATGCAATGATGGACCATATTGACCATACCATATGTAAAAATAGGGATTTATTGCCTGGTTGAAGCGTAAAAAGAAAGGCGGTAGTTGTAAAATGGACAAGTTCATTCCGCTATCTGTACCAAATTTTGCAGGAAATGAGTTGGCATATGTATCGGAAGCAATCAGGTCTGAGTGGGTTTCAACAAGTGGGGTGTATGTGGATCAATTTGAAAAAAAAGTTGCAGGTTATGTAGGGGCGTCGGGAGCGGTTGCCTGCCAAAATGGGACATCCGGGCTGCATATTGCATTGATGGTCAGTGACGTTACCAAAGGCCAGGCAGTCATTGTACCGGCACTAACGTTTATCGCAGCCGTTAATCCAGTCCGCTACCTTGGGGCAGAACCCATTTTTATGGATTGTGATGATTCCCTTTGTATGGATCCAGTAAAGTTAAAAGAATTTTGTGTGAAAGAATGCAGTTTTCAAAATGGAGAGCTGGTACATGTAAAATCTAAGAAAGCCATCCGATGCCTTGTAGTGGTACATGTATTTGGGAATATGGCGGATATGGAAAAATTAATGGCAATTGCTTCCGAATACCATTTGAATGTAGTTGAGGATGCCACAGAAGCACTTGGTACGCATTATACTTCCGGGATCTATGCAGGCAGATATGCAGGGGCGATTGGGAATATTGGTGTATATTCTTTTAATGGCAATAAAATTATAACATCTGGAGGGGGCGGGGCAATTGTTTCTAACAATGAAATATTTCTAAAACAGGCAAAGCATCTTACAACCCAGGCAAAAAGTGATGAACTTTATTATACGCATGATGAGGTAGGGTATAATTACCGTATGACGAACTTACAGGCGGCATTGGGTTTGGCGCAATTGGAAGAGCTTGAACAATTTATAAAAATAAAAAAGATACATTTTGAACAATACCAGGCTAAAATTTCCCATATGCAGGGGTTAAGTTTACTTCAGGTACGGGATGGTATCCGGGCAAATTATTGGTTTTATGCTCTGTATTGCAGCGAGCGGTTTGGAAAGGCAAGGGATGAGGTTATTGGGTATTTAAATAAACATAAAATACAGTCCCGCCCAATATGGGGGCTGATCCATGAACAAAAGCCATATAGCGGCTGTACTGCCTATAAAATTGAAAAGGCGGTTCATTATTGGAGGCATGTGGTAAACATTCCATGCAGTACTAAATTAACGGAAAATGAAATAGATGCTGTCGTCCAGGCATTGTTGGAATTGCAACAGGGCGGTTAAGCCAAAAAGCAGATATAAGGAGAAAAATGAAAATACTAGTAACAGGGGCAGACGGGTTTATTGGCAGCCATTTAACAGAAGAACTGGTAAAGTCTGGTTATGAAGTAAGGGCTTTTACTTTCTATAACTCCTTTAATACCTGGGGGTGGCTGGATACTTTGCCAAGGCCCATTATGGAAAACGTAGATGTATTTCAAGGGGATATAAGGGATCCCTACGGAGTAGAACAAGCAGTCAAAGGTATGGATGCGGTTTTTCATCTTGCTGCATTGATTGCGATTCCATTTAGCTACTATTCTCCAGATACTTATATAGAAACAAATATAAAAGGTACGTTACATGTTTTGCAGGCAGCAAGAAAATATTCTGTGTCCAGAATCCTGATTACTTCGACATCGGAAGTATATGGGACGGCACAGTATGTACCGATTGATGAACATCATCCATATCAGGGGCAGTCGCCTTATTCGGCTACGAAAATAGGGGCAGATCGGCTGGCAGAATCTTTTTACCGTTCGTTCCAACTTCCGGTAACCATTGTAAGGCCATTTAATACCTATGGGCCAAGGCAGTCTGCGAGGGCAGTTATACCAACGGTTATTACACAATTGCTGTCTGGCAAAGAGGAAATTAAGCTTGGCGCAGTAACTCCGACAAGGGATTTTAACTATGTTAAAGATACGGTAAAAGGGTATATTGAGATTTATAAATCCAGCCTGACGATTGGTGAAGAGGTCAACATTGCAACGCAAAAAGAAATATCTATTGGTGATTTGGCTGAAGAATTAATCCGTCAGATAAATCCGAATGCACGGATTGTTTGTGATAAACAGCGGCTGCGCCCAGATAAAAGTGAGGTAAATCGTTTATTGGGCTGTAATGAAAAGATTACCCGGTTAACAGGCTGGAGGCCGCAGTACACACTCGGACAAGGGCTAAAGGAAACGATACACTTTTTAAAAGATCATTTGGATCAATATAAAACAGAGATATATAATATCTAGTTTTTAAGGGCATATGTATGAATCAACCACAGATGAATAAATTTCTTGCAGGGGAATCTATGACTATGGTAGAGGCCATGCAGAAAATTGACCAAAATGCAAAAGGTATCCTATTTATAGTTTCACAAAATAATCAATTATTGGGAACCGTAACGGATGGGGATATTCGTCGGGCTATTATCCGGACGGGAAATTTGAAATTAAAAATTTTAGATATTATGAACCGCAGCCCAAAAGCGGTATTGCCTAGCGAAAACTTAAAGCCGAAGGAGCTTTTCAAAGAATATGGCGTCCATGCGGTTGCGGTTGTGGATGTATCTGGAACGTTAGTAAATATTGTTTTTGATCAAGATAATGGTGAAGAAATACTAACAGGCAGCCAGGGTGGCCTGGATGGTGTCCCGGTTGTTATTATGGCTGGTGGACAGGGGACAAGGTTGTACCCATTTACAAAAATATTGCCAAAGCCGTTAATACCAATTGGGGATGTGCCTATGATAGACCGGATTATTGATAAATTTTATAGGTATGGGGCCAGCCAGTTTTTTGTCAGCGTTAATTATAAGAAAAATATGATCAAATCTTATCTGGCAGAGAAAGCTCATTTAGCTATTCAATATATCGAAGAAGAAAAACCGCTAGGTACAGCAGGCAGTTTACGGATTGCTATGGATGATTTGAAAAAAGCATTTTTTGTAACGAACTGTGATATTTTGATTCAGGAAGATTATAGCAAAATATATCAATATCATGTAAAAGAAAAAAACCTGCTTACGGTTATTTCAGCGTTAAAAAACATAGAAATCCCTTATGGAGTGATACAGGCGAAAGAGAATGGAAATGTATTTGCTCTGGAAGAAAAACCAAAATTATCTTATTTGATCAATACAGGTATGTATGTACTGGATCCAGAATGCCTCCAATGGATCCCGAAAGATAAATTTTTCCATATGACACAGCTGATAAATATGATTTTGCAAAATCAGGGGAAAATAGGAATGTATCCAATTAGTGGGCATTCATTTTTAGATATGGGCGAATGGGAGCAATTGCAGCGTATGGAACAAAAATTAAAGCAAAGTACAGATGAAAAATAAGAAAGTAAGTGCAGTATATTTCGGATGCTGTAATAAAAGCTTTATGTTTTAGGGGAGATTATCAATGGACCATAAATTAAGGATTGGATATTTTGCAGATGGGCTGTGGGCGCATAAAGCATTTGATAAGATGGCCAGGGACGATTCGCTTGAAATCGTTTTTATATGTGTAAGGTACCATAACCAGGATACCAAGTTTATAGAGTATGGGCAAAGGTATGGGATACCTGTAGTTAGGCATAAAAATATTAATTCGCAGGAATTTTATGATGAGGTTTATCCGTACCGGGCCGATCTGTTTGTATCTATGTCTTTTGACCAGATCTTTCAAAAAAATATCATGGATATGCCGCCATTAAAAACAATCAATTGCCATGCTGGAAAACTGCCTTTTTATAGGGGGAGGAATATTTTAAACTGGGCGCTGATCAATGACGAGAAAGAGTTTGGCATTACCGTCCATTATATGGATGAAGGGATTGATACAGGGGATATTATCCTTCAAAAGACCTATCCCATTTCAGATAATGATACCTATCAAACATTGTTGCAACAGGCGTATAGCGGCTGCGCAGATTTATTATATCAAGCGGTGAAGCTGATCCAGGAAGGGAAAGCCAGGACGGTTCGGCAGGCAGATATAAATCCGGCCGGTTTTTATTGTGGGATCCGTAAAGAAGGCGATGAACGGCTGGATTGGAACCAGACAAGCAGGGATATTTTTAATTTTGTGAGGGCTATTACATCCCCAGGGCCCATTGCAAGGTCTTTTATCGGGGATCATGAGATGAAAATCAAAAAAGTCTGTATGGTAGAAGGGGTCCCGGACTATAAAGGGATTCCAGGGCAGGTTTTAGGAAAGACAAAGAAAGGGTTTCTCGTTAAGACACAGGATACGGTTGTAGAAGTGGTTGATTATGAGTATCATGGCTGCGTCAGGGTAGGGGACAGGTTTGAAAATCTGGGTGGCATTCATTGAAAGGGATTTATATCATAGCAGAAGCTGGAGTGAACCACAATGGAAATATAGAAATCGCAAAGGCATTGGTGGATGCTGCGGCGCAAGCCGGGGCGGATGCAATAAAATTTCAGACCTTTCAAGCGGGGAAACTGGTATGTAAAAATGCAGAAAAAGCTGCCTATCAAAAAAAGGCGACCAATGCGTCTGAAACGCAATATGAAATGTTAAAAAAATTAGAACTATCGCAGCAGATGCATGTAGATTTAATGGTATACTGCAGGCACAAAAGGATACAATTCCTTTCTACGCCATTTGATATAGAGAGTATACAGATGCTTGTGGATTTAAATATCCCAATTATAAAAATACCATCTGGTGAAGTTACCAATTACCCATATTTGAAAATGGCAGGGCGGACAGGGAAGCATATTATTTTGTCTACCGGGATGAGCAGTATGGATGAAGTACGACATGCATTGGCGATTTTAAAAGAATACGGAGCTGGAAGCATGGTAGCCCTTCACTGCAATTCCCAGTATCCGACGCCAATGGAAGATGTAAATTTAAGGGCAATGCTTTCCATGAGGGAGAAATTAAATATAGCAACCGGATATTCAGACCATACCGAAGGGATTGAAGTTCCGATTGCAGCCGCTGCATTGGGGGCTTGCGTCATTGAAAAGCACATTACCTTAGACCGTAATATGGAAGGGCCAGACCAAAATGCAAGTATTGAACCCCAGGAACTAAAGCAGATGGTAAGGTGTATAAGGAATATAGAAAAAGCTTTGGGTACAGTAGAAAAGAAAGTAAGCCCGTCAGAAGAATCCAATATACTGGTTGTTAGAAAAAGTATTGTAGCAGCCAAAAAGATACGGAAAGGGGAACTTTTTTCAGAGGAGAACCTTACGGTAAAACGGCCAGGGACTGGAATATCCCCGATGAAATGGGAAAAGGTAATTGGAAAATATGCAGAAAAAGATTATGAACCAGATGAAATGATTCAAAGCAGGCCAGTTTTGGGGGATTAGGGGTAGCTATGAAAAAAATATGCATAGTAACCGGTTCGAGGGCGGAATATTACCTATTGCTGCCTCTGATGAAAGAAATACAAAAAGATAATGAATTAGATTTATTGCTTGCCGTAACTGGCTCCCACCTCAGTGAAAGATATGGGAATACTTACCAGGATATAGAAAAAGATGGTTTTAAAATAAATAGGAAAGTACCCATCCTGCAAGATTCCGATGAACCGGATGATATTTGTATAGCGATGGGCAGGGCGATCGTAGGGTTCAGTAAATATTTTCAGGAATGTAAACCAGATATGGTTATTTTGTTAGGGGACCGTTATGAAGTATTGTCGGTAGCAATTGCTGCAATGAACCACCAGGTACCCATTGCACATTTACATGGCGGGGAAACTACAGAGGGTGCGGTTGATGAATGCATACGCCATGCAGTCAGTAAAATCAGCTATCTGCATTTTACAAGCTGCGAAGCTTATAGAAAGCGGGTAATCCAGCTGGGTGAAAGTCCGGGCAGGGTATTTAATGTTGGGGCAATTGGGTTGGAAAATATTAGAAATCTGCCAGATATGCCATTGGAAGAATTAGGTGGCAGCCTTCGCTTTGCGTTAGAAACCCCATTTGCAGTAGTTACGTTCCACCCAGTTACACTTGAAAAAAATACGGCTGGCGAAGAATTTCAACAGCTCCTACATGCCCTTAACTGTTTCGAACAGCTGAAGGTAATCTTTACAAAATCAAACGCAGATCATGGTGGGCTTTGGATCAACCAGATGATTGATGGGTATGTAGCAGAGCATCCAGGCCGTTGTAAAGCGGTATACAGCCTTGGTATGGTACGGTATTTGACAGCACTGAAATTTGCTTCCGTTGTAATAGGAAATTCGTCCAGCGGTATTATCGAAACGCCTTCTTTTGGCACACCAACAGTCAATATAGGGGATCGGCAAAGGGGAAGGATCCAGGCTAAAAATATCATAAACTGCAGCCCGGTAAAAAATGAAATAGTGGAAGCAATCCGTCAGGCGTTAAGCGATGAATTTCGGGGATATGTAAAAGATACTGTAAATCCATATGGTGATGGCAAGGTGGCTTCCAAAATTCTTTTTCAAATCAAAAAATTTTTGCAGCCGGAAAAAATAGACTTAAAAAAAACATTTTATAGCGATGCAGGATAGGCGATGCTTTGGCATTGAAATATCATATGGAAAGGAATAGAGGTGTATGCAGTTATCATCATTATTCAAAGATAAAACGCTTATGATTACTGGTGGGACAGGGTCTTTTGGCTCAACCGTTTTAAAGCATCTATTGGATTCTGACCTTGCTGAAATCCGGATTTTTTCCAGGGATGAAAAAAAGCAGGACGATATGAGGCATTTGCTGCAGGCGCAATATCCGGCATTTGCAGGGAAAGTGAAGTTTTATATCGGGGATGTGCGTGATATACGTTCCGTGCAGGATGCCATGCAGGGGGTAGATTACCTGTTTCATGCAGCGGCTTTAAAGCAGGTGCCGTCTTGTGAATTTTTTCCGATGGAAGCGGTGCGGACGAATGTAGATGGGACAGACAACGTGCTGCATGCGGCAGTTGGGGCGGGTGTCCAAAAAGTGGTATGCCTGTCGACCGACAAAGCGGCCTATCCAATTAATGCAATGGGCATTTCAAAAGCAATGATGGAAAAGGTAATCGGTGCAAATGCCAGGGTTGCCGCAGGAAAAACGACAATTTGCTGTACCAGGTATGGAAATGTGATGTGCAGCAGGGGTTCCGTTATTCCGCTCTTTATTGGCCAGATCCAGTCAGGCAGCCCGATTACGGTTACGAACCCGGATATGACACGGTTTTTGATGAATTTGGACGAAGCAGTTGCTTTGGTAGTGTTTGCGTTTGAACATGGAAGGCCAGGGGATTTGTTTATCCAAAAATCAGACGCCAGTACGGTCGGGGTATTGGCGAAAGCCGTTCAGCAGCTATTTGGGGATACTGGAATCAAAACGATTGGTACCAGGCATGGGGAAAAATTATATGAGACTTTAATGACAAGGGAAGAATGTTTGAAAAGTATTGATATGGGGCAGTATTTCCGTATACCTCCGGATGGCAGGGATTTAAACTATGATAAATATTTTCTGGAAGGGCAAATACGGGCAATGGAAAAAGAAGGATATACGTCCCATAATACCAAAAGGCTGGATGTAAAAGCTGCTGTGCAAAAAATTCTGACAACGGATTATGTAAAAAAAGCATTGGGCAGCGGGTCAAAGCAGATGCAGGATTTTAGGGCAGGAATGGAAGGGTAAAGACATGAAAATACTGGTTACCGGCGCAAAAGGCTTTGTTGGGAAAAATCTGGTGTCAGCTTTGGAAGGTATCCGGGATGGCAAGGATAAGGTGCATCGATTCAATGGGATAGGGCTGGAAAAGACGGAATGTTTGGAAATTATCCCATGCGGCCGGGAATTTACAGATATGCAGATGGAAAATGCCTGCAGGGATTGTAGTTTTGTATTTCATTTCGCTGGGGTAAACCGTCCAAATGAACAGCCTGAATTTATGGAAGGCAACTATTGCACAACCAAAAAGCTTTTAGGTTATTTAAAAAAATACAATCCGAAATGCCCAGTGATGCTGGCATCGTCTATCCAGGCTTCTTTAATTGGGGCATACGAGGGATCCGAATACGGGAAATCGAAACTGGCGGCTGAAGGGCTCGTATTTTCCTACACAGAGGAAACCGGGGCAGAGGTATATGTATACCGTTTCCCAAATCTGTTCGGAAAATGGTGCAGGCCAAATTATAACAGTGTGGTAGCGACTTTTTGTTATAACCTGGCCAGGGGCCTGCCGATCCAGGTCAACGGCTTTGAAACAGAACTGCAGCTAGTTTATATTGACGACCTTATCGATGAAATGCGGTGTGCCTTAAATGGAAAGGCACACCGTTGTGGGTACGATGGACTGGTGGCAAAAGCGCAGGATGGTGGCAGGTTTTGCTTTGTACCTGTGGCTTATAAAAAAACATTAGGTGAAATTGCAGGTTTGTTAGAGCAATTTAAAAAACTGCCACAGACAGCCCAGATGCCGCAGATGCCATGCCAATCATTTGAAAAAAAGCTATATACAACGTACCTGTCGTATTTACCGCCAGAAAAAATGCGGTTTCCTCTAAATGTCAATACAGATAGCCGCGGAAGTTTTATAGAGTTGATGCGGACGGCAGGCTGCGGGCAATTTTCTGTGAATATCAGTAAGCCTGGAGTAACCAAAGGGCAGCACTGGCATCATTCCAAATGGGAATATTTTGTTGTCGTAGCAGGGCATGGGCTGATTCAAGAACGGCAGGTTGGTGTAGATGGAGCAGGCAATCCATATCCAATATTGGAATTTGAAGTCAGTGGAGAAAAGATGGAAGTAGTCTATATGCTGCCGGGTTATGTACACAATATTATAAATCTATCGGATTGCGAGGATCTAATCACATTTGTATGGGCAAATGAGCCTTTTGACCAGGCAGATCCAGATACTTATTCAGAGCTGGTATAATGTTAAAATGGATGGGGGTATTTTATGAAGGCAATCATAGTCGGATTGGGATCTATGGGCAGGAGGCGCGCGCGCCTGCTGCACCAGTTTGACCATACCATTCCAATATTCGGAATTGATATGCAAGAAGCAAGGAGGAAGCAGGCGGAACTGGAATTAGGCATACAAACGTTTGGTTCTATCAAAGAAGCTTGTATGAAATATGCTCCGGATATAGCTTTTGTTTCTACGCCGCCCCTTTCGCACCCTTCCATTATTAGGGAATGCCTGAACCAGCATCTTCATGTATTTACAGAGCTAAATTTATATGATATTGGATATAACGAAAATATGGAGCTGGCAGACAGCAACGGGCTGGTATTATTCCTTTCCTCTACATTTTTATACCGCAGGGAAATCCAATATATAAAAGATGCCGTAGATAATTGTGGATGCAGGCTTTCTTATACATACCATGCAGGGCAATATCTTCCAGACTGGCATCCGTGGGAAAGCTACCAGGATTTTTTTGTAGGAAAAAAAGAGACCAATGGATGCCGGGAATTTATGGCGGTAGAGTTTCCGTGGTTAACCGATGTATTTGGGCAGGTCAAGGCAGTACATTCCATATGCAGCAGGGACAGCAGTTTGCAAATTGATTTTCCGGATACTTATCAGATAATATTTGAACATGAATCTGGACATAAGGGGATGGCCTGTATTGATGTCGTTTCCAGAAAAGCGGTAAGGAGGTTTGAACTATCGGGTGAGCATTTGTATTTGACATGGAATGGGACACCAGATAGTTTATTCAGATATAATTTTGAAACAAAGGAAGAGCTTCCCGTTTCCTTATACAGTACGGTTGACCGAAGGGAAGGATATAGCCCATTTATTATAGAAGATGCCTATACAAGTGAGATTGTGAATTTTCTAAATGTGGTCAAAGGGGAAGAACACCCCAGATATTCTTTTGAAAAAGATAAAATAGTCCTTTCCATAATAGATAAGATTGAAAAAGTGAGGGAAAAACAAAAATGATGCTTAATGAAATTTATGGACAGAAAGCCCACAGCCTGATTCCTGCCGGGGCACATACATACAGCAGGACAGATGAGGTATTTCCAGAAAATGCACCCCGGGTAATAGAACGTACAAGCGGGGTATATTGCTGGGATGTTGATGGAAATAAGTTTCTGGATTATGGAATGGCATGTAGGTCTGTTACGGTTGGGTATGGTTATGAAAGGATAGCAGATGCTGCGGTCGCACAAATCCGTAACGGAAACACAGCTACAAAGGCGTCCAAGGTAGAAGTAGATGCGGCAGAGGCATTGGTAAACCTTATGCCGTGGGTGGATATGGTTAAGTTTGCTAAAAATGGTTCCACAGTAACCACGGCTGCGGTAAAACTGGCAAGGGCTTATACGGGGCGCAAATACATTGTCCGGTGCAAGGAGCATTCTTTCTTTTCCTATGACGACTGGTTCATTGGGGATACGGTGATGGATTGCGGTATCCCGCAGGAAATAAAAAGTTTGACCCTGGATTTTCATTATAACGACCTGGATTCTGTCAGGCAAATTTTTGAGGACTACAAAGGGCAGGTTGCATGCCTGATTATGGTACCTACGGAATCGGAGGAGCCGAAAAATAATTTCCTTCAGGAAGTTGGGAAACTTTGTAAGGAGTATGGCGTTGTCTATATCCTCGATGAAATGATTACTGGGTTCCGGTGGGATCTGCAGGGGGCCTGCCAGTATTATGGGGTAGAACCAGACCTGGTAACCTATGGAAAAGGGATGGCAAATGGATTTTCGGTAACAGCGTTGGGCGGAAAAAGGGAAATTATGGAATTAGGCGGGCTGTCTCCGGGAAAAGAAAGGGTGTTCCTTATTTCTACTACGCATGGGGCAGAAATGAGCGGGATGGGGGCTTTTTTGGAGACGATCAAGGTATATCAGGAATTGCAGGTTACAAGCCATTTGTGGAGTATGGGCAAAAAGCTGTGCTGTGGGCTAATGGATATTGCCAAAGAATATAAGCTGCAGGACTACTTTTATATAACTGGGGCAGAGTGTTCTCCAAACCTTGTTATTTGTGGACAAGACCAATCCCCATCCTTTCCATATAGGACCGTTTTTCTGCAGGAAATGTTGCGGGAGGGTATTTTAATGCCATATATTTCATTGGCTTATGAACATGGGGAGTTCGAAATAGAGATGACTTTGGATGCGGCAAGGAAGGCTATGAAGGTGTATTTGGATTCCTTAAATGGAAATGTGGATCAGTTTATTATGGGAAATATCATTCAACCGGTTTTCAGAAAGTACAACTAGAGGGGGATTTGAATGTACAAAGGAAAAAAGATACTTGCAGTTGTAACCGCAAGGGGCGGTTCTAAAGGGTTGCCTGGTAAAAATATTATGCTGTTAAAAGGAAAACCGCTGATTGGATATACCATTGACCAAATTAAGGCAAGTAAATATTTGGATCAGACTTTTATATCGACTGACAGTAAAGAGATTGCTTTGGTTTGTGAAAGGTGCGGGATTGCGGTACCTCAGTTGCGCCCAGATGAACTGGCACAGGATACGTCTTCTTCGTCAGATGTCATTTCTTATACGGTAGATTTGCTGGAAAAGCAAGGCCAGCGGTACGATTATCTGATCCTTTTAGAGCCTACTTCACCGCTGAGAAAAAATGGCGATATAGACCGGATGATAGAAATCGCAGTGGAACATCCGCAGGCAGACGGTGTGGTATCGCTTGGCAAAGTACATATGGAACATCCTTCGATTCTAAAAAAGCTAGATTCTAATGGTTATATCATACCATATATCGATAATGGAAAACACCTTTATCAAAGGCAGCAGGAAGATGCTGTATATTTTCCTTATGGTGTGGGTTATCTGTTAAAAATAGAAGCATTTAAAAAGGCACGTGCCATATATATGGACGGTATGATGCCATATTTTATTGAACGGTGGCAAAATTATGAAGTAGATGATATTTATGATTTTCAATGTGTGGAAGCCGTAATGGATATGGAGATGGGAAAATGAACGGATATTATGTAATTGGGTTAGGGTCTATGGGGAAAAGGCGGATCCGGTGCCTGATGGCCCTTGGCGTAAAGCCAGAAAAACTATGGGGGATCGATATAAGAAAAGACCGCTGTAGGGAAGCCAAGGAAAAATATGGGATCAATATTGCCATAGATGAGTCAGAAGTGGATTTTAAAAATATTAATGGGGTGATTGTATCACTCCCTCCAAACCAGCATTTGGTGGGTGTGGAAGCTGCTGTCCGCCATCAGAAACCTGTTTTTATTGAGGCTAGTGTAGTCAGGGAAGAAGTTGAGGCGATTAAGCGCAAGAGCGGAACTATTTTTGCCGCACCGTCTTGTACCTTTATATTCCATCCAATAATCAAAGAAGTAAAAAGGATTGTTGCCTCTGGCGAATTTGGCAAAGTATGCAATTTTTCCTACCATAGTGGGCAATATTTACCAGACTGGCATCCTTGGGAGGATGTCAATGATTTTTATGTCAGCAACCGGCTGACTGGAGGTGCAAGGGAAATTGTACCATATGAACTGACATGGATTACAGATATATTCGGGTTTCCGCAAGATGCCAGGGGGTACTTTAGAAAAACGGGGGAAATTGGCTGTAATATAGAAGACAGCTATGCATGCAGTTTATGTTATGGCGATATGCTGGGAAGTCTGTTGGTTGATGTAGTAAGCAGATACCCATCAAGGAACCTGATTATTAATTTCCAGGAAGGGCAAATACAGTGGAAATGGGATAAGGGGCAATTGGACGTATATAACGCGAAAACAGGGGAAATGAGTTTTATCAAACAAAACAAGCCATTACATGAAGAAGGGTACAGTGCAATGATTGATGAACAGATGTATATTGATGAAATTGCTGCTTTTTTGAAAGGTATCCAGGATCCGGCTGCTTATCCAAATACGCTGGATAAGGATTGGAAGGTCCTTCAACTGCTGCATAAAATTGAAAATTCCGATGGCGGATTTACCAGGGGTTGACAGGCGATGTTTGAAGTTTTAGGAAAGAATATAAAACTGCAGGAATTTGTAGAAAACGATGCAGATTTTGAAATTTATTATCATTGGATCAGGGATTACGAAACGATACGTTTTATTGGGCGGAGGGAATACCTTCTTTCTGTGGATAAAGATGATATTAGGGAATATATCCGCCGGTTAAACAAAAGCCCTAAGGATTGCTTTTTTAAGGCCATTTATAATGAAAAATTTATTGGAACACTAAAAATCGGCCATATAAATTGGGAAACACAGACTGCTGATATGGGGATTATGATCGGTGCTGAAAATATGAGGGGAAAAGGGCTTTCTTACGGAATAATGGCTGTTGGAGTAGCATATGCCTTTGAAAAACTTGGGTTAAGGAAATTAACAGGGGGATGTGCGCAGCAAAACGGCCCGATGCAGAAATGTTTTGAAAAATGCGGTTTTTTAAAGGAAGGATGCGAAAGGCAGTCCCTTTATATAGAAGGGCAGTATCAAGACCATATCTGGTATGGAATTTTAAGAGAAGAATATGAAAGGGGACAACATGCAGGTTTGTAAGCGATGCCTTATGGTTGAGACCCGTCCAAGGCTAAAATATACAGAGGATGGGCTTTGTATGGCTTGTGAATGGGATGATATAAAAAGGGATGAAATTGATTGGGAAAGCCGTCAGAAGGAACTGCGGGATTTGTGTGATTCGATCCGTGGCAAGAACCAATGGGATTGCATTGTACCGGTTTCAGGGGGCAAGGATTCTACTTATGTGGCAGATAAGATGAAAAATGAATACGGGCTGAATGTCCTTACCGTTACCATTACGCCGCCGCTTGAAACAGAAATTATCCAGCAAAATTTAACCCGTTTTTTGGAGAAAGGGTTTTGTAATATTAAGGTGACGCCAAATCCGGAAATTACCCGGGCGATTAATAAAAAGTGCTTTATTGAACAGGGGCGGCCGTTAAACGGCTGGACATCCTGTGTTAATACGGTGATGTTCCGGTTTGCCACTTATTACCATATTCCATTGGTCATGTTTGGCGAAGAAGGGGAAACGGAATATGGCGGGACAGCGGAATTAAGGTATGTCCCATATTACGATATGGATTTTGCCATTAAAGTTTATACAGAAGGGAATGATCCAAGCAAATACCTTACAATGTATCCGGAAGGGGATTTAAGATGGTGGCTGTATCCAAGCAAAGAGGATATGAAAAAAGCAGATTTTAAAGTAGGGCACTGGTCTTATTTTGAAAACTGGGATCCATATGACCACTATGTCTTTGCAGAGAAATATTATGGGATGCAAAAGAATGCCGAACGCAATATTGGGACATATTCTGACTTTGGCCAGATAGATACGCCTATGTATATCCTGCATACTTATATGATGTATTTAAAATTTGGTTTCGGCCGGTGCCTCCAGGATGCTTGTATTGATATACGCCGGGGCAGGTTAACAAGAAAAGAAGCCATTGATAGGGTAAACCGGTACGACGGGGAACCAATTGATGCATATATTCCAGTGTTTCTTGATTATTTCCAGATGGATAGAAAAGAATTTGACCAGGTATTAAAAAAGCACACAAATAAGGAGCTGTTTGAATGGAAGGATGGGGTACTGGTAAAAAAATTTTCTATAAAGTAGGATGCAGGGAGTCAAAGGGCTGCCGTTCCTAACGGTGAAAAGAAATGGAAGGTTTCAGAAAATGGATGCTGCAAAAACACTTCGGATCAGCCTTATCCAGCCGCATATCAAGTGGGAAGACAAGGCTTATAATATAGAACTTGCACAAAGGGCAGTTGACAAGCAGCGCAAAGCAGGGATGGAATTGGTTTTATTTCCAGAAATGAGTTTTACTGGTTTTTCAATGAATACGGCTGTTACAGGGGAAAATAGCCAATGGACAGTTCAAACGATGTCAGAAGTTGCAAAGAAAAACCAATTAGGTATTGGATTTGGCTGGGTACGTAAACTAGGGGATAAATGTGAAAATGTCTATTCTATGGTAGATAAAAAAGGCAGGCTTGTCACAGAATATGTAAAAATACACCCGTTTTCCTTTGCCGGTGAAAACGAGAAATTTATAGGCGGGGCAAACCTTGTTACCTTTGAAATGAAAGGGATTTGGTTTACGGTATTCCTATGCTATGACCTGCGTTTTCCAGAACTGTTCCGGCTGGCTTGCCCGGATGTGTCTGCTGTAATCCTTCCGGCATGTTGGCCTGCAAAAAGGGCCGAACACTGGAAAACATTGCTTCGGGCAAGGGCAATTGAAAATCAGGTATATATTTTTGCGGTCAATTGCCAAGGGGAAATAAATGGGCAGTATTATTCGGGTGACAGCTGTGTGGTCAATCCGGATGGGCAGGTATTCAATATGCTTTCTAATACTGACGGGGCGATCCATTATGATTTGATAGATGATGTCCATAAGTTCCGTTCCGTTTTTCCTGCTTTGGACGATCGGAGGCTTCCATGTTGCCCTGGATGCCTTGTTAGTAAATAAGCTGGAAATACAGTAACAGTTGTACCGCATTGTATGAATTCCGGCACAATGGATACCTGTAAATACTAGGGAAAGGAAACAGGCAGTGTAGTGGGTGGCATTGCTGTTAAAATTTGCAGGGTGCCCATTGTGCAGGAATTGATGCAATGCGGTACGAAATAGATATGTTAATGAAATATTAAATTAAAAATAAATTTTTGCGATAAAAGGTAAATAAAAGTAGTGGATGAACATAGGCGGCTTGTTTTGGTAGGAGGCGGAGGGCATTGTAAATCTGTACTAGATGCTGTCCTTACAGCAGGTTATTATCTTGAAATTATAATAACGGACCAGATATTACAAGCAGGGAGCGAAGTTATGGGGTGCAAGGTAGCTGGGACAGATGAGGTGCTTCCAGAATTATATAGAAAAGGTTTTAGAAATGCGTTTGTTTCGGTAGGAAGCATGGGGGGGGGTATAGGTAAGAGAAAGAAATTATATCAGCAATTACAAAAAATTGG
>CAMUML010000024.1 GCA_947089855.1 uncultured Eubacterium sp.
AGCCTCATAACTTAGAATATTTGTCAAGAGCAAATTGGCTGTGAATAGTAACAAAGATTTGCCTATCCTTCATTCGGCAGGTATACATAAAAGGAGCTTCCCTTACCAACGTTTGACCGGACTTTCAGATACCCATTTTCTTGCATCACCATCTGCCTTGCCAGGTACAGCCCGATACCAGCCCCTTCCTGGCCGGCTGATTTCGTGCCACGGTAAAACCGCTGAAAAATCTGTGCGGTTTCTTCTTCTGGTATCCCAATGCCGTTATCGCAGATTTCAATCCGTACAAATAATTCCGTCTCCAAAAGGCTGACAGTAATTGCCCCATGCTGCGGGGTATATTTTACCGCATTATCTACAATATTATAAATAGCTTCTATTGTCCATTTCCAGTCAAACCAGGCGGTAAGCCCTTGCGGGAAAAAGGTTAAAGCGATTTGTTTTTGTTCTGCCTTAGGCGCGATCTGGTGCAGCACTTCTTCCAGCATCGGGGCTACGGCATGCTTGCCTGGATGCATAACGATCATTCCGGCTTCTAGCCTGGTAGCCTTTACAAGCGCAGCTGTTAGGAAATTAAGCTTTTGTGCCTGGCGGTTTAATTCCAGTACAAAAGCTTGCGCTTCCTGTGGCAGTGCTGCCTCTTCCAACATTTGCGCATAGAGCAGCAGGTTTGCCACTGGTGTTTTTGTCTGATGGGAAATGTCGGAAATCAGCTGTTTGACCTGTTCTTTTTCTTTTGCAAGTGCCCGGGCTGTCTGCTCCGAGGCAGCCAGGTAATGCGCCAGTTTGGTTTCGATAGACGATAATAGGCTTTCATCATAGGATTGCTCCTGGAAGCTGCCATCTGCCGCTGCTTCCAGCATCCGCCCCATCCGTTCCATAATCCTGCGCAGGCGCCAGCGTGCCAGGCATACCCAGGCAGCAGATAAAATGAGTGCGGCTATTGCTATGGCGCATAATAAGATTCCCATTCCAGCCATTTTTACACTCCTGCAAAGGGGTTTTCATTTTTTTGTGTAGCCCAGACATAGCCAATTCCGTATACAGTTTTAATATACTGTGGCTTTGCGGGGTTCTCTTCAATTTTTTCACGCAGCCGCCGGACCGTTACCGACAGCGCGTTTTCATCTACATATTCGGCGCAGGCCGTCCAGATACGGTCAACCAGTGCCGCACGTTCCAGCGTAATACCTGGATTTTGGGCCAATATTTTTAGCAGCTTTTGTTCTGTCCTGCTAAAATCCAATTCCACATCCCCTTTGTAAAATTTCTGGTTAGCGAAGTCAAAGATAAAAGTACCCAAACGGATGGCCTCCCCCTGTTTTTCTTCCAGCCTGCGCAGCTGTGTATGGACCCGTGCCCGCAGGACAGCCAGGCTAAAAGGTTTGGTAACATAATCGTCTGCACCGGATTCCAGGCCAGCCACAATATCGGTTTCCATATCATTGGCGGTTAACAGGATAACCGGCATCCGTGAAAAAGCCCGGATTTCTTTTAAAAGGTCCATACCATTGCCATCTGGCAGGCAGACGTCTAGAATCAGAAGGTCGCACGCCCCATTTTTTAACTGTTTGCGTGTATCCTGAACCGTACCACAAGGAATAAAGGACAGGCCTTCTGATTTTAAAGCAATACAGATGCCGTTGCAAAGTGCAGCATCGTCTTCTGCTACTATGATTGTTTTCATTTGATTCCCTTTTTATGATATTTTTATCGTACGATAGACGTTTTGTTTGGAATTGCGTCCTCTTTGCTATTATACCCTACCCCAGCCTGTCCGTAAATAGGAAATGCCAACGCTGTAGGTTCAAGTATTGACGGTGGTTACTATTCACGGGCCAGGAATGCGCATAAACTGCGCATTCCGTGAGAACATGATTCAGGAGTGAGGGGCGGTTTTGCGGAGCAAACTTCCAATATCGCCCCGAATGGTTAGTAACTGACGGTGATAGTATTTATAAAATGTGGACTGTAGATTTTCTGGGTTTCAATATAGATAGAATAGATGAAACTGGGAATTTTATATGATAGCCTTTGGGCCTTGACACGATGGAAAACCCGGATATGAAGGCAATGGCAAAAATCTACAGCAAAATACCAATATGCCTACGATTTTTGCCATAATTAAAATTTATAATTAATATTTCATGATCTCTTTGTACCGCAAAATCATCTCGACGCACCCCTCTACGCCAAGCCTTGCAGAGTTTAGCGTCAAGTCATAGGATTTGGAACTGCCCCATTTTTTGTTGGAATAATAATTATAGTAGCTGGAACGCTGTTTATCCTTCCTGCTGATCATATCTTTTGCTTTTGATTCACTGACATCAAATTCTTTCATCGCATTGCGGATACGGAAGTCCAGGTCGGCATGGATAAACGTATTGATCGTACGCGGAAATTCGCTTAATGCATAATCGGCGCAACGGCCTACGATCACACATGATTCTTCCTGCGCAAGTTTTTTTATCGTATCAAACTGTGCCAAAAAAATCTTATGGTTCAACGGCATATCCAAAAATGGTGCCGCGGTATAGCCAGTGGCAGAATACGTATCCATAACAAGGGAATATAAAAAGCTGCTGGTTGGTTTTTCATCCTGTGAATGGAAGATTTCTTCACACAAGCCGCTCTCTTTTGCCGCCCTGCTTAACAGTTCTTTATCGTAACACTTTATGCCAAGCCTTTCCGCCAGTTCCAGGCCAACGTTTTTGCCAAGGCTTTCAAATTCACGTCCAATCGTAATTACAAAATTGCTCATAATAACCGCTCCTTCCTGATAACCAATGTTGCCTAGCCTGTTGTTCTTAAGGATATTTTTATTATAATGCATCTGTTGCAAAATGTACAGAAAAATTTATATTTTTTTCTTAAAAATGTGTATAATGCACAATTTTCCGCCTACAACGCCCCAGTCCCCAGCAGTTTCTCAAAATATTCCGGAAGCGGCGCCGTAACTAGGATCTCCTGCCCAGTCCGCGGATGGCAAAAACCAAGCGTCATTGCATGCAGGCACTGCCCCTGCAGGCGGAATTTGCAGTGTGCCGGGCCATACAATGGATCCGCCAGTACCGGATGGCCAACTGCCGCCATATGAACGCGGATCTGGTGCGTCCGGCCGGTTTCCAGCTCAAATTCCATATAGGTATGGCTGTTAAACCGCTCCAGCACTTTGTAATTGGTAGCCGCATACCTGCCGTTTGGCACGCCGCATGCCATTTTCAGCCGGTTTTTAGGGTCACGGCCAATGTCCATGCAAATGCGCCCATGATCCTGTTTCATACGCCCTAATACAATCCCGCGGTAACGCCTAGTAACCGTGTGTTCCTTAATCTGTGCTGCAATCTTTATATGGGCATCGTCATTTTTGCATACAATCAAAGAACCTGTGGTATCTTTATCGATACGGTGTACAATGCCTGGACGGATTTCTCCATTGATTCCGGACAGGCTGTCCTGGCAGTGGTACATAACGGCGTTTACCAATGTCCCTGTATAATGGCCTGCGGACGGATGCACGACCATGCCTTTGGGTTTATTAACGACTAAAAGGTCTTCATCTTCATATAGGATGTCCAAGGGAATCGGTTCAGGCAGGATAGCTGCCTGGACGGCAGGCGGTACCTGGACCGTTACCAGGTCGCCTGTTTTAACGGCGTAACTGGATTTTGGAGCTGCCCCCGATATATGGACCTGCCCTGTTTTGATCAATTTTTGAAAAAATGCCCTGGATAATTCTGGATAAATAACCGACAGGTATTTATCCAGGCGGCAGCCTTCGTATTCCATATGGACTTCAAAGGTTTGTAGGGATGCTGGCTCCGGCTGCTCCATTTTACCCCCTCCTTCCATTGTTTTGCATCGTGTCCGGGTGCCTCACTGCCTGTGCTTGGAAAAAAAATGGATCTGTGCAAAATCGTCTTCTTTATAGTAAAACATAATCAGCCCGATCAATGCCGCAGTTGCAGTGGTAACATAAATATCGGCTACATTAAAGATCGGGAAATCAATCAGTGAAAAATAGAAAAAATCAACTACATATCCATGCAACGCCCGGTCGACGGCATTCCCGGCTGCACCGGACCAGTATAAGACGGCGACGATGCGTAGAAAATGGAAACGGCTTGCCTTCGGTATCCTTGTATAAGCATATGGAATAAAAATGAGCATAGCCAATGCCATAATTAAAAAAAAGGGCCGCTGCCCCTGGAGCATCCCGAATGCAGAACCGCGGTTTTCTAAATACCGCAGCTCAAATACACCGTTTAGGACCACAAAGGCCTCCTGCCCTTTCAGAGCCGCTTGTGCCGCCTGCTTGGTGGCCTGGTCGAAAACTGTCAGCAGCAGCGCGCCTGCAGCTGGCAGCAGCAGGCTGTTTTTATTTGTACTTTTTATCATACCCTATCCCCTGCATGTTGCGTTATCGTTGTATGTTTTGCCGAATGGCTTGTTTGGCTCCGCTTAGGAATATATTTTATATTTATACTTTATCCGGCCCTTTTTGGTTGTCTGGCCGTCCGTTTCAATCTGGAATTTTCCAAAATGGCGCACAGAAAGCAAGTCCCCATTCTGACAATTATATCCATTTTGCTGGATTTTTCTGGCATTTACGCAGGCATTCCCTTCATTTATTATTTTTTGTGCAGCGGAACGCGGCAATTTACAGACATCTGCAAGAATTGTGTCTAATCTGAGTGAAGAAACAATGCTTTCATTTTCGGACATTTTTGGCTCATAGGAAAAATCTGCCACCGGTATCTGCCGGCAGGTTACTGCCGTATGGCGGATGGCTGTACAATTTTCCAGGATAAAACTGGTAACGGAGCGGATGCAAAAAACAGTTATGCCGGATTCCAGCATCAAAATATCGCCCAATGATTCCCGCTTTAAGCCCAGGCCCATGCATGTGCCAAGCACATCCCGGTGCGTCAGCGGCTCTGCAAATTTAGGGTGGTCTGGTGTGATGCATACCACATCCATCGGATATTCCCACACATAAGAAAGAGCATCAGGGATAAAAGCTGCCATCTGACGCTCTGCATGTGCATACCCGCCAGATACTTGAAAGGAACTGTAGCATTCCTTTGTACACTGGCGTAGTATATCTAGTTCATTCATATTTAGAAAATTGCTGAATGTTACGATATTCTTATCGTCTGCACGTTTTGACAGATCGATAAAACGCTTTTTCAAAAATTGTGTTTCCTGCTGCATAGGTGCCCCCTTCTTCCTTGTACTGTTTTTTGTATATGGCCCTAAAAACTGCCAAATGGTTTTTCGCAGTTTTAAATATCCATACGCAGTGCAGCAGAACCGTAAGAATCCAGCAAGTTTTGAAAATCGCCGGATATTTCAACATTTGAAGGCGTAATTACAAATATGTAATTGCTGACCTTTTGTAAATTGCCGTTGATCGCAAAGCAGGAACCAGAAGCGAAATCTATAATGCGCTGTGCAATGTCCACATCCAGCCCTTCTACATTTAAGATTACCGGGCGGTTCATCAATAGCGTTTCGGTAATTTCCCTCGCCTCTTCAAAAGCAGTCGGCTTGATGACACATAATTCCATGCCGCCTGAAGCTGGGGTGCGTCTGGAAGACGGGCGCATCGGGGTTACCTTGCTGTTTGGCCTTGCCGCAGTACGGTCCCTGTTCCGGTTAATGTCAATTGGCTGATTGCTGCCGGAACTTTTGTATACAGGCTCTTCCGGTTCATTTGCCGGAGCGCTGCGGCGGCGTTTTGGCGCTGGTTCTTCCTCTTCTTCCTCATCATAATAATCGTCATCATAGTAATCGTCGTCATCGTCCGGATTCATATGCATTACGTTTAAAAGGGAATCTACTAAGCTCATATTATATCTCTCCTTTTCCCATGGTCCTCTTATTCCACTGGGGCTTTCATGGAACTATCTGTTACAGGTTATTGGGCCCTTGCTTATAGCTGCGCGCTCCGAAAATTCCAGTCCCTACGCGTACCATAGTAGCGCCTTCTTCTATAGCGACGGTATAGTCGCCCGTCATACCCATAGACAGCCTACGCATAACTACATTATCTAGGTTTTTGTTTTCAATGTCAACAGCTAATTGCCGGATTTCCTGAAAATATTTCCGGTTATCTTCCGGATTCTCCACATACGGCGCAACTACCATCAGCCCTTCGGTACGCAGGCTGTCTAAATGGGAGATTTCTTCAGCCAGCTGTATGGCATCTTCTTTTTGGACGCCGAACTTGGTCTGTTCGTCTGCAATATTTACTTCTATTAAGATAGGCATTACTACGTTGTGCTTCTTTGCCTGGATATTTATTTCTTCAGCCAGGCGGTAGGTATCTACGGAATGGATCATACATACTTTGTCGATAATGTGCTTTACTTTATTGCGCTGTAGATGCCCGATCATATGCCAGCGTATATCACCAGGCAGTTTGCTGTATTTATCGCAGATTTCCTGGACTTTATTTTCACCAAAATCGCGTACCCCTGCGTCGTAGGCTTCCTGGATCAATTCGGCTGGCTTTGTTTTGCTGACGGCGATCAGCGTTACGGATTCCCTTGTGCGGCCGCCTTTTTTACAGGAAGCTTCTATGGCTGCTTCCACATTTGCTAAATTTTTTTTTAACATATTTATGTCCTCCTTATTATCAAGCGGATTTTTGGATGGCAAGATATTACAGGTTGATCATTTGCCCTTCCGTAACCGCATTCCCGTCCAATGCGATATGGTCATAAAGCATAATCCCGTATTCCGTCCCAGCCTTTACGATCGTATAGTGGTTGCTGCTGAAAATCTCTTCAATCTGCCGAAAAACAGCATACCCTTTGTTAATATTATAAACGCCTTTTAACTTTGCAGTCCTGGAAACTTCGAACTGGTCTTTGGAATTAGGCAATACAATCCGGTCGCCGCGTCTGATCCCTTCCTGTGAGATATATGACATTTTTTCTTCTTCCTCTTTGTAGTATACCGTTGTTGGGACAAAAATGGCGTCTGCATAAGAACCGTCTTCTTGCAGGTGTTCCACCCAAAGGCCGTCCTGGATGGATTTGTCGGCTCCGGCGCTTTCTTTTGTAAAATATTTATCCGGCACCAGTTCGAATGTTTTTGAGGTTATGGAACTGTTTGGGATCTTTAAGCCGGTCTGCTGGTCCAGCAGGATATTAATGTCAATAAAACGTTCATATGCATAACGGATCATAGAATTATGCAAGGTTAACACCAGATAATTTTGGCCATCTTTATTGCCGGTCTTATAATCTGCCCAGGCTGTCGCATGGTCTTCTTTAAACCGGATCTGGATCGACCCTTCTTCTTCCAGCGTTACCTTCATCTGGGAATCAATTGGGACAACAATCTGCCACTCCTCGCTTGTAATCAGTTTGTAAACCGGCTGCCCGCTTTCGACCGTATCGGATGTTTTAATGCTGGACTTTTTGTAGGAAGAATGGTCAAAGAAATCCATGGTAACCGTTTCTGTAGTGACGTTTTCAAAGCCATCTGTGTAATAGGCCACAATGCCTGGTTCGCCAGCCCGGTATAAATGGAAGGTCTGGTTATCCTTTGCATAGTCCGTATAATCCGAGATTGCATGCAGCGCGCCAAGGTTCATGGCCTCCATCAGCCGTCCGCTTAAATCTGTTTTAAAATTATAGGTAGCGGAATAAGACTGGTCCTGGTAGCTTTTGACATAATCCCGTATCGAACCTTGAATATCGCTTAGGTTATCTTCCGTTAGGACAGCTGTTTTATCGGCAGCTCCGTTTAAACGGCCAGATACGTTCCCATTTTCATCAATGGAACAAATAAGCGTGCCGTTTGCGGCTTTTGTATTGTCTTTCAGATAATAATCCAGGTTCCCGCTATGTTCGGCAGTTACAACGGTTTCTTTGCGCAAAATCAAACCAGTATAGGAAGTATTGACTTCAATTGTCCCCTGTTCGACCTCGTAGCTGCTGATATGGCTTTCTGTAAAATAATGGTAGGTATGGAATGCAATATAGCATGCGACAGCCAAAAATAAGGCTGTGCCTAGGTTCATCTGGATACCGCCTGGAAAACGGACGATATTGCGGCGGTTTCTTTTTTTCACCCTTTTTTTTTCTGCCAATCCTGCCCTCTGCCTCCTTTTTGCCAGCCAATCCTTTGCCCTTATTCTGATGGGATATGGGATTGCCTAGGTTTTACAATCATAGATACCCTGATACGGTTTCCCTTTCGTAGTATCTGCCCCAAATTTGTTACTATTCACAGCCAATTTGCTCTTGACAAACATTCTAAGTTATGAGGCTGTAAATAGTAACATTCGCAGGCTCATGGAAAGAATTTGCCTTGCAAATTGGAGCCTGCTCACTCCTGAATCAGCTTGGCAGCCACCTGGACAGCGGAGTGTTTAGGTGGCTGTGAATAGTAACCCAAATTTTCTAATTTTTTGTAAAAATGTTTTGCCGTATAAATTTGCAGGCAGCGGCCATACTAAACGAAAAGGAGGTAATTGTTATGAATACTAAATTTTTGGACTATACACTGTTGACCCTAGTAATTATCGGGGCAGTCAACTGGGGCCTGATCGGTTTCTTCCGGTTTGACCTGGTCGCTTTCCTGTTTGGAAATATGTCATGGCTTTCTAGGATCGTCTATGCCTTGGTGGGCCTTGGCGGGCTATACCTGTTAAGCGCTTATGGGCGTATCCGGTCTATGAACCAGGCATAAAAACAAGGGTGCCTTAAGCATTCTTAAGACACCCCTACATACATTATTACAGGGATATAATTACTTTTGCCTTAGCACATTCCGGTAAATCTTGTTCATCCTTAGATATGCTTAAGAAAAACTTTACATTGTATTTTTCGCTGATAATATCCAATTTTTCAATGGCATGCTGAAGCTGGTCATCCGCAAGCCCTGCGATCGTAAGAAAGCTGTCCAAGTACATTTCCTGCAAATCATGGTCTTGGGATACGATACCGCAGATAAACCCCAAAAACTCATCACAGTTAGAAACTGGGAAATCCGTTACGTTGATTAAGCGTATTTTGTTATTAAGCTCGTACATATGCTTTTGGCTTTTATCCAGATATACGACATTCCCCTGTGCCTGCTTGATGGCGGTATTTGCCTTATCCAGCAAGTGCTTTGTCTTTCCTTTTCCTTTTTTGCCACAAATTATCTCGACCATTCTTATCTCCTCCTGCATGTTGTTGGCTGACACTCCGAAACCTTTCCAAACCTTTTTATAATCTTTTCATAGATGGTGTCCAAAAAATTGCTCAAAAAAATTTGAAATAATCAACGGAATTTGTTAAAAACATTATAAAATACTTTTCGATAAAATACAACTGCTTATTTAAAAAATGAGCAATTCCCCTATCAGGTTATAAAGCGAGTCGCTGTCTGTTGCCTTCATAACCACTGCAATTACTGGTTCCTGCTTTTGGTTTTTGCCATATAATGCCAGGCAGTATCCAGCATCGTTGGTCGTCCCGGTTTTGCCGCCTATTACCGTGACACCATCCGGCGGCTGTGCCGTCCCGTCAAAAAAGCGGTTGGAGGATTTCCATTCCTGTGTCCCTTGTATGCCGTTTATATCGGTATATGTGGCCGTATAGCTTTTTGCACCTAAGATTGTTTCAAACTCCGGATAGCCAAGCGCGGCATTTAAGATCAAATATAGGTCATAGGCGCATGTATAATGGTTTTTATTTTGCAGGCCGTGTGAATTTACAAAATGCGAACGTGTAGCACCGATCGAACGTGCTTCTTTATTCATCAGTTTTGCAAACGACTTCATATCGCCGGATATATGCTCTGCAATTGCCACTGCAGCGTCATTGCCGCTTGTCAAAAGCAGGCCGTACAGGAGGTCTTCTAATGTCAGTTTATCCCCTTCCCGCAAAAACGCGACCGAAGAGCCTTCGGGCTGGTTCAAATAGGACGCAGCCTGGCTGACGGTAACGGTATCTTCCAGGTGGCCGTGTTTTAAGGCGACATAAGCCGTCAACATTTTTGTTGTACTGGCTGGATAGAGCTTTTTATAAATATTTTTGGAAAATGGGATGGTCCCATCTGACAGGTGGAAGGCGCCTGCGGCTTCTGCAGCCTGGGCATCCGGCCCGCTTTTATCCTGGTTGTCCTTCCCCGTGCATAGCTCCTGTGCAAAATAGTGTATTCCGTCTAAGTTTTCCGATGCCGCTGCGCCAGTTTCCTGCGGCTGTTCGTAATGTATGGATGTACCATATACATCGTATGCATGTTCCAGTTCGTAAGTTTTTGGCCCACAGCTGCTAAGGAGCAGACAGGCAGCCGCGGCAGGCAGCCATTTAGCCTTTTGTATTGCCGCCCGTGGGCCGGCGTTACTGGCAAATTTTATTGCCCGCCAGTATAAATTGTGTGTATGTTTATCCTTTGCGTACATAAGTATCCCCGTCCGTTTCTGGCCTTTTAGCGGTACATTTCACGCCATTCCAGGTCGCCCCGGTCCAGCGACTTGATCAGCAGCTCTGCGGTCGCAAGGTTGGTTGCCAGCGGTATGTTATGTTTGTCGCACAGCTGTACGACGTTGTTGACGTCCGGCTCATGGGATTTTGGCGTCATCGGGTCGCGCAGGAAGATCACAAGGTCTATATCATTTTGTTCAATTTGTGCGTTTAACTGCTGTGCGCCGCCTAGGTGGCCGGCCAGGTATTTGTGGATGGAAAGGTTTGCCACATCTTCCACCAGCCGGCCAGTCGTGCCTGTTGCAAATAATTCATTTTTGCATAAAATCCCCCGGTATGCGATGCAGAAATTCTGCATAAGTTTTTTCTTCGAGTCATGTGCGATTAATCCAATATTCATTCCGTATACCCCGCCTTAATATTTTTTCGGTTGCAAGCCCACATTTAATACAATACCTATCCCTATATATAAAGACACGAGGGATGTCAGCCCGTAACTGACAAATGGCAGCGTCAGCCCCGTGTTTGGCAAAAGCCCTGTCGTAACACAGATATTGACAAAACTTTGGAACCCAATCCATGCAGCCATGCCGCAGCAGATCAAGCGCCCGGACAAGTCTTTTGCTTTACGGCCGATCAGGACGCATTCCAAAGCAATCAACATCAACAATACAACAATCACCGCTGCACCGACAAACCCCAGTTCCTCGCTCGCTACGGAAAAGATAAAATCCGTATGCGGCTCGGAGATAAAATTGCCATTTTTTACTGAATCAAAACTGTCATTATTAAGCCCTTTTCCCCATAACTGGCCAGAACCGATCGCCATAATGGAATTTTGCTGCTGGTACGCTTCGCTCGGATATTTCTTTGGATAGCGCCACGCCAAAATCCTGGTCAGCTGGTAGGACTGGATAATTTTTTGGTCCGGCTGCATAATAATATATAACAGTATGACAGCCGCCGGAATACAGATGGCCGCTGCTATACCAATTATTTTATAACTAATCCCTGCAATAAACAAGAGGGTAATAAAAATTAATGCAGTTACAATAGTCGTAGATAAATCCGGCTGCTTTAACGTAAGGCCAAGCGGCAGCAGGATCAGCACTGCCGTAATGGCAAGCGCGCGCAAAGTACTGATCTGTTCTTGGTATTTCATAAAAAACGCTGCAAAAAACAGGATAACTACAATTTTTGACAGCTCCGACGGCTGGAACTGTATGCCGGCTATTTCAATCCACCGTGATGCGCCGTGGCTGGATTCCCCGGCAAAAATTACGGCTGCGAGCAGGATAAGGTTGGCAAAATACATTGGCCAGACCAGCTTGAGCAAAATCGAATAATCGAACAGGGACATAAAAACCATAAAAAACAGCCCAATTACCATCCCGGCAATCTGCCGGTCCTGCACCGATTCCAAAGCGCTCCCGATTATGGATATGCCAATGACTGTGATTGCTATTACAAACAGGCAAAGGCGGAAGCGGTAATTTTTAAATGAATACATCTTAAACATACATTCCAATGCCCTGGGGGCTTCCTCCAATTGTAATTTTTACTGGTATTCCGGCTGGTGCTTTACGCAAAGGATCGGAATATTTGCATATAGCGCCGGTACCGTGCCGTTATGGGTCTGTGAAACAGTACGGGTAATCTGGATGTCCAGCCCTTCGGTATCAATCTCCATATATTTGGAGATCACCTGGATAATGTCATTTTTTATCATTTCCAGCATATCGGCAGAACAGTCTGTCCGGTCCGATATAAGAAGCAGCTTTAAACGGTCCTTCGCCACGTCCTTGGAATTCCGTCGAAAAATAAAACGCAAAAATCTCATCCTGCCGCCTCCTATACTCGTTTAGTCAAGCCGCGGAACCGCTGGAACCATACCTTTTTCTGGTTTAAATCCATGATCGGCAGTTTCTCACCGTTAATCCGGCGGCAGATGTTATGGTATGCCTGCCCGGACATAGAATCCAGCCCGGACAACGGTTCCCCTTGGTTTGTGGAAATTACTATATTTTCATCGTCCGGTACTGCGCCAAGCAGCGGGATCGGCAGGATGTCGCAGACATCTTTTAAAGACATCATGTCCCCGCGCCTGACCATATCCATGCGTACCCGGTTGATCAAAAGCTCGATCTTTGGCATATCCGCTGACTTTAGCAGGCCAATAATGCGGTCGGCATCACGGATCGCAGATACCTCCGGCGTCGTCACCACAATGGCGCGGTCTGCCCCGGCAATTGCATTTTGAAAACCCTGTTCAATGCCGGCAGGGCAGTCCAGAAGTATGTAATCAAAATCTTCCCGCAGTTCGTCCGTCAGCTTTTTCATCTGCTGGGGCGTGACAGCTGTCTTGTCACAAGTCTGCGCAGAAGGGATCAAGTACAGGGTTGGATGGCGCTTGTCTTTGATCAGGGCCTGTTTGAGCCGGCAGCTCCCTTTGATCACGTCCACAAGGTTATATACAATGCGGTTTTCCAGCCCCATTACAACATCCAGGTTGCGCAGCCCGATGTCGGTATCTACCAAAACGGCTTTTTTGCCGAGCATGGCAAGGGCACATCCTACATTTGCCGTTGTCGTAGTTTTGCCTACGCCGCCTTTACCTGATGTAATTACAATAACTTCGCACATAATATGAATCCTCCTGATTTATTCTATTTAAAATAAATCTTTTGTATAAGGTTCCATTATGACATGCCCGTCGCAGACATGCGCTATCTGTGGGGCCGGTCCTTCCTCTGCCTTTTTTTTGCGGAAGAAGCCGCCTTTGTTTTTTCCTTTTTCTGCTTTTGCCTGTGGTATGTACAGGATGCTCCCGATCTGGATCTGGCCGGTATCGATTGACAGTGCCGCGATATATGCGTTGTGGTCGCCATATGCCCCTGCCTGCGCCAGCCCGTCCAGTGCGCCAAATACTACAATGCTGCCGCCGGCCGTAACTTTTGCGCCTTTTGGGACGTCCCCGATAATGACAATGCCCGTTTTTGACTGGATGTCGTCCCCAGGTTTTAAGGAGCCATAATGGCAGATGGCATGGTTTACCACCCGCTGGCGGACATATGCTTCTGTTTGTGCCAATACACATGCTTCCTTAATCTTATCCTGCTCCATAATGCAGATAATATTCACGCTGGTATAGGATTCTATGGCTGCGATCAAGTCATACTCCTGCTCCACTGTGAGCGCATAGCCTTCAAATGAAATCCCGATACTGGCATTTTTAAAAAATGATCCAGCTTCTTTAAATTTGGAAATGACAGCCTGCGTCAGATCCTCAAATTCCATATCGGGATTCAAGATCAGGTGAATCCCGTATGATTTGCTCTTTATAACAACTGCCTGCTTCAAAGCTCCTCCCCCTCAATTGATCAATCGGTCACACCGTTGGCCGAATCGCCGATGTCCACTGCCTTTCCAGTAATCAGCTTGTCCGTATCCTCCAGGTTAAAATAATATTTTAAAATCTGAGCCGATACGTCTGCGGCATTGTGTGAGGTATAGCCGTATGCAATCCTTGTTGCGATAGAAATTTCAGGGCTTTTAAACGGCGCATAGCCTACAAACAGCGCATGGTTCCCACGCGTATTCACTACTTCGGCTGTCCCTGTCTTTCCAGCCACAACCATTGGGAAACCCTTAAATTCCGGCAGGTCTGCTACGACTAAGCGGTTTCCGTTTTGGATGGCACTCCATGAGCTGTCAGCGACATTGTCCATCGTATTTTTGACAGCCGGCTTGTATGTTTTTACTACTTTGCCGTCTTTATCGGTCAGTTTTTTTAACAGCGTGTAATCATATACCGTCCCCTTATTTGCTACGGCCGTTACATAACGGGCAAGCTGGACCGTTGCATAATTGTGGTTGCTCTGCCCGATGGCAGCGGTAACTGGAAATTCATTCGCGATCTCTGGGCTGGCTTCCGGTATTTCAATGCCAGTCGTATCATTTAAGCCGTATTCCTGTGCGTAGGACGTCAGTTTGCGGATGCCTGCCGGGTCGTTGTATACGCCGCCGACCAGGCTCATATCGTATGCAAGCTGGTAAAAGAAATAGTTGCAGGATACGCGGATCGCATTGGTTACATTCAGCCATCCATGACGGGACGGGTAGATCCAGCAGTGTGGTTCATGGTCTATTTTGTCAAATTTGCCCAGCCCGTTAATCTTGGTGTCCGGCGTAATAAACCCTTCCGTCAGCCCGGCCGTTGCAGTGACCATTTTAAACGTAGACCCTGGCGCGGTCAGTTCCTGTGTGGCATGGTTATACATCGGGGAAGCCTTATCGACATTTAACTTTGCAAAATATTCAGCGTCTACTGTATTGGCCAGACGGTTATTGTCGTAGCCAGGATAAGACACAAGCGCTTTTAGCTCGCCGGTATTTACATCGGTAATGACACAGGAGGCGCTGCATGGATCCAGGGCAAGCTGGCCCGGCGTAATATCCAGGTTATAAATACAGTCTTTTAAAAACGTAAAGGAAGAGATAACGCCTGCTTCCAGCTGCGCCCGTTTTTCTGCGTTTTCCTTTATCAGATTCTGGTCGTATAAGATCAGGCAAAGCTGTGTCCCCGTGACAATATCCTGCTTAATTAAATGCTGGTATATTTTTTTCTGGAACCCGTCGTCGTCCTTTATGGTATCGGCAATATAATTGATCAGGTCGCTGTAAATTTCAGAGGAATCGGAATATTCTTCTTCCGCCTGGAATACATTATAATCAATCCAGCCCGCATTGATGCAGGCGCTTAAAAAGTCTTTTAGGCTGCACGTTTCGTTGGCCCATGCCTGATAGGCTTCGTCAGACTTGTCTATCCGGTCTTCCAACAGGACATGCTTTTTTTGGAGCATGGAAACAATGTAGCTGTAATAGCTTTGGTATTCTTCGGTGGCTGCGGCATATGCTTCCGGCATACTGGTGCTGCACTGCTCCCGGATACGTGCAAGCACCTGTCCAAGCCTGTCCTGATAGGATGCTTCTACTGCCTGTTCGGTACTGCTTGCCTGTTTTTGTGTAAAATGCGAAGTATCGATCACACTGTTGTCGATCAGTGCAAAGTATACGTCGTAGATAGGGATTTTAATATCTGCCGCTTTTTCCCCTGCCTTAAACTCTTTGGCATAGATGATTTTATTGTACAAAATACCCGCCAGTTCCTGTTCCAGCAGGTGGTATACCGCTTTTTGCAGCTTTCCGTCTATGGACAGGTATACGTTATTGCCGGCAGACGGTTCTACGTGGTCGGTTGTCTGCAGCTCTTTGCCGCGGACGTCTACGAAAACCGTTTCCGACCCTTTGGTCCCCTGGAGCTGTGTGTCCATAACCTGTTCGATACCGGATTTTCCGACAATATCCGTCAACAGGTATTTTTTCTTTTGTTTCGCAAGTTTTTTATTTTTTTTGGAAAGCTCTTCGTATTCGGTCGTGGAAATTTTGCCGGTATAGCCGATAATGGATGCAAAATATTTGCTGTCATTATATTTGCGGATATAGTCTTCTTCAATTTCCACCCCTTGCAAATGCGCTTTATTTTCTTTAATATAAGCCATCGTCTCGTCACTGATGCCAGTAGCGACCGTGGTAGAAATATACCGCTGGAATTCATACTGGGCCAATGCATAGCGGATGACCAAAATCCGGTACTGCATAATGGACGAGTACCCGCTTCCATTCAGGCCGTAGCGGTCTTTCAAATAGGTAATGATCTGTTCTTCGGTAGCTTGTGCGGTATCATAGCCAAGCTTTTTGTCCCACTTAAGGTCTTCTATGTCTGCTTTGCCGTAAACGTCTGCACGGAAACGCATCAGGCGGGCATCTTCTACTAGGAAGGCATATTTCCCGTTCCGTTTCATGCGGATGTCAAAGTCATTGACATAATCATCCCCATTTTTTTTCAGTACCTTAAGGATTTCTGCAATAATACGGTTCAAAGCCTCATTTTTTTCATCGTTGCTTCCATACGTGCCGTTATCTTCTAGTGTAACTTTATAAGCCAATTCATTGTAGGCCAGCACCCTGCCGTTGCAGTCGTATATTGCCCCGCGGGTGCCGGTCAGCGTTTTTTCTTTTTTGATCGTCAGTGTATAATTTTCCTGGTAGGTTTCCCCATTGATGATCTGTAAGGTAAACAGGCGCTGCAGCAAGACGGCACCCATTAACATGATCAACACCGACAGCACAAACAGCCTGGAACTGAAAAAACTTTTCAGGAAATCTTTTATGGAATCATATTCAAACAAATTTTACACCACTCTTTCTTTCGGATGCCTCCAGCTTCTGGTTGACCTTCAAAAGCACTGGGTACAGCGCGATCATAACAAGCAATGTATATACCAGTTCCGGTATGATCACATGCAGCAGGTAATAGCCAAAATGAAACTGCCCACGGAATAGGAACTTTAATACGTATACTGCTGTATTGTACATAATATCGCTTGCGGAAATGAGCAGCATCGGCAGTTTAATATCGTCCGGAAAAAAAAATTTGCGGAACATACCATTGCAATAGCCGACATACATAAATACAAGTGAATAAAATCCAAGTACGGTACCGTAAAAGGCATCAAAGACCAGCCCGGTCAAAAAACCGAGATACATGCCCTCTTTGCGCCCGCGCATAAAGCCGAACGAAGACACCGCTATTATCAGCAGGTTCGGCGCGATGGAAGCAAGGGCAAGCGCCTGAAACAGTGTTGTCTGCAGTAAAAAACATAGGAATATAACGATAAATACGGTAATTTTTCTCTTCATCCTGCATTGCCCCTGGTTTCATTAGTTATCTTCTGACTGCACTGACTGCTTCTTATCCAGAATCACCAGAACATTTTTGATATGTGCAAAATCTACGGCAGGCGCGACGGTACCGGATTTCGTCAGGTTGTTCGCATCCATTTTCAAATCGCTGATATGGCCGATCAACAGCCCCGGTACGTATTTGCTGCTCGTATAAGAAGTTACGACCTGGTCGCCTACGGAAACTTTGTCTTTTTCATCGGTTAGGTCTGTCAGTTCGATGACCTGCGACCTGCTCATGGTTTCCAGGTCGCCATTGACAAAGCAAGTATCGGAAGTGGTAAGCACCATTGCGCTGACGCTGTTGCGGTCGTCGATAATCGAACGGACATTGGCGTAATTTGGCCCGACTTCGGTTACGATCCCCACCAGCCCGCTGCCGGCGATAACGTTCATATCCACTTCTATCCCATCTTTGCTCCCTTTGTCGATAATAAACGTATCAAACCAGTTTCCAGCGTCCTTGCCGATAATGCTGGCGCCGATCTTTTTGTATTTATATTTTTCATCTAGATCCAGCAGCTCCCGCATATCTGCAATATCATACTGTTCCATTTTGTAGGTACTAAGTTCTGTCGTAAGCTCGTCCACCTGTGCTTGCAGCTCTTCATTTTTTTTCATAACATCCCGCAGCTGTTCCAAGTTGTCGGCGAGGCTGTCGGCCCAGGCGCCGATCTGGTTGATGCCCTTTTGCATTGGGATAAACGCGTATCCTGCTGCCGTATTTAACGGCGTAAAGGAAAAATCCAGCAGGAAGCTTGCAAACATTGCCGCAATGCAAAGGGCGGTCAGTGACAGCAGCACATATTTCACTGGAATGTGGAAACGCGCTTTTCTTCTTCTTCTCATGCTGAAATCCCCTATTTATAAATGCTTGATTTCAGGCTGTAGGCCAGGTGCTTGAATTCATTGTCCGATACAATTTTAATCAGCCCCTGTGCTACGGTTTCTTCCGGATTTTCCGCACAGTTTACCTTGATGTTCGTAATATCCGAAAACAATAGGTCCAGTTTTTCAATTTTAGAGCCGCCGCCTGTAATATAAATGCCGGAATGGATAATATCCTTTGCCAGCTCCGGCGGTGTTTTCTCTAGGATCAGCTTGATATTTGTGCAGATATTCGTCAGATGGTCGCGGATGGATTCATATACGATGGAAGCTGTGATCTCCATTTCGATTGGCAGGCCGCTTACGACATCTCTGCCTACAATTACCATCTGGTCGCTGCGCCCTTCCATTGCGCTGCCCAGTTCTTCTTTTAAAGAACAGGCTGTTTTGCGCCCGATAACCAGGTTGTAGTTTTTGCGGATATAGCTGATAATGGATTCATCCAGGCGGTTCCCGCCAAAATGCAGCAGATGGCTGATCACCAACCCGCCCAGGGAAATAATGGAAATCTCTGTGGTATCTGCCCCTATATCTACGACCATAATACCGGTCGGCTCATTGACATTCAGCCCAAGCCCCACCGCATCTGCAATCGGTTTTTCACATAGAAGGACACTTTTGGGTTTTGCCTTGCTCTTGTAGAAAATATCAGAGAATGCTTTTTTTTCTACCTCTGTAATGTCCGTCGGCACTGCAACTACAAATTCTGCGCCGCGTGTCTTGCCTTTGGCATTTTTTTCCAAAAATTCAAACAGCATTGTCTGCATATTGTTATAGTCTGCAATGACGCCGTTTACGATCGGAAAAGTCACAAGGATCTGGTCCGGGGCTTTTTCATACATTGCATATGCATTGTTGCCATAGGAATACATCTGATTTTTATTGATAATCGCAATCGTATTTTTTTCATTCAGGATGGTCCCGCTGGCCTTGCAATAAACTTTTAAGTTGGCAGTCCCTAAGTCTACGCCATAAATATTTGCTGACATCATTTTTGTCTCCTATCGGGGCCTGGCGGGCGCCCGGGCAGGCGGCCCGGACGCTACGCAAGCAGTCCCCTTTCTCTAAAACTGTAATAGTTATTGTCGCCGATAATGATATGGTCGGCAAGCCCTATCTGCAGCAGCCGTCCGCACTCGGCAATGCGTGCCGTAATACGTTCATCCTCACGGCTTGGCTGTGGGTCGCCGCTTGGATGGTTATGCAGGAGGATAATTGCGGAGGCATTCGCCCGCAGCGCTTCTTTAAAAATATCCCTTGGCGATACGATGGAAGCGCTGGTGCTTCCAATGGATAAGACCTGGCTGCCGAGGTAATGGCATTTCATATCCAGCATACAGACACAGGCCCGTTCTTTTGGTTCGTGGCGCATATCTTCCATAAAATAATCCGCCACAGAACTGGGATTGTCAAATTTTACATCCAAGAAACGCACGGTTTTTGCGATCCGCTTTGATATTTCGGCAATGCATTTTAGCTGTACTGCTTTTACCGGGCCAATCCCTGGTATCTGCATCATACCGTTTAACGTATACTCGTATAGGTTGAGCAGGTTGCGGCAGCCTCCGTTTAAAAATTGCTGCGCCAGCTCCATTGCCGTCGTCCCCTGCATTCCGGTCCGGATGAATACTGCTAACAGTTCTGCATCCGACAAATATTCCGCCCCATATTTTAGGCATTTTTCATATGGCCGTTCGGAATCCGGAAGCTCTTTCATTGTAAAATGTTTCTGCATATTGATTTTCACCCTCTCCACTCTCTCTTGGACTGGATAAAAAAGGAATATACAGTTACCTATCTTAACACATTAATTCACGATTAACAAGATTTCGCTCATAAAGTTTTTGTAAAGACATTAAAATCCCAAATTTGGCATGGTACCATGTCAGGCCGCCTTGGAAATAGACGTTATAAGGTTCCCGCAGCGGCCCGTCCGCACTCAGCTCGATCGAAGAGCCTTGTACGAATGCCCCTGCCGCCATAATCACCGGGCTGTCGTAGCCAGGCATGTCCCAAGGCTTTGGCGTTACGAAACTGTCTACCGCAGACGCCGCCTGGATGCCTTCGCAGAAAGCGCATAGGCGCTGCGGGGAACCAAGCGTTATGGCCTGGATAATATCATACCGCGGCTCCTGCGCGTTAGGGACTGCTGTAAACCCAAGCTTTTCGTAAACAGCGGCGGCAAAAATAGCCCCTTTTAAAGCGGAAGCGGTTACAACCGGCGCCTGGAACAGCCCCTGGTAAAATGGCTGCATCACGCCTAAAGAAGCGCCGACTTCCCTTCCAAGCCCGGGTGCGGCCAGCCGGCAGGCAGCGTTTTCAATACATTCCTTTGTACCGGCAATATAACCGCCAACCGGCGCAAGCCCACCGCCTGGGTTTTTAATCAGGGAGCCTACGGCCATATCTGCGCCAAAATCCGAAGGTTCATATAATTCTACAAATTCCCCGTAGCAATTATCGACCATGCAAAGTACATCCGGCTTGACCTGTTTGGCATAGGCAACCAGTTCCCCGATTGCCCCGCAAGACAGGGTCGGACGGGCCTGGTAGCCTTTTGAGCGCTGCACGGCTATGATTTTAGTCTTTTCATTTATGGCCTGTTTCATTCCTGCAAAATCAAAACTTCCGTCCGAAAGCAAATCTACCTGGCGGTAGGTAATGCCGTATTCAGCCAGGGAACCTTTGGAGGGCCGGATACCGATTACTTCTTCGAGTGTATCGTATGGTTTGCCGGAAGCTGATAACAATTCGTCTCCTGGGCGCAGGTTCGACATTAGCGCTAACGCCAGCGCATGGGTACCGCATGTGATCTGCGGGCGCACCAGCGCATCCTGCGTGTGGAAATAGTCCGCATATACTTTTTCCAGCGTATCGCGCCCATAATCGCCATAGCCATAGCCGCTCGTTTGCTGGAAGCAGTCCGCACTGACTTTGTTTTTTTGCATCGCATGGATCACTTTTAACTGGTTGGCTTGTGCCACTTCATCGATCTGCGAAAACCGTTTTTCCAAACTGGCCGCGATTTTTTCACCAAACCCGGATACCTCGCGGCAGATACCCATTGTTTCATAAATCCCGGTTACGCTTGTCATCGCTGTTTATGATTCCTTTCTCCATGAGGATAGCATTTATATAGGATAAAATTTTGTCGTTATCATAAGAAAACGTTTCTTTATTCAGCCAAATCACGTCTTTTTCGCGCCGGAACCACGTTAATTGGCGTTTTGCAAAATGCCTGGTATCGCGCTTTATGACACGCACGGCCTCGTCCAGTGTACAAGCACCGGATAAATATGGAAACAGCTCCTTATAGCCAAGCCCCTGCATCGAAACCATATCCGGCGTATAGCCCATACCCTGCAGTTTACGTACCTCTTCTACCAGCCCCGCTGCAAGCATATCGTCTACCCGCTGGTCAATCTGGCGGTAAAGGCGTTCCCGCCGGTCGGTTAAGGCAAAATAGGCGGCACGGTATGCAGGCTGCTTTTCATGTTCCTTCTCATTATGCTCAGAAATCCTCTGTCCTGTCAAGCGGTAAAATTCCAAAGCACGTATGATGCGCTTTGTATTATTTGGATGGATGGCTTTTGCAGACGCTGGGTCAACGCTTAAAAGCATATTATGCAGATGCTGCATGCCAAGCTCTTTGGCAAGCTGTTCCAGTTCCTGCCGGTACGCCCCGCCAGCATCCTGGCTGGAAAAATCAATGCCATATAGGACTGCCTGGATATAAAAGCCGGTGCCGCCCGTGATAATAGGGATCTGTCCGTTTTGGCAGATTTCCTGGATATATTTTTTCGCGCGCTGCTGGAAAAGGACGACGTTAAACGGCTCGTCCGGCAGCAGTTCGTCAATCAGGTAATGGCGTACCCCCTGCATTTCCTGCGGGGTGATTTTCGCAGAACCAATATCCATATACCGGTAGACCTGCATGGAGTCCGCAGAGATAATGGCGCCGCCCACCTGCTTGGCCAGCTGGATGGAAAGCCCTGTTTTCCCAACGGCCGTAGGGCCGGCCAGGATAACCAGCGGCAGCAGGCTGGACGGCTGGCCTCCTATCTGGTTTTCCATTGTCTGAGTTCACCTCCCAATTTATGAAATTTTGTTGTTACTATTCACAGCCAATTTGCTCTTGACAAATATTCTAAGTTATGAGGCTGTAAATAGTAACGCCCGCGGGCCGGCGTTACTGGCAATTGTTGGTGTCCGTCCGTGTAAACTGCTCTGCCAGCGGTTTTTTCACCTTCTTGCGGGTGAGTTCTACAAGCCCTAGCTTGGTCATGCCGGCAAGCCGCACCGGAACCGGGTCGCGCTTTAATATCGCCCGGAATTCCGACAGCAGGGCTGTATTTAAGCTTTCATCATATAAGTCAATAAAATCGATGATTACAATACCGGAAATATTGCGCAGGCGCAGCTGTACAGCGATTTCCTTAGCGGCTTCCAGGTTAATCTGGTAATGGTATTGCTGTTTTTGTTTCTTTAAAATATTTTTTCCGCTGTTGACATCGATCACTGTCAATGCTTCAGTAGGCTGGATAACGATATTTGCGCCCGATTTTAGCCAGACGCGCGGCTTCCTGGCAGCTTCCAGCTGCGTTTTGATGCTGTAAAGCGCACCGAGCGGCAGCAGCGGGTCTTCGTATAAGCGGATGGCATAGCCAGGCTTTTGCAGGCTGGCCGGCATCTGGCAGCCATTTAGCTGGCTGAAAATATCCTCATCGTCGGTAACCACTTCTTCCAGATCCGTTTTATCGGTATCTTCCAGCATTTTTAAATAAAACGGGCGTTCCCTGCGCAGGCAGGAAAATACAGTACGTGTGGACGCATGGGCTTTTACCGTTTCATATTCCGCCTTTAGCTGTAAAAATTCCGCACGGATAGCAGCTTCGCTGGTGCCTGCTGCGTTCGTGCGCATAATAAGCCCAAAGCCGCTGCCTTCCAAACAAAGGCTTTGGGCAATGCCAGCCAGCCGTTGTTTTTCGCCCGCAGGCAGCTTGGAAGAAAGCCCAGTTTTGTGGTTGGCGCTGGTTAATACAAGGTATTCCCCTGCAAACCCCAAGTTTGTTGTTACGACTGCTTCTTTGGACTTCATCGCTTCTTTTACTACCTGTACTACCAGCTCATCCCCGGCTGCCAGCGGTTTTTGGGATATTTTTTTTGTAAACAGCGGGTTTTTGACATTTTCCATTGGAAGGAAGCAAAGCCTGCCGGGGCCGATTTCCACAAAAGCCGCATCCAGCCCTGCCGCTATATTCTGCACACGTGCTACATACATATTATTTAATATACTTTCCGCGTCAGACGGCTGCACCGCAGCTTCGGCCATCCGTCCGCCTTCATATAATGCGCAGACCTGGTACTGGCCTTGGACGCCTGCATCTGGCAGGCAGAATGTTTCTTTGGTTATGATCAGTTTTTTTTGCACTGTTGCCATGCCATTTTCCTTTATCCCTTTATTTCCTGCCCTGCCTGCAACAATGGCTTTTTCTCGCCGCTGCTGTCTGTGTAATAGGTGTCCCTGCGGTGGATCTGCATTGCATAAGGGTTATATTCCAAACCCAAATACGCATAAAACGCTTCCAAAACAAGCTCCGGTTTTAAATTATCGGTACTTCCGGTGCTGACAGACAGGTAAAAAGCCGGATGCCCTGCATAGCCCCGCTGCTGGGGGAGGATCTGAAAATCATAAATAAGGGGTTTTAAATCAATTGCTTTTTCGCTTTTTTTTGTCTTTTTGGTGATCCATATATGTTCCTGCAAAGCAAAAAAACCATGCAGGCTGTTTTGGCAGCCTGTAATGTCCTGCAGTGGCCCGGGCACTTCATAGCCGTCCTTGTACCAGATGCCGTAGTCTGCCGCAGACACCTGGGACATGGCTGTTTTCGCTTTACTGTCTAGCTGCACATATCCGGTTACCTCCAGGCCGTCTGCCATCGCCGCATTTAAATCTGCAATGGATACTTTAGATGGCTTTGAAGTATACACTTCTATATCCAGATATTCCCCGTCGCTTGTAAGGCCCACGCCAAGCGGCGCTGCAAACGACATAACCGGATGCGGGCTATAGCCTTTCGTATAGCAGATGTCAATACCGGCCTTACGCAGTGCTTTTTGAAAAAAACGCATAATATCCAAGTGGCCAATAAATTTCATGGCCCCATATTTGCGGAATTTTATACGGACCTTCATTTTTGCTGGGCTGGCTGGCATATTGCTGCTTTCCTGTTTGTTTTGGCTGGCTATGGCGCTGCTGTTTCCTTGGCTAGTTAGGTCCTGGCTAGTTAGGTCCTGGCTAGCTATGGTACTGTTGTGGCCACGCCTGTTTTCTAGGCAGACGCCGCTTTCAAACTGTGCTGCCCCGCATCCAGAACACTGCATACGGCAATTAGGGGACACTTCCCCCTGCCCTGCCCTTTTCCATTCCCGCAGCAGGTATTCTTTTGATACGCCGGTATCAATAAAATCCCAAGGGAACCGCTCATCCTCCCCACGTTCCCGCATACTGTAAAAATCCGGGTCAATGCCCGCTTTTTCGAATGCCTGCTGCCAGCGGCCATTGTCAAAAAATTCCGACCAGGAATCAAAAATTGCGCCGGCTTCATAAGCATATTGGATGGCCTTGGCCACCTTGCGGCCGCCGCGTGCCAAAATGCCTTCCAGGACGGTTACATCGGCTTCATGCCAGTTATATTTCAAGCTCTTTTTATTTAGCTGCGCCTGCATCGCCCCGTTTACTATTTTTGCACGGCGCAGATATTCTTCCTTCGGGTACATCCGTGCCCACTGGAACGGCGTAAACGGTTTTGGCACAAAAAAGGATGTACTGGCCGTAATCTGGCAACGGCCATTGCGGCTGCCTTTGGGAAGTTCATAATATTTTGCTGCAATCTTATCCGCAAGCTGTGCGATTGCGCGCATATCATCCTCTTCTTCGTATGGGAGCCCGAGCATAAAATACAGTTTTACTTTTTGCCAGCCGCCTGCAAACGCCATACCAGCGCCCCGGAGGATGTCCTCTTCGGCCAGCCCTTTATTAATAATATCGCGCATACGCTGGGAACCGGCTTCGGGTGCAAAGGTCAGGCTGGATTTGCGGATGTCTTGCACTTTTTCCATCACATCCAAGGAAAAGGCATCGATGCGCAGCGACGGCAGGGAAATATTAACGCCTTTGCCTTTCAAATGGCTAATCAGGTAACTGGTAAGCTCTGCCAGCCCAGAATAATCGCTCGAACTTAACGACGTCAGCGAGATTTCATCATAGCCTGTATTTTGAAGCAGCCGTTTGGCCGACTGCTTCAGTGCTTCTACCCCTTTTTCCCTGGTCGGGCGGTAGATCTGGCCGGCCTGGCAAAAACGGCAGCCGCGGATGCAGCCGCGCATCAGCTCCAGTACCACACGGTCCTGCGTAATTTTAAGGAACGGGACCACTGGCTTTTCGGGATATACAGCATTTGTCAGATCCGTAACCAGCTGTTTTTTTACCGTTGCAGGCACGCCCGGCACATTTGGAACCATCTGTGCAATGGTCCCGTCTTCTTTGTAGGATACGTCGTAAAGCTGTGGTACATAAATGCCTGGGATAGCGGCAGCCCGCACCAAAAAGTCCATGCGGGAACCGTTTTCTTGTTTTGTCTGTTTATATAAGTCAAACAAGGCATCATAGGAAACTTCGCCTTCCCCAATATAAAACAGGTCAAAAAATTCTGCAACCGGCTCCGGGTTGTATGCACACGGGCCGCCACCAATGACCAGGGGCATGTCCCCGGTACGTTGTGAAGCAGAAAATGGAAGCTGTGCAAGGTCTAAGATCTGCAGGATATTGGTATAGCACATTTCATATTGCAGGGTGATGCCTATAAAGTCAAAGTTACGGACCGGTTCCTGCGATTCCAGTGCAAACAGCGGGATGTTTTGTGCTTTCATAATATGGTGCAGGTCCGGCCACGGGGAAAAGACACGTTCACAGTATACGTCGTCCCTGCGGTTGAACATATCATATAAAATTTTCATCCCTAAATGCGACATGCCGATCTCATAGACGTCGGGGAAACACATGGCGAAGCGGATGTCAACATCCGCAGGGTTTTTGATTATGCAGTTGGCTTCGTTTCCGATATACCTTGCCGGTTTTTCAACCTTTAATAACAGTTCTTCTTGTAAGGCTAGTTTTCTCATGGTATTCCTTTCCAATTTTCATTCAGGGCCAATTGCCAATATTATATACATTTTAAAGGAGAACTTCAAGCAAAATTACGTCCATTCATTTTGTACGGCTAAAAAAACATCCCCTGTTGGCATAATATGGTAAAATAAAGATTAAATAGACGGTTTTTGGCAGGCAAAAGAAAGGGGTTATGAACAATGTTTGCAAACTTAAAAGTACGCACGAAACTTGTGATACTGACAACTGTAGCCGCAGCCTCTATGTTTATTATGGGTTTTTTAAACATGGATGGTATGGACAAGTCTTACAAGCAGTCCGTCTCCAGTATGAAAAAGGTGCTTTATGACGATTACGACGCACAGATCAAAAGCCAGGTAGAAAACGTCATTACCTTGCTGGAAGAAGAATATGCGGAATATCAAAGCGGAAGGTATACGCAGGAAGAGGCAAAACAAGCGGCTGCCGCTGCCGTAAGGGCACTCCGCTACGGAAATAACGGCTATTTTTGGATCGATACCTACGAAGGCGACAATGTCGTCTTGCTGGGGCAGGAGGTCGAAGGCACGAACCGCCTGGAAGAAAAAGACAGCAATGGGTACCAGATGATAAAAGACATTATTAAAAACGGCCAGCAGCCAGACGGCGGTTTTACAGAATATTATTATACAAAAGAAGGTGGAAACGAAACTTACCCAAAACGCGCATACAGCAAAGCATTTGAACCGTGGCAGTGGGTAGTCGGCACTGGAAATTATATTGATGAGCTAGAAGAGATGTCCGTTTCCAATAACGAAGCAGTCAAAACAATCTTCGACCATACCAAACGGCTTTCCATCCTATCGATAACCGTTTCTATCCTGCTGTTAATTGTGATAGCGCTGCTGATTGTTACCGATATTACAAAATCGTTAAAAGCTGCCTCCCAAGAGCTAAACTGCATGGCTGACGGCGATTATACAAAAAGCTTTATGGAAAAATTTACAGGCCGCAAGGATGATTTTGGCGGATTGGCCCGCTGTATCCGTGATATGAAATCCGCAATGGTCCAATTAATCCGCCATGTACAGTCGGAATCAGAGTCCATCAATGCCGCAGCCGGTTCCGTAAACGAATGTGTTGCAAAGCTAAACGACGATATAGCAAGCGTATCTGCTGCATCGGAAGAACTGTCCGCAGGCATGCAGGAAACAGCAGCTACTACGACAATGGCAAATGAATCCGCCGGCGAAATACATACCGCTGTAGAGCATATCGCCCACCGTTCCCAGGACGGGGCGCAGGGTGCTGCTGAAATCAAAGGGCGTGCCGGCCAGACAAATCTAAAAATCAAACAGGCACAGCAAAAAGCTGTCCAGTTAAAACAAGAAATCCAGCAGGATTTAGAGGCAGCCCTAGAAAATGCAAAGGTAATCGACCAGATTTACGAGCTGTCCGGCGTGATTATGAATGTTGTTTCCCAAACAAACCTGTTATCGTTAAACGCATCCATTGAAGCCGCCCGGGCGGGCGAAGCAGGCAAAGGCTTTGCCGTCGTCGCAGGTGAAATCGGAACGCTTGCGGAACAGTCCAGGCAAACCGTTATACAGATACAGGCAGTCACCCAGGAAGTGACGAAAGCGGTGGAAGACCTTTCGGCAAATGCCAGGAAACTATTGGAATTTGTCGTAAACGACGTAACCAACGACTACGAAGGGTTCCTTACGATTGGCGAACAATACGACCAGGACGGTGCTTCGGTAGACAGCTTAATGAGCGATTTTAGCTCGATCGCCCAAGAGCTGTTCCAAAATATGGAAAACATTAAAAACTCCATGAGCGATATTTCAAAAGCAGCGGAAGAAGGCGCAGAAGGCACAACGGAAATCGCACAGCGCGCTTCGGAGATTGCAGGGGAATCCAGGGAAGTATTGGGCCAGGTCACAAAGACAAAGCAGAGTGCGGAACTTTTACAGGAAGAAATCGGGAAATTCCGGGTAAATAGTGCTGGGTAGGGGCTGCTAGCCCCTATCCCAGAATGTTATACTGCAAACCGCCAGAATGTACAGTAATACAACTAAGAAAGTGCCTGGCTGGCGGTCTGCGGTCATGTTATACTGTAAATTTAACGGGTGTGCAGTATAAGATGCGCGCCTGCCCTGATGGCGGCAGCTTTGTTATTTTATCTGTTTTTTTGCCAGCATGGCCTTGCACCGCTTTTTATAGCAGGCGATCCCATATTTGAGGATATTCTCTACCCCATCGTCTTCAAGGTTCTCTTCATACTTTGTATATTCAATCTGTTTTAATGCCTCCTTACATGCCCCGTCCAGATCTCCTCCATGGGCATATTTCACTTCTATGATAATCCCCATATCACCGGTATCCGGTTCCACAAGAATATCCGCATATCCTTCTCCCATTTCCCGGTTGGAAGAAATGCCCCACCGGGTTTTCACTCCTAAGATTTCAAGCAGAACACCATGATAAAAATTTTCTTTCATGTTTGTTCTTACAGCTGTATCCCGGATACTGATGGTTTTCCTTAAATATCCCGTGAAAATTTTTTCTACATTTTCTACATCCCCATTTTGCAGGGCGTTGCAGAAACGGTTCAGCATATCCCCGTCTTCCCGGACGTTCTCCTGAAAGAATTCCATAATCTGTGTTACATAAATATCCCGGATTTCCAGATTGGGGATCGCCAGTTTCATCCGCCTCCCCTCTGCTTTTCCCCGCTGGGTCAGATAACCGGTGGTAAAGAGCAGGCTCCAGATATTGTCAATGGACTGGTAAACTTCTGCATACGTGAGTTCCTGATGGATCTCCTTTGTAATGGATTCCCCCGCCACCAGGCGCTCAATCTCCCGTTTGGCTGTGGCATTGGCTGATTCCTGGATAAACCGTTTTACTGCGTCGTTGCTGCTGGTGTTGATCCAGTAGTTTTCCGGCTGCACATAAGGCTCGCTCCGGATCCTGTCGCAATGGTTCAGCACATCCCAAGGGCAATACAATTTTGCATTTCCAAACTGGTAACCGTCATACCATCTTTTTACTGCTTCATAATGGTCCATTACATCATAATATTCCAGTAGTTCCCTTACTTCTTTGTCTGTAAAGCCAAAATATTCATCAAAGCGTTCATCCGCAATCGTCAACACTTTTAGGTTGTTAAGGCCGGTAAAGATACTCTCCTTTGAAATTCGCAGGCACCCGGCCAGTACTGCTAATTTCAGGCTGCTGTTCGTCTTTAGTACCTCCCCAAGCAGGATCCGGATCAAAGAGGCCATCTGGCTGTAGTATCCGTTCGCATGGGCTTTTGCCAGAGGAACATCATATTCATCAACCAGCACAATCACTTTTGCCCCATAATGTTTTTCCAGCATTCCGGACAACTGCCTTAAGCTGCTGCCAAGCGTAGCTTCATTCATATGGTCGTCTAAGAGTTTTCGATACGCTGCTTTGTCATGGGCATTCAGCTGTTTACTGTCCAAAAGAACGTAGAACTCCGCCGCCGTTTCCATGATAAGCTGAACTGCCCTTTGATAAGCTACCTCATAGGATCTTGCGTCAATCCCTTTCAGGGAAACTGAAATAACTGGATATTTCCCCATATATTCCTCGCAGAGCGCGGTTTCTTTAGAAATATCCAACCCGTTAAAAATATGCGGATCCCCATTGAGGGAGAAAAAATGTTCCAGCATACTCATATTCAGCGTTTTCCCAAATCTTCTGGGACGGGTGAACAGGTTTACCGCTCCCCAATTATGGAGTAATTCCGCAATAAACCCTGTTTTATCGATATAGTAAAAGTCTTCTTTTTGAAGTTCTTCAAAGCTTTCAATCCCAATCGGAAGTTTCTTCTTTCTCATCTCCATCTCTTCCCTGGCCCCTTCCATCATCTCGTATCAGTTGTTTTCATCCGGCCAGCAAGGCTTTCCTTTTGCAGGAGCCTTATCCCATAATAGGCAAATCCGCGCTGCACTAGAAATAATTTCCCTAGCCAGGTATAGGCCGATACCGACGCCTTCTTCCTTATAGGCGCGTTGTTCCCGGTAAAACGCTTGAAGATGTCGTTTTGTTGAAAATCGCTTCTTCTGTCCATTTTGGGTCAAACCTGACACGCAGCTGCTTAGGGCAGTGTGCTTCAACCGTCTGCCCCTTGTGTGCGGCAGCCGACCTGTTCCAGCGTATAGGCAGGCGTGGGTGCATAGCCGTTTTTTTGCATGTGGTAGCACAGGCCGTCGTTTAACAGCTCGTCATCTTCTATAATTAATATTTTTTCCATATGAGGCTGCTCCTTTACGTGTCGTATGCGTATCCGCCTAAATTCTGGTTCCATTATATCCGATTCCCCCTCAAAATGCAACACAACATCCGGGAGGCCATTTCTTATTTATGATAAGGCTCCCCATTTATGATCCGGAAGCTGCGGTAAATTTGTTCCAGCAAAATAACCCGCATTAACTGATGCGGAAATGTCATGTTAGAAAAGCTTAACCGCAGGTCCGCCCGGTCTAAAACAGCTTTTGACAGCCCAAGCGACCCTCCGATCACAAACAGGATGTGGCTGGCCCCATTTACGCCAAGGCTTTTGATTTTTTCCGCAAAAGCGATGGAATCATACGCTTTTCCGTCTATGGCAAGTGCAATGACATAAGTACCGCTGTGTATCTGCTTTAACAGCCGGCCGCCCTCTTTTTCCAAAATCTGCATTTTTTCCCGCTCCCCTGCTTCTTCTGGTGCTTTTTCATCCGGCACTTCTATTATGGAAAGTTTTGCATAACGCCCCAGCCTTTTTTGAAATTCGAAAATGGCTTCCCGGTAAAACGGTTCTTTTATTTTCCCAACTGTTAAAATGGTAATTTTCATAGTTTTTTCTCCAATTTGCATTTTTCCGTAGATTTTAAAAAGAAATGTGTTATAATGTGATTATCTTGTAACAGTTCAATGGATTATCTGAACTGTTACATTATCTTAACGGTTAACCGATAAATTGTACAGTAAAAATTGCCAATTCACACAACAGACAGGAGAACGATCGAACATGTGGTGTCCAAAATGCAAAGCAGAATACCGTGACGGCATTAAAGTATGCGCAGACTGCGGGCTGCCCCTGGTGGAAGCGCAGCCGATGCAGCTGGATACTTCCCCAGTGGAAGAAAAAATAGGCGTCTTAAAGCGGATGGACAGCCGTGAAACCTTGCAGTCCCTTTCGGACGGAAATAACGCATATGTGAAAAAAAGCACAAAATACGAAGACATGAAGTCCAGTGCCTATGCATTTTTACTCGTAGGCGTAGGCGGCATTGTGCTTTTGATCCTTGCATTTGCAGGTGTGCTTCCAGGGCCGCTTGCGGAACATATGAAAGGGCTTATGGGGATTGTGATGGGAGGCATGTTCCTTATTTTTTTTGTGATCGGAATGCGTTCTGCCTGCAAACTCGGAGGTTTAAAGGCACAAGTGCTGGCTGAACAGCAGCAAACAGATGCCGCCCACAGCTGGTTTTATAACAACTATTCCGCAAAAGCTGTGGATGTTTCGATGGAAATCAATGCGTCCGATGAACTGCAGCAAAAATTTTTCCTGCGCAGCCAGTTTATCAAACGCGTGCTGTGTACACAGTTTCCCGATTATGAAGATTCTTTTTTGGATTTTTTAACGGAACAATTCTATGAAGAATTATTCCCGCACGACTAACAGGAGGAGAAATCATGAAATTACTAGAAGAAAGAATACTGGCAGAAGGCACCGCCATCGATGAAAATATCTTAAAGGTGGACGGGTTTATTAACCATCAGGTCGAACCAGAGTTGATGCGGGCGATCGGGAAAGATTTTGCCACACACTTCAAGGATAAAGGCATCACAAAAGTGGTTACCATTGAAAGCTCCGGCATTGCGCCTGCCCTGATGACGGCAGAGGCAATGGGCGTACCGCTGTTGATCCTGAAAAAATCGCCGTCCAAAGTTTTAAATGCAAATATGTTCCAGACGGTAGTTACTTCTTTTACCAAAGGCAGCAGTTATGAATTGACGCTTGCCGGGCATCTGATTTCGGAAAATGACCATGTGCTGATCATTGATGATTTCCTGGCAAACGGTGAGGCGGCAACGGGCGCTATCCGCTTAATCCGCAAAGCCCACGCTACGGTTGCAGGGGTAGGCATTTTAATCGAAAAATCGTTCCAGCCTGGACGTGCAAAACTGGAGGAACAGGGGTTTTATGTTTATTCGCAGGTCCGTATTGCAAGGCTTGGCAAAGGGGTGATCGAGCTTTTGCAGGGTGAAGAAGACGCAGGCAACTAATGTCAAGTATTTTACAAAGGCTGTCTATAAAAATAAATCCATAACTTATACTGCACACCAGTTAAATTTACAGTATAACCTGACTGCAGACCGCCAGCCGGGCACTTTCTTGGTTACGTTACTGTACATTCTGGCGGTTTGCAGTATAACATTCCGAAAAGGGTTGGCCGCCGCTGCTGCAAGTAGTGGCGGCTATTTCGTTGCTATTTACGGCCTGTAGGCCACAATTAACAGCGTTCCTGGTTCGGCATTTCCTAGTTTAGGTTGTTTCAATCTGATAAAACAAATTCGCAAGGGCAACAACGAGTGGGCAAAAGCCTTGACAAAACTGTCTAATGGTGTTAGACTCATATTGTCTAATACAATTAGACGGCTTTCTAGGCAGCTGCGCTCCGGTGCATTTCAATATTGGAAGATGTTGGTTTTCCAGAAAGGAGGAGTTTTTATGAAACCCTATCAATTAGGTGAAATGGAAAAAAAGTTTGCGGATATGCTATGGGAGAAAGCTCCCATTGCTACGAGGGAGGTGGTAAAATTATGTGAAGCAGCTTTTGGGTGGAAGCGGACAACGGCTTATACGATGCTAAAACGGCTATGCGACCGGAACTTGTTTGTAAATACAGGCGGTATGGTAACTGCCCTGATGCCAAAGGAAGATTTCCAGGCGGCACAGGGGGAACAATTTATCAATGAAACGTTTGACGGTTCGCTGCCGCAGTTTTTAGTCGCGTTTTGCAGGCGCAGGAAGCTAGGGAAACGGGAAATTGTAGAATTGAAGAAATTTATTGAAGGCTATGAAGACGATAAGGAAGGAGGCAGCTTATGACCAAGGTCTTTATCCGTGTTTTAAATATGAGCCTGACTGGGGGCATTGTTATTTTAGCTGTCTTGTTGTTACGGCTGTTTTTGAAAAAAGCACCGAAAATCTTTTCCTATTGCCTGTGGGCGGCTGTCCTGTTCCGGCTGCTGTGCCCCGTATCTTTTACTGCGGGCTTCTCCCCTTTTGCCATGTTAAAGGCGCCGTTTCCACAGCAGGTAGAACCAGGATACCTTTCCGTAGGCTTGGAATCCGAGTGGCAGCCAGTCCGTTGGAATAGGGTTTCCAGCCAATCCTCGGACAGCTTAAGCCAAGGCAGCCAAGGCGCCGCAGACGAAAAAATAGTGGAAACAGGGCAAAAGGAACTGCCCATCCGCATGGGTGCGGTACTTTGGATACTTGGAGCCAGCCTGCTGGCAGGTTCGAGCGTGCGGGCTTACTTGAAATTAAAACGGCATTTAAAAGGTTCGGTATGGGTAACGGAAAATATCTATACGGCTCCAAGCATTGCTACCCCATTTGTTACCGGTATTTTCCGGCCGTCTATTTATCTGCCTTCCCACCTTGGAGCGGAAGGACGGGCTTATGCGCTGCTCCATGAGCAAGTACATATTAGGCGGGGCGACCATATTTTAAAATTGATTGGATTTTTGGCCTTGTGCATCCACTGGTTTAACCCGCTTGTATGGGCTGCTTTTATCTTAAGCAGCAAAGATATGGAAATGTCCTGTGATGAAGCGGTGATCCGTAAGATGGGCGCTTCTGTGAAAAAAGGGTATGCAAACACCCTGCTAGCTATGGCAACTGGAAAGGCGGCAATCAGCGGCACCCCGCTTGCTTTTGGGGAAGGGGATGTTGGCAGCCGCATTAAAAATGTCCTCCGGTACCGGCAGCCTGCAGCTGTTGCCGTAAAAGCTTTAACACTTATCTGTGCCGCTTGTGTGGCCATTTTGCTTGCAAACCCGTCTGTCAATGCCAAAACAAGTTTTGCCAGCCAAAAGGCAGCTGGTTCCGATGTAAAGAAAAACCCTGCGAAAAACAAAACAGCGCAGCCAAAACAAAATACTGCCCAAAACCAGGCGGCACAGCCAAAACAGGTTACGGGCAAGGACCAAACAGCGCAGCCAAAACAAAGCGATGTCAAGCTTTATGAGATGTCGATACGCAGCATTGCACAAAAGGAACGGACGGTTGATTCCTATGTCCCTCCGTTTCAATCCCAAAAAAGCAAGTATTTTAAAGGTGGCAGGCCGCTTGCAATTGCAGATAACTGCCAGTTCCTGGTAAACTTCAGTATGAATAGGAATCCGGTAGATAGCTACCAGGAGGTTACGTTTGGCCAATTTGCAGACCTGGTCAATAAAAGCCCGCAGGAGTTAAATAAGCCATGTATGGTTCAGATAGCAGGCGGACAAATCGTTTCTATTGCTTTAAAAAGCGCCTGGTACGATTATGGCATTTCCCCAGCTGATAGCGTACCGTATGCTACAATTTATGATACGCTGGCCGCTAAAGGGGAAAGCGCTTTTTCCAAACATTATTCCAAGGTTTCTTCCAAACGTCTGGATATAGCAGACAGGGATGGTATGGAAACCGTGGAAACCTATATATCAGATGATAAGGACAGCGGCGTTGTGCTGATACGGGATAAGGATGGCCAAGTCCTTAACACCCAGGATGCTTCTACCGCAAGGGCCGGATGGAAAAATATATACGTTGGCAGTACAAAAGAAGGTGGTTTTATCCTAAATGTAGGTATCGAAGACCGCTTTGATTACGGCCTCTACAGCTATAGCGTCTACCGGCTGGACCAGGAAGGCAAATACCTGCTTGGCGCTGGTTCTGAATTTGAATTCCATCTGGGTGGGGGCAGCGATCTTATTTATGATGATTCCGTATTGAAAGAGTGGCTGAAACCAATGGGCTATTACCTGCAAAACAGCCAGTTGGTTTTAAGCACCCAGGATGGGGCCATACGGACAGAAGCTGTGTCAGAGGCAGGCAAGTACAATTACGGGACTTTAAACCTAAAAGGAAGGGCATTGGAAATCAGTGCTTCCGATAAGGATATGGTCCATTTCCATGATAACTGGTATAGTAAAAAAATATTGCCGGAAAAAACCGTCGAGTGGCTATCCTGGTATAACCAGCTGCCAGAGGAAGAACAATTGGCCGTCAGTGCTGTTCCAAAGGGGCTGCTAGATTGGCCAAATAGCGCTTGGAAAGCCCAAAAGGATGCGGCTGCTGGAAACTTGGCCGCAACTACGCCATGAAGATTTTCTGGAACGGATTTCCCTTTTATGGCTTTACAAACAGCCCGCAGATACTGGAATAAATACCTGCGGGCTGTTTGGCCTTATGCTACTCACGGTACAGTCCAAACAAATTTAAGAATTTCTGCCATGCTGTAAGCTTCTTTTGCGCCTCCGGCATTCCCTCACTGGCTTCTTCCTTCTGAATGCCGTTCGTCTTCATTACAAACTGCACGCTTTGAACATTTGTATTTTTCTCCGATACAAAAGAAACCGCCGCAAAATCTCCTCCTGTCACGGTTTCGACCAGCCCGTCAATTTGATCCGCAACTTCCGTATCCATGCCCTTGGTTTCCGCCCTCATCGTGGAAGTCCCCTCTTTCAATTCACCGACGCCGTCAGAAAGCTGCGCAATGCCAAACAAAAGCTCTGCAACGCCATCATCTAATGTTCCGGTCCCGTCCTTTAGTGACCCTGTCCCATTGTATAGTTCCACAATACCGGAAAGCAATTCGCCCGTCCCGCTGTATAAGCTTTTGCTGCCTGTTTTTAACGCGCTGCTTCCGGCAGCCAGCCCAGACACTCCATCTGTGATCTGTGAATAGCTTGCGGCAATCTTAGCGACAGCATCTGTATAACCGCCAATCCCCCGGTCCAGCTTCCCGTATTCAGAGACTAAGCTATTTACGGCAGAAGAAAGCTCTGACATCCGGTAAGCCAAACTTCTAATAATATTTGCCAGTTCCCCTATTTTAACATCAAAAGCCGCATAACTTTGCTGCAGGGCTGTTGCGCCATGCAACAAAGAAGATAAATTGGCATTTGCTGCCTCCAAATAGCTTTCGGTTCCGCCTATGCTGGCATTGTTAGCTCCTAATAAGGAAATTATGCCAGAAAGCTGTGAAACCTGAGATTCTATTTCTGATGTATTTATCCCGGCATTTTTAAGGGTTTCTATTTGCACGGCCAAGGACGCGGCCAGTCCTTCCAGACTGCTTGCCGCATCTTCATTTTTTTGCCGTAGTCCGTCAATATCCAGGCCGTTTTGGGACATCACAGCCTTATAAGCATTAAAATTTACGTTGTTTTTCAGGTCAGTGGCCCCGGTTACAAGATTGCCGATCCCAGTTTTAATTGCTGAAGACGCATCGGTCAATGCGCTTATATCCTCTGTTGCCAAAGATACCCCGCCTAACGCTTTCTGAAGCTGTAAAAGCGCCGCCTGAAAAGAAGCCGAACCATTTACCAATTCTGGCGACTTCTGGTTCAAGGCAGCCAGCGCCTCCTGCATTTGCACGATTCCGCTGTTTAGGGAATGAATCCCTTCGTCCAGCACATTTATGCCATTTTGCAGGTCAGCGGCGCCATTTTGCAAATTGCTTCCGCCCTCTTTTAACTCTGCGGCGCCGCTATAAAGCTGCCCCGCCCCATTTTTCAAATCCTTCACGCCGCTTTTTAGTCCGGACTGCGCGCCGTCTTGTAGATCCGAGGCGCCATCCTGCAGTTTGGACGCCCCGTCGTCTAACTGGCTGATTGCGTCCAACAGTTGCGCAACCTGATCCATCAATTCTTCATCCTCTACTTCAATATTAAGGTTCAGCGGGATTGCGTTGATCGACATCCCGTCCATTTCAAACGCAGATACTTTTGCGGTAATCCTAATGTCTGCGCCTTTTCCGGGCAGGACCGTATAGGTGAGCTGCTTCTTGCTTCCAACATTTGCAATCGTAGCGTCTGGGGCAACAATTTCTTTGCATAGATCCGTATCGAATGACAGGGAAGCCTGCAACGCGTAATGGTCGTAGAAACCGCCCTGGCATTGCCGGTTCTGCGCAATGCGGATTGCCATTTTCAGATTACCGCTTTTACCTGCAATTTCCTCCGCCGTATATTCTTTGCCGTCCAAAAAATAACGTATCTGAATATCCCACGGCATTTCCAGGCTTTCCAGTTTTCCTTCGTAATAAAGCTTTTCGGCGGACGGACGGATTTTTACAGTACCGCTAGAATAATCAACCGTATCTGTCGTCGTCATATTCCGCACATCCGAATAGTTTCCGTAGTCGATAATTTCCTCTTTTGTATTGTCTCCAAAAATATTGACAACATGGATTTCTTCTACCAATCCGTCATTTCCCATATTTACATAGACAACTTCTTCTTTCTCTGTGTTTGCTTCCATGGCGGACACAGAAATAGGCAGGGCAGCTGCAAAAAGGGCAGACGCAAGAAATACAGATATAAAATTTTTCAGGTGAAACCGGTTCATGGCCATTACCTCCCTATGAAATACAAATTTTTTATGTTTCTGTTTTTTCTTCGTTCCTGTAATCCACTGGTCAAACAAAAATAACAGGCCAGGAAGGACCAGCAGCACAACTGCTAATGAAAATATAGCGCCGCGGCCTATAAAAATGCCGAGCTGTGCCAAAAGCTGGTTCGTAGAGACATATCCCAGCAGTAATCCAACTACAGTCAAGGCACTGCCTGATGTCAAAATAGATACGGTGACGTCTGAAACGGTCTGGCGGACAGCCTCTTTTTTCGGCAGGCTCCTGCGGTTCTCTTTGTAACGGTCTGTCATTAAGATTGCATAATCAACGGTCGCGCCAAGCTGGATCGAACTGATAATCAGGTATGCGATATAGAAAATGGCCTGATCCATAAAATACGGGCACGACAGATTCAGCCAGATTGCCGTTTCTATGCCCAATACCAGAATAACGGGCAGCATAACGGATCTCATTGTCAAAAGGAGGATGATAAAAACGGCGGCAATTGCAGCCAAATTGACTTTGACCATATCTACCGTTACGGTATCCATCAGGTCATACGTACTGGCCCCCTCCCCTGCAAGATACCATGTATCGGGGTAATGGGACTGCGCAATGTTCCGTATTGACTCTACAAGGGAAAAGGTTTCTTCCCCTTCATAGGCGACGTCCACCGAAAGCGCCATCCGGCTGTAATTTTCACTCATTATCTGAGACAAGGTATCTTCGTTAAGATACTCCAAAGGAATTTCTGCTCCAGCCAGATCCACATAGGATAGAATACTTGTAATCTGAGGAAGTTCATGGAGCTCATCCGAAAGCGCCGTCTCTGCAGCGGTATCGCCACGGGGGACCAGCAGCACATAGGTGTCCCGTTGGCCGAATATTTCCTCAATCGAAGCTATATCCCTGCCAAGCTGTGTTTCCTCATTAAAGATTTTGGATGACCCGTAATAATATTCATTCGCATTTGACCCCAGATATGCCGGAACCATGACAACTGCAAACAGGCACACCATTGGGACTGCGATACGGCTGACTGCCTCCCCAAATTTCCGGAAACCAGGCACAAACGGCCGGTGCTTTGTTTTATCCAGCCATGGATAAGCTGCCAGAATAAGGGAAGGCATAAACAAAAATACAACGATAAGGCTTACCGCTACGCCTTTTGCCAGCGCAAACCCCAAATCCGGCCCGATTCGAAACTGCATCAGCGCCAACGCCAAAAAACCGATGACCGTTGTCAATCCGCTGGACAGGATTGAAGACGTGGATTTGCATAAGGCGTGTACCATAGCCTCCTGTGTATCCGCCATCCCCTTCCTGCATTCTTCAAACCGATGGATTAAAAATACGGAATAATCCAGCGAAACCGCAAGCTGGAGGATGCTTCCAGCCGCATTGGTAACAAAGGAAATCTCTCCAAACATCAGGTTCGTCCCGTCATTGATTACGATCGCTATCCCCAGGCCGGTCAATATCATCAAAGGCTCCGCCCATGAGCCGGTTGTTAAAATCAGCACAAACAATACAAACAGCACAGCGACCACCGCAATTTTCTGGATTTCTGAGACAGTGTTCAAAGTCGCCGCCGCCGTAGAAATGGCGCTCCCGGACATGGCATTTTCATCACCGATGATTTTACGTATATCAGCTGCCGCGCGGATCCGGCTTTCCTTTTCTATTGTTACGGTGAACAGGGCTGTATGGTCCATATAATATGTTTCGAGCGTATCCGGATCCATCATGCTGGCCGGGAGCGTAATGTCCACCACGTCATCCAGCCATGCTACATCCGTAACGCCGTCCACGGCTTTCAGCTTCTCCTTATATTCTAAAGCCTCGGGGATTGTGACATGGTTTACCATAACGCGGGCATTCGGAATCCCTCCCTCAAATTCCTGCTCCATCACCTCCAACGCAGCAGTTGATCTGGCTCCTTTGGGCAGGTAATCATTCATATCATAATTGACAGCCACAAAATTCTTTAATACGGCGCATGCGGTTGCCAATATAAGAAAAAAGGTCAGGATCCATTTCCGGTGCTTGACAACGCCTTGATAGAACTTTCTCAATATTTGATACCTCCATTCACGTTCTGCGGCGGTCCCGCCGCTTTCATACTGTTTCGGTCTCCCAGCAGCAATGGCTGGATTATCTGGACGGTTACCATTCCCAAGCCATGATCCATTCCACGAAGGGGACAATGTTGACATTTCGACAGTGTCTATATTATAATGGTAAAAACCACTTAAGTTCCAGAACAATCTAGCTGCAGGTGTAGATATTCCGACAATCTGGAGCAAAATGTAGAAATTTCAGGAGAGTAAAAACGATGAAGGTAAGAAATTTAAACGCATCCTCCCACAAAACAAGACAGCTGATCAAGGATACCTTTGCCCAGCTCCTGCATGAGAAACGCAATGTTTCTAAAATCAGCGTTACGGAGCTGGTAAAATGTGCAAATATCAACCGCAGTACCTTTTATTCGCATTTTGACGATATTTGGCAGGTTGCAGAGGATATAAAAGCCGAAACGATGAAAGCCTTCTTTGAAAACAAGACGATTGCAAGCTTAAATGATATTGAGCCCTTTTTAGACGAAATTTACCGTTATATTAGGAAAAATGACGACCTGTTCCGTCTTATTTTCATATCCGACGAGGTAACGGGCTTTGTACAGCGTCTCGGGAACATCTGCAAGGGCAAAGTATATACGGCGTTTTTGAATGACCCTACAGTGGCAGACAAGGACTTGCTCGAACTTGAAATATCAACTTTTTCCGACGGCATGGCGATGCAGTTTATCCGCTACTACCACAATGATTATAATGTTTCGCTTGAAAATATCATAACCTTTGCCAAAATATGGAGCAGGGAAATCATCCTCCGCAGAACGTCCAAAGCTGTAAAAAAACGGGAAAATGCTTAAGAGCCTGCATGGAATCCGTTTTTATAACGAATATCCTGGTTCCCTAATATTTCCATAAATTCTTCGCCGGTGATGGTTTCCTTTTCGTACAGAAATTTCGCAAGTTCATTTAATTTTTCACGGTTTTCCAGCAGAATTTCTGTTGCCTTTTCATGCTGTTTTTTCACCAGTTCCACTACCAGACGGTCCACCCTTGCCTGCGTTTGGGCAGAACAGGCGAAAGCTGCATCACCTCCAAGATATTGGTTATCCACTGTTTCAAAAGCCACCATGCCAAAGTCGTCGCTCATGCCATAACGGGTAATCATTGCCCGGGCCAGTTTGGTTGCCTGTTCAATGTCATTGGAAGCACCTGTGGAAACAGTGCCGAAAATAATTTCTTCGGCAGCCCGCCCGCCAGTATAAGTTGCAATTTTATTTTCAATTTCCTCCCTGGTCATAAGGTAGTGGTTATTATCCTCCACCTGCATGGTATATCCCAGTGCGCCAGAGGTCCGCGGAATAATCGTAATCTTCTGTACCGGGGCCGATTGTGTCTGCTTTGCAGCCACCAGGGCATGGCCGATTTCGTGGTAAGCTACCGTCCATTTCTCCTTGTCCGTAAGGATTGCATTTTTCTTCTGGTATCCGGCAATGACCACCTCTATACTTTCTTCCAGATCAGCCTGGGTGGCATATTTGCGTCCATCCCGCACCGCCCGCAGCGCTGCCTCATTCACAATATTGGCCAGCTCTGCGCCAGAGGCTCCGGAAGCCATGCGGGCAATCTGTTGGAAGTCAGCGTCTCCAGATATTTTGATTTTTTTCGTATGGACTTTCAAAATAGCCTCCCGTCCTTTCAAATCCGGCAGTTCCACTGGCACACGGCGGTCGAACCGTCCTGGGCGGGTTAGTGCAGGGTCAAGGGATTCTGGCCGGTTGGTAGCTGCCAGAATGATAACGCCGGTGTTGCCTTCAAAGCCGTCCATCTCTGTCAGAAGCTGGTTTAATGTTTGTTCCCTTTCGTCATTGCCGCCCATCTTCCCAGAATTCCGCTTCTGTCCAATCGCGTCAATCTCGTCAATAAATACGATGCAGGGAGCTTTTTCTTTTGCCTGCTTAAACAAATCCCGCACCTTAGAGGCTCCCATGCCCACAAACATTTCCACAAACTCCGAACCAGACATCGAAAAGAAAGGGACGCCTGCTTCGCCTGCTACAGCCTTGGCCAGCATTGTCTTGCCGGTACCGGGAGGGCCTACCAGAAGAATGCCTTTTGGCATAGATGCACCAATCTCTTTATATTTATCCGGGCTGTGGAGATAGTCCACAATCTCTGCCAGATTTTCTTTTGCCTCATCCTCGCCTGCCACATCAGAAAACTGGATGCCATCAGAAGATTTTACATATACTTTGGCATTGGATTTCCCCATACCAAACATCATGGAATTGGGCCCGCCTGCTTTTTCCATCATCTTTTTGGACATCCGATGCCCCAACCATGCAAAAATGGCAATTGGCAGCACCCAGCTTAACAGAAAACTAAGAAACGGAGACATCTGCTCTACAATCTCACTGGAAAAAACGGCACCGGATTCTTTTAGACGGTAGATCAGGTCCGGGTCATTCATCAGGCCAGTCTTATAGATTTTTGTGTCATCTTTATCCGTGAACAGAATCTGGTTGTCCTGTATTTCCACACGTCCAATTTCCTTATTTTCACTCATTTCCATAAAAGCGCCATAGTCCACCTTCCGGATCTGCCTCTGGGCCAGCCATGGCATAGCTAAGAAATTAAACAGCATCAGCACAAGAATGACGATGCCATAGTAATAGAGCAATGGCTTTTTTGGAGTTTTTATTTCGTTCATATACATCCCTCCCTATCTGTGTTCGTCTAAATCCATCTGGGCATCAATGGCAGAAAGCACAGCCAAGAGCGCATAACGCATAGCCTGGGCCGCAAAATCAATAGCGTATTCCCCATACAGGCTGATTGCCTCAACCTGATCTGCAAAGAAACAGCTGCTTCCCCCATGAAGATAACCTGGCAATTCGTCCTGAAGAATCCGCCGGATGCGCCGGTCATAATCAAGCTGCGCACCAGACAGAGCGGCGATTGCCGGGGAACGGCTGGTATTCACGCTTTTTTGCAGCTGCAGTTCCGCATCACGGTATTCTCCAAAAACCATCTCCAGTTCCTTTTTGATTTTTGCGTGGTCTTCTGACTGGTACAGATGAAGGCAGCTTAAGGTCCGTTCGTACTGACGCTCCAATTCGCTGAGTTTGATTGCGAAGATTTCCTTCTGGCTCATGTGGTTCCTTCCTCCTTTATATAATTGATTTTGTAAAAACTGATTTTATTATAATAGATACAGAGGTATTCCTGCCACTGTCAGTTTTGGACAGATGTATGGACAGATTCCCGGATGTGTCAAAAAACTTTACACATCCGGGAATCTGTCCATACAAAAGCGGTACTTACAACGCCTGGCATAGTGATCCTTGCCGTAAATTGTTTATAAAGAACAAAGCGGGGATGTCCGCATATGGCGCCCCCGCTATTTTCTATTCATAAGTTCTATTCTCTCTGAAATTAATCTCTGCATTTGTCTGGCCAGCTTTTCTTTGTCCAGAGATTTCTTTCCGCAGTTTTCCAACAGCAGCCCTACAATTCCATACGTGCAGAAATCCAGCATAACTTTTGCATCAGCAAGGGGAAGATCCGGCTTCGGTTCCTGGCGGACAAGCATTTCCTGAAGATAGGAGCGTACCGCATCTACAAATATCTTCTCAACCTGTCCGCGCCTTTGAGAGTGCAAAAGTTTTTGCAAAAGTACATCTGTTTCGGAAGATGTTTCGATAAATGTACGTAGGGTTTCTTCCGGGGTCCCTAGACTCGTTTTGCATTCCAGAGCCCTTTCAAATGCCTGCTCTACGGACCACTCGATGACCTCTAAAATATCCTGGAAGTGATAATAAAAAGTCTGGCGTGAAATGTGGCAGGCTTCCACCAAATCTTTGACGGTAATCTTGTCTACGCTTTTCGTTTTGGAAACCTCCATAAAGGCTGAGGCAATCGTTGCCTTCATATTCGCTGGCAAGTGCATCCCTCCTTTTTAGATTTCTTCACGAATGTAACATTTTGTGTCAAATGATAAGCATCGCATCCCCAAAGCTAAAAAACCGGTACCGCTCCCGCACTGCTTCCTGATAAGCATGCAGTACCTGCTCCCTGCCTGCCAGTGCGCTGACCAGCATTAGGAGCGTGGACTCTGGCAGATGGAAGTTGGTAACCAGCCCGTCAATGCATTTAAATTGATAGCCAGGGTAGATAAAGATCTGCGTCCAACCGGACGATGCTTTGACATGCCCTGCCCCATCGGATGCCGTTTCTAATGTCCGGGTACTGGTGGTTCCTACGGCGATAATGCGGCCGCCTTGATCTTTGGCCTGGTTAATAAGGTTGGCCTGGTCCTGTGCAATGCTGTAATATTCCGAATGCATCGTATGGTCCAAAATATTTTCCGTTTTGACTGGGCGGAAGGTCCCGAGCCCTACATGGAGGGTCACTTCGGCAATGGATACGCCTTTTTCTTTGACCTGTGCCAGCAGCTGTGGGGTAAAGTGTAGTCCAGCGGTTGGGGCCGCAGCAGAACCTTCTTCCTTTGCGTAGACAGTCTGGTAGCGCTGTTTATCTTCCAGCTGGTGTGTGATATAGGGCGGCAGCGGCATTTCGCCAAGCTGGCTTAACACTTCCTCAAAGACGCCCTTATAAGTAAAACGTATCAAACGGTTGCCTTCCGTTGTAACGGCAATAACTTCGCCGTACAGCTGGCCGTCCCCAAAAATGGCTTTTGTTCCGATTTTTGCTTTTTTCCCTGGTTTTACAAGGGTTTCCCAGACATCTGCTTCTTTTCTATTTAGAAGCAGCAGTTCGATCTTGGCCTTTGTCCCTTCTTTTGTGCCAAACAGCCTGGCCGGGAGGACTTTCGTATTATTCAATACCAGGCAGTCGCCCGGATTTAGGTAGTTTGGCAGGTCATGGAAAATACGGTGTTTGATAGCGCCATCCGCCCGCCCCAGCACCATTAGCCTGGAGCTGGAACGGTCTTTTAACGGGTCTTGCGCGATCAGTTCCTTTGGAAGTTCATAGCTGAAGTCTTTTACATTCATGGTTTCCATCCTATTTACGCAGCTCTATGCCTTCTGATTCCAATGCTTTTAGGATACGGCCTAACGGTGCATTTACTGCTTCATCGTCTAAGGTACGGTCTGGCGCCCGGAAAGTGATCGAATAAGCCAGGGATTTAAATCCAAGTTTAATCTGGTTCCCTTCATAAATATCAAACAGCTGGTAGCTTTCCAGGTACTGCCCGCCTTTGGCCTCTATGATTGTTTCAATGTCGCCGGCCAGTATGCGTTTCGGGCATACCATACTGATGTCGCGGGTAACGGCTGGGAATTTTGCAATTCCGGTATATTTACGGTCAAAGCTGGCACGTTCTACAATCTGCGGCATATCGATGACAGCAAGGTAAACACGCTCCTTAATGGAGTAGTTTGCGGCTACCGCCGGGTGTACTTCCCCAAAATAGCCGACTACAGCACCGTCATATGCCACAGTGGCCTGGCGGCCTGGGTGCAGGAACGGTTTTTGGGCATCTGGCTGGTACGCTGGTTTTTTACGCATGCCGGCTTGTTCAAAAAATTCCTCAATCACGCCTTTCATTGTGTAAAAATCGCCGTCGCCGTACATGCCAAGCGTAAATTGCATCCGCTCGTCCGGAAGTTCGGACAACGGCAGTTCTTTTGGCAGGTAAATATTTCCAAGTTCGTACAGGCGTACATTTTTATTCCTTCTATTGTAATTTGTAGAAAGGGAAGACAGCATACCATGAATCGGGACCGTGCGCATAATGCTGAAATCTTCGCCTAATGGGTTTGCAATCACCACTGCCTTGCGCAGGCTGGAATCCTTTGGAAGCAGCAGCTTGTCAAATACTTTTGGGCTTTCAAACGAATACGACATCCCTTGGCTGAAACCGCAGTATTGTGCGACGTCCCTGGCAATCGCTTCGATACGCAGTTTTAACGGCAACTTTCCAGTCGTCGCTTCCCCAGACGGCAGTGTGGTACCGATCTTATCATAGCCGTAAAACCGGGCCACTTCTTCTGCCAGGTCTGCCCCGCATTCCAAGTCCTGGCGCCATGTTGGGATCAGCACCTGGTTGGTATTTTTATCATATCCTAATTCAATTTTTTCAAAATATGCGAGCATCTGCTCTGGCGCAATCTGCGTACCGAGCAGCCGGTTGTATTTTTCCGGTTCAAACGGTATCTGCCTGCCTTCTTTCACCGTTGGATATACGTCTACGGCGCCTCCGACTACTTCCCCAGCCCCTAGTGCTTCGACCAGCTGGCATGCACGGTCTATCGCTAAGATGGCATTATTGGGGTCCAGCCCTTTTTCAAATTTACTGGACGCATCGGTACGCATTCCGATTTTTTTTGCGGAATGGCGGATATTTGTCCCGTCAAAGCAGGCTGCTTCAAAAAGCATAGTGGTAACATGGTCCGTGATCATAGAATTTTCGCCGCCCATAATGCCGGCAATGCCAATTGGTTTTTGTGCATCGCAAATCATTAATACGGAATCGTCTAATGTGCGTTCCTGGCCGTCTAAGGTGGTGAATTTCTCGTCCTTTTGGGCACGGCGTACTACAATCTGCCGGCCGGCAACCGTATCCAGGTCATAAGCGTGCATTGGCTGCCCAAATTCTTCCATGACATAGTTTGTAATGTCTACAATATTGTTGATTGGGCGGATACCATGTGCTGCAAGCCTGCGCTGCATCCATTCCGGCGACGGTGCGATCCGGATATTTTTTACCACACGTGCAACATAACGCGGGCACAAGGCGGTATCTTCCACCGTTACTTTAATATATTGGCTGGCATCTTCCACATTCCCAGTCGGCGCGATGGCCGGAGGCTGAAATGGCAGGCCAAACGTTGCGGCAGCTTCGCGCGCAATACCAACCACGCTAAAGCAGTCCACACGGTTGGATGTTATTTCATATTCTACGGATACGTCGTCCAGCCCAAGTTCCTTTACCGCATCTGCCCCAACGGCAGCGGTATCATCAAAAATATAAATGCCGTCTTCCGGTGCATTTGGATACATATCCCTGGAGGATCCAAGTTCTTCAATGGAACACATCATGCCGTTGGACACAACGCCCCTTAATTTGCCTTTTTTGATCTTCACGCCGCCTTCGGTTTTTGATCCGTCATGGCCGCCAGCTACACGCCCGCCATCCAACACAACCGGCACTTTTTGCCCCTGTGCAATATTTTTCGCGCCAGTCACAATCTGTACCGGTTCCCCGCTGCCAACCGCTACTTGGCAGACAACCAGTTTGTCTGCATCCGGGTGTGGCTGGATGTCTAAAATCTGTCCAACCACAATATGGTCCAGGTCTTTGTCAAATGCTTCAAACCCTTCTACCTTTGTACCGGAAAGCGTCATAGCATCCATATATTCCTGTGGGCTGACATCCAGCCCGGGTACCAGTTCTTTTATCCACTTTAAAGAAGTATTCATGTCTATCCCTCCAACTTAAAACTGCGCCAAAAACCGGCTGTCGTTTTCATATAACAGGCGCATATCGTCAATTTCATATTTTAAAAGTGCAATACGCTCCAGCCCTACGCCAAATGCAAAGCCGGAATATTCCTCTGGGTCGATGCCGCTCATCTTTAGCACCTTTGGATGGATCATGCCGCACCCTAAAATCTCGATCCAGCCGCTGCCCTTGCAGAACCGGCACCCTTTCCCGCCGCATTTAAAGCATGTTACGTCCATTTCCGCACTTGGCTCCGTAAATGGGAAATGATGCGGGCGGAATTTTACTTTGGAGCCTGCCCCAAACAGCTCCTTGGCAAATTCAGCCAGGGTCCCTTTTAAATCAGCAAACGTAATGCCCTTATCGATCACCATGCCTTCAATCTGATGGAAAGACGGGGAATGCGTAGCATCCACTTCGTCAGACCGGAACACACGCCCTGGTGCGATCATGCGGATCGGAAGCGGGTGGGTTTCCATTGTCCGTACCTGGACAGGGGATGTCTGTGTACGCAGCAAAATTTTATTATTGATGTAAAAAGTGTCCTGTTCATCCTTTGCCGGATGGTCTGGCGGGATATTTAATGCTTCAAAATTATAATAATCATATTCCACTTCAGGGCCTTCAACTACTTCATAGCCCATCCCGATAAAAATACGCTCTACTTCTTCCAGTGCGACCGTATTTGGATGCCGGTGCCCGACGCGGTTGCGCTTTGCCGGCAGGGTAACATCGATCACTTCCTGTTTTAGACGGAAGTTCAGTTCGGCTTCCTCCAGCTTTTTTTTAGTATCTTCCAGCATTTCCTCAATAGCGGCCCTGGTATCGTTGACCAGCTGGCCGACGGCTGGACGGTCTTCTGGGAGTACGTCTTTCATGCTTTTTAAGACGGCTGTAAGTTCCCCTTTTTTTCCAAGGAAAGCTACCCGCACGTCGTTTAATTTGGATAGTTCTTCAGAAGCCTGGATCTGGCGCATGGCTTCTTCTTTGATTTTTTGCAGTTTTTCTTTCATTGCAAGGTCTCCTTATATAAAAAATAAATAAAAAATCTGTGCAAATACCGCCGTTGAAATTTTGCCTTGCACTGACGCGAATCAGCCAGTACGAAAGGCTGGGCCAATAAAAGGCAATAAAAAAACCCCATCCCTAAAAAGGGACGAAGCTATATCCGTGGTACCACCCTGATTCCTGCTGTGATGCGCAAAAAACAGCGAAAGCATGTTGCTGCCATGCCTTAACTGCCTGGCTTAACTGGCAGGCACTTGAGATACGTAACGTGTATTGGCGTTCCAGGCTACGCAGGTACTGGTTTTGTACCGTTCCCCTGGACTGCTCCAGTGTGAAACCCCGAAAACCAGTGTTTCTAAAAAGCTCTCAGCGTGCCGCTTTTTTTCTCTGTCAGGCTTACTGGCTAACGGGCACCTAGGCAGTTGCTGCCTTGGCCACCTTCGATGCATTTTTCTATTAAAAACTGCACCCATTATAGCGCAGTCTGGGCATTTAGGCAAGGAAAAAATTTAAAAATTTATAAAATGTTATATTTTGGGTTACTATTTACGGGCCAGGAATGCGCATAAACTGCGCATTCCGTGAAAACATGATTCAGGAGTGAGGGGCTGGAAGCCTAACCCGCAGCCCCATCATCCTTTATTTGGCCTTTTCAAAAAAACGGTCCACTTCTTTTTTCACAGATTCGGCTGAAAGCGATTTTAGCAAATACCCTTCCGGTTTTAATGCGATCGCCCGTTTAACGCTGGCTTCATCTACCTTATTGGTTAAAAAAATAACTGGAATATCCGTAAATTTCCTTTCGGAACGGATCATTTCCAGAATCTGGCGCCCATTGCAGACTGGCATTTCATAGTCCAGCAAGATCAGGTCTGGCTTGGCAAGCGTGATCTTGCTGATGGCAGCTAATCCAGATTTTGCCGTAGCTACTTCATAGTCGCTGCCAAACAGGCTTTGCATTGCTTGTAGCGTAAAGTCGGAATCATCTACTATAAGCAGCCTTTTTTTTGGTTTTTCTGCTATTTTTATGTCCTCTTGCATATGCAGGCATTTTTCTATTTTAGACATTGCATTTTTCGTAATAGATAAAACGCCGTCTTCACTATGCATCTTATCGGATGCAGACATGCAATATGCAAAATATCCGTCCCCAGTATCAAACAACATGCTAAACTGCGGATTTTGTTTTTGGAATACCTGCTGAAACTGCCCATAAGTCAAGACTTGCTCTGCTTTTTTTTCAAATTCCCCGGCAGCTGGGAGATACGTTTTTACTTGTTCTACTAGCTGCATTGCCAAATACCTGGCTACCTTTATCATCATTATGCTTACAGCTTTGGACTTAATGTCTACTACATTCCCAATGGCATGGGCAATCATCTGTTCTTCAAAAATAAAGTAGAATTCCAGCTTTTTTGCTTGCCTATTGCTGTAAATGATCCGGTAATAAATGCCGTCTCCAAACTTCTCACCTCCATAATAGCTGCTGATAAGCTGTGTGTGGATATGGAACATATGGTGCAGCAGGCTGATAATTGCCTGGCCCATAACCGCCTGTTCTTCCTCTGGAAGAAGGTTTTTCCATTGATTTTCCGTCTTTTTGCCTACGATCCTATGGTCTTCCACTAATGTATGCCCTATCAGCCAGCTGGCGCATACACCTAGGAAATGGCTGATGGCGCTTTTGGAATAATTGGTCCGTTCCAGCTCTTTTTCTAATGCGGGAAGCGTCCGTTCGCGGAAATTTTTATGGATATGCCGGTGTGTGTTTAACCCTTCATATCCAATCGAAGCCATGTAGTTTTCTTCATCGGAACAGTGCGCAAGCGCATAGTCTTTAAAGTACTTTATCGCTTCTTGGCAGGCAAAATGGCTTTTTTCCTCCTGCTTTGTGAAAACAAATAATTTATTAAGGATATGGAACAGCTTTTCATGTTCCCTATCAATGATTTCTACTCCAATATTATACTTTTCATTCCATACCAATTGATTTTCCATACATGTTTCCCCTTTGCCATTTTAATATGGTGCTGCACCCAGCCAGAAAGGAACATATTATGTGGTTGAATACTGCCAATGGGCTATGCAGGGGGAGGTTCGTTTCTGGCTGGATGCAGCACCCGGGCGTGTTCGGAATGTAAACCAGGCCGTTCTTGCTACTGCTGTCTAAAATAATAAAACACGCCCTGGCAGGCCACCAATGATAGCCTATTGGTATATTTTATTCCGGTTTTGCAAAAATTCCCCTTTTGTTCCTGTTTTTATAGGTTTTTATTTGTAAACTATTAAAAAAGCATCCAAACCCAATGTAGGGTTTCGATGCTTTTTTGCACAGTTTTCCTTTTTTAAACCAGATCATATTTCACAATATCCATCCATACGTCCCCATCGGCCAAAAAAGAAATCCCATCTGCTTCCTGGCGGGTATAGATGGTGGCTGACATTGCCTGTTCCCCGCCGTTTACAAATACCTCTACACTAAACCGGTCAAGGATAATCCGCAGTTTTAATTCACCGTTTTTGCAGTCTACCAGGCTTCTGCGCTGATGGATGACGGCCCTTCTGGAGCCGGAAAATTTCCGGTCAATTTTAAGTATGGATTCTTCTGGGCGCAGGCTTAGTGAGGTATAAAATTCCTCATCCTGTGCAAGACGGATGGAAAATTTCCGGTACATGGTATTGCTGCCTGGACGGATGGAAAGCTCCATATCTACCCTGCGTCCGCAGATGCCTGCAAAACGGGCAGTTCCGTGGACATGCACATTTTGGTAAGCGGCCTTGCCGCTTCGCATGGCATCTAGTTCTTTTACCGGCCATTGGTAGAGCCTGCCGTTTTTGACATGCAGCTCCCTTGGCAGGCTCATCTGCCCAAACCATAACGGGCGTTCGGAAACCCGCGTACTGCAGGTATCCCAGTTTTGCATCCAGCCAATCATGATCCGCCGGCCGTCCGGCGCCAGTATGGTCTGCGGTGCATAAAAATCAATTCCATAATCAATGGATTGGCTGGATTCTTCGCAAAAAGTATCTGTGTATCCGTCGTAACTGCCAATAAGGCATAACGTCCCGTTTCCGTTATGGTATTCAAACCCCTGCGGCATCATATCCTGCGGGCTGGTCAAAAGTACCCCTTTTCCATCGAGCAAAAAAAAGTCCGGGCATTCCCACATCAAGCCGAAACGGTTATGGTTTGCAATAAAAACTTTTTTAAAGTTCCAATGGAAGCCGTTTGTGCTAGTATACAATAAGATATGGCCGCTTCCGTCAGCTGGACGGTTTCCAACTACACAGCAATAGGTACCGTCTTCCTTTTGCCACATTTTCGGATCCCGGAAATCAAAACGGCTGGAGCCTTCTGGAAGGTCTTTTTCATCTAAAACGGGGTTATTTTCGTATTTTTCATAATCTGTGCCATCCCCAACAGCCAGGCATTGGGCCTGGATTTCCAAAGTACCGCCGTTTTTTTGCCGTTCCTGCACGACGCCGGTATACATGAGCAGATGCCGGCCGTCCGGGAGCGTTAATGCACTTCCGGAAAAACACCCGTCCCTGTCGTATATCTCGTCTGGCGCCAGTGCTGCCGGCAAATACTCCCAGTGCAGGAGGTCGCGGCTGACCGCATGGCCCCAATGCATTGGGCCCCATACCGAATCATAGGGATGGTACTGGTAAAACATATGGTATACCCCGTTATAGTACGAAAATCCGTTCGGGTCATTCATCCAGCCTATCCGCGCAGACAAATGGAATGCCGGCCTTTCCGCTTCTTTGATAAGTTTCTCGCAAGCCTCTTCGTATTTACGGGCTTCGCGCAATGTCTGACTTGCCATATCTGTCTCCTTTTGTCATCATAGATATAAGAAGCAGGCATTTTATGCCTGCCTAGTTGTCCCTCCATATACAAACGTAACCGGAAGGATTGTCATTTGGTCAACTGGCTCTTTATGGATCAGCCGGATGGCTTTATCTACACTCACTTTTGCCATATCTTTTATGGGCTGTGCAATGGAAGATAGCAAGTATGCCCCTTTGTTCATATGTTTTAGCCCGTCATGCCCGATTACCTGCACATCCTGCGGTACCTGGATGCCCAATTGGCGCAGCAATTCTAAAACGGCCAGTGCGAGCCCGTCGGTACTCGTATAAATACCATCAAAAAAAAGTACCCCGCCTTGCATATGGCTTTTTAAATACTGATAAATATCCGCTTCTGAATAGGATTCGGTATCATCTCCAAAATCAACCATTTTATAAACAACGCCCTGTTTCTGGCAGGAAGCTTCAAACCCCTGTCCACGTTTTAACGTTTCGCTTTCTAATGTGGAACCAGTCCGGATAAATAAAAGGCGCTTGCTGCCGCCTGCTACTAAATACTCGGCAGCCAGTTCCCCGCCGTGGAAATTATCGGAAGATACGCAGCAAATATCCGTTTTGAAATGCCTGTCAATCATAACCATTGGTATATCACCGGATAGATATGGCTCTGTTTCATTATAAGTAACCCCAATAATTCCGTCTACCCGGTTTTGATGCACCAGTTTTAAATAATAAGCTTCTTTTGCAACATCTTTTTGGGATTGGCATAAAAACATTTTATAGCCGCGCTGGTACAGTTCCCTTTCGATATAGGAAACCAAACATGCAAAAAACGGGTTTAATATATCCGGTACAATCACGGCGATCGTATAGGTATCGTTTGTCCGAAGGCCACGTGCATAATAATTCATCTGGTATCCCAACTTTGCAATGGACGCTTCCACTTTTTTCTTATTTTTTGCGCTGACATGTTGTCCATTTAATACTTTTGATACGGTTCCAACCGCTACGCCTGCGTCGTTTGCTACATCTTTGATCGTTGCCATAGCCCCTCCACCACTGACTATCTTGATGGAGGTCCTTTTTTCGGAAATATTTATGGAATGGCCCCCTTTCCAGGGGCGTCCGTTCGGCCTCCACCATTCCATAAATTATACCATGACTTCTAGAAATTTCAATTCTTTCTTAGTTTTTCGCGCCTGTAGAAGCAATGCCTGCTACATAGTATTTTTGAAGCAGCAAAAAGATAATTAAAACAGGGATCGTAACAATCGTCAGCCCTGCCATAACATTGCCGTAATTGACTGGGGAAATGCTAAATAAGCTGCTCAGTGCCATCTGGATCGTCTGTTTGCTTGTATCGGAAATGACCATAACCGGCCATACGAAATCATTCCACAGCGCAATAAATACTAGGATGGTAACCGTTGCATAGATAGGCTTTGCAAGTGGCACGATTAACTGGAAAAATGTACGCATTGCGCTGGCGCCGTCTAGTTTTGCCGCCTCTTCAATGCTTTCTGGAATCCCAAGAAAATTCTGGCGGAACAAAAAGATATACATTGGGCTGGCAATAACAGGCAAGACCAGTGCAGTATAAGAATCCGCAAGGCCAAGTTTATAGATAATGGAAAACTGCGGCAGCATAACTGTCTGTGCCGGGATTACCATGACTGCAAGCAGTACCGAGAATATAATATTTTTACCTGGAAATTTCAGCCGCGCAAATGCATAGCCTGCCATAGAATTTACAACCAGCCCCAATGCAATCGCAACAATAATATAAGAAAAGGAGTTAAACATTGCTTTTGCAAGCGGGATCTTCGCCATAACTTCTTTGTAGTTGAAAAATACGTCTGGCTGGAAAGACGGCAGGAACGCCTGGATACCAGTAATATCGGAAAAAATACCTGCATCATTTTTAAAAGAACTGACTACCATCCAGATAAGGGGAAACATAAAAATAATGGCAATGGCTGTTAATATGAGGTACATCCATATTTTGCTTCCCATTTTCATTTTTTTCTCCATTTTTTCCTCCTAGTCTTCATTGCTCTTTGATGTTATTTTATTTTGTACCAGTGAAATCACAAGTACAATTACGGTAAATACCAATGCCATCGCAGAACCATACCCCATCTGGTTATAGCGGAAACCGGTCTGGTATATTTCATATACAATTGTCATAGTTGCATTCTGCGGCCCGCCGCCGGTCATCATCATTGGCTGGATAATCAGCTGGAATGCACTAACTACAATATTTAACGATACAAAAACTGCGATATTTTTCAGCCCTGGCAAGGTAACATTGATAAATTGCTGTATTTTTGTAGCACCGTCCATTTCCGCTGCTTCATAAAGATGAAGCGGGATGTCCTGCAGGCCGGAAAGGAAGATCATCATCTGGAACCCGCATCCTTGCCATGCGGACAGTACAACAATGCAAAGCATAGCCGTCTTTGGGTCATTCAAAAATTTAAACGGCCCAATTCCAAAGCTGCCAAACAAGGAATTCAGCAAGCCATTGTTTGGATTATAAATATATGTCCATAAAATCGATACTACGACAAGCGATAAAACGGTCGGTGCAAAAAAGGCTAGGCGGTAAATAGAAATCCCTTTCAATTTCCGGTTGATCAACAATGCTAACCCCAACGCCAGGCAAACCTGCAACGGCACAACCAGTATTACAAATACAAACGTATTCAAAATGCTTTTGCGGAACACCGTATCCTGCGCTAATTTTACAAAATTTGACAACCCAATAATCTTCATGTCCCCAGGCTTTAAAATATTGTAGTTGGTAAAACTATACCCAAGCGTAAGAATAAATGGGATCAGCAGGAAAACAAACAATAGGATAACGGCAGGTGCAATAAATGCATATCCGGTCAGGTTTTCCTTATTTAATTTTTTCATTTAAATCCTCCTTCCATTTATCAAAGTGTGGCATTGCTGCACTTTGCCAATACCACACTTTGCCTGATATTTATTGGGTATCTGTTTGGAAATTATATTGTTCCACTGCCTGGTCGAGTGCTTCTTTTACATCCATGCCAGTCAACACATTTTGGACAGCAGTTGCAAACTGGTTGCTGAGGATGGCATAGTTTACCGAAACCGGCCTTGCCTTTGCCGTATTTGCAAGCTGGTATTTAAACACGCTCAATTCTTTGTCAAAGGCTTCGATCCCCTTAAAAGCAGACTGCCTGGACGGCGGCATTGCATTTGCACTGTACATCCTGGCACCTGCGTCTGCACTTGTCATAAAGCGTACCAGTTCTGCCGCCCCTTCCTTCTTTTCCTGTGCACAATTGCCTGAAATTGCAAATGTCCAGGAACCGCAGGCAGATACCGCTTCGGAATTTTCATCATATTTTACCATCGGCATCAGCCCCCAGTTAATATCAAACTTCGCCAGGTTCCCTGGTTCCCAAGACCCGGTCAGCGCCATAGCGGCCTGGCCCAGTTCAAAACTGTTTTCGGCAGGCGTTGCGCTTGCATATCCATTGTCTGTCATTTCTTTTATCCAGGAAAGCAGGTTTACCGTCTTTTCGCCGTTCAAATAGCCTTCCGCAGTCAATCCATCATCCGATACTACGTTTCCGCCCTGCGACTGTACCAGTGGCAGGAAAAAATAAATCAGCGTTTCATCTTTCGCATCTAATGACATCGTAATGCCATAGCAGTCGTCCGTCGTTAGTTTCTTTGCCGCATCGGTCAGTTCTTCCAGCGTCCACGGGTCATCTTCTGTAGGCGGCGTAATCGATGCTGCATCAAACATATCCTTGTTATAGAAAATGCCGACGGAAGAATCCATTGCGCCTAATGTATAGAGCTTGCCGTTATAGGTGCCCTGTTCAATAATGGATGGGTTATAGTCAGAAAGTTCTTCCTTTGTAAAATATTCGTCAATCGGGATAATGGCCCCTGCATCTGCATACTGTGCAACGGTTACGCCGTCCACTGTGTAGACATCTGGCAGGCCACCATTGGAAATCGCTGCATTTACTTTATCATCATAACCGCCCGCATCGCCGGAACGGGCTATCTGCGAGATCACTGCATGGTATTTTCCAGCATACTTTTCATTGAATTCCTCTACCAAAGCCCCATACAGCTTCCCTTCCTCGCTGCTGTCTGTTTCATGCACCCAAATAGACAGTTCCGTGGAACCGTCCGCCGCAGGCTCCTGCCCCTGTGTGCCGCTTTCTTCTTTGTTTCCACAACCTGCCAGCAAGGCACTTGCCAACAGTAAACTCAATACTTTCTTTTTCATGGTTATCCTCCTTTAGTTTTGGAACCGCTACTGCCGCTCCCTTTTATTGTTATACTGCAGGCCACCAGAATTTACAGTAATGCAACTAAGAAAGTGATTGGCTGGCGGCCCGCAGTCGGGTTATACTGTAAATGTAACTGGTGTGCAGTATAGCATAGTTGAATCGTTTCAAATGCGTTCTTTTTTATAGCACCCATAATACAGGGCGGCTGCCGGGTCCGGTTGTATCATGAACTGGTTACCGCTCGTTATGGATGCTTTTTTATAGCACCCATAATACAGGGCGGCTGCCGGGTCCGGCTGTATCATGCACTGGTTACCACTCGTTATGGATGCTTAAAATTGAATCGATTCAACTTTTGCTTTATTGTAGTAAATGCTGAATAAACTGTCAATATGAATTCTTATATTTTTTCTTTTTCTTAAATATTACACAAAATTTTCTGTGCTATTTTATTTAATTTAACCAAATATGGAGGTTTTTCAGATATGGATATAAAAACCCCCTCAACAAAGAGGGGGTTCCATCAAAGCAGAAACCATCTGGCAGCAACGTTGCTGATGGCGTGATGCCGGATGGCCGGGGCGGTTTCCGAAACGGGTTTACGGTTTGCTGAAAAACCGTTTATATAGTTTTACATGGTCATAAATACAGCTCCAGCCGCTCACTGTATTTGCCGTTACACAAATGTAATTTTCACCATTTTTGCCTTTTCCGTAGCTGACTGCACAATTCCCGGACTGGGCCACGTACCCGGTTTTCCCGCATAAGACTTCCCCGCCGGCGTCTTTATCTTCAATCCGGCGCAAAAACCAGTTTGAAAGAAGGATGCCCTTTGGATGCTGCTTCGTTTTTGAAGTATTATAGGTACGTGCCGACAGGATTTCCTGGCACATGTCATTTGCAACCGCTGCTTCCATCATAACAGCCATATCCGAAACGGTACAGTAGTGGTCTTCATTGTAAATGCCGACGCAATTGGTAAAATGGGCTGTTTCAGACAGGCCAAGCTCATCCAGCTTTTCGTTCATAAGCTCCACAAAAGCATCCTGCGACCCTGCCACATACTCAGCCAACCCCAATGCGGCATCGGCGCCAGACGGCAGCACAGTGCCATACAGCAAGTCTTTTACCGTTACTTTTTCCTTTTTTTCAAATCCAGCGCTGCTGCATTCATTTGTATAGCAGTAGTCAATAATGTCATCTGTTATCTTAAATTTTTCGTCAAAGTTTTTTGTATTGGAATTTTCAATCTGCTCCACAGCAACCAGCAGGGTCAATACTTTTGTCATAGACGCCGGTACAATGCGTTTCGTTTCATTTTTCCTAGCTACAATGGTTCCATTGTCTATATCTGCCAAAATCACATATTTGCTTGTTATTTTTTTCCCTAGACGTTTCGTATCTTGTGTCGTTTCATAATTTTCATTTTCCTCTTCCTGTGCCCCCTGTGTACTGCCAGGCTCTTCTTGGGTGTTATTGGCTTCCCCATCGGAAACGGTGCCTGCCTGCCCATCTGTTTGGCCGTCTGCCAACGGTGCTTGGCTGGCCTCCTGTTCCGCTTTGGCTGGCTGGTTGGCACCGCCTGGTTTTTCTGGCTTCTTCCCCCTGCCTAGGACAAAGAAGAAGATAACGGTAATGGCAACCGCTGCAAGCCCAATATTGCACAAGGTCCAGATCAGCACGCGTTTGCGCCTTTTTCGTTTGCTCTGCCTCCTTCTTTGCTCTGGGGACATCCAATAGCTGTTGTCGTCGAAATGCTTATTCATAACTTACGGCTCCTTTTTTCATTTCTGTTGTCTTTTCCCGGTGCTTGGGAACTGTTAAAAAATAACTTGTGATATTTACGATTCCTTACTTTTCTTTTATTCCTATTTGTATAACGGCCTCGGAAACAAAAATAGATCCATTTCCTGGCAGTACGAAAAACTGTATCCTCCATTATACTATTTTACAGCACAAAAACAACTATTTTTTGATGAAATAAATGCTGCTGCAAGCGATACTGAAAATCGGGTACAGAGAACTGGGCTTGTCTGAAGAACTGGGCTTGTCTGATAATGAAATTTCGGAAAAACTGCAACAGAAATACCAACTGTCGAAAATTGATGCGGAAGCCTACTTGAGAACACACACAGCCTAACCATGAGCAGGCGCAAAGAACAAAAAATCAAAGAGAAGAGGAATGCCCAGTGCTACAACACCGGGCATCCAGAAACGTTCCTTACGGAAACGCCAAAGTAAAATATGAGTATATGAAAACAACATTAGTATACCGCAGTTTTAGCGTTTCCAACAGCCTGTTTCCATAACCCTTTGCCTAGTATTCCGGTAAGATAAACAGCCTGCATATCAAAATCTTTATCCCGTATCTGCCCGCCTCCCGCTTTTCAAATCCTTTGCCATACATAATGATTCCGGCATATCCTCATACGGACCATAATTCGGGATCACCTGAAAACCCAGCTTTTTATATACGGCACAGGATTCAGCCAATAACTCCC
>CAMUML010000025.1 GCA_947089855.1 uncultured Eubacterium sp.
TAACTTATTAACTCTATAGCTCTTGTGGCTATATCATTATTATACTAGGAGGGAAGGTGCATGAAAAAATATATAGCGGTGGTCCGCTGTGGTTTTTTGGACGGCTGTGCCTACCGTGGCAATTTTATAACGGGTATGCTGGCAAATTTTATCCAGACGGCAGTGCTGTTTTTTGTCTGGAAAAGTATTTTTGCCTACCAGGAGGTGGTCAATGGCTATACTTGGGAGCTTATGAGGCAGTATGTATTCGCGTCATTTTTATGCAGCAGCGTATTTTCTATGGGGTTTGAGATGGATACGGCACAGCGTATTATCAAGGGGGATATTGTGATGGACCTGCTAAAGCCGATGCCATACCGCGGAATGCTGTTTTTCCGGATGCTTGGAACCGCAGGTATGGAGTTTACAGCCGGGCTGGTACTGGTAGGGGCCGTATATCTGGCAGTAAACGGGCTGGCATATATCAGCCTGGTGCGCAGCTTGTTGTTTTTCGTTTCCCTGCTGCTTGGGATGGGCATTAAATTTTGTATCCAATATTTATTTTCCCTGCTTTGCTTTTATACGGATAATGCCTATGGGGTGACAAAGGCGAGGGAGACGCTTACGAACTTTTTTTCCGGGGCGCTGATCCCGTTGGAACTGTTTCCGGGGGTTTTTGGAAAAGCCGTGCAGTGGCTGCCGTTTCGTGGGATTGTATCTACGCCCTGCAATATTTTTATAGGGGCTATCCCACTGGAAAACTGCCTGCCCCAAATGCTGCTGCAGTTTTTTTGGATCTTGCTGCTATATGGGCTTGGGGCGCTGCTTGGAAAAAAAGCGTTTGGCGTAATCGCGATGTACGGAGGGTAAGAAGGCGGAATGAAAAAATGGAAACGGTATCTAAAATTGTATGTTTTAATAGAAATCCAGAATATAAGGTCGCTGGCGCAGTACCGGGCGGATTTTGTAATCATGGTGGTTTTTCTGTTATTTTCGCAAGCCTGCAGCCTGGCATGCATTGGGGTCATTTACAGCAATATCCCGCAGGTTGGCGGCTGGACGTTATGGGAAATCCTGCTGTTGTATGGGTTTTTGCTGTTTTCCGAAGGCTGCATTAATTTTTTCTTTCAAGGGGCTTGGAAAATCGCAAATGCCATACGGGATGCAGATATGGACCGGTTCCTGGTGCGGCCACTGCCGGTTGGGCTGCAGCTTTTGACATCGAAGATTGACTTTGATGGGCTGAATAAAATGGTAGTTGCATTGGCGGTGTTTGCGGTTGGGGCGGGCCGCTGCGGGATTGTATGGAATGCCAAAAAAATATGTTTGGCCGTAATATTTTTGCTGGAAGCTTGTGTCATACGTGTTTGTATGGTCTGGGTGGCAAGCTGTGCGTCGTTTTGGATGGAAGGAGGGCGCAATAGCCTGAATTTTTTTGTAATTTCTTTGGGGGAACTGGCAAAATATCCAATGCCGGTATTCCCGGCGCTATTGCGGGGGATATTTGGGTATGTAGTCCCTTATGCATTTGTCAGCTATTATCCGGCCGGTTATTTGCTGGGAAAACATGGGATGGCGGCAGGCGCCGCCTGTATGCCGCTTGTCTGCATTTTCATGGTGTCCCTTTCCTGTGCTGTTTTAAAAAAAGGGCTTTCCCGGTATGAAAGCTGCAGCCATTAAGGAACTATAAAGTTTGCCAAATAACGCTGCCCAAGGGCGCCGTTGCCTTGAACCATATGGTAAACGTTGCCGCATGTAAGTATATATCATGGTTTGGCAATAGAAATAAGTACAAAAATGGCTTATAAACACACTGCAGGAAACGTATGAAAAACGTATAAAAAATAAACTTGATTTTTATGTCCTTGTGTTGTAGAGTTGATGTGGTGAATTTTGATGGATTTTTGATAAATTTTAGGTTAGTTTTTCGGTACATAAAGGAGAATGAAATATGAAAAAGATACCATTTGTTACAAACAGGCAGGTACAGGAAATCATCCGGCAATTTCCGACGCCGTTTCATTTATATGACGAAAAAGGTATCCGTGCCAATGCACAGGCAGTCAGGGATGCATTTGCATGGAACAAAGGGTATAAAGAGTATTTTGCAGTAAAAGCAGAGCCAAACCCATTTATTATCCAGATATTGAAAGAATATGGCTGTGGGTGCGACTGTTCCTCGCTTACGGAGCTGATGCTTTCGGATGCGTCCGGGGTAGTTGGGGAAAATATCATGTTTTCCTCCAATAATACGCCAGCGGAAGAATTTCAAGCGGCAGCAAAGCTGGGGGCAATTATAAATTTGGATGATATTACCCATATTGATTTTTTGGAACAGGCCATTGGGTATATTCCAGAAACGATAAGCTGCCGTTATAACCCAGGCGGTGTATATGCGATCAGCAATGGCATTATGGATAACCCAGGCGATGCAAAATATGGGTTTACGAAAGCGCAGCTGTTTGAAGGCTACCGGGCCTTAAAGGAAAAAGGTGCCAAACGCTTTGGGCTGCATTCATTTTTGGTAAGCAATACCGTGACCAATGATTATTACCCGGCGCTTGCAAAGACGCTGTTTGAACTGGCTGTGGAGATCAAACAGGAGCTTGGCATTGCGGTCAGTTTTATCAACTTGTCCGGCGGCGTGGGCATTGCGTACCGTCCAGATGAAGTGCCAAATGATATTATAGCGATCGGGGAAGGGGTACACAAAGTATTTGACGAGGTATTGGTGCCGGCAGGGCTTGGCAATACGGCTATTTATACGGAAATGGGGCGTTTTATGACAGGGCCTTATGGATGCCTCGTAACAACAGCGGTGCATGAAAAGCACACGTATAAAGACTATATCGGCGTAGACGCATGTGCGGCAAACCTGATGCGCCCAGCAATGTACGGCGCTTACCACCATATTACGGTAATGGGGAAGGAAGATGCTGCCTGCAGCCATAAATATGATATTGTAGGTTCCCTTTGTGAAAATAACGATAAATTTGCGGTAGACCGTATGCTGCCGGAGATTGCAGTAGGCGATGTACTGGTCATCCACGATACTGGCGCGCATGGATTTGCAATGGGGTATAATTATAATGGACGGTTATGGTCGGCAGAAGTATTGCTAAAAGCAGACGGTACACCGCAGTTGATCCGCCGTGCACAGACGCCGCAGGATTATTTTGCGACGTTGGACTGTTTTGGCCTGCCGTTTCGTACAGAATTAGGCGCTACGCCTAAAAACAGTTAAGGCCAAGGCTATTTGTTCCGATACGGATACAAATGTAAGTATGATTCTGGAAATGTATACTTTTTCAGACAGACGATTAAAATACCGGATTATGGATTATTTTATTCTATTATGTTCAAAAAGTCAATGCAGCAAGCTTTATTTTCAGCACTTATATCTAAATAAAATTTTATCGGAAAAAGTATAGTTTTAGAGGAAAAATTTTAGCCATGTCAAGATTATCCGGATTCGGAAATTATTTTTTACGCAGGAGGGAATATGTCATTACTAGTTTCGGATTTAGTAAAGAAATACGGGGATCGTACGGTGGTTGACCACCTGTCCTTTTCCCTGGAAAAGCCAGGCGTGTATGCGCTGCTTGGTACAAACGGGGCAGGCAAAAGCACTTCGATACGCATGATCCTTGGGATATTGGCAAAAGACGGAGGGAAGGTGCTTTGGAATGGAAGCCCGCTGGATGCTATGCATAAGAATGTGGGGTATCTGGCAGAAGAGCGGGGGCTGTATCCAAAGTACACGTTGATGGACCAGCTAAAATACTTCGCAGCATTAAAAGGGGTGCCTCCAGAGACGGCAAAACAGCGGATCGCCTATTGGGCAAAACGGCTGCAGGTAGAAGAATACCTGTATCCGAAAAAGGCGAAAAACGGGAGGAAAAGAAAGGAAAAGGAAAAGACCGCAGACCAGCTTTCCAAAGGGAACCAGCAAAAAATCCAGCTAATGGCTGCGCTTTTATCCGAGCCAGACCTGCTGGTGCTGGACGAGCCGTTAAGCGGGCTTGACCCGGTCAATACCGATTTGTTTAAAGGCATTATCCATGAAGAAGTAGAAAAAGGCAAATATTTGATTATGTCTTCCCATCAGATGGCGACGATCGAAGAATTTTGCGAAGATATTACCATTTTAAACCGCGGGAAAGCGGTATTGCAGGGCAACCTAAACCAGATCAAAAAAGGCTATGGCAGGGTCAACCTGTTTGTAAAATGCGATACGGATTTTAAGGATATTGTACAAAAGCACGGGCTCCCAGTTGTTAACGATTCCCCGGACGGCACGCAGCTAAAAGTTACAGAAGAAACGCAGGCACAGGCATTTTTGGCAGATCTGCTGCGGGCGGATAAAAATATTGTCCGTTTTGAATTAAGGGAGCCTTCCCTGCATGAAATTTTTATTGAAAAGGCGGGCGAAGATCATGAGTAGGGAAAATTTTCTAGGATGGAAGCAGGTGTTTTTGTTTTCGTTCAAAGAGGGGATACGGGAGAAGTCGTACCGTGGCCTTTTAATTACGTTTTGTGCCATCCTGCTGGTATCTGCACCCATTATGACCTTTGTGAAAAACAATGGTTCTAAAAAAGACGCAAATTCAAGTATCAGCGTTGTTTTGGTATATGATGCGACAGGGATGCAGATTTCCTATCAGGATGCATTGGCAGGGGGGCGTTATCAAAATACTGCTGTGATAGGCCAGCCAGAGGATGGCTTTGAGGAAAAGCTGCAGGAGCTGGAAAAAGCGGAAGGCAGCACAGAAGTTGCAGTCCGGCTGGCTTACGATGCAAACGGGTATTTTGATATGACCGTTGCACATGCCAAAGGCAGCGGTATCAGTGAAGAAGATCTAAATATGGCCTGCGAAGACTTAAAGCAATATTTTCAAAAAGCAAGGCTGCAGGCGCTGCATGTTTCCAAGGAACAGGCGGATTACTTAAACCAGAGTGTGGAAAGCAGCGTGGAATTTTTAACGGAAGACGGAAAACTGTCACAGGAGGAAAGTTCAGGCATCAGCTACCAGGAATATATGGTGATGCTCGTTGGCATAATGGTCGTTACGATGTTTATTTCTTTTAGCGGTACCCAGGTAGCGACTGCAGTAGTAACCGAAAAATCAACGAAAGTGATCGAATATCTAATTTTGCATGTGAAGCCGCTTGCCCTGTTGATTGGGAAAGTACTTGCGGTTTTCCTGCTTGTCTTGATCCAGTTTGCCTGTATGGGGGCTAGCTACTTGCTCTCTGTAGTATTAAACAGTGCCATATGGCGCGGACAGGCGCAAAACCCTGCAGATGCATTTTCCGATTTTACTAGCTGTTTAGTTGCGGCCAGCCCAGCTACTATATTGCTGTCGCTGCTGGTTATTTTAGCCGGGGTGTTGTTTTATTGTATTTTTGCGGGGCTTATCGGGGCTTCCGTCAGCAAGATGGAAGAAATGACGGAAGGGATGAAGATGTTCCAGTTTATTATGATCGTCGGCGCATATTTAAGCATTGGCCTGTGCATCGCTGAAATGGCCGGCGGGGCAAATGTGCTGCTGGAAAATCTATGCATTTTCCTTCCGCTTTCAACGCCGTTTATTGTGCCTGCAATGCTGCTGATGGGGAAGGCCAGTGTAGCAGCAGGGCTTGCCAGCCTGGCCATCCTGTTTGCGGCAATTGTCCTGCTGTTCCTATTTACAGCAAAAGTATATGGTACGATGATCTTGTATCAGGGAAAGACTTTGAAAGTGAAGCAGATCATTGGTATTGCCCAAAACAAGGAGATTAAATAGCAGGCATCAGGAAATCATTTATGGAAAATGGAGGAAGCACAAGTATGGATAACAAGCTTCTTTATGAAGGGCGCCAGGTGTTTCGCTTTACCTTCCGCCAGGGGATATTGACCAAAGGCTTTAAAAGCGGGATGGTAATTGTAATGGTGCTTTTGGCAGCAGCCGGGATCATCAGTAATATTGCAATGGCGTTTTCCCAGAAAAACGGTTCCGGGGTTTCCCCGGTCCAACGGGTTTATATTATCAATGAAAGCGGGCTGGATGCTTTTGCTACAGACTGGTTTTTGTCGCAGTTTCAGGAAAAATATCCAAAACTGTCCTTTGCGGAAGCATCCGGTACCGAAGCAGATGTGGCAGGCGCCATGCAGGATGGCGCTAAAGATTTGATCGTCAAAGTGGCGAAGGAAGGGCAGGGGTATACCGTAAAAGCCGTTGTCCCATACCAGTCCAGCATCAGCGAAGGGGAAGCAGAAGAGTTTTGCCAGGATTTTTCTATATTAGTTGAGCAGGGCAAGCTGCTTTCGACGGATATTTCCGCGGAAGACCTTGCAATGGCAATGGGCGAAGTATCGGTAAACCAGATCCAGGCAGGCGAAGAGGATGAAACGATAGGCGAAATCATTGCAAAAATGGCGATACCGCTGCTGACGGTTATGGTTATTTATTTTATGATCTTAGTATATGGGCAGAGTATGGGGAGCGTCGTAAGCATTGAAAAATCTTCCAAGCTGGTCGAATATCTGCTGACCCTTGCAAACCCGTTTAGCATCATTTTTGGAAAAATTACGGCAATGGCGTCGATTGCGGTGTTGCAGGTATTTATCTGGCTGGGGACGCTGGCAGGTTCGTTTTTCCTGGGCGATTATATTGCTAGGGAATGGGTATACAGCGGCTACCACAATATCGTATTGCAGACGCTTGACCTGCTGCGCAGCGAAGAGGCTGGCGCGGCATTCCAGACGGGTGCCGTTATTTTGGCTTTATTTACACTTTGCCTGTCATTTTTATTTTATTGCATGCTGGCAGGGATGGTTGCATCGTTTATTTCTAAGGCAGAAGAACTGGCGCAGGTTATGGGGTCTTACCAAGTGGTTGTGATTTTGGCATTTTTTGGCGCCTATATGATCCCAATGCAGGGGAAAGAATGGATGATTACTGCGGTGCGCATTATCCCGTTTACAAGTGCGTATGTGTTGCCGGGGGATATTCTGGTTGGGAATGTGCCTTTGGGGCAAGGGATGCTGTATGTAGGCATCTTGCTGCTTTCCATCGTAGTACTTGTATATCTAACCGGAAAGGTGTATAAAAACCAGCTGTTCCATAGCGGGCAGGGCAACTTGCTGCAGCGGATGCTGAAAAAGAAGGCGGGATAAACGGGAAGCTGGATTGTGTTAGGGATGGAATTTTTGCTTTTTTAAAAAAAATGGTTGCATTGCTTCAAAAAATGTGATATGATATTTCTTGTCCGGGTGAGCAGGGAAGCCGGAGTTGGTGATTGGTTTTGTTGCTTGCAAGGATGAGAAGTATCAGCCGGTGTGTCGGAATTGGCAGACGAGACAGACTCAAAATCTGTTATCCGCAAGGGTGTGTGGGTCCGAGTCCCACCACCGGCACCAGACCTTAACAGCTCGTAAACTCTTGATTTATCGGGGGTTGCGGGCTTTTCTTAATGCTCTGCGCTCTATGTATTATCCCCCACACATCAGCAGGTTTTTCATTTTCAGGATGATTTTCGGAGGGGCATTGGAGGGATATACGCCCAAAATTGCGTTGGAAGATGGCCTTTGCTTTTATTATGGGTTCTTATTGTTTATCGGCTCTGCGTCTTAGCGCCTGGCCCTTTGATGGTTTTCGATAATATAGCTCTAATTGCCCCTTTGGCGTGAATACGAACTACGCTAACCTCATCGTGCGTTGCTATATATTCTAATTTTTCTAAATATGGCCGCACAAACTCGGGCTTTCGTTTTCCTAATACCCGAAACATCTCTGGTGCTTCTATTCGGACTCTTTCGTTTTCATCGTTAAGAAGCTCTGCAAATATTGGCAAATAATCTTCATACACCGCCCATGTATTTGTCGCAATGTTTTCAGAAGCCCATATAAAACTTAACCGTACATTAGGGCTTTTATCTCCTGCCAAGGTAAATAGCCCCTTAAAATAAGGGGCAACAAGCGTGTAATCTGCCCTGCCAATTCGTCCTAAAGCATTAGCGGTACGCTCTCTTAATAAGTCATTTTCCGAAACGGTAAAAGAAGCAATATCTTTTATATAGGGTGCGGCTTCTTGCGGATATATCAACCCCATCTCTCCAAGCAGCCACATTGCTTTAGCTGTTATTTTAGGGGATTGATTTTTAAGTAAAGAAGCTACATAGGGGATATTTTGTTTCCAAATAGTTTTATCTTTTGTCAGTTGGCCGAGTTCACGATATAATTTTTCATCCATAAACGTTGTTTTTACCTTTCTTTTCTATCCGCTCTCACAAGCATAATAAATATTGCAACAATTATGCACAATGTAATACCTTTTTGGGTATTCCATTTGAAGTTCGGCTGTGGTATAATAGTAGTGCTTATAAAAACTACTTTATATATATAGTAATACGAATGCAACAAAATGTCAAGGAGGAAACTGTATGTTATCAAAACCTGCCACTATGCTTTTGGGCCTTATTTATGAAAAACCTCTTAACGCATATGAAATAATAAAGCGCTTAAACTACATGAATGTAAAATGGTGGTTTAATATTGCTGATTCAACCGTTTATTCTACGCTGAAATCCCTTGAAAAAAAGGAATACCTATTAGGTACAGCCGTGAAAGCCGGAAATATGCCAGACCGCACCGTTTATAGCCTTTCTGACAAAGGGAAAGAAGAATTTATAGCTACGTTAAAAGCATCCATCTTACAATTCAATTACGATACAAATATTTTTTCTATTGCCGCATTTTTTTTGAATGCATTAATGCCAGAGGAACAACAGGAGCTTTTACGGGAACGCCTTACCATCCTACAAAAATACCGTGCAGGCATTGAAAAGCAAGTAAATCCATTATGGGAAAATCAGGTTTCCGCTATCCATTCCGCAAATGTAAAACGGATGATTGATCTAGTAGATGCGGAAATAACAGGAACAAGCCGTTTGCTTGAAAGCTGCAATAAAACGCATAATCCAAATTTATAAAGATGGCCTCCTGCGCGTTATATCGCATACTTTTATCTCCGTTCTGACATAAAAAAGCCGAGGGGCTTTCATATGAAAACCTCTCGGCTATGGATTGCAACGGAATACCCATTTTCCCGTTTACCGTAAAAGATAGATCGTTAAGAGAGGTTTAAGGACGTTTGGCTACACCCAGGAAGCATTTCACAACAAATAGGTTGTTTAAGTGGTTTGGACAAACTATAATATCTGATATTTCTATAATAACAAGGAGGTTGTGAAGCTAAAAAAAGTAATGATATTACTCGATACTGTCTGCATATTGAAATATTTTATACCACGCAAATACGATTCTTTTAGAAAGTGAGGGGAAAGATAATGAAAAGGAAATTGATACTGATGTTTATGATAGCTTTCACTATGGGGATGATCGGATGCTCATCAAAACCAAAAGAGGACGGAATATCTGTGGAGAGTGATTCCACGAAGGAAACGGTTCAGAAAGAAGTAGCGGATGTAAAAACCGAAGATGTAAAAACTACAGAAACCGGAGCAAAAGCTACGGAATCGTCAAAGCCGGAGATTACAGAAGAGGCTAGAAAAACTGCTTCGGAAGCCGAAGAAATTCCGGCCGAAGAAATCCCAGCGGGCGATCCCATGGCCGGAATTGTTGAAAAGTATGAAGGAAACATACTTACACTCAGGACTCCGGAGGACGATATGCTCTATTATTTTTTCACGGAGAATGCCCCGATATTAGAAGGGTATTCCACGGAGAACGCCCATGAGGCAGAAGGAGGTTCCACAATTGCCGTGGGCGGTAAAGTGGAGGTCAGTTACCGGGGGACACTTGACGATGAAGAACATCCAACCCAAGCTGTGAAAATTGTAATAATCACAGGTGAATAATTTTACAAAACAGATAGGTCAGCAAATCCATTTCACGGGCTTTCTCCACCACCTCCGGCGGGAATCTGGCATTCTTTTTCACCTTCGTTCTGATATAGAAATAGCCGAGGGGCTTTCAAATTGAAAACCTCCCGGCTGTGTAAAAAATCATCTTTAAAATGTAATATTTTGTTATCTTTTTGCAACTATTAAATTTTAAGTAAGCTCTATTGTTTCCAAATCATTTGGAAGCATAATTATCCTCATCACAAACGCATAGAATTTTGTCAAAACCGTACTGTCTACAAATAGCGATTTATTTGTTTATATCCACCATCCGGGAGTTAGTTCTCCGAGCGTAACAATTTTGTATGTTTCATAATCTAACATGATTTCAATATTTTGATATTCTTTCGGCATCAGCTGTGTCATCAGTTCTCTGCAAGCTCCGCAAGGCGGCATTGCTTTCCCATCCCAATTCACAGCAACAACACGCTTAATGGAAGTTTCACCGTTCGTAATCATATTGAAAATTGCATTTCTCTCTGCACAAATACCAAGCGTGCAGGCACTGTCAATACATACGCCGACATAAATCTTGCCTGAAACCGATTCAACTGCGGCGGCAACGCCGCCCGCTTCCATCCATTCGGAAATTTTCTGTGGTTTTAATATTGTTTTAGCAGCGTTATATAAATCAATCCAAATTTGCTCCAACCTTTTGTCCTCCTTAATATAAGATTTGATGATTTATGCCTTTGCAGGCTTGCGGGTTCCGATATATAAATCAATATCCTCAATGGTATGGTTTGTGCCTGTTGTGTGCAGGGCTTCATAGCAAGAGTAAATATACTCCCAAACGCTGTAACGGCTGAAAAGCTCCGCAAGCTGCTTGCCAGTCAGGTGCTTTGCCAGCTTGTATTGCTCGGTGCATTTTCGCTTCCATTCCTTTCATCACTGTTACCTGTAAATCCTTTGCGTTAATCAAACTTTCCTGCTTGCACTTTGGGCAGTCTCCAAACTATTTCGATTTTTGTTTTTTCAAAATTATCCTGCATATTTAGGCTCTATTAGAAAGTACGGTGATATTAGGCGGCAAAATATCCCAATTTTTTTACCAATGGTGTACCGCACCCTAAATGCCTTGTGCTTTTGCTTGATTGCAGTTGATGTCTGTGATATGCTGTAATAGAATGTAACTGTTCAATGGAAGAGATACCCAAAACGAATAGGAGGAAATTTATGCAGTTAAAAGATAAGATTGCAGTTGTAACTGGCGGCAGCCGGGGAATCGGCTATGCGGTAGTGGAAAGTTTTTTGGCAGAGGGTGCTTCGGTCATACTGTGTGCCAGCAGGCAGGAAACGGCCGACAAGGCAGTGGCAAAGTTGAAGGAAGACCATCCAGATGCGGCGGTTGAGGGCATGTGGCCAGACTTGTCCAGTTATACACAGGTAAAGGAAGCGTTTGACTGGGTAGCGGAAAAATACGGCGGCATTGATATTTTGGTCAATAATGCAGGTGTTTCAGAAAGCACGCCATTTTCCGAATATACGGAAGAAATTATGGACAAGCTGATCGATTTGAATATTAAAGGCGTATATAACTGTGCAAGGGCCGTTATTGAGCATATGGAGGCACAGGGGAGCGGCGTTATCTTAAATACGTCATCGATGGTAAGTATTTATGGGCAGCCTTCTGGTGTAGCCTATCCGACTTCCAAATTTGCAGTCAATGGGTTGACGCTTTCTCTGGCACGTGAATTGGGGCCGAAGGGCATCCGTGTCAACGCCGTTGCGCCAGGCATTACCAATACGGATATGATGCAGGCCGTGCCGAAAAAAGTGATTGAGCCGATGATTGCACAGATCCCATTGCGCCGCATGGGCGAGCCGGAGGACATTGCAAATGCGTTTGTATTTCTGGCGTCGGACAAGGCATCGTATATTACAGGCGTCGTACTCAGCGTAGACGGGCTTGCAAGGTGCTAGTTACAAGCCCATTTTGGCCAGTATGCCGTCTGCGCTGACGCCTGGATGCGTTAGGTAAAGGCGGCAGATCCGCTCGGCCAGTTCAGCATCGATCCGGCAGCTTTTGGCAATGGTACAGACAGGCTTGCCCTTATCCGTTTCTTTCATAACGCAAAGGACGATTTTTTTCATTTCTGCCTGTGTCAGCATTTGGCTGTCCACAGGTTTTTCCTCTGCGGCAAGGTTAATGCGGCGGATTTGAAAGCTGGCGTGCTGGCCGACGGCAACCACGGCCATTGTAACGGGCAGTGAAAACCGCCTTGCCCCACAGCTTCCGGGGTTTAGCCATGTCTGGCCATTTTTTTCAAAGCACTCATATTTATGGGAATGCCCATAGAGGATGATATGATGGCTAGTGATGGCTTCTTTTTTTATCTGTTTGCGGTTGTGGATAAGGAACAGCCGTACTCCGTATAATTCAATAGAAAGTGTTTTGGGGAGGTTTGCTGCCCATTCCTTGTCTGTATTGCCCCGCACCGCATATAACGGCGCAATGTCCTTTAGTTGGCTGATGTGGCTTGGGTTATTGATGTCGCCGCAGTGCAGGATGGCATTGCAGGAGGAAAGGATGTCTAAGGCGCTGCTGCGCAGGAGGCCGTGGGTATCTGAAATTACGCCGATCTGATACATAATCTTGTGTTTCCTTTCAGAATCATGCCACAGGGCACAAAGTGCCCTAATTACATACGTTTTCATTTTCAAACAGGTTGGCCGCAAGGCCCTACGTTTTCAAATGGTAGGCTTCTAACGTTTCAGCCAAGGCTGGAAGTATCGTTTCCAAATGCCCTACAATTCCTAGGTCGGCATAGGCAAAGATAGGGGCATTGGGGTTTTTATTGATGGCAATGACCAATTTTGCATCCTCCATCCCTGTTATATGCTGGATTGCACCGGATATGCCGCATGCAAGGTACAAATCTGGCTTTACGTTTTTGCCGCTCTGCCCGACCTGGCAGGCAGCGTCCATCCAACCGGCATCTACGCAGGCCCGTGAACAGGCTACGCCGCCGCCCAGCAGCTGTGCGAGCCGCTGTAAGATACGCATACCCTCCTTGCTGCCGACCCCACGTCCGCCAGCGACTAAAACAGGTTGTTTTGTAATGTCTGTTGCCCCTTTTTCCTGTTTTTTCTCTTCTGAGACTAGCCGGATTTGGTTGCCTGTGCTGGAAATATCGATTGGGAATGGGTGCACGGTGCCATTTTTGGATACCTTAGGTTTCCATTTGTGCCTGCATTCGATGCGGGCGCCTGGGCTAACAGATATGACCGGGAGCTTTTTGGGTGCAAATGCAAACGTATCCATTTTTAACCCAAGCCGGTCTGGCCGCGAAACAAAAAGCAGGCCGGACTGCTGGTCAACAGACAGCGACGTACAGCCAGGCAGCAAGCTGGTATGCAGCCTTGCCGCTGTCCGTGCTGCCAGTTCTAAGCTAGCCATATCAGAACCAAACAGGACGGCACAAGGGTTCCTATCCATAATGGCACTGCATATGGCTGTTGTATAACATGCTGCATTGTACGCTGCAAGCGCTGGGCTGTCCGCATAAACAGCTTCGTCCGCACCGGCATTAAGAAGCAGGTAGGCATGCTTTGCGGCCTGCCTTCCCAAAAGAAGTGCAGCCAAGTGCCAGGAGTTTTCTTCGGCTAATGCTTTTGTTTTCTGAATCAATTCCAGGCCGGCTTTTTCCGGCTTGCCATCGGCTTGGACTACAATAATTAAAATTGACTGGCCCATTATTTTTTACCATCCATTCGTTCTTTTTTAAACAATGAAATTTTCAAATACGCCCTAGCACACCATGCCGTACCAGCAGGTCCATAACCGCCGGAACTACTTCCTCCACAGGAGCTTCCATCATACGGCCAAGCCTGCGGGATGCTTTTGGCTGATCTGCCTTAGAAGAAACCATCTGCACAGAAATATCCGGTTCCCCTCCCACGGAAAGCACAGGGATGTCCATTGCATATGCCTTCGAAATTCCATCAACAGTACGGTAAATCCGCTTTTTTGGATCCGGCAATGCCAGGATCAGGCATGGCGGCGTAAGTTCCAGCGTCCGCAGCATGCTGCCGTCAGTCTGCCTGGCCAAAAAAACGCCGTTTTCCCCAAGCGTTAGTTCTTCGATATTCCAGGCTGCCGCAAGCCCAAGCTGTTCAGCAATAAGGAAGCTGGCAGGGATGGCATCTGCATCGGCCGCATGGCAGCCTGCAATAATAGCGTCCCATTCCATTTCCCGAAGCGCTGCGGTTAGAAAGCCTGCATACCTGGCCACATCAAGATAGCCTGCATTTTCCAGGCTGTTTGGAGGCTGCACAAGCACAGCTTCGTCACAGCCCATCGCGGCCGCTTCACGTAAAAGCGGTTCTGCATGGCTGCTTTCCAGGCAGACGGCAGTTACTTTTATATTTCCTTGTGATTTTAAACGGAGTGCAGCTTCTACAGCAGCCCGGCCTTGCATGTCTCCATCGGCATCTTTGATTATTGCAGCCAACGTCATATTTGACCCCTCCTATATTTAATTGTACCCAACCCATCTGCCCGTTCTGCTTATTTGCATACCGTCCCTTACAGCTGGATTGGTATTTCTATTTGCACAATGTAATCTTCCATCTGGTGGTAATTATAATACCGGTAGCCGCTTTCGGGGTTGATGGCGGTACGGTTTATGATACCAGAAACAGGAGGCGTATGCAAGCGGAAAGGAGAAATCATTTAACTTTTCCTAAGCATCCTGCGCCCAGGCAATGGTACCGGGCGGACGCTGCACCAAGTCCGCCCTGGCTGCGCCAGAAGCTAATAGGCGCCGCTTGGCTCCGCCCCTGTTTTCCTAGCAGGGTACTAAGGGCAGCCCCAGCAATGGCAATTACGGTATTCGGACGATGACAAATAAAGACTGTTAATTTCTATGGTTTTTATGGTAAAATAGAAACCATAAAAAATACTGTAGGGGGACCGCTTATATGGAAAAAATTATGGGGGTTACAAGGGAAATACAGGTCAAACAGGTCAATATCCAGGATCCATTCTGGTCGGCTATGCAGAACCGTATGATCGATGTGGTGCTGCCATTTCAGGAAAAGGTATTAAACGACGAGGTGGAAGGCGTGGAAAAAAGCCATGCGATTGAAAATTTCCGGATAGCAGCAGGGATGGGTGAAGGCGAATTTTATGGGATGGTATTCCAGGACAGCGACGTGGCCAAATGGCTGGAAGCTGTTGCATACGCGTTGTCCATAAAGCCAGACCCGCAACTGGAGCAGCGTGCGGATGCGGTTATCCAGATTATTGCAAAGGCCCAGCAGCCGGATGGATACCTGGATACTTATTTTATAATTAAGGAGCCGCAGCGCCGCTGGCAAAACCTTCAGGAATGCCATGAACTTTATTGTGCTGGGCATATGATGGAAGCAGCAGCCGCATACTTCCAGGCGACCGGAAAGGACCAGCTGCTGCGTGTTACGGAACGGCTGGCTGCGCATATCATTGGCCGGTTTGGCCCGCGCGATGAAGGCAAAGAGCCTGGGGTTCCAGGGCATCAGGAAGTAGAGATCGGCCTGCTGAAGCTGTACCGTGTGACTGGAAAACAAAAGTATAAGGATATGGCACGGTTTTTCCTGGAGGAGCGCGGCAAAAACCCGGATTATTTTTATGAAGAAAAACGAAGGCGCGGCTGGCAGCATTGGGGGCAGTATAGCCTGGAACCGCCCGATAACCAGTATAACCAGGCCCATGCCACAATATATGAACAAAAAGAAGCTGTCGGCCATGCTGTGCGGGCCGTTTATATGTATACAGCAATGGCAGACTTGGCAGCACTTGACGGGGACCGCCGGCTGTATCAGGCGTGCCAGGTACTTTGGGATAATATTGTAAATAAACGCATGTATGTAACCGGAGGGATCGGCTCTACGGCAGAAGGGGAAGCGTTTACCATAGACTACGACCTGCCCAACGATATGGCATATGCGGAGACTTGCGCATCCATTGCAATGGTATTTTTTGCAAAAAGGATGCTGGAAAATAATGCGGACGGCAGCTATGCTGATATTATGGAACGGGAGCTGTATAATGGGGCGGCCAGCGGCATACAGCTGGACGGCAAACGGTATTTCTATGTGAACCCGCTGGAAGTACAGCCTGGCGTATCCGGTAAACTGTTTGGCTACCAGCATGCTTTGGCGCAGCGCCCAGGCTGGTATGCCTGCGCCTGCTGCCCGACCAACCTGGCACGGCTGGTTGCTTCGCTTGGCGCATACTGCTGGACAGAACGCGGGGATACCGTATATTCCCATTTATTTATTGGCCAGACAGCTGATTTGGAACATGCGCAGATTACCATAGAAAGCAGCTATCCATGGGAAGGGAAGGTGTGCTACCGGATAAAGCCAAAAAGCAGGCAGGCGTTTACACTGGCCATCCATTTGCCGGGGTACCTGGACCTGGAAGATGGCACAACCAAGGTAACGGTAAACGGGGAGGCTGCCAACATCCAGGAATTAACCAAAGACGGATACTTGTACCTAGGACGCAGCTGGGAAGAAGGGGATACTGTTGCCGTTTCCTTTGCGCTTCCGGTACGGAAATTATATGCCAGCCAGCAGGTCAGGGATAATGCTGGCTGCGTAGCCCTTATGCGTGGGCCAGTCGTGTACTGTTTTGAAAGTGCGGATAACGGCAGCTGCCTGCAGAGCCTGCGTATTCCAGCCAAGATGGAAGCAGATGCTTTTCTGTGCCAGGAAGGCATACTAAAAGGCAATGTCCTGCTGCGGGTCAAAGGATACCGGATGAAAGGCGCAGACGGGCTTTATACACAGGTACGCCCAGTAAAAGAACCAGCAGAACTTACCGCAGTGCCTTATTATGCCTGGGCAAACCGCGGGGAGGGCCAGATGCGTGTCTGGCTGTTGGAAGAAGGGGTGTAGGCAGCAGGTATCTATTTGATACGTTTTGGCTGCCAAGGCCCCTGTAGCCCGCTGGAGGGGGGGGAGGCGCAAAGGATCTGGCGGGCCAGCAATTTTCCTGGCATGGGAAGCAGCCAATTTTGTAAATGGCCATATCCTGTATGAAGACAAAAAGCGATTGGGCGGTTTGTATGAAAATAGAATGGTTGCAGGTATCCGGCCTACACTCCGTTTCGGCCGTTGCTGAACAAACGCTGCTGGCGTTTAGCAACCCGTCGCGGGGCGATTTGCAATGGCTGGATAGTTACTATTCACGGCCTGGGGGCCGCTCATAGTAACCATTCGGGGCGATATTGGAAGTTTGCTTCGCAAAATCGCCCCTCACTCCTGAATCATGTTCTCACGGAATGCGCAGTTTATGCGCATTCCTGGCCCGTGAATAGTAACGCTGGATACGGTTATCGCGATAAAAATATAAAAAGTATCTTGACAACCGCCAAATGTTAGCATATACTAACTGATATAAGGGCAGGGGAACATTTGAGGCCTATAAAAATCAGCATTGTGTGTTGCCAGTACTCCATCTGGAGGCCATTTTCAGCCCTTATGGAAATGAAAAAGGAAAGAGGTTGGACATATGCCATTATCAATGATCCGTGCGGGCGAGCCGGGCACGGTAAAAAAGGTCGGCGGCAGGGAAGAAACGCGCAGGTTTTTGGAAAACCTTGGGTTTGTAGCTGGATCGGACGTAACCGTGATTTCTGAAATAAACGGAAATATAATCGTAAATGTGAAAGATTCCAGGGTTGCCATAGGAAAAGATATGGCAAACAAAATATTGGTATAAAGGAGCAGGAAATGAGGACATTAAAAGAAGTAGCAGTCGGGCAAAGCGCTACCGTCACAAAGCTGGTTGGAGAAGGCCCTGTAAAAAGGCGTATTATGGATATGGGCATTACCAAAGGCGTAACCGTCTATGTACGCAAAGTTGCCCCATTGGGGGATCCAATAGAAGTAACCGTCAGGGGGTATGAGCTGTCCCTGCGCAAAGCAGATGCAGAAATGATTGAAGTTGCTTAGTTTTTGCCTATTGGTTAGTATATGCTAATAAATAGTAGCAATATGAAAAAGAAATATCACAGGGCAAACATATGATAGCTGTCACGAATTTTGAAAAGCGGGCATCCAGGACCGCACAGGAAAAGCAGAAAAACATTTAGGAAATAAAGGAGGATGGAAATGGCAGTCAAAATTGCATTGGCAGGAAACCCAAACTGCGGGAAAACTACGCTATTCAATGCATTAACCGGTTCCAACCAGTTTGTCGGAAACTGGCCAGGTGTGACCGTAGAAAAGAAGGAAGGGAAGCTAAGGGGGCATAAAGATGCCATCGTTATGGATCTACCAGGCATTTATTCTTTATCCCCTTATACATTGGAAGAGGTAGTAGCCCGTAATTACCTGATCACCGAAAGGCCGGATGTCATTTTAAATATTGTGGACGGAACCAATATCGAGCGGAACCTGTATTTGTCCACACAGTTGATGGAGCTTGGTATTCCAGTCGTTATGGCAGTCAATATGATGGATATTCTGGAAAAAACAGGCGATAAAATACATATTGAAAAATTAAGCCGGAAGTTGGGATGCGAAGTGGTAGCGGTTTCTGCATTAAAAGGGGCCGGGGTTCAAAAAGCAGCAGAACGGGCGGTTGCTGCTGCACAAGGAAAAGGCAGCCAGCCGGTACACGAATTTTCCCCGCAGGCAGAACGTATTATAAAAGAAACGGCAGATATGCTAGACGATAATGTGCCGCAAGGGCAGCGGCGTTTTTTTGCCATCAAACTTTTGGAAAAAGACGATAAGATTGGGGCACAGCTAAAGGCCGTGCCGGATGTATCAAAACAGGTCCAGGCACTGGAAGATGCGTTTGACGACGATGCAGAAAGCATTATTACAAATGAACGATATATGTATATCTCTTCAATTATCGGAGAGTGCTGTACCAAAAATAAAAGCGGCCAGAAACTGACGGTTTCGGATAAGATTGACCGCATTGTGACAAACCGGTGGCTGGCCTTGCCGATTTTTGCAGCCGTTATGTTTTTGGTCTATTACGTTTCCGTATCGACGGTTGGCGATGTCCTGACGGAATGGACGAATGGCACTTTGTTTGAAACATGGATCATACCAGGCGTAACTAGTGGCCTGGAGGCTATTGGCTGTGCAGGCTGGCTGACCAGCTTGGTTGCAGACGGCATTGTGGGTGGCGTTGGCGCTGTGCTTGGCTTTGTGCCTCAAATGCTGGTATTGTTTTTGTTCCTTGCATTTTTGGAAGCCTGCGGCTATATGGCGCGTGTGGCATTTATCATGGACCGGATTTTCCGTAAATTTGGCCTCTCCGGCAAATCTTTTATCCCGATGTTGATCGGCAGCGGCTGTGGCGTGCCTGGTATTATGGCATCCCGCACGATTGAAAACGACAGGGACCGCAAGATGACGGTAATGACGACTACGTTTGTGCCATGTGGCGCAAAGCTGCCAATCATTGCCCTGATTGCAGGGGCGTTTTTTGAAAATGCAGGATGGGTTTCCTGGAGCGCATATTTTGTAGGCATCGCTGCGATCATCTGTTCAGGGGTTATATTAAAGAAAACAAAAATGTTTGCCGGGGAGCCGGCCCCATTTGTAATGGAACTGCCAGCCTACCATATGCCTACAGCCGGAAATGTGCTGCGCAGCATGTGGGAACGCGGCTGGTCGTTTATTAAAAAAGCGGGCACAATTATTTTGTTATCCACAATTGTCCTTTGGTTTTTACAAGGGTTTGGATGGGTAGACGGGCAATTTACTATGCTGGAAGCAGAACAGCTAGACCACAGCATCCTAGCGGCAGTCGGAGGGGTGATTGCCCCGGTATTCGCACCGCTCGGATGGGGCGACTGGAAAATGGCGGTAGCGGCTGTAACGGGCCTAATTGCTAAGGAAAATGTAGTTGCAACATTTGGAATTTTATTCGGGTTTGCGGAAGTTGCGGAAGACGGTTCAGAAATATGGGATGTACTTGCCGCTTCTATGACAGGTGTTGCTGCATATTCGTTCCTGGTGTTTAACCTGTTGTGCGCGCCATGCTTTGCCGCAATGGGTGCGATAAAACGTGAGATGAACAATGCAAAATGGTTCTGGTTTGCGATCGGATACCAGTGCGGCCTTGCCTATATAGTATCTTTGTGCATCTACCAGTTTGGCACATGGGCTACAACCGGGCAGTTTGGGGCAGGTGTGGTAGCAGCGCTCCTGTTTACCGCAGCATTCCTCTATCTGCTGCTGCGGCCATATAAAGAAGGCGGCGGGCTGGGTATCCCAGTGAAAAAAACTGCAGGCGTATCATGACCGTATCTGGGGCAGGAAATAGCGGGGCAGCCAGTATGCCCACGATACCCTAGTTTATGCAAATAGGAGGATGATATTATGGGGACAATTATAGTAGGGTCTATATTGGCAGGCACCGTATGCTTGGTTATCCGTAGTATGGTGCGGGACAAAAAAAGCGGCAGGACAGCTTGCGGCGGCGATTGCAGCCGCTGCCGGGGATGCCATTAAAGAATGCGCCACTTCTTAGGAAGTGGCGTTTTTTAATGCCCCAAAAGGCGCTAAATTGGTAATAACAAACTTTACTTTACTGGCGCAGTGTGTTAACATATTAACAAACAACAGATCATTGCATGTACATACAATCAGAAACCGCCCTAAAAAAATTCGGCAATCTGACAATCAAACAGTAGGGGAGAAAATGAGATGGGTATCAAAGATTTGGTTTATACAAACGAGAAATGTACAGGCTGCAATAAATGCGTGCGCGCCTGTCCGATATTGGTTTCCAATGTTGCTTTGGATGGAAAAGTCCGTGTAAACAATGATAACTGCATCGCATGCGGGGCATGTATGGACGCCTGTAGCCATGGTGCTAGGGAATATTTGGATGATACGGAACAATTCTTTTCAGACCTGGGTGCAGGCAGGCGGATTTCCGCTATTGTCGCACCGGCGTTTCTGGCAAATTACCCGAAGGAATATAAGCGGGTGCTTGGGTACTTGAAATCAAAAGGGGTTAACCATATTTACAGCGTTTCGTTCGGGGCAGATATTACAACCTGGGGCTATTTGAAATATATTACCGAAAATCAGTTTATTGGCGGCATCAGCCAGCCCTGCCCCGTAGTAGTCGATTTTGTAGAAAAATACATACCTAAACTAATTCCATATATGATGCCAGTACAAAGCCCGATGATGTGTATGGCAATCTATGTCAAAAAATATTTAAAAATCCAAGATGACCTTGCATTTATCGGCCCTTGCGTAGCAAAAAAGATAGAAATTACCGATGCAAACAATAAAGGCTACGTAAAATATAATGTAACATTTGCAAAGATGATGCAGTATATTGGTGCTGGCTATACAAAAAGCCCGGAATATACAGATGAGCTGGAATATGGCTATGGCTCGTTATACCCAATGCCAGGCGGGCTGAAAGAAAATGTAGAGCATTTTTTGGGGAAAGGGCAGGTTGTACGCCAGGTAGAAGGTGAGCAGGAGGCATACCGCTACTTGAGGGACTACATGCAGCGTATTGAAAAAAAGGCCGAACTGCCGTTTATGGTAGATATTTTAAATTGCCAAAAAGGCTGTATTTATGGCACAGCAACCGACCCTGAAAAAAATACCGACGATGTGATGCTGACATTGAGCAAGATGCGAAGCGTAGAAAAACAGGATATGCGCGGCGGGCTGCTGCGGAAGAAAAATAAAAGCCCGTGGGCACAGCAGATAGCGCCGAAGCAGCGCCTTGCAAACCTGATGGAAGCATTTTCACATTTGAACCTTTCGGATTTTATCCGTGTATATGACAAATCAAAAGCAGTGGAAATCAAAGAGCCGTCTGACAGCCAGCTTCGGTCGATATTTGCGGATATGGACAAGGAAACAAAAGAAAAGCAGAACATTAACTGCGGCGCTTGCGGCTACGCTTCCTGCGGCGAAATGGCCTGTGCGGTTTTCAATGGCGTCAATGTAAAAGAAAACTGTGTCCACTATATTAAAGATTTGGCAGAAAAAGAAAGCAGGAAACTAGCGGAAATTAATGAAATGCAAAAACAGCAGAGGGAAGAACGCGATGATAAAATTCATTCGATACAGAAACAATTTAATACATTAACAGATGCCGTTACCGAATTAAGCGACGCAAATGAAGCCTCCGCAAACGAAGCCAGCGACCTTGCAAGCAAAATTAGCGATATATCCAGTTTTTGCCTTAATCTGGAAAATTCCCTGGCCAGTATATTAAACTTTATTGATATTTATAAAAATACGAGTGGGAACATTGTAAGTATAGCGAATAAAACCAACCTTCTGTCATTGAATGCGTCGATCGAATCAGCGCGTGCCGGGGAGCAAGGGCGCGGGTTTGCAGTTGTTGCCGAAGAGATCCGCAGTTTATCATCGTCAATTAAAGAACTAGTTGAAAAAGACAACCAACGGGCAGATGAAACGATACCAAAAGTGGATGAAAGCGTCAATGCAATTAAAGAGTTGATTGAGCATATTAACCAGATGAGCGACCGCGTATCGACGATTGCCGCTAATTCAGAGGAAATCGCGGCACAGACAGCAAATGTGGAAGTGATGGCCGATGGCCTGAAGGGGGCAGTAGAATCCATCTAACAATATAGGATCATATGTTAAAAGTATGAAAAAATAAGGATTGTGGCAAGATTTATCAGAATAAAACTTTAAAAATCCACATATACTAGACTTCACAAAAAGTTCACAAAATTTATTAGCACTCATGCTTGACGAGTGCTAATAAAAGTGCTATAACATAATTGTAGCAAAGATAGCAAGGAAAAACAAATAAAGCAAACTTATAAAATGCTGTTTTAAGAATGGAGGAATGACATATGTTGATGCCTAGTATTTTTGGAGAAAATTTATTTGATGATTTCTTTAACGATTTTGCCCGTCCAGCAAGGTCTTTGATGAGGTATGAAACGCCATCCAGCGGCGTGATGCGCACGGATATAAAGGAAACAGACGGCGGGTATGAATTGGATATTGACCTTCCAGGATACCGGAAAGAGGATGTACAGGCGGAATTGAAAGAAGGGTACCTGACCATCAGCGCTTCGTCCAGCAAAGATAACAGTGAAAAAGATAAAGATGGCAAATATATCCGCCGCGAGCGGTATTATGGGTCATGCAGCAGAAGTTTTTATGTTGGGGAAGCAGTAACACAGGATGATATTAAAGCAAGGTTTGAGGACGGTATCTTAAAGGTTTCCGTTCCAAAGGTTGAGGCAAAGCCAGAAATCGAGCAGAGCAAATATATTGCGATTGAAGGATAACCGAACCGGAAGTATCGAAAAAGCGGCTGCCGGAACCAGGCAAAGGGAATGCACGTTTTAAGCGGGCATTCCCTTTTTTGTGCTGCAGCGGCCTTGTGGCGGGCGCTGGTTTATGGTATGATAAAAAAGATTCATTTTGTGGTGGAAAGGGAAAACAGAATAGGGTATAATATGAATAAAATATTGTCAATTGCCGGAAGCGACTGCAGCGGCGGGGCGGGCATCCAGGCAGATTTAAAAACCATTTTGGCGCATGGGGCTTATGCAATGAGCGTGATTACTGCATTGACAGCGCAGAATACAACCGGTGTTTCCGATATTATGCAGGTTGGCCCGGATTTTATTAAGGCACAGTTAGAGGCCGTATTTACGGATATTCTGCCGGATGCGGTGAAAATTGGGATGTTGCCTGAGGAGGCTTCCATACCAGTAATTGGAGGGTATTTGAAACATTACCATATACAGCATGTTGTAGTTGACCCGGTTATGGCGGCTACTAGCGGGGCCGGGCTGGTCAGCAGGGATACATTGCAAAGGGCTATACAGGAGCTGTTTTCTATGGCAGAGCTTTTGACGCCAAATCTAATAGAAGCTGAAGTATTGTCAGGGTTTTCCATAAACAGCCATGATGCTATGCAGCAAGCTGCAAAGGCTATTTCGCAAAAGTTTGGCTGTGCTGTGCTATGTAAGGGCGGACATTTGGAAGGGGCAGCAGATGACCTGCTTTATGACGGTGGGCAGTTTTTCTGGTTGGAGGGGGAACACATTCCAAACCCGAATACACATGGGACTGGCTGCACATTGTCTTCTGCGGTTGCGTGCAACCTTGCATCTGGCATGGGCCTTTTGGATGCCGTGCAGCGTGCAAAGGAGTATGTGGCAAGCGCTATTTTGGCTGGGCTGGACCTGGGAAATGGGCGCGGGCCCCTAAACCACGGATATTTTATACAGGAAGGGGCATGGACAGGCGGACGGAAACGTGCAAAGGAAAATTAAATGGAAATAAGATAAAGTATTATAATATAAACTATATTTTAAAATTAATGAAGGAGAGAAACAATGAGGAAAACAAAAATCATCTGTACCTTAGGCCCTGCTACCGACAACCCGGGCGTTTTGGAAAAGCTTGTATCAGAAGGCATGAATGTAGCACGTTTTAATTTTTCCCATGGCAGTTATGAGGAACATGAACGCCGTTTGAACGCCCTAAAGGAAGCACGGACCAAATATCAGCAGCCAGTGGCAGCCCTTTTGGATACCAAAGGTCCAGAAATCAGGGTAAAGACGTTTGTAAATGGAAAAGTGGAGCTGCAGGAGGGCCAGGTTTTCCGCCTGTGTTCGGATGAAGTAGAAGGGAATGAGGAGCAGGTAACGATTACCTGCAAAGATTTATATAAGGATGTTTCCGAAGGCAAGCGGATTTTATTAGATGACGGTTTAATTGCCATGAAAGTTTCGGCAATTGAAGGGCAGGATATTGTATGCGAGGTTATTAACGGCGGGACAGTGTCCAATAACAAAGGCGTAAATGTACCGGATGTGCATTTGTCGCTGCCTTATATCAGTGAAAAGGATAAGCAGGATATTTTATTTGGGATTGAGAAAGATTTTGACTTTATAGCGGCGTCCTTTGTCAGACGCGCGGATGACGTGCGCCAAATCCGCCAGATCTTGCATGAGAATGGCGGGGACGGAATTGAAATTATATCTAAAATTGAAAATAGGGAAGGTGTCGATAATATTGATGAAATCATCGAAGCTTCGGAAGGCATTATGATCGCGCGCGGCGACATGGGCGTGGAGATCGCCAGTGAAGAAGTGCCGGTGATCCAGAAAATGATCATTAAGAAAGTATATGAAGCAGGCAAAAAAGTAATTACTGCGACACAAATGCTGGATTCGATGATGAAAAACCCAAGGCCGACCAGGGCGGAGACGACGGACGTTGCAAATGCGATTTATGACGGTACGAGTGCCATTATGCTTTCTGGTGAAACCGCAGCAGGCTGCTACCCAATTGAATCCCTTCAGACAATGGTGCGGATTGCGGTACGTACCGAACAAGATATTGATTACCGCAAGCGCTTTTTTGCGCATGACCGCAATGTCAGCCCGAATATTACAGACGCGATCTGCCATGCGACCTGCACAACGGCACATGACTTAAATGCCAGTGCGATCCTTACGGTTACAAAGTCAGGCACTTCTGCGAGGATGATCTCGCGTTACCGTCCAAGCTGCCAGATCATTGGATGTACGACGGAAGAAAAAGTAGGCAGGCAATTGAATATGTCCTGGGGCGTAAAGCCGTTGCTGATCATGGAAGAAAGCGATGTAATCGAGCTGTTTAACCATGCCATCAATAACGCCAGGGACTACGGCGTATTAAAACCAGGTGATCTGGTAGTTATTACATCCGGTGTGCCGCTCGGTATGGCCGGCACTACCAACATGATCAAAGTACAGACCGTAAACGAGCCGCGGAAGCTGGCTACTTGGTAAAACATACTACTAAGCCTTTTTAAAACTTGATATAAAAAGAGAACCGTCTCATATAATGCTGCATAAACTATAGTGGAGGTGCAGTTATATGGGACGTTTTCTTATATTAGGGAAGGAAGAGCGGCAGAAATATTTGTTTCAGATGCTCTGCAGCAGGGGGCAGACGGTCACCTACTGCAATTCCTGGCTGGATGGCGGGTACGATGCGGTTATGCTGCCGCCGGCGAAGAGCGTGGATTATTTGGAACAGATTAGCAGCCATCTGCAGGCAGGGCAGTATGTATTTGGCTGCAATTTTCCACAGGACGCAGTAGACTCCAGGCGCAGGCAGGGTATTTTCCTGGTTGATTACATGAAAGAAGAAGGGGCCGCTTATACCAATGCAGTCGCCACGGCAGAAGGCGCTATTGCAGAAGCGGTCGTATCCGGCAAGGAGACACTGCATGGCAAACCTATGCTGGTGATGGGCTATGGCCACTGCGGCCAGGTATTGGCACAGCGCCTAAAGGCATTAGGGGGGAACGTTACGGTATATGAAAAAGACCGGGAAAAATTAGCCATTGCGCAGGCGTATGGGTTCCAGGCAGTGGAAGCGGAAGCGCCAGCCCCATATCCAGGGCGGGAGGCTACCGCTGCTATATCCAATTGTGCACTTGCAGTGCCTACGCAGGCAGGCAGCAGGCTGACTGCACAGTTTTGGGTGCAGTTTTTATATATCTTTAATACGATACCGGCGCCGGTACTTGGAGCAGACCGGCTGGCGCATGTCCGGCATGACGTGGTTCTCATTGATATAGCATCGAAACCCGGCGGACTGGATTACGCATACTGTGCACAGAACGGCCTGAATGCAAAGCTATGTAGTGGCCTTCCAGCAAAATATGCCCCAAAGTCAGCAGCAAAACTGCTGATAGATGTTATCGAATCCTATTTTAATTTATCAGAGAAAGGTGAAGCCTTATGATGCAAAATAAGCAGTATGACAGCCAGGATAAACAGCGTGCAGGGGCGCTGACCGTGGGCCTTGCCATTACGGGGTCATTTTGTACGTTTGCCAAGATCAAAGAAGCGGCCGCGCAGTTAAAAGAGCAACATCCGGATATGCGGCTGGTACCGATCTATTCCTTCTGTGTCCAACATACAGATACCAGGTTTGGCGAGGCAGAGGCGTTTCGCAGGGACATCGAAAAAATCACTGGAGAGAAAGGGATCTGTACCATCCCGCAGGCAGAGCCGATTGGGCCTTCCGGTTACCTGGATGCGCTGGTTATTGCACCGTGTACTGGCAATACACTTGCAAAGCTTTGCAACGGCATTACGGATACCCCGGTGCTGATGGCGGCAAAGGCACATCTGCGCAATGAAAAACCGTTGGTCATTTCCATTTCAACCAATGATGCGCTTGGTATGAACTTTAAAAATATTGGGATGCTGATGAATATGAAAAACATCTATTTTGTACCGTTTGGCCAGGATAATTATAAGAAAAAAACAAATTCAATGATTGCACATACCGGGCTGATCTATGATACATTAATGCAGGCGCTGGAAGGCAAGCAGATCCAGCCGGTTATTATGGCACCTCAGTAATGTACAGCCCGCCAGGCGGTATGCCTTGTGGACGAAATGGCTTCCAAGATGCCTCATAAAAGCTAGTTTTAGATAGCATAAGTGATACCCACGGGCAATAAAGTTTGCCGTTTATTACAGCCTGATTCGCGCCATTGCCGTGTTAAATGTCGAAATTTTGCCTTGCACTGACGCGAATCAGCCAGCACGAAACCCTAATTTCTGCCCGGGTGGAGCACTAGTATAAATTTACAAGGTGACCGCTACATGATACTTGCGCAGGAAATATTCGGTCTGCAGCAGGTATGCGATCATCTGTGGCCCAGCCATAAGCTGCCCATACCACGGGGAGCCATAATCTTTTGGCTGTTCCAAAAACTGTGCGACGGCCGGTTGGTTGATCAACGGCAGAAGTGGGCAGCTAGGCTGCGACAGCACTTCTTTTAGCTGTTCTTTTAGCAGCCCTTCGTAATGCGGGTTGTATGTTTTCGGGTAAGGGCTTTTTTTCCGGAATAAAATCTCATCTGGCAGCAGCGTCCGTGCGGCCTGGCGCAGCACATTCTTTACAATACCGCCTTTGGCCTTCATTTCCCAAGGGATATTAAAAACATAATCTACCAGTGCCCGGTCTGCAAACGGAACCCGCGCTTCCAGGCCGGAATGCATGCTTGTGCGGTCCATGCGGTTTAACAGCGTCTGCATAAAAAAGCGGATATTTAAATACCCGATCCGCCTGCGGCTGACCTCCGTCTCATTTTCGTCCGCAAGGATGGCAATCTCGCCAATTGCTGTTTCGTAGGCATGTTTTACATAAGTATCCATATCCAGGATGTCGAGCAGTTCCGGATTTAACAGCTGTTTGCGGAACGATAGGTCCGGTGTCCACGGAAAGGTATTGCAGTTTAAAAAATGTTCTTTGTGGAACCACGGATACCCGCCAAACACTTCATCCGCGCATTCCCCGGTCAGGACTACTTTATGGTTTTTGGAAACCTCGCCGCAAAAATAGAGCAAGGAAGCATCGACATCCGCCATACATGGCAGGTCATGCGCATCTACCGATTCATACAGTTTTTCCGCCTGCGTGCGGGAACCACACTCCAAATAATGGTGGTCGGACTGCAAAAATGCTGCCATTTTGCTGACATACGGGCGGTCCATCGAAGGCTGGAAGCTGTTTGCCTTAAAATATTTATCATTGCCCGTAAAATCAAACGAGTAGGTTGTCAGCTTCTGCCCCTTATGTTCCAGTTCTTTGGCGCAGACAGCCGAAACCAGGCTGGAGTCTATGCCGCCGGAGAGGAACGTGCAGATAGGCACATCAGAAACCATTTGGCGTTTGATAGCGTCCGTGACAAGAAAACGGGTTTTTTCAATCGTTTCTTCGTAACTGTCTTCATGCGGGCGGCTGGTTAACTGATAATATGTATGCGGTACAAACCCAAGGCTGCTGCAGGTTATGCAAGTACCAGGCTTTAGTTCCTGGATGCCGGCCAGTACGCCGCTGCCGGGTGTACGGGCTGGGCCAAGCCCAAACAGTTCGTTCAAGCTGTTTTTATCTAACCGGGCCGTAACGCCTGGAAAGCAAAACAGCCCTTTTATTTCTGAGGAAAAAACCAGCGTGCCTTTATACACCGTATAAAAAAGCGGCTTGACGCCGAAGCTGTCACGGTATAAGGATAATATCTTATGACGCCCGTCAAAGATGGCGAAAGAAAAAATACCATCCAGCTGCTGGACAAATTCAGGGCCGAAAGCCAGGTAGCTTAGTAGGATCACTTCTGTATCAGAGGAGGTTTTTGGTACCACACCACGTTCCGATAAGGCTTTGCGGAGCGGATCTGCATTGTAAAGTTCCCCATTGTATACAATATGGTAGCCGTACCCGTCCAGGGATGCGGACATGGGCTGGTGTCCGTTTTCCAAGTCGATGACCGATAGCCTGGTATGGGACAGCCCGCATTGCCCAGTAAGGAATATACCGGAATCGTCCGGCCCGCGGTGTGCCTGGGCGCTGCCCATCTGCCGTAAGATATGTTCAAATTCCCCCTGCCTTGCCCTAAAGTTGGCAGAAGGGTCATAAAAGCCTGCAATACTGCACATAAAGTACCTGTGATATTGTTCTTGGTTTTAATGTATGCATCGTTGGGCTTTTATATGCCAATTTTATTTTGCTTTAGCTGCATATAGCTATGTCTTGCCTTAATGTTCATTGACATATTTTTTAATAGCAGAAAAACTGGCTGCACTCATTGTGTGTTCCATCCTGCACGCATCAGCAGTAGCGGTCTTTTCATCTACGCCCAGCCGCTGCAGCCATGCGGACAAAAATTCGTGCCGTTCGTATATTTTGGCAGCGATTTCCATCCCGGATTCCGTAAGGTAGATAAACCCTGCCTCCGTAACGGTAATAAACCCGTTTTCCCGCAGGTTTTTCATGGCGACACTGACGCTGGACTTTTTAAAGCCTAGCTCATTTGCAATGTCGACGGAACGCACGACAGGGAGGGACTTGCTTAGGATAAGGATGGTTTCCAGATAGTTTTCGGCCGATTCATGTATATTCATAATGTCTCCTTATTATGCTTGTATGGTGGTGGATATACTGTAAAATATAATTATTATAGCATTTATATGGGAAAAGTAAAGTGAGAAGAGAACCCGTTGGCTAATTTATTAGGGCATAATGCAGACTTGCCTTTTTACATAGCCCGCTATGCGCCTGATTTTTGCCCGGCGCTCCTGAAGAAAAATCAGGCGTAACTTTATCAGGTTATTTTTTTACCGTTCCTAAGTATAAAAAAGGGGTACTTGCATTTAAAAGATGGGCATGGTATCCTTTTGGGGAAGGATGAGGGCCGTGTTTTTAGTTCATGCAATTGGAAACCTGTTTTGACAGGCAGCGAGGAGGAAATATGAGATATAGGGAAATTGGCAAGACCGGCCTAATGGCCAGTGAAATTGGCCTCGGCGGGGAATGGCTGGAACGGCATAATACAGAAGAAGTAAAAGCGGTAATCGAGGCTTGTGAAAAAGAAGGGATTAATATTTTAGACTGCTGGATGTCTGAGCCAAATGTCCGGTCAAACATAGGATTGGCGTTAAAGGGGAAGCGTAGCCGGTGGATCATACAAGGCCATATCGGCTCTATATGGGAAAACGGCCAGTATGCACGCTCAAGGGACCTTGTGAAAGTAAAGCCGGCTTTTGAGGATCTGCTTGCACGGCTGCAGACGGATTATATTGACCTTGGCATGATCCATTTTATCGACCATGCAGATGAGTTTGACCAGGTAATAAACGGCGCGTTTATGGATTATGTCAGGCAGTTAAAAAAGGAAGGAAAAATCCGCCATATCGGCATGAGCACCCATAACCCGCAGACGGCTAAGATGGCAGCCTGCCACGGCGGGATAGATATGATCTTATTCAGCATTAATCCGGCTTTTGACATGCTGCCGCCTGTGGAAGATTTGGAAACGTATTTTTCGGATAAATACGACGAAAAACTTGGCGGGATTGCGCCGGAACGGGAAGAACTGTATAAAATATGCGAGCAGAACTGTGTAGGGATTACGGTTATGAAAGGGTATGCAGGTGGGCGCCTTTTCCATGCAGAGACATCGCCTTTCGGAGTCGCCCTGACACCGGTACAGTGCATCCACTATGCCCTGACACGCCCGGCGGTAGCTGCTGTCATGGCCGGGTTTGACAATCCGCAGCATGTATATGAGGCTGTGGCTTATGAGGCTGCCACAGAGGAAGAAAAAGATTATGCAGGTGTGCTGGCAGCGGCCCCAAAACATGCGTTTCCAGTCGGCCAGTGTACATATTGCGGGCACTGTGCGCCCTGTCCTGCAGGGATCGATATTGCAATGGTAAATAAACTATATGACCTTGCCTGTATGCAGGATGAAATACCAGGGACAGTCCGTGCGCATTACCAGCAGCTCCAGGCAAATGCAGCAGACTGCATCAAGTGCAAAGGATGTGAAAGCAGATGCCCATTCCATGTGCCGGTTGCAGATAGGATGGAGAAAACAAAAGCATTATTTTTGTAAGATACATTCCGGCAGCCGGTGTTTCTGCCTGGAAAATGGATGTAAAAAGCCGCGTAAAATGGGAAAAGTGCATTTTATGCGGCTTTATTTCCGGCAGGAGCCCTAAAGGCCAGGCATAATATCCCGGGCACATATTGAAACAAAACTGCAATAAGGTTATAATTATTTTACAGTGCAGTACAAACGGCCGGGAAGGGGGATTTGTTTCAAGGGCTGTCTATCTGGCAGGAAGAGCGGTACCGAAGCCTGCAGGGTACGTATCCTGTGATCAGTTTAAGCTTTGCAGGGATCTGGAAAAACAGCTATCCACAGGCTTATTATGCAATCCAAAAATTGATTGTACGGGAATTTAACCGCTGCTTTTTTTTGGCAGGCAGCCCTTGTTTAACGCCCCCAGAACAGGAGGCATAAGAGATTGCAAAGCGGCAGGTTCCAATTAGGAGGGTAGTGTAAAGATGCGTATGAAAAAACGCCCCGGAAGTATTGATTTTACTGGGCTTGCGCCAATCTGGCAAGCCGTAGGCTTGACACTGCCATTAGGAAGGGGGCAGGCATATGGCAAGGAAGGCAGCAATCGGTATCAGCGATTTTTGTGAAGTGATAGAAAAAGGCTGTTTTTATGTCGATAAAACGAACTTTATAAAAGAATGGTGGGAAACGGAAGATAAAGTAACCCTGGCCACCCGCCCGAGGCGTTTTGGCAAAACCCTTACTATGAGTATGGTAGAACACTTTTTTTCCATAAAATATGCTGGCAGCAGGCTGTTTGAAGGGCTTTCGATTTGGCAGGATGAAGCTTACCGGGTGCTGCAGGGTACGTATCCAGTTATTTTTTTAAGTTTTGCCGGGATAAGGGAACGCAGCTTCCAGGAGGCATACCATGCAGTCTGCAAAGTACTGGCAAGGGAGTATAACCGGTGCTTTTTTTTAACCGGCAGCAGCTGCCTGACACCGCCGGAAAAAGACGCCTTTATCCGCATGGCTTATGGGCAGGCGCCGCCGGAGGATATTTCCGCTTCCATCAGCCAGCTTTCCGAATTTTTATGCCGTTATTATAACAAAAAGGCAATGATCCTGCTGGATGAATACGATACCCCAATGCAGGAAGCCTACGTAAACGGGTATTGGGAAGAGATGGTGCAGTTTATCAAGGGCCTGTTTGGGGCTGCCTTTAAGGATAACCCATACCTAGAACGCGCCCTGCTGACAGGCATTACAAGGGTGAGTAAGGAATCGCTTTTTTCTGGGTTAAATAACCTTGAGGTAGCTACGGTTACATCACATAAGTACGAAACTGTTTTTGGATTTACCGAGAAGGAAGTGTTCGATGCCTTGGATGAATTTGGCCTGCAAAGCAGCAGACAAAGCGTTAAAAAATGGTATGACGGCTTTCAGTTCGGCCAGTGCGGCAGCATTTATAATCCGTGGTCAATTGTAAATTTTTTGGCTAAAAAGGAATTTGCCCCCTACTGGGCGAATACCAGTTCCAACGGGCTGGTAGGCGAATTGATACGCAAGGGCAGCAGGGAGGTTAAGCTGGCTGTGGAAGATTTGCTGCAGGGGAAGCCGATTACGGCAATAATTGACGAGCAGGTGGTGTTTAACCAGCTGGACTATGATGACGAAGCCATATGGAGCCTGCTTTTAGCCAGCGGGTATTTAAAAGCATCCCATTATGATGCAGCTACGATGGCATGCGAGCTTGCTATCACAAATTATGAGACGGTGCAGGTGTTTGAAAAGCTGGCACGTGGCTGGTTTGCAAACGGCAGGGCGGACTACAATGGATTTGTAAAGGCGCTGCTGGCCGGCCATACAGAAGAGATGAATATCTATATGAATAAAGTGGCCCTGCATACGTTTAGCAGCTTTGATTCTGGAAGGCAACCGTCCGGCAGCGCAGAGCCGGAGCGCTTTTACCACGGGTTTGTATTGGGGCTTATCGTTGAGCTGAGAGGCCGGTATGCCATTACCTCCAACCGGGAAAGCGGCTACGGGCGCTATGATGTCATGCTGGAGCCGCTAAAAACAGGGGACGATGGGGTTATCCTGGAATTTAAGGTGTATGATAAAAAGAAGGAACAAAGCCTGGAAGCTACTGCGGATGCAGCCTTGCGGCAGATTTTGGATAAAAAGTATGCGGCCGTTTTGGAGGCAAAGGGCGCAGCCAGGGGCAGGATACGGATCTATGGGTTTGCATTTGAAGGGAAGGAAGCATTGATAAAAGGCGGCCTGGTACAAGATTATGAAAAGTTGTGCAGTATGCCGGAACCTATGCCATAACCGTTATTTATGGGAGGTGTTTTTTGTTTTGGCACAATAGAAATAGGGAGCGTTATTGAATATTTAAGGATGTAGGAGCGTACAAACACATGGGATTTTATTTAAACAGTACCAGCCCTTATATGTTGTGCCAAGAAGAGGCTGCTGGAGCCTATTTTGTTGATAAGACGGAGATTCTAAAAGAACTTGCCCCGTTTACACAAACAGGGGCGGACGGGGCACAGGGGGGAGACTGTCCGAAAACTAAGCGAATAACGGTAAGGGCAAGGATAACGCTCAATGCCCGCGCAAGTACCGTTGCAAGCGCAGCACCGGAAGCGTCCATTTTCAATAGACCGGCAAAGAACCAATCCCCTGCAATATTCGCCGCACAAGCAACCGCAACGAACAGAAGCGGCATTTTAGAATCACCGAACCCGCGGAAAATACTGCTAATCACCTTATAGGCAACAATAAAAAACATTCCGCAGCCGCATATCCGAATATATGATGTTGTCGCATCAATGGCTTCTTCCGGAGCCTGCAGGAGCACAGCCAGCGGACGGGCGAAAAAGGCCATTATAACAAAGAGAACGATTGCAATTACCGCAAAAATAGCAACAGTGCCGCCAACTACCAAAGCGTCTACAGCCCCATATACATAGCCTGTAAAGCTAATGCCGCAAGAAATGTTCTTCTTCAAATAGACATTACAGATTTTTCTTCACCCACTCTTTATATATTAAAAAATTTCCATTAACAATAGTAACGCTGTTCAATGAAAAGTCAAAAATATTGTCAAAAAATATATAGATATAATTTGTATAGTGTGATAAAATGTGTGAAAATAAAAATCTGGGAGGTTCCATAGTGAATCATTATAAATCATGGACTGGATTAAATAAGCAATTAGTAGATTTGTTATGTGATGAACTTAAAGGACACTTGTCATATTTTTTGACCCGATATCATAAGGTTCATAATTCTTATGGCAGAGCAGCCATTCGTCTGGATAAAAGGGAATTGATCTGTTTTTCATGGATTGAGATGTATCATCAGGAAACCGGCTTGAATGAGGTTTGGGAAGAAACAGGTGTATGGGATTATAACGATCTGAATTTGAAGAAAAAATGGGATGTAAACGCAACCTACTATGACATGGACTTTTTGTCGGCGGCAACATCATTTTTGCAAATGCCGGTCATGGAAGCCCTATATAGTGATGACTATATTGTGAGGATCTTTGCTATATTGGATAGAAGGGTTGGGAAAAGGGCCCTTCGTAAAATAAAGGAGAATGGGGCTTATCAAAGTTACCCCTCCTGGGTAAAACAATTTTATGATTTAAGGTTGGGAATGTGTTAATTAGTATTAGAACAGATTCATGTTTTGAGGAAGGAAATAAGAGAAATGGTTGCTGTTGAAGGATTGTATGATAATGGAAAAATTATGCTGTCTGAATCTGCCCCAATGGAAAAAGCGAGGGTCATTGTTGTGTTTCCAGAACCGAAAAAGGAGGATGGTAGAACGGTTAGGCCAAGCTGATGCGAGAGCTTTATTTCACGAATTTAGCGGCTGTCTGGATGGGGATATAAATGAACAGGCAGAGATGTTAGGTGCATTGGATGAAAAATTTGAGAATACTAATTGATACGAATATTATATTGTACTGGCTTCTCGGACAGGAATTTAAAGAATTGCCGGACACTTATACAATCTTCATTAATAAACTGATGGCGGACCGGACACGGTATTTGAAAGAAAACCCGAAGGGAGTGAGCGAAATGTGCCGTATCATGGAGGATATGAGAAATGAATCTTTGAATGAGGGAATACAGGAAGAAAAAAGAATGGCAGCGCTCCGGATGCTGTCAGATGGAATTCTGGCGGCTGAGAAGATTGCGGAATATGCCGGGCTTCCTCTTGGTGAAGTGGAAAAACTGAAAACAGAAGAAATGATATAATAGCAGACGTTAGCTGGGAATCTAAAAACAGGTTTCTGGCTTTTTTATACTGATTGTCAGGAAAGCTGTGGCAGGGGACACTGAAAACTATATACATGGCTGTCTGAATCTGCATTTTGCAGATATTGATGAATGAACAGATACAGAAGACAGAATCCCGGAAATTCCATCTGCTGTATTTGTATATCTATTTTTACAGTGAGAGCCGGGAAAAGAAAGGATTTGCAAAGCTGAAATATGACGGGCAGTACAAAGCGGATATTGAGCGGTTCCAAGAGGTAAAAAGACGGATGGCTTCTTTATATATAGATTCATTAGATAACATTTTATACTATTTTGTTGCTCATAGGTATTTTATATCAATTTTTTTGTTTTTGCAACAACTAAGATAAATTTGTCTATATTTCCAGTTTTTTGCTCTTTTATGAACTTTTTCGTTTGCATTTCTGTATATTTTGCACAATTTTTTCGAAGAACAATATTAATTTTATTATTCAGGCAAATAAAACTGGGTAGCCAATTGTGACTGCAAACGGCTGCCTGTTTTTTTGTCCTAATATGCTGGATCCTTTATAAATCAAGGGTTTCCAGCTTTTCTTGAATGTATATTTAATACAACAGTTTAGTATAAAATGTTATGCATGATAGTGTGTAGTTTGGAATACAGAGGGATATGGATCAAGTTATATATAAATACCTGGGAATGCAGTATGGCGAATAACAGGGCGTGGTTAGTATTTGTTTTTAACGGTTCAGTATGGCGCAGGATGCAGCAATGCGGCTGTAAAAGGTGTATCAACGTGCAGGGGCCGGTAAACTTGGAAGGCAATCATGGCTATTTGGGAATGGAATTAAAAGGCAGGGTGAAAAAGATGAGGGAGCTGGATTATGGCAAAATTGGGATGCGGATACGCCAGGTGCGCAAGGCGAAAGGCTGGTCGCAGGACGAGCTGGCGAAAAAATGCGGGATCAGCATGTCGTTTTTAGGGCATATTGAACGCGGCAGCCGGGTAATGAGCATGGAGACGTTTGCAGCCATCTGCGGGGCGCTGGATGCCGGGGCGGATGAACTGCTTTGGGGCGAGGCGGGCCTGTCCAGGGCAGTGCTTGCTATGTGGGGGCAGCCGGATGCGCCAGTGCATGCAGACCTGGGCGGCGTAGCGGCAGGTGCTGCCCGCAGGAAGCCAGAGGCGGCACGCAAAGACAGCTATTCTATGTATATCCAGATTATGAAATCGGTAGCTGAGATTATGAGCGAAACGCCATAGCAGCTATTGATACTGCATACCAGTTAAATTTACAGTATAACCCGACTGCAGACCGCCAGCCAGGCACTTTCTTGGTTACATGGCTGTATATTCTGGCGGTCTGCGGTATGGCAGCGGTTGAATTAGGAAAGGACAGGATGCCACGATGGAACAACACAGTGCTTGGGATTGGAAGCGGGCAGGGGATGCAGAGGTTGACCTGGCAGATTTGCTGCACAAGCTGTGCGGGAAATGGAAGCAGGCGGCCGCCTGCGTACTGGTTTTTGCCATACTTGCAGGCGGGTATGGATGGATAAAGGGAAGCAGCAGCCCGCAGGAAGGGGAGCTAGGGATAGCAGAAACGGCAGAATTAACGGAAGCAGAGGAACGGGGCATTGTGGAAGCAGTCCAGCTTGCACAGGAAATTGATGGCCTGGAAACATACTTGGAGCATTCTGTCTTGATGCAGATCGATGCATACCGTAAGGAAAGGGCCCTTTTGCTTTTTAGCATTGACCGTGCAAATAGGGAATCGGTGGCAAAGGTTACGGAAAGCTATTTAAGTTATATCAACAATGGCGGTGCTGTGGAAGCGTTAAAGGAAACTGGCGGCAGTGTATGGAAGCCGGGCAGTGCCTACCTGGCTGAACTGGTGTCGGCCTACCAGAAAGTATATAGTTCGCCCTACCAGGTAGTAGTGGAAGGTACATCGGAAAACAGCGTATTGTCAGAGTCGCTTTTTTATGTGGAAATCATTGGCAGCAGTGCTGGTACGGTAAAACAGATGGCCCAGGATATGCAGGATCTGTTGCTGGATTATGCAAAGGAAGTAAAGGATACAGCAGGCAAACATAGCCTTGCGCTTGTAAACAGCGTGATAGGCGTAACGGCGGACAGTGGGCTGCAGACGCAGCAGCATGATAAAAAGTCCCTCTTATTGTCTAACCAGGCAAGCTTGCAGGCATTGCTGGATTCGTTCAGCGAGGCGCAGATGGCAGTATATGAAGATTCTTTGGGTACACAGCAAAAGAAGGGGGAGCAGGAAGAGGAACATACAAAAGGGGAGGAAGATGGGCAAAATTACAGGCGTATAGTTAAATATATGATTTTGGGGCTATTTGGCGGCGCTTTTATCTATTGCAGCATTTTTGCAGGATGGTACCTGTTTTGCGGCAAGGTAAAAAGCGTGGAGGAAATCAAGCGGATGTATACGTTTCCGGTCTTTGGCGGGCTCCCAGTGGAGGGCGTGCCGGAAAAAGGCGGCAAGGGAGGCAGCAGAAAAGCAGCAGATAGGGGGCAGGGTACGACTGCATGTGCGCAGGCACAGGTGCTAAACCGTATCCGCCTGGCCTGTAAAAAGCAGGGGGTAGACAAGCTTTGTGCAGCATCGGATTTTCCGCTGGGCAGGCAGGAAAAAGGGTGCCTGGAGGGCATGGCAGGCCAGCTGCAGGCTTGGGGGATAGACCTAAAAGTGGTAGAAAACGCCACGCTAGACCCTGCTGTCTGGGACCAGCTGGCAGAAACCGGAAATGTGATTCCGGTCTGTAAAATTGGTACGACAACCTACCAGATGGTTGACCATGCGATGGGCTTTTACCAGGAAAACGGGGTTGCTGTGGTTGGCGCAGTCGCATTTTTATAAGGGATAGGTGGGGAAAATATGGAAAAACCAGAGCTTGTAAAGGTACGCAAGTCAAACTACAGTGTATGGGAAATGTTAAAGTACAGTCAAACGGTGCTATGGAACCGCCTTCAGTTTCCAACGGCAAGGCTTGTCCGTTACCCCATTGTTGTAAGGGGGAAAAAGTATATCGATTTTGGCAGGCGGCTTACAACAGGGTATCACTGCCGGCTGGAAGTAAATGGCCGCCATACAGGAAAAGTATTAACATTTGGCAGGGATGTGAATATCGGGGATTATGCCAGCATCCGGTGTGCAAAGGGGATAACCATTGGAGACCATGTACTGATGGGGTCACGTGTGCTGGTTACGGACAATGCACATGGAAAATACAAAGGCAGTGGTCAGGATGCCCCTTGTACAGCACCCAACCAAAGGAGGCTACAGGCCGCCAGGGTCCGGATTGGCGACGATGTCTGGATTGGGGAAGGGTGTGTGGTCCAAATGGGGGTCGCAATCGGCTCTGGCAGTATTATTGCTGCGAACAGCGTGGTGGTCCGGGATGTCCCCAGCCGTGTAATTGCGGGCGGCGTCCCGGCCAGAGTTTTAAAAAAGTGGAATGAAAGAAGCCAGACATGGGACAGCGTAGAAAACAAAAAAGGGCCAGTGATGAGAAGACAATCGTAATTAGCGGGATCAACCTTTTTGAAGGCGGGCCGCTGTCGGTCTATTATGATTGCCTGGATGCCATCCGGTCGTTAAAATTATGGAAAACAAGCAGGGTGGTCGCGTTTGTGCAAAGGAAAGAGCTGTTTCAAAACTATCAAGACATTGCCATATTGATCGAACTTCCAAAATCCAGGAGGAGCTACCTGCATCGGCTTTATTATGAGTACGTATATTTTTACCGGTTTTCGTGCAGGCATTCCATTGATATTTGGTTTTCCTTGCACGATATTACGCCAAGGGTAAAGGCAGGTAAGGTCTATACCTACTGCCATAATCCAAGCCCTTTTTTAAAGAAAGATTTTACAAAGTTCAAATATGGCTGGAAAGCGGTAGCGTTTTCCTGTTTCTATCAATACCTATACCGGGCCAATATCAAATCTGCGTCAGCGGTTATCGTACAGCAGGACTGGATGCGCAGGGAATTTTTGAATAAATACCCAGTAGGCACGGTTGTGGTTGCGCACCCGAAAACAGAAGCAGGCTACCGCTATCAAGGGCTGGAAAAAAAGAATCAAAAGACGGTATTTATTTATGCCGCATATCCAAGGTATTTTAAGAATTTTGAGCAATTATTGGAAGCGTCTGCAATCTTGGAGAAAAAAGGGCTTGCATTTGAAACGCAGGTTACGCTGGACGGGGGCGAAAACGCTTATGCCCGGGATTTAAGGGCCCGCTATGGGGCATGCAAACAGATCCGGTGGCTGGGGCTCCAGCCAAGGGAAACGGTATTTCAGCTATATGACCGTTCGGACTGCCTAGTGTTCCCTTCCTGTATGGAGACGTGGGGGCTGCCGGTCAGTGAATATAAGGGCAGCGGAAAGCCGATCCTGCTGGCAGACCTCCCGTATGCACACGAAACCGTAGGGGATTATGCAAACTGCTCTTTTTTTGCGGTTCATGATGCAGCCCAGCTTGCACGTTTGATGCAAGGGGTGGTGGAAAAAAATATCGTTTTTCATGGGAATAAGGGGCAGTGTATCCCAGAACCATATTTCTGTTCCTGGGAGGAGCTTCTTTCTAAATATATTTGCGGGGAGAATCAAACAGTATGAAACAGCACAATAGCCAAGCGCCACCTTGCCAGGGGCGAAAGTTAAAAGATTTGAAAGGCAAAAAAGCCCTTTTGATCTCGCTGCCTGGCTACCGGGATGGGATTATGAAAAAGATGGAAGAACTGGGGGCAAAAGTGGACCTTGTCAATGATAAGCCCAACGACGGCTTTCTTTGCAAAACATTGGGGCGGCTTCAAATCCGCTGCTACCAGGAATTCATCTACCGCTATTATGCAAAAGAACTAAAACCGCTTAAAAATAGAAATTACGATTTTATTCTTGTGATCCGCGGCGAATATACGCCAGTAAAAGCATTAAAGCTCTTAAAAACCTATTACCCGGGCAGCAGGCTGGTCTTGTATATGTGGGATGGGCTAAACAAGCTGGGCATGAAAGGCATTGAACAAAAATGGCCTTATTATGACCGGGTATATACCTTTGACCGTATCGACTATGAAGCACACAAAGGCCAGATTTCCTTCCTCCCGCTGTATTATTATGAAGAATATCTGCCAAAGGGGAATCCCGGTGCGGATAAAGATAGTTTAAAATATGATTTAAGTTTTATTGGGACGGGGCACGGAGACCGGGTGAAAATTGTAAAGGAAGTAACCGGGCAGTGCGAAAAACACGGGCTGCGCTGTTTCTCCTATTTTTTTATGCCACATCCGTTTATGTACCTGTACAATAAAATATTTAATCGTGATTTTAAAAATGTCAGAATAGCGGATATAAAATTCCGGATGATGCCATTTAAAAAATTGTACCGCATTTATGCCGCTTCCAGGTGTGTGGTAGATATAGAACATGCGAGCCAGCATGGGCTGACGATGCGCAGCATAGAAATCCTGGGGCTAAGAAGGAAGCTCATCACTACTAATCGGGATATTGTAAACTATGATTTCTATAATGAAAACAATATTTGCATAATAGACCGCAAACATCCCGCCGTAGACAAGGGCTTTTTTGAAAAGCCATACCAGATGCTGGACGAAGGCATCTATGAAAAATATTCATTGGGCAACTGGATACTGGAAGTTTTAAAGTGATTCCAGCACGGCAGGGATCAAAATAAGATAGCAGGAAGGTGCAGCAGTGTGAAGGTATTGGTAACAGGTGCAAATGGGTACCTTGGGAAAGGCGTGGTAAAACAGCTGTTAGACGACCAAGTCGATGTAGTTGCAACAGATGTCAAAGACGGTGGGATTGACAGGCGGGCAGAAATAAAAAGGGCTGACCTGTTCCAAATACAGGATCCATATGTTTTTTTTGGCAAGCCGGATGTCCTGCTGCATATGGCGTGGAGGGATGGGTTTATCCATAGCTCTGCAAACCATATCAATGACCTGCCAGGCCACAACAAGTTTGTATCAGCCATGATTGAAAGCGGTATCAAGCGGGCCGCTGTAATGGGTTCTATGCATGAGGTCGGCTTTTACGAAGGCAGCATCCATGAATTTACCCCCTGCAACCCGCAAAGCCTGTATGGAATCAGTAAAAATGCGCTCAGGCGTTTAGTAGAATTAAAATGTAAAGAGGAACATTGCCGGTTCCAGTGGCTGCGGGGGTTTTATATTGTGGGCAATACAGCGGATGGCTGTTCGGTTTTTTCAAAGATTGTACAGGCAAGCCAAAGCGGCCAGTCGCATTTTCCATTTACAATGGGGTTAAACCAGTTTGATTTCCTGGATTATGGGACATTTTGCAAATATGTGGCGGATACGGTCGAACAGGATGAAATCGACGGAGTGATTAATATTTGTGCCGGCAGGCCAGAGAAGCTGGCAGACCGGGTAGAACGGTTTATTGAAGAAAACAGGCTGCAAATAAAACTGGACTATGGTGCATTTGCTGACCGCCCCTATGATTCCAAGGCGATTTGGGGTGATGATTCCAAGGTAAAGCTGGTGGAGCAGCAAAAGGAAGCAAGGAAAGGGAAGGTCGGCATATGAAATGCAGCCAAACAAGGGTTAGGGGTGTACAAGGATGAAGCTGGCAATCGCTGCCGCATATTTTGGAAAGCTGCCAAATACGGCCAAATACTGGCTGCAAAGCTGTGGCTACAATGATTGGATCGACTTTTATCTGATCACAGACCAAACGGTAGATAAGCTGCCTAAGAATGTATTCCTGGTTGAATCCTCGGCCAAGGATTTTGAACGCCGCGTTAAGGATAAATTGGATATTGACTGCGATTTATCCGGCAGAACGTATAAAATGTGCGATTACAGGCCGCTTTTTAACCAGATTTATAGCGAGGTATTGGGTCCGTATGCATATTTTGGGCAATGCGAACTGGATATGGTATTTGGGGATATTGGCCGGTTCCTGGATGCCGCAACCATACAAAAGTATCAAAAATTGTTCCATTACGGCCATTTTACAATTTATAAAAATGACGGTTTCCTGCTGCGCAGCCTGGATGTGCCGTTTGGTGGCGGGTATACCTACCGCGGGCTTTTGGAGAAGAGGGAATTGTGCAATGCAGACGAACAATTCCACCCGTATTCTATCAACCGGCTGTATGACAAGCTAAATATTCCTATTTTTGGGGAGGCAGACAGGCATATAGCAGACATTGCCCAGGAATGGCACCGGTTTGTATTGTGGAACCACCAGTCTAGGGATGCGTACGAAGAGAAGGGGAAACACATTATTTTTTCGTGGGAAAACGGAAGGCTGATAGGGCACGCCCTTGTAGATGGCAGGGCAAAGCGTGAGGAATACCTGTATATCCATCTGCAAAAAAGGCGGATGGAAGATTGCACCAGGGGCTTAAAAAAGAAGTATATCATTGTACCGAACCAGTTCCTGCCGTACCGGGCAATTGATAAAAAAATGGTGCAGCAGTATTCGCGTACGAAACTTTTTTACCGGCAATGGTTCCGGGCACATGCCAATGGTATCAGGCTGCGGTTAAAAAGGAAGCTTACGAAAGATTATGCGTCTTACGAGGTTGGGGTTTATCGGAAAAGATAAGGTTGGTTTGTGATATGAAAGTAATTGCGTTTTATCTTCCTCAGTTTCATAGGATAACAGAAAATGATACATGGTGGGGACCTGGTTTTACCGAATGGACCAATGTGAAGAAGGCAAAGCCACTGTTTGCAGGGCATTATCAGCCAAGGGTTCCATCCGGTAAAAATTACTATGATTTAACGGATATACGTGTAATTAGGAAGCAGTGCCAATTAGCCAGGCAATTTGGTATTTATGGCTTTTGCTTTTACCATTATTGGTTTGATGGGAAAATGCTATTGGAAAAGCCCGTTGAAAAATATCTTGCAGATAAGGAATGTGACCTGCCATTTTGTATTTCTTGGGCCAATGAAAATTGGACCAATGTGTGGGATGCAAAAAAAGGTGATACAAAGATATTAATTTCACAAAACTATGGCAATAAACATATGTGGACCGCCCATTTTATGTATTTGCTGCCTTTTTTGAAGGATGGCAGGTATATAAAAGTAGATCATAAACCATTAGTTATTATCTATAAACCACATGAAATCCCTTGTTTGGGCAGTATGCTGCGGCATTGGAAGGCGCTTGCTTTGGAAAACGGTTTGGATGGGATTGCATTTGCATACCAGCATTTGGATTATGATGAGCTATATGGCAAAAAGGACAGGTATTTTGACTATGCAATTGAGTACCAGCCAGGATATGGGTACCGTGATATGGAAAACCCTGTAAAAAGGAGAATGAAAAATGCCAAACACCGGATGGATGTGTGGCTTACAAAGCATGGAAAGCAAGTTCTTAACCTCCACCATGCAATCAAACAGGAAAAACCGTCCCTGGTAAATTACCATTCTGTATGGGAAGCAATTTTGAACAAAAAAGTTATATCTGGCAAATATATACCAGGGGCATTTGTAGATTGGGATAATTCACCGAGGCGGGGGACGGCAGGGACAGTGTATACAGGTGCAACCCCGGCAAGTTTCCAAGGTTATTTTGAACGTATGGTGGCAAAAGCGAGGGAAGAATATAAAAAAGATTTGCTGTTTTTATTTGCTTGGAATGAATGGGCAGAAGGCGGTTATTTGGAGCCGGATGAAAAGTATGGCTATCGATATTTAGAAGCAATTAGGGATTCTTTGATTTCACAAGGGGAATTTCCGTGGTAGAGGGAGTTGCAATTGAAAATTAGGGATAGTATGGTTGTCAAAATAGCTGGGGGCTATTATATATTTGTATTTTTTATTTATGCAGCATCTATGTTTATCAATGCACATAAAGGGGTAGTTTGTGGAGCATTTATGGCATTGTTATTTCCGGTTATTATGAAACAGGTAGGCTGCAGGACAAGGCAGGCAGAAATTTTTTTGCTGCTTTTTCTTGGGTATTTATTGTGTTCTGTATTGCTGTTAAGGGGAAAGATTTATTTTTTATCGTACATTACTTGTATAAGTTATTCTATCTTGCCAATGTGTTTTTTTGTATTTGCCAGAATGGATGAAAAAAGCCGGTTTTTGTATAACTTTGTGTTTATTATGACTGTGAATTTGATTTTAAACCTTATTCTGTTTTATGTAGGCCCTTCTTTTTATGTAGACGGATTGTATAAAACGCAGGCAATCAGTGCCCCAAGCAGAGAAGCTATGCAAATGAATTTTAATTCTAATCTTGGAGTGACCGTATGCAGTGCGTTTGCCGGCATCTTATTTTTATATTATCTAGTGCGGCTTTTGGAAAGGGAAAAAAGGGGCCGGTATTTATGGATCGATTTTCTTTTGATGCTTTTGATGTTGGCGGCAATGGTTTTAACATTCCGCAGGGGCGCATGGCTTGCGGCAATATGTAGTTTGCTTTTGTTGGCGCATTTACGGATATGGAAAATCAGGCAGCATTTTTTTATCGGCAAAAAAAAGATAATTGGATTTCTAGGCTTAGTTAGTCTTTGCGGCATGGTTTGTTTCCAATTGCCGGATGGGTTTGTGGATAAAATCGTTATGCGCTTTGGACAATTTAGCACAGCGGTCAGTGAACGCAGCGGTGCCTGGAAACAAGCATTTCAAAGCGTGGATAGCATTCTTTTTGGTAACGGGTTCGGTAGTTTTTCGCATTATCTTGTGCAGTACAACGTTCCCACAGTGCCGGATTCCTACTATATGATGTTAATTGCAGAAAATGGGATATTCGGGCTTTGTCTTTTTGGTGTAATAGTAGGGGCCAGTATTTTTCATTTTTTCGAAAGCCATAACGGAACAATAGTTTATATTATCATTGTCGTATTTATTTTAGTGCAGTCGATCGGAAGCAATATGCTGGAGTTTCAGATAGTTGCCCCTATTTTTTGGTATTCACTTGGAAAATGTTCTTCTGGAAAGAAGAAGGAGTATGTTTATGCAGGATAGGAAGGGGTTAGTATCATTTATTGTCCCATGCTATAACATAGAAAAATATCTGCCGCGCTGTTTGGACAGTTTGTTAGGGCAGACCTATAAAAATATAGAAGTACTTGTGGCGGATGATGGTTCCATAGATGGGACGGCATCAATCTGCAAAGAATATGCAAAAAAGGACAGCAGGGTAAAAATCTTCCATACGCCACACAGAGGAATTTCATATACAAGGAATTTATGTTTGGATTCCGTATCAGGGGCATATATTGCTTGCGTAGATGGGGATGATTTCGTATCGGAACATATGGCAGAAGATATGCTGGCTGCGATGCGGCTTTGGAATGCAGATATTGTAGCGTGCAATTATATGCTGTATTTTGGAAAGGGGAAATGTAAGGCCGGAAATACAGATATGCGGAAGGACCATACAATGTCTGCGCAGGATGCGGTTCAAAATCTTTTTCAATCAGAAGCGAGGTTTTGTACAGCTTGGGCGAAACTATATAAAAAAGAAGTATGGGATGGCCTGCGGTACCCAGAAAAGGTATTTTTTGGCGAGGATATGATGTTGGCCCCAAAACTATTTAGCCGGTGCAAAACGATTGGTTACCTTGCAAAACCTTATTATTATTACAGCCAGGAGGGTGGAAGCCTTGTACGGTCCTCTTTTAACCGGCAGAAATTAAACATGGTAGCAGCGTGTAGGGGGTGGGTGGATTTATGTGAGCAGCAATATCCGGCAATCAGGGATGCCGCGAAGAAGTGCTATTTTGAAACGCTGATCAATATGTGTTCGCCGTTGGCAGCCGAAAAAAAATTCCATGCTTACTATAATGAGTACCGGAACATTATCAAAGCAAACAAAAAAGAAATCCAAAGGCTGCCGCTACGAAAAAATGATAAGCATAAAGCACGCTTGATTTGTTATTTTTCAGCAGAGGCATACCATGTATTCCGTCGGGTATTCCTCCAAATAGAAAGCAAAGTGAAAGATTTGTGATGTGAAATGGATAAGAAACAAGCACAAAAACAAAATGCAGCCAATGCAGGGTTTTGGTATACCATTGCAAATTTCCTGTTCCGGGCGACTGGGATTATTACAGCGCCTATATTTACAAGGCTTTTAACGCCGGCTGACTATGGTATAGTCAGCAACTTTACCTCATGGCAGAATATCATCGGGGTATTTACGGGTTTATGTGCCAGTTCAACGATTGGCAGGGCGAGGATAGATTTTGAAAAAAAGTTTGGCGGATACCTTGCATCGATACAGCTTCTGTCGGCAACCGTGTCGGCCGTGGGGCTTGCTCTGGCTGTTGCATTCCGTGGGCCTGTATCCAGGCTGCTGGAATTAGATCAAGGGCTTGTGGTAATTATGTTTGGATACCTCTGCTTTTATCCGTCGTTGGGATATATGCAGGAAACATACCGGTTTGAATACAAATACGGAAAAAATATCCTGATTAGTGTTTATAATACATTCCTTGTAATCATCCTGTCCCTTCTTCTGATCCTTTTTACGGAATTACCGGGATATAAGGCGCGTATTATTGGAATGGTTATTCCAGCGTCTATCTTGGGGGCAGTTTTTTTTGTTTTGATTTTGGCTAGGGGAAAGAAGGAAATATCTGCAAAATATTGGAAATATGCCTTGACAGTTGGGGCTCCGTTGATTCCACACCAGCTGGCGATGACAGTCCTTGGCCAGATTGACCGTGTTATGATCATGAAACAGGTAGGGGAGGCGGAAGCGGGGATATATAGCTTTGGGTATTCTTATGCGGTGGTGGTTTCTATCGTAGTAAATGCGGTTTGCCAGGCATGGCAGCCATTGCTTTATGAATATCTGCAGGATCAGGATGGTTTAGGGATCAAACATGTAAACAACCTTATGAATGAGGTGGTTTTAATATTTGCCGTGTTTTTTATTGCACTTGCACCAGAAGCAGTTATGCTTTTGGGGGCAAAACCATTTTGGGACGCCAAGTGGATGGTTGCGCCTGTGGCAATTGGGACCTTTTACCAATATATATACAGTAATTTTAGCATGGTAGAATTGTATACGAAAAAAACAGTTTGGATTGCGGTTGGTTCTGTTATGGCGGCGGCGGTTAATTATGGATTAAATGCCATGCTGATTCCGTTGGCAGGCTACCACATAGCAGCAGTGACTACTTTAATCGGGTATTTAGCGCTGATGCTGTTCCATTGGGTATTCAGTATTAGGGCTTACGGGAAATTCGTATATGATGCAAAGGGGATTGTCCGTTCGTGCGTCATTATTACACTTGCAGGGTTTGTATTAATGGCCATGTATTCATTATACCTTGCAAGGTATCTTGTGGCGCTTGCGATCATTGCCCTGCTTTTATATCGGAATAGGAGCTATATGAAAGTATTGGTATCCAGAACTTTAAAGAAAGGAAGGGGTTAGAGGGGAATGGGAGTAGTGTATAGCCGGTATGGGAAGGAGGCCAGGCGCAGCCGTATCAGGACATATATTGGGGCGTACCGGGCAAAACAAAGGTATTTGCAGGAGGTTTCATGTTGCAGGAAGGAATTTAGCCATGGCCAAATTCCGCTGCCAGAAGCAGTGGAAATAGAAACCGTAAACCGCTGTAATAATGACTGCCCTTTCTGTCCAGTAAACCGGAATGAAAAACAGCGGGAGTACCATCAGATGTCCGATAGCCTTTTTTATAAAATACTTATGGAACTGTCTGAGATAGGATATACTGGAATACTTCAATTGTTTTCCAACAACGAGCCATTGTTGGATAAAAAGATATATGAAAGGTTAAAACTGGCAAAAGAAAAAGTGCCGTCTGCGTATATGCTGCTGCTTTCCAACGGTATTTTGTTGAAAGAAGACCGGGTACCGGAACTGCTGGATAGCTTGGATATGCTGGTTATTGATAACTATGATGACAGATTACAAATGCTCCCAGCTGTAAAAAAGCTTTATCATTGGGTGAAACGGAACCCAGAATATGAAAAGAAGGTAGAAATCCATATGCGGAAGAAAAACGAGATTTTAACTACAAGGGGGGGGGACAGCCCAAATAGCAGGCCGGTAAAAAACGGGAAGGCAAAATGGGGGTGCATCTATCCATTTAAGCAGATGGTCATCCGCCCAGACGGGAAGGTTTCGCTATGCTGCAATGATGCACTCGGAAAGGTCACACTTGGGGATGTGGGAAAGCAGAGCCTAATGGAAATATGGCATTCCAGGCGCTATCAAACGATCCGTAAGGTGGTTGGCTCTGGACGGGGGAATTTTGAAAAATGTGCGATGTGTGATACGGCATATCATATGTGGAAACCGGAAGTGTCCCTGTAAACGTTATTGCTCGTGAGTATAAAATGGTTTTCTGCTAGGGCAGATTATGAAAAAAATAGTGAAAAGGGCTTTGTTAAAGCGAAGGGGGATTTTGATCGATGCCCATTCGGTGATTAACTATGGGGTAAAGCTGAAGGATGGTTTTCAAAAAGCTGTAGTTAGGGATTCCATCTTGCAGATTGCATCAATGGGTGATGGATGTTTTTTTGAACATGTGACTGCTTATGGAAATATTGAATGCGGAAGATATGTATCCATCTCTGGGCCAGGCACAATCCTCCACAGCGAAGGAGGCAGGATCATTATTGGGAGTTTTACTTCCATCGCGCAAAATGTCAGCATCCAACAATTTAACCATAATACAAAACGGCCTACAACCTATGGTATGCAATATCATTTTTTTGGAAACCATTTTGTGGAAGATGCAGTGGTGAAGGGGGATGTGGTAATAGGGGAGGATGTCTGGATCGGATCCAATGCGGTGATTTGTTCAGGGGTCCATATTGGAAGGGGCGCCGTGGTTGGTGCAGGTGCGGTCGTAACAAAAGATATATTACCATATACAATCAATGCCGGAGTACCATCAAGAATAATCCGGAAACGTTTTACAGAGGGACAGATTGCTTTTTTGGAAGAAAAAAAGTGGTGGTTGTGGAGTAAAGAAAAAATTAAGAGAAATAAGGAATTTTTTATTTCAGAAGTCGATGATTTGATGCGATAAGAAGGGGCTGTAAAAATGAGAAATGGCAGGCGTATTCTATTGGTCTGTAAAGAGACCTATTCGTATCCACTATATTATATTGCGCAAAAGTGGAAAAAGGATCATGAGGTTGCGGCATTCTTTTTCGTCCCAAGCGAGACGATGCTAAATAAATGCCAGTTAAATGATACGACTTATTATAATTTTAAATCAGATACGGATATAAGGATGTTTACATCAGATAAAATAGCAGATTTATTTACCAGGCATTTAAAAAATCCGCCAATTGATTTTGCGTTCCTGGCTAACGTAGAACAGAATTATACTTATTACCGAAGTTTGAACTGCCAGATTATGTCTTCCCAGTTTTTTTCCAGCTATTACCATTATCGGACACATATGTATCCGGCAACTTATGAACAGCAGATGTATTGGCTGGAATTGAATTATAAAAATATCTTGAAGATTGTGAAAGAATTTGCCCCGGATTATGTGGTCGATACAGATACAGCAGAGCTTGGGCGGCTGGTACTGATGGAAGTGTGCCATAAAAAAGGGATCCCATATCTTACGATTGAACATCCACGGTATGAGATGTACCGGGAAGTTACCCATACGCTGGGTTTAAAAAATGATACGTATTTTGTTGAAGGATATAAGAAAAACCAAAAACTTCCAGATAGCAGGTTATCCGAGGAATTGAAATATATCGAAGATTACAATGTTAAAAGCAGGATTATGCCAAAGGAGTTTAAAACAGATATTACGGCACAGTATGAGCCGGACAGCTTGTTGTTAACGCTGCGTAAAATACATGGATGCATCCATTATTTTATTGTGGATCAGGATTTGAGGGCGCATAACCGAAAGCTCAAGGGGAAAAATCCTGTCTTATATAATAACTCGTTTGCGTATATTAAATTTTTTCTGCGTTATACATGGAACAGGAACCGCCTGCTGCGTAATAACCGCATTTTTCAAAAACCCGTCAAAGGCGAAAATTATGTCTATATGCCACTGCATATGATACCCGAAGCGACAACATTTGTAAAAGCGCCGTTTTTTATTAATGAACTTGCCTTGATCGAAGAAGTATCGAAGGCGCTGCCAATCGGCTGGTACCTCTATGTGAAAGAGCACCAGTCAATGGTGGGGGAGCGTGGGCTGGACTTTTATAAAAAAGTAAATAAAATCCCAAATGTCAGGCTGGTGCAGTTGAATTATTATAAGGATCCAAAGCCTTGGATTATCCATGCAAAAGGTGTTGTTACGATTTCTGGAACCACTGCTTATGAAGCGGCCTTGCTCGGCAAGCCAGCGCTTGTATTTGGCGAAGTATTGTTCCATCTGATTGACGGTATCACGAAAGTAGAGAATCTGGAGCAATTGCCAAAACTGCTGCAGGAATTTGATGGTTACCAAGGCAATAGGCATTCTTGTGCAGCATATATTAAAACAGTAAAAGAATATGGGGAACAGATTGATATGATAAAACTCGAAAGGGATGGCCTGGATATTATCCGCAGGCAGCAGGTTCCGCCAAACGATTATATGGATGAAATCGATAAATTGGAACGGCTGTTCCTTAGGCATATGGAATAAAAAAATGGACAAAAAGCACCTAAAGAAGTTTATAACGGCAAAGCACCTGCCAGTTGTAGATGCCATGAAAAAGATGGATGAAAACGGCTATGGAATATTGTTTATTACCGACGGCATGGGGGCTTTATACGGTACGGTAAGCGATGGGGATATACGCAGGTGGCTGATAAGGACAGGAAAGCTGGATGTTGACATCAGCCTGGTTATGAACCGGAACCCAAGGTTTTTATATAGGGGCCATGAAAAGGAAGCCTACTCTTATATGGCTGCACAAAAGATCACTTCGGTACCCATTGTAGACGATAGGTTAAATATTGTAGATATAAAGATGGGGTTACATACACAGGATGTACTATCAGAAGGAAATAAAGCAGCGCTCAAAGGTACGGCAGCTGTTATTATGGCAGGCGGAAAAGGGACAAGGCTGTATCCGTATACAAAAATATTGCCGAAACCATTGATTCCGATCGGGGATGTCCCGATTTTGGAACGCATCCTTGACCGGTTTTACCGGTATGGCGTAGAAGAGTTTTATCTGACGGTGAATTACCGCAAAGAGATGTTAAAGGCTTATTTTGACGGGCAGGCGCTGCCTTATACACTGCATTATATTGAAGAGGATCTGCCGCTTGGAACTGCCGGGGGTATCCGGCTGATTAAACGGGAGTTTAGCCGCCCGGTCATTGTTACCAATTGTGATATTTTAATACAGGCTGATTATGGGCAGATCTTGGAATACCATATACAGTCTGGCAATGCAATGACGATTGTATCATCCCTGAAAAATACAACGATCCCATATGGGGTGCTGCATTCACAGGAAGGAGGGGCCGTTACTGCTTTGGAAGAAAAACCGAAGCGTTCGTATTTTATAAATACGGGCATGTATTTGGTAGACCCTGCGTTTTTTGAAAGGATACCGAAAGGCAGGGTTTTCCATATGACGGACCTTGCAGAAGAATTGATAAAAGGAAAGGAACGTGTGGGGATGTATCCGGTCAGTGAAAATTCGTTCCTTGACATGGGGCAATTGGAAGAAATGAAAAAGATGGAAGAACAGATCAGAAATGGATATGTAGAATGAATGGTGGCAACGGGAAGGCAGATAAGGGAAGGCGGCTCGTTTTCGTAGGAGGCGGAGGGCATTGCAGGTCTGTACTGGATGCTGCTTTGGGATCGGGCCTGTTTTCCGAAATTGTGGTTACGGACCGCATGGTGCCGGTGGGAAGCGAAGTTTTAGGCTGCAAAGTAGCCGGTACCGATGAGGTGCTTGCAGGCTTATACCACAAGGGGTTTCGATATGCCTTTGTTAGTGTAGGAAGTATCCAAAGCACGCAAAGGCGGCAGGAATTGTACCAGCAGATACGAAACATTGGGTTCCAGGTACCTGTTATCGCCGATGTATCTGCCGTAGCAGCATCCTCAGCTAGCATTGGAAGCGGGGTGTTCCTTGGGAAAAATAGTGTGGTAAATGCAAATGCATCGATTGGGGATATGGCGATTATTAACAGTGGGGCTTTGGTCGAACATGATTGCCGGATCGGGGAGTTTTCCCATTTGTCGACGGGCAGTGTTATATGCGGAGGCTCGTCGGTTGCAGCCAATGTATTTGTTGGGGCCAATGCAACGATTATACATGGGGTGAAAGTTGGAAGGGGAAGTATTATTGGGGCAGGCAGTGTAGTTCTGGCAGACGTACCGGATGGGAAAACGGTTGTTGGGGTTTGGAAAGGAAGTAACGATGAAATTTCATGAGGTCAAAGAGTATGCAAAGCCCTATATTATTGCGGAAATCGGGGCAAACCACAATGGCGATATGGAGCTGGCAAAGAAAATGGTGGATGCTGCCATTGTATGTGGCGCAGATTGTGTAAAGTTCCAGTCATGGACGAAAGGTTCGATTTTTTCACGGCAGGTATATGAAGATAATTTTTTCCTGAACGATGATTACCGTGGCAGGACAGATTATACGCTGGAGGAAATCGTAGATAAATACCATATTGGGGAAAGCCAGCATAAAGAATTAAAAGCCTATTGTGATGCGGAAGGCATCGAGTTTGCATCTACGCCATTTTCCAATCAGGAAGCAGACCTGCTTGCCGATGAGCTGGATGTGCCGTTCCTTAAAATAGCTTCGATGGATTTGAATAATACCCCATTTCTGGCTTATGTGGCAGGAAAAGGGAAGCCCGTTGTACTTAGTACGGGCCTGTGCCCGATGAGCGAAGTTGCCCTTGCGGTAGAAACGCTGGCGGCGCATGGGTGCAGTGAGGTAACGCTGCTTCATTGCGTCTCTATTTATCCGCCGATGGACACCCAGGTAAACCTAAACAATATCGATATGCTGCGTATGTGCTTTGGGCTGAAAACAGGATATTCCGACCATACCATTGGGACGGTTGCCCCTATTATGTCGATTGCGAAAGGGGCGTGCATAATAGAAAAGCATTTTACCTTAGATAAAACGATGGATGGATGGGACCACAAGATTTCTGCAGACCCGCCGGAATTAAAGGCTATCTGTGATGCGGCTAAGTCTGGGTACCAGATGCTGGGGCCTTATCAAAAAGTTGTGTCGGAAGACGAAGTGCGCAGGGGCGCCTTTCAAAGAAGTATTGTAGCTGCCAGGCCAATTCAGGCAGGGGAGCAGATCAAAGAAGCAGACCTGGCCTATAAACGTCCAGGGACGGGCATCCCACCAAAATATTACCAGTATGTGGCAGGGCGTACTGCAAAACGGGATATAGCATTTGACCAGATGATTACACAGGAGGATTTTTAACGGCAGATGATTGCGATTATCCCCGCAAGGGGCGGCTCGAAGGGGCTACCAGGGAAAAATATTAAGGAATTAAATGGGCTGCCGCTGATCGCATATACGGTTCAGGCTGCAAAAACGGCAGGTATCGGCCCAGTGTATGTAACGACAGACGATGAAGCAATTGCACAAGTGGCACAAAGGTATGGTGCGCAGGTACCTTTCCTGCGGCCAGGCTATTTGGCATCGGATACGGCATCAGCAATCGATGTATACCTGCATGCAGTGGAATTTTTGTCAGAAAAGGGCGGCTGCCCTATAGAAAAATTTATGGTACTGCTGCCGACAACGCCGTTTCGGGGTGCAGGGCATATCCAGGAAGCCTATCAGCTGTTTGTAGAAGAACAGGCCGATACATTGGTTTCCGTAACCAAAGCAGATACGCCGCCAAGCTGGTATTTGTACCAGGATAAAAATTCCCGTATCCATAGCTGCGGATTTGGCCTTGCGGATGGATTTGTCAGTAACCGGCAGATGGATGGGGGCTACTATATACCGAATGGGGCGGTTTATATTCTGGACTATCAGCTGTTAAAGCAGGGACGGACTTATTATAGCGATAATACCATTGCGTATGTGATGGGCCGGAGGGATTCGGTTGATATTGATACAGCGGATGATTTTGACTATGCAGAGTACCTTATGAAAAGCCAAAGATGATGTTTTAAGAAAAGGGGATAGGCCTATGGAATTGGAAATTGGGAAAAAGATCTACAGCCTTGCAGGAAAGATGTTCCCTATCTGCCGCAGCATCACAGGGGCAGGGGTACGTGAAACACTTAGTATATTGTCGGAATATATTTCAGACGGGGCGGATGTGGAAGTTGTATTGCACGAAGTCCCTACTGGAACAAAAGTGTTTGACTGGCAAGTGCCAAAAGAGTGGGTGGCCAGGGAAGCCTTTATTGAAGATGCAGGCCATCGGCGTGTGGTAGATTTTAAAAATAATAACCTTCATGTTATGGGGTATTCCATTTCAGTCGACCAATGGGTGAGCCTTGATGAATTAAAAAGGCATATCCATACGCTGCCCGGACAGCCAGAGTGGATTCCCTATGTAACCTCATATTATAAGGAAGATTTTGCTTTCTGTATGAGCGAAAAGCAGAAAAATTCCCTGGAGCAGGGTATGTACCGTATGTATATTGACAGCGGGCTTTTTGATGGCAGCCTGACATATGGGGAGGTTGTGGTTCCTGGAAGGTCAGGCCGTGAAATCTTTTTTTCGACTTATATCTGCCATCCGTCAATGGCAAACGATAATTGTTCCGGCCCGGCGCTGGCTGCAGAATTAATACGGTATGTGGCTGCACAAAAAGTCCAGCTAAGAAATGTCAATGGGTAAAATGAAAAATGTTTAAAAAGTTT
>CAMUML010000026.1 GCA_947089855.1 uncultured Eubacterium sp.
CAATATCGCCCCGAATGGTTACTATGAGCGGCCCCCAGGCCGTGAATAGTAACCTGCGGATTTAGATGGCGTGTTTGATCCGTCTGCTGCATCTCGACGGTAGCCTCCTCTTGTGATATACTATACTCACGAACGATAAAGTTTACCATATGATTCAAGATCATGCCGCTTGTGAGTCTGCGTTATTTGGCAAACTTTAGTGTTTTACGCGAGGAGGAATTTTTATGGGCGGACAGGCGGAAGAAATGGAAGGAAAGAAACAAGCGAAACGTATTTGTGCGGGCCTGTTGGCCCATGTGGATGCGGGAAAGACGACATTATCAGAGGCCATGCTTTATGTAAGCGGAAATATCCGGAAAATGGGCAGGGTTGACAATAAAGATGCATTTTTGGACACGTATGAATTGGAACGGGCACGGGGGATTACCATTTTTTCCAAGCAGGCGCTTTTACAATGGGATGGCATAGAGCTTACGCTGCTGGATACGCCAGGGCATGTGGATTTTTCGGCTGAAATGGAGCGGACGCTGCAGGTATTGGATTATGCGGTTTTGCTGGTCAGTGCTACGGACGGCGTACAGGGGCATACCCGGACGCTTTGGCGGCTTTTGGAGCGGTATCAGGTTCCGGTATTTGTCTTTGTAAATAAAATGGACCAAAATGGGGCTGACCGGGCAGCTTTGCTGGCACAGCTGCAGGAACGGCTGGACGGGGACTGTGTGGATTTTACCGATCCAGAAAGCGGGGATTTCTACGATGCGCTTGCCATGTGCAGCGAAACAGCAATGGAACAGTTTTTGGAACAGGAAACAGTAGGTTTGGATTGCATACAGGATATGGTAAGCAGGCGTGAAGTATTCCCCTGCTTTTTTGGCTCGGCATTAAAGCTTCAGGGTATCCAGGAATTTATGGAAGGGTTTGTAAAATACTGCAAGGCGCCGCAGTATGGGGATGCATTTGCCGCAAAGGTGTTTAAGATCGCGCGGGACGGGCAGACAAGGCTTACGTATATGAAGATTACGGGCGGTTCCCTAAAAGTGCGCACAGTCCTGGCCGGCACAGCAGCTTCTGTGGCAGGCTGTGCCGGGGTCGGGGGCAAAGCACCGGCAGGCGGTACAGCGCCAGGCCCATCCAGCCATGCAGTACCCGCAGGGCAGATGGAGCAGGCATCCGCTGGCACGCAATTATGGGAGGAAAAGGTCAACCAGATACGCATCTATTCGGGTGCGAAGTATGAAGTTGTCCAGGAAGCGGCTGCCGGGACGGTCTGCGCGGTTACCGGGCTTACACAGTCCTGGCCAGGGCAGGGGTTTGGTGCGCAGCCGGATTCTGGGATGCCGTTGTTAGAGCCGGTGCTCACCTACCAGATAATATTGCCGCAGGGGTGTGATGCGGCGTCTATGCTGCCAAAGCTGCGCCAGCTGGAGGAAGAAGAGCCACAGCTGCATATTGCCTGGAATGAGCAGCTTCAGGAAATACAGGCCCAATTAATGGGGGAGGTGCAGCTGGAAATACTGGCAAGTTTGGTAGAAGAGCGTTTTGGGGTTGCGGTTTCATTTGGGGAAGGGAATATTGTCTATAAAGAAACTATTGCTGGCTGCGTGGAAGGCGTCGGGCATTTTGAACCGCTGCGCCATTATGCGGAGGTACACCTGCTGCTGGAACCGGGCGAGCAAGGAAGTGGGATGCAGTTTGCGGCCGATTGCAGCGAGGATGTGCTGGACCGCAACTGGCAGCGCTTGGTTTTAACCCATTTGGAAGAGCGGGAACACATAGGGGTGTTGACCGGGTCTGTACTGGCTGACATGAAGATTACACTTGTGGCGGGCCGCGCCCATTTAAAACATACCGAAGGCGGCGATTTTAGGCAGGCGACTTACCGCGCAGTCCGCCAGGGTTTGATGCAGGCGCAGTCCATCCTACTGGAACCTTATTACCAGTTCGAACTGGAGCTGCCGGAGGCAATGGTGGGCCGCGCTATGACCGATATAGAGCGGATGCATGGCCAGCCTGGCTTGCCGTATATTGAAAACGGGGTAGCCAGGCTGGCTGGAAGTGCGCCGGTTGTAACCATGCGCGGTTATCAGAAAGAAGTTACGGAGTATACAAGGGGGCTTGGCCGGCTGCAGTGTGTGCTTGGGGGATATGCGCCATGCCATAATACTGAAGAAGTGTTAGCCAAAGCGGCGTATGACCCATTAAATGACCCTGCAAATCCATCCGCTTCTGTTTTTTGTACACATGGGGCAGGTTTTTTGGTGGAGTGGTATGAGGTCAAAGACTACATGCATGTAGAAAGCGTATTGGCACTCCACAAGCCAGAAGATGTGCGCCTGCTGGAAGAAGCGGAAAAACAAAAAAAGCACGCTTCCTCATGGGACCGGAACATTGGCACAGAAGAAGTAGACAAGATAATTGCCAGTACTTACCAGGCAAATCAGCGGGACAAACCTGCCCATGCCCATAAAAAACGCAACAGTACGAAAACAGCGGATACCGTGTATGCACCAGGCCAGCCAACTGGCCGCCAGGCAGCTACAACCCGCCGCTATGGTACGCAAAAGGGGCCTGCCCGCAGGCAGTATTTTTTAGTTGATGGCTATAATATTATCTTCGCCTGGAAAGAGTTAAGCATGCTTGCAAAGGATAATATTGACGGGGCGCGGGGGCGGCTGTTAGATATTCTGTGCAATTACCAGGCGCTTAAAAAAAATTCGTTAATTGTAGTATTTGACGCCTACCGGGTAGAAGGCCATCAGACAGAATACTATGACTATCATAATATCCATGTCGTATTTACAAAAGAAGCTGAAACCGCAGACCAATATATTGAACGATTTGCCCATGAAAACGGCAGGAAATATGATGTAACGGTAGCGACCTCCGACGGGCTGGAACAGATTATTATTATGGGGCAGGGTTGCTGCCTGATGTCGGCGCGGGAGCTGGAAGCAGAAATCGAGGCAGAAAGTAAAAAGATGCATACCGACTACCTTGCAAACCAGCCGGATGGGCGTAACATGCCATTTGCAGAGGCGCTCCGGGGGCGGGGGAAAGAGGTTTGAAATAGTGTTTCTTTGAAGGGGCGGGGTGTGGTTTTCCACGGACGCTGGGTGATGGGGGCTGCCCGGGTTTCTTGTTCCTAATCCAGAATGTAAGGGGCCCTAAGTATTCTGCAATTTTGGTTATGGCACCGGACGGACGCGGCACCTTGTCCGCCCTGGCTAACGCCAGCAGCTACAGGTGCCGCTTTCGGCTTCGCCGCCTGTTTTACGGGCAGAATACTAAGGGCCCCTAACATTCTTCCAACGTCACAAGAGACCCGGGCAGCCCCCATCACCCGGCTGGTTTCGGCAGGCTATACGTAAAAAACATTTTGGAATTGGATACTTAGGTACTGTGAAAAAATAACTTTGCAATTTACTTTCCTTTATCTCCGATAGCGCAGCTCAAAAACCAGTTTCATAGCCCGCTATGCGCCTGATTTTTACCCTGCACTCTCGTATTGCCAACTTGATTCAATTGCCCAGCCTACGGAAAGCTTGAGAAAACCAGCTGGATGAGGCGGCGGGGTGGATTGCGGCGACGTTGGAAGAATGTTTAGTAGCCCTTAGCATTCTGCCCGATAAACAGGCGGCGGAGCCGGGAGCGGCACCTGTAGCTGCTGGCGTTAGCCAGGGCGGACAAGGTGCCGCGTCCGTCCGGTACCACAGTGTAAATTGCAGAATGCTTAGGGATACTTAACATTCTGGAATAGGAGCCGCAATCCACCCCGCCGCCTCATCCAGCGTCCTGCTTCCACCTGCCCCCAAAAAAAGGCCCATACCCACTCCCTACAAAAAACCAAGCCCTGCAAGGAAAGGGTACGGGCGCCAAATATCTTGTTTATCCGTTTCTATTTTGCAAGCAGCATCATAATCTCATTGCTTCTCGCAATAAATTTCGTCATAGCTTCCGGTGCAAGCGGCTGGTTGCTGATCATGGCCAGGTCGTAAAGCTGCTGGCAGAAGGTTGGTACATGTTCTGAGTCTTTATGCTCAAAAATGTATTTTACAAGCGCGTTGTTGGCGTTTAATGTCAGTGAAATATCTCCGCCAAACATATTTGCGTCCATGCCGCCCATACCGCCCATAGCGTACATTTTCATCATGTCCTGCATACGGCGGCCTTCTTCGGACAGTGTAATGACAGACGAGATACTTTCGTTTTTCAGTTTTTCTACTTTAACAGTTAGCTTATCGTTGCCTAACGCTTTGCGGAAGGTTTCGGTCAAGGTATCAGTTTGGGCCTTTAATTCTTCTTCCGGTACATCCTCTTTTAATGATTCCGTTACGTCAGCATCGATGCGCATGAATTTGAATTTTTCATTGCGGCGCTCTAACTGTGTGATAAACGACGAATCGATATTGTGGTCTAAAATAACAGCGTCCATGCCCTGCTCTTTGAACATGTTGATATACTGGCTCTGCTGCTGTTCATCCGTTACATAGTAAATAACCTTGCGCGTATCTTTTTCCGGTTCGTCATCCATATTATCAAGGGCGTCAGAACCGTCTGCATTTACGACATCGGCTGCGGCACCGGTATTGCTGCCGTCGGCTGCGGCATCAGAGCCGTCTCCAGCGTCTGCCTGGCCTGCGCCGGCAGCACCTTCCGTTTCCGGATTGGTTTCATCGGTTGGCTTTTCATCTGCTTTTAAGCATTCTGGCAGTGTCAGGTATTTATGGTCAAGGTTTTTAAATAAAATATAATCGTTGATCTTATCGCAGAATTTTTCATCCCGCAGGCATCCATATTTAATAAACGGGCTAATGTCATCCCAATATTTTTCATAAGATTCTTTTTCCGTCTTGCACATACCGATCAGCTTGTCGGCAACTTTTTTTGTAATATATTCGGAAATCTTTTTCACAAACCCGTCATTTTGCAGTGCGCTCCTGGATACATTGAGCGGAAGGTCTGGACAGTCGATTACGCCTTTTAACAGCATCAGGAATTCCGGAATTACTTCTTTGATATTATCGGCGATAAATACCTGGTTGTTGTACAGCTTTATGGTGCCTTCGATCGAATCGTATTCCGTATTGATCTTTGGGAAATATAAAATGCCCTTTAGGTTAAACGGGTAATCCATATTCAGATGGATCCAAAACAGCGGTTCTTTGTAATCGCGGAATACTTTGCGGAAAAATTCCTTATATTCATCGTCGGTACAGTCCTTTGGCGTTTTTGCCCAAAGCGGGTTTGTGTCATTTAATGGGACTGGGCGTTTTACGATTTTCAACTTTTCTTTGCGCGGGGAAATTTCTACGACTTCCTTTTCGCCGTTTTCATTTTCTTTTTCTTCTGTTTTTGCTTCTTCAATAACCGTTTCAACTACCGTATCGTCATCTTGTTTATCTTCTGGGTCAATGGTTTCATATTCGGTTTCCGCGCCAGCCTTATTCAGATAGATTGGGATTGGCATAAACGCACAGTATTTTTCCAATACTTCCCTTGCACGGTATTCATTGGCAAACTCAAGGCAGTCTTCATTTAAGAAAAGGGTTATGGTTGTCCCAACACTGTCTTTTGTGCCGTCTTTCATATCAAATTCCGTGCCGCCGTCACAGGACCAGTGGACAGCTGCGGCACCTTCTTTATAAGAAAGCGTATCGATGGTCACTTCATCTGCGACCATAAACGCCGAATAAAAGCCTAGGCCAAAATGGCCGATAATCTGGTCTTCGTTTGCTTTATCTTTATACTTTTCAAGGAAATCTGCAGCGCCGGAAAACGCAATCTGGTTAATGTATTCTTCTACCTCTTCTGCGGTCATGCCGATACCGTTATCCGTAACGGTAAGTGTCTTTTTGTCCGGGTCAACGGTAACCTGGATCTGCGGCTTATAGTCTGCTGGTAAAGAATATTCCCCCATCATATCCAGCTTTTTTAATTTTGTAATTGCGTCGCAGCCATTGGAAACTAATTCACGGTAAAAAATATCGTGGTCGGAATACAGCCACTTTTTAATAATAGGAAAAATGTTTTCGCTGTTAATAGAAAGGTTTCCGTGTTTGTTGTCCATGAAAATACACTCCTTTTATTCGTTAGATTTTATATGTTTGCCTGTTGTTTTCTGATGAATCAGGCGGTTTTTTGGTTCTGCCTGTTTTGTTGTCCTGTTGCAATAGTAATACTCTGTTTTTAAAAAGTCAATAGAAAATCAGCACTCTTTTGAGATGAGTGCTAACAATTGACGCGGAAGGCTGATTTTTCAAGGGTTTTGGAATTCTTAAAATTTTATAAACTGATTTTAAAGTGCCTGTGGCCAAAGTACGCTCCTATGGGGCAGTTTTATGTTACTTCTACGGGCCAGGAATGCGCATAAACTGCGCATTCCGTGAGAACATGATTCAGTTTTATAAAAATAACCGCAAACGTATGATGGGAACTGCATACAAAACGCATTTATTGTGGTATAATAAAAACTGTTTACAGAACATATTTATACCAAACCGGGCACGAATAGGCGCAAAGCAAAGATCGCAGCAGGAGGTAAGCGGATGGAAGGGAATGGAAAGCAGACGGTTGGGTATGGTACGCCGGCGGGTGTTTATGGGTTTTGGAAGCGGGGCTGCCTGGCAGCGCTTTTTTTGGCGGCCCTGTTTTTTTTGGCAGGATGCCAGGAGGCGGAACGGCAGCTGGAAGCAGCGGATAAATATATTGTAGGTGTGGTGGCAAAATCCGGAACGAGCGAATACTGGATGACAGTACGCAGGGGGATGGAAGTTGCCGCACAGGAGCTGGGGATGGAAATTATCCTGTTGGCCCCAGATTCGGAAGTAGATGAAGAAGTGCAGGTCAAAATGGCGCAGTCACTGTTAAAAAGAGGGGTGGATGCGTTAGCTATTTCACCGATCGACTCTTACCATAAGCCATCGTACCTTGCGATGGCACAAGAACAGGGGATTCCGGTCGTTTCTTATGATACGGGGTTTGCAGATTTGGATATTCCCTATATCGGGATTGACAATGAAAAGGCAGGCTATGAGCTGGCAGAATATCTGGCAAAAGAATTGGGATATGAAGGCCAGGTGGGGATTGTGAGTGGGGATTTAAACCAAATGAGCCACCGCCAGCGGATGGAGGGGTTTTTGGCGTATATGGATACCCAGCCCAAGATACAGGTAGTATTTACGGAAAGCGGGTATAGCAATCTGCGCATGTCGGAAAAAAAGATACGCAGGATACGCAAGGAATATCCGAAGGTGTGCGGGATTATGGCGACCAGTGCAGTAACGGCGATGGGTATCACGCAAAGCATCCCGTCCGATGAGGTGAAAGTCGTATCGATCGATGTCCAGGACGATGCCGTCAGGGCTGTCCGCGACGGCAGGATCTGTGCATTGTCCGCACAGTCAGGCTATGAAATTGGCTATCGTACGGTACAGTATATCAGCAGGCTGCTAAAGGGCGGGGCGCAGGCTTCGGATTTGGTTTTAGATGCTGGGCTTTTGACCAGGCAGAATATAGAGTCATATATGGAAAGGGAAGATACGCCATGAAGAGCATTCGTAGCAAGGTATTTGCCGCTATCTTATTAATCACACTGGTGACATCATTGGCCGTTACTTTCCTTTTTTACCGAAGGTCTGCCCATATGATCGAGGAAAATTACAGTACGGACCTTCAGATGCGGACGGTGCGGGCAGTAGAAACGCTGGATGTGCTATTTCAGAATATTTATCATGTGAATGTAAATGCATCGTGCGACAAGGAGTTAAAAGGCACGCTGCAGGCATACCTGTCTGGCCGGGATGAGGGCGGTCTGGAAGATTTGGCAAAACTGCTGGAAGTGTTCCGCAGCCGGAATGCTTCTATGGATTCGATGTACCTGTTGGTACCGCAGGCACATGTGCTGGTGACGTCAGAAGAATACCCCGCCTATAAAAAAGGGGTGCCGGACGATGTTATGGATGCTGTAGTACAGGCAGCGGGCCAAGCTGGCCCAGCCATATTAGAGGATATGGCGAATGAGGATGCGTATTTTTTGTCATTTGTGGAAACGGTAGAAGATGAAGGGCATCAGGTATTGGGTTATCTGCTTTCCAATATAGAAGAACACCTGCTTTACTATGATTATCTTACCGGCATTGATGACGGCATGGTAAAAGAAGCAGTCCTGTTAAATAGAAACGGGCGGGTGGTTACTTCGTTGGACCAAAAACAGATGGGCAGCGTATACGAGAATGCGGAAACGTATGGGCAGTGGCTTTCGAAGGAAGAGGCCATATACAGCTATTATGAAGCGCCGTTTTCCCAGTGCGGCCTGCTGGTTGTTGTGGAAAAGGCGGCTGTCTTGGAGGAACTTATCGTAACACGCCGGTATTTTTTTGGTATCCTGATTTTATTTTTGGCGCTGTCCTTGATTCCGGCTACCGGTATTACCAGCGCAATCTATAAGCCGTTGGGCAGGCTTACGGCTGCGATGCAAAAGGTTTCTGAAGGGGAGCTAGGAACCCGGGCCGAAGTGGCCTCACGGGATGAGATCGGGATGCTGGCCATTGACTTTAACCGGATGCTAGACCGGATCGAAGAATTGATCCATCAGCTGTTGGAGGAAGAAAAGCAGCGCAAAGATGCAGAGCTGGAAGCGCTGCAGTACCAGATCACACCGCATTTTATGTACAATACGTTAAATTCCATTAAATGCTCGGCGATGTTAAAAGGGGAACAGGAGATTGGTGAAATTATCGGCGATTTTATTGATCTGCTGCAGGCATGTATCAATAAGAAAGGGGCCTTTTTGACTGTAGCAGAGGATATACGGATTCTAGAAAATTATATCCGGCTTCAGGAATTCCGCTACGGCGGCCAGTTCCATGTCCAGTATGAAATCCAGCCAGAAACAAGGGACTGCCTGGTTCCAAGGCTTGTGCTTCAGCCGCTGGTAGAAAATGCGCTGCTGCATGGAATTGATATGAAGGTAGAAAACAGTAAATTAGCCATCTGTTCCCAGGAGGAGGAAGGGGTTTTGTACCTGAAAGTATCTGACAATGGGCGCGGGATGACCAAAGGGCAGATTGAGAAACTGTTAAACAACGGGGCGCGCAAGACGAAAGGGCTGACGGCCGTAGGTATACCAAATGTACGCGACAGGCTGGAGCTATATTACGGAAGTAGTGCGGGGATTACCTATGAAAGCAGCGAAAAAGGGACTACAGCGATTATTTATCTGCCGGTAACGAGGAATACCTGATTAATTATCTAAAAAAAAGACAACAAAAAAGGACATGAAAAAGGCAATTATAAAATTTTACTAAATAAGATACTGAATAACCTAAAAAAATGCACACTATGACAGGGAAATTTCTTTTGTATAATGTTTTTACAAAGCAATATATAGAAAGGAGATTTCTTATGTGGTTAACTGTAATCGAATTTGTAGCGTTTACGGTATTTGTCGCGGTCCTTTCCTGGTACAAAACAAAAGATGAAGATTTGTCTTCCAAGGAGGGGTATTTCCTCGCAGGCAGGGGGCTGCCTGGTATTGTAATCGCAGGTTCTTTGATGATGACCAATTTGTCCGCAGAGCAGCTGGTCGGAACCAATGGCCAGGCATTTTCCGGCTCAATGAGTACGATGGCTTGGGAGGCGACCTCTGGGTTTGCACTGCTGGTGCTGGCATTTGTGATTTTGCCGCGTTTCTTAAAAGGCGGTATCGCGACCATTCCGGAATTTTATAAAATGCGTTACGATACGTTCACAATGCGTATGTTTTCTTGCATGTTTTTGATTGCCTACGTAGTTACGATGCTTCCTACGATCCTTTATTCGGGTTCGGTTGCATTGGTTAAAATTTTCAAAATTGAGGAGATTTTTGGTATCAGCTATTTTTGGGCCATCCTGATTGTTTGCTTTTCGACCGGTGTGATCGGTATGGCCTATTCCGTATTTGGCGGTTTAAAAGCAGTGGCTTATTCCGATACGGTAAACGGCGTCGGGCTGATTATAGGCGGTTTTGCGGTGCCGGTTTTGGGCATTATCGCACTGGGGAGCCTGGCGGGCGGCGACGGCAGCTTTGGCGCAGGGCTGCAGCATTTATTAAGTGCTACTCCGGAAAAGATGAATGCGTGGGCAGCGCCGGATACCGTTGCGCCTTACGTCCCTTGGCCGCTTTTGTTTACAGGTATGTTTGTAAACAATATGTTTTACTGGGCGACAAACCAGTCTATTATCCAACGGTCGTTGGGTGGCAAAAACCTTGCGGAAGCGCAAAAAGGCGCTATTTGGGCAGGATTTTTCAAATGCCTGGACGTATTTGTAATTGTCCTTCCAGGGATTATTGCTTACCAGCTGTTAACAGCACAAGGCAATATTGATACTTCTGTCGGTTCAGCTGGCGACCAGGCATATCCAATGCTTGTTATGGAAGTTATGCCGACAGCGATCATGGGTTTTTTTGCAGCTGTAATGTTTGGCGCGATCCTGTCTTCGTTTAATTCCGTTTTAAATTCAGCTTCTACGATTTTTGCGCTGGATTTCTGGCAGCCGATCTGGGGGAAAGATGCGGATGCAGAAAAAACCGTAAAAATAGGGAAAAATTTTGGGCTGCTTGTCGGTGTAGTTGCTATTTTCATTTCACCGTTTGTTATGTATTTTGGAACGGGTATTATGAACTTTATTAATGAGTGCTGGGGCTTTTTCTCCATGCCGATCCTTTTGGCGGTGCTATTCGGCTTGCTGAGTAAGAAAGCGCCTTCGATTGCACCAAAGATTACCGTTCCAGTACATATCATCATTTATGGTGCGACCAAAGTCATTCCGTTTTGCCAGAAATGGCATTATCTGTATTGGGTATTTGCATGTTTCGTGGTGGAAGCTGCTATTTACCTAGTCTGCATTAAGGTCTGCCCGCGCCAGGTGGATTGGGAAATGCCGGACGCAAAAGTTATGGATATGACGCCGTGGAAGACCGGAAAGGTATGGGCGGTTGTTGGTGTAGCAGTCATTATCGTAATGTATGTAATATGTTCTCCGCTTGTGCTTGGCGCATAGCAGCAAGCAGGTTCTTGGACGCCCACGCTCCGCAGGAAACGGAGCATGGGCGTGCCTTTGTATGGGTGGCCGATGGCCAAAAGCGGTATAAGGAGCGTAACCGGTATGCAGGATGGGGCAAAGTGGATACAGACAGTCATTGTGGATGACGATTTTTTAGTACGCAGCTATTTGAAACAATTAAAAGCATGGGAAAAAGCAGGATACCAGATCATTGCGGATGCCAGGGATGGAGAAGAAGCTTTGGAATTGGCAGAGGAACGGAAAGCGGATCTGGAAGTTATTTTTACCGATATATCGATGCCGCTTGTGGATGGCATTGAGTTGATACGCAGGCTCCGGGAAACCAACAATGCTGTCTATATCGTTGTGTTAAGCTGCCACGATGATTTTGAATATGTAAAAGAGGCGATGAAGTGGGGTGCGGATGAATATGTGCTGAAAAATTCACTGGATGAATGCAGCCTATATGAGATGCTGGTTGCGATCAAAAAGCAGGTAGAAGGCCGCAAGGAAAAAGCACGCAGGGATGCAAAAGCACGCTGCCTAATGGAAATGGGCCGCCATACGCTAAAATACCATTTTTTTAATGGGCTTATTTCCGGGAATTTCCAGCCCCAAGAGCGGGAACGTAAACGGGAGGAAGCAGGGATTGCGGGGAAATATACAAACAGCGCGATTGTTAATATGTGCATTTTAAAATGGGGCGAATTAAAAAATTCATACTCCCCGCTGGATTTGGAACAGTATGCACAGGGCTTTTTGCAGAAATTGTCCGAGGAAACGAAAGGGAAAAGGGCGGACTTGCCCGATACCGAAATTGTGTACCTGGGGGAAGGGATCTTTTGCTGTTTCGCCGATATGTCGGATTTGCGCCTTAGCAGCTTAATGCAGCAGAAACTGGCAAGTATTGCGGCTGCGTGCCTGCGTTGCTGTAAAAAAGAAATCCATACGTTTGCGATAGGCGTCAGCAACGTCTGTTTTGGGGAAGCGGGGATCCAGGAAGCTTACCAGCAGGCAAGGGAAATGATAAAGGTCAGTTTCTATAAAGAAGGGGATATATTTTTTTATGGGGACAGCCCCAAAGTGGGCAAAGTTTTGCCGCAGGAAGCAGAAGATCTGCTGGAACAAGCGCCTTCCTATGTGCAGCGCCAGCAGTATGACCTTTTAAAAGACGGATTCCAGGCTGTAATAGACGCGGCCTCCCGCCAGTATACGGACAGCCGGCTAATCCTGCATTGGATCAAAAGGATGGACAGGCAGCTCCATTTCGAGCGAGGGGCAGAACAATATGCCGGCATTATCCGGATTCGGCAGCTTTTGGATATTTGTGGGGAATACCGAAATAAATTTTTTTTGAAAGGCAAACGCCCTATCCCCGAAAGCACCAGCCAAGGGGTGCGCCTGGCAGTCCATTTCCTGCATGGACACTACAAAGAGCAGGTTGGGCTGCCGGAAGCAGCAGAGGCGGCAGGGCTGAACCCCTCATATTTAAGCTATATATTTAAGCAGGAATTAGGGATCGGGTTTTCTGCTTACCTTTTAAACCTGCGTATGGAACATGCAAAAGCATTGCTTTGCAGTACAAATGAAAAGGTAAAAAATGTAGCTGCGCAGTCAGGCTTTAACGATTACCATTATTTTTCCAAAGCATTTAAGAAAAATACCGGCGTCAGCCCGGCTGACTACCGGAAACAAAACCATTTAAAGTAAAACGTGCAGCTAATGTTTGATATGCTGGTGCGTAAACAAATGCTCCTGGCAGTATTCATAATTGCCGTCGCATTTTGAACAAAACCGGAATTCAAGCGAGGGGTCGTCCAGTTCTGTCCTGCCGCAGATCGCACATTTATGCTTGGTAATGCCGCCGCTGCTGCGCGGCTGGCGCACAGCTTGGCGGTATACCTGTTTGCGGTGGATTTCTTTTGGGGAAAACCGGCGGTAATCCCTGGTTGTTAAAAAGAAGATCAAAAAATTGAGCAGCGACATGACTAGCATGATCCTGCCTGGCCATGCGCTTTGGATAAAGTCAAATATCATCAGGGCCGCATAAACATAGGCCAGCCATTTCATTTTAATTGGTATAATAAAGTACAGCATTACCTGCATATTTGGATAGCAGACTGCAAATGCAAGGAAAATCGACATACAGATATAATACGTGCTGACATAAGCCCCCACATAAGCCCCTACATAAGCAGCGTTTCCCATAAAAGCAGCCATGATCAGCCAAGTTGCCATCGCGCCAACCGCCGTATAAAGGATCCCGCCAAAAATATATACGTTATACCGGAAGGTCCCCCACGTCCGTTCCAGGCTCATGCCAAGCTGGTAATAAAACAGCATCATGATAACATAAAACAATATCGACTGCGTAGACGGCGGGATCAATACCCAGGTTATCAGCCGCCAAACTTGGCCATGCAGAATCTGATACGGGTTCATAGTCAAATACCCAAGCATTCCTGGTGCAAACCTGCTTATGACATACCCTGCCACATATCCAAAAATCAGGTACATTGTCAGGTTAGAAATAGCGTACTTTGAAAATTTACGCTCCAGCTTATTCATAAAGTTCATTTGGACCTCCATATCGTCTGCTTTCGGCATCTACACAGCAAAACAGGGGCTGTATAGGATAGGAAACAGACATGTACAGCATGGTAACCCGTGCTGGTTGTTATCGTTCCTGTCAAGCATTATATAAATACGGACATATTTTGTCAATGAAACGGACGCCTGTTGCGCAAATTTAATAAAATTTTCATAACTCATGGCAAATAGCAAGTATGGCAACGCAAAACAGTAAAACCCCATTAATTGGAAACAGGGCTTTGGGAGAGGTACTCTGCCAGCATCTGTTTGCTTACCCCACAGTTTTCCCACGGCAGGGCCGTTCCGTCTGCGTTTGGCGCCTTCATCCCACAGCAGCCCTGCCCGGCGCCAAACCCCATCATAGCAGGCATAGGATCCCCGGCGGGCATGGAACTTAAAGCAGGCATAGGATCCCCGGCAGGCATGGAACTTAAAGCAGGCATAGGATCCCTAGCAGGCATGGAACTTAAAGCTGACATAGAATCCCCGGCAGGCATGGGGCTTTCGGCTGGAATGGCATCCCCAGCTGGCATTGCGCCTGCGGCTGGCACGGCATCCGCATTTGGCGGTACATCATCTGACGGTACCCTTTCCTGCATCATTTTTCCGGCATCCGCAAATGCCCGTTCTTGTATTATTTTTCCGGTATCCGCTGGCCCCGTTTCCTGCATTGGTTTTTCGGTATCCGCCAGTAACGTTTCCTGTACCGTTTTTTTTGTATCCGCCGGCGGCATTTCCTGGATATTTTGTGGATATATGGATGGTTGTATTTGTGTAGCGCTGCCTTTCGGGTTTTCCAAAGGCATCCCAATTGGCCGGCTTTGCATATCCTGCATCGGGATAGGTCCCATCTGGTTTTGGCCTTCTTGCAAAGGCATTCTGCCATTCTGGTTTTGGCCTTCTTGCAAAGGCATTCTGCCATTCTGGTTTTGGCCATCCTGCCAAGTAAAATTGCCCATAGGGTTTCGCCTATCCTGGCTTTGACTAGTTTGCGGGGTGGACGCTCCATCCTGATTTTGCCCGGTTTGCATCGTAGGCCCTGCAGCCTGGTTCTGTCCATTCTGTGACGGGAATGCCCTGTCAGAAGCATCCGATGGTACTTTTGGTGGGCGGCTGCTTTCTGGCAGATACCGTGGCGTCATAACAGGCACACAGATTTCATCGCCAACCTGCATATTATATACATCGACATAAGGGTTTGCATAGAAAACCCTGGAAAGCGGTACCCCATACTTCCTGGAAATTTTATACAAGGTATCCCCTTCTTCTACAATGTGAAGCATCCCACGGCAGTGCATGTTTCCATCATTCCTTCCAAGGAAATTATCCATATTATGCTACCTCATTATTATCATTCTATAATAATGTATTCCCATCGGAAGAAAAAGTGCCCGGCAAAGCTATATACTGGTTGTTCCTGGGCAAGCACTTGCTGCATAAACTATCACATCACGTTGGCCGTCCACCGTTTTGACAGGCACACAATTGTATTTCTTAAAAGATCATAAATTCAAAATTAGGAATTGTCTTTTCAGAAACAGTGTCGTATAATGTAGAATGTTTTGAGGAACCAGTCATATTATAAATAAGTAACAATAGCAATATTTTCCATGCTTAAATACTATTACAAATGGGTGAGAATATGTCAAAAAAAATATTATGCAGACTTGGGATCGACATCGGTTCCACAACCGTAAAAATTGCAGTCTTAAACGAATCCGGCAGCCTGCTTTTCGCAGATTACGAGAGGCACTATGCGAATATCCGCGAAACGTTAAGCAGCCTGCTTGCGAAAGCACACGACAAGCTCGGAGAAATTTCTGTTTCCCCGATGATCACCGGTTCCGGCGGCTTGACGCTGGCAAAACATCTGGAAATACCGTTCGTACAAGAGGTCATCTCTGTAGCGTCAGCCCTGGAGCGTTATGCGCCGCAAACTGACGCAGCCATTGAATTAGGTGGCGAGGACGCGAAGATTATATATTTTGAAAAAGGTAATGTAGAACAGCGTATGAATGGGATCTGCGCCGGAGGTACCGGTTCTTTTATCGACCAGATGGCTTCGCTGGTTCAGACGGATGCATCTGGCCTCAATGAATATGCGAAAAATTACCAGGAAATTTATCCGATTGCGGCCCGCTGCGGTGTCTTTGCAAAGACAGACATCCAGCCTTTGATCAATGAAGGGGCAACCAAAGAAGACCTGGCTGCTTCCATCTTTCAGGCTGTCGTCAACCAGACGATCAGCGGGCTTGCCTGCGGGAAGCCTATCCGCGGCCATGTAGCGTTTTTGGGCGGCCCGCTGCACTTTTTATCCGAACTGCGCGCGGCCTTTGTCCGTACGCTGGGATTAGATGCAAAGCATACGGTCATACCGCAGAATTCCCATTTGTTTGCGGCAATCGGATCTGCATTAAATAGCAAAGAAGAAATACAGCTGCCGCTTGCTGGTGTATTGGAAAAGCTTTCATCCGACATTCATATGGAATTTGAAGTAGAACGGATGGAGCCGCTGTTTGCATCTCAAAAAGAATATGATACATTTTTGGAAAACCATAACAATAACAAGGTAGCGTCCAAAAACCTTGCAGATTATGAAGGGGACTGCTACCTGGGCATTGACGCCGGCTCCACGACGACAAAGACGGCGCTTGTCGCGCAGGATGGGTCCTTGCTGTATTCCTTTTATGAAAATAACAACGGAAGCCCGCTTGCTGCCTGTGTCCGTTCGTTACAGGAAATTTATACACACATGCCAAAAAATGCACAGATTGTCCGGGCCTGCGCTACCGGTTATGGGGAAGCTTTGATCAAGGCGGCATTGATGTTGGACGACGGTGAGGTGGAAACGGTATCCCATTATTATGCAGCTGCATTTTTTGAACCGGATGTAGACTGTATCCTGGATATTGGCGGGCAGGATATGAAATGCATAAAAATAAAAGACAAAACGGTAGACAGCGTGCAGCTAAACGAAGCCTGCTCTTCCGGCTGCGGTTCTTTTATTGAGACGTTTGCAAAATCCTTAAATTTTTCGGTACAGGATTTTGCAAAGGAGGCATTGTTTGCAAAACATCCGATTGACCTTGGAACCCGCTGTACCGTATTTATGAATTCCAAAGTAAAGCAGGCACAGAAGGAGGGGGCATCGGTTGCTGATATTTCTGCGGGCCTTGCCTATTCTGTTATTAAAAATGCGTTGTTCAAAGTGATCAAGCTTACCGATGCGGCGCAGCTGGGCAGTAAAATTGTCGTACAGGGCGGTACTTTTTATAATGACGCTGTACTGCGCAGTTTTGAAAAAATTTCTGGTGTCCAGGCAGTCAGGCCGGATATAGCGGGGATCATGGGGGCGTTTGGGGCGGCATTGATCGCAAGGGAGCGCCACGAAAAAGGGGCTGTTTCCTCTATGCTTTCCATTGAAGAAATCAATGCATTGTCTTATGATACCAAACTGGCCCGCTGCCAGAACTGTACGAACCACTGCCTGCTTACGATTAACCAGTTTTCCGGCAACCGGCGCTATATTACCGGCAACCGCTGTGAACGGGGGCTGGGAGGCAAAAAGCAAAGGTCAAATGTACCAAACTTGTATGCATTTAAAAATAAAAGGATCTTTGATTATGAGCCGAATACCGAGGATTATGCAGTACGCGGGAGCGTCGGCATTCCAAGGGTGTTGAATATGTATGAAAACTTCCCGTTTTGGGCTGTTTTTTTCAAAAAATTGAGTTTTCGTATTATATTATCGCCACAGTCGTCCAGAGAGCTCTATGAGATGGGGATAGAAAGCATTCCGAGTGAATCCGAATGTTATCCTGCCAAACTGGTGCATGGCCATATTGCATGGCTTATAAAGCAAAATCCAGATTTTATATTCTACCCATGCATCCCTTATGAGCGGAACGAATTTCCGGACGCGAACAACCATTACAACTGCCCGATCGTTACGTCCTATGCAGAAAACATTAAAAATAACGTAGACGAAATTTCCAGCGGCGCAGTGAAATTTTTAAATCCATTTTTGTCTTTTAAGGATAAAGAAACGTTGTGCCGCGGGCTGCGGCAGGTTTTTGGCCCACAGTTCCATATTATGGACTGCGAAATAAACGACGCGGTCGACGAAGCATGGGAAGAACTGCAAAATGCGCGCCACGATATGCAAAAACAGGGGGAGGAAGTCCTTGCCTACCTAAAAGCAACCGGAAAACGCGGCATTGTACTGGCTGGCCGCCCGTACCATGTCGACCCGGAGATCAACCACGGCATCCCAGAGCTGATTACATCTTATGGCATTGCCGTATTGACCGAGGATTCCATTTCGCATTTAGAACCGGTGGAACGCCCGCTGATCGTAATGGATCAATGGATGTACCATTCCCGCCTTTATGCAGCCGCAAATTATGTCAAATATTCGGATAACCTGGACCTTATCCAGTTAAATTCATTTGGCTGCGGGCTGGATGCAGTCACGACGGATTGCGTTAGCGATATTTTAACCAATTCCGGCAAAATATATACCTGTTTAAAAATTGATGAAGTAAATAATTTGGGCGCGGCCAGAATCCGTATCCGTTCCCTGCTTGCCGCTATCCGTGTACGTGAAAAACGGAACGGGCCGCGTGAGATTGCACCATCCAATTTTACGCGCACAGTATTTACAAAAGAAATGAAAGAGACGTATACGATACTGTGCCCGCAGATGTCGCCGATCCATTTTGACCTGCTCCAGCCGGCATTCCAGGCGGCAGGGTACCATATAGAAGTATTAGGCAATGATAGCCGTACAGCAATCAACGCCGGCCTAAAATATGTAAACAACGATGCCTGCTACCCATCGCTGATCGTAGTTGGACAGATTATGGATGCCGTTACTTCTGGCAAATATGATATGAAAAAAACGGCGGTCTTAATCTCGCAGACGGGGGGCGGGTGCCGGGCGTCCAACTATATTGGGTTTATCCGGCGTGCACTGCAAAAAGCAGGCTATGCGGATGTACCGGTAATTTCCATTAACTTAAGCGGGCTAGAGAAAAATCCAGGCTTTTCCCTTTCGCCTGCAGTCCTTCAGCATGGGCTGTATGCATTGGAATTTGGCGATATTTTTATGCGCTGCCTATATGCAACCCGGCCCTACGAAGCAGTCCCTGGCTCCGCCAACGCGCTGCACCTAAAATGGAAACATCAGGTAATTGCGTTTGTTTCGCAGGATAAAATACTTTCCCACCGCAAGTTTAAACAGCTTTGCAGGGAAATTATCCGGGAATTTGACGCATTGCCAAGGCTGGATATAAAAAAGCCGCGGGTTGGTATTGTAGGGGAAATACTGGTAAAATTCCATCCGGCAGCAAACAACCACCTGGTAGACCTGTTGGAAGCAGAAGGGGCAGAAGCGGTTGTGCCAGATTTGACCGACTTTTTGCTTTACACCTTTTATAACCAGAACTTTAAACATGAGGTACTGGGCAGCCCCAAAAAATCAGCCCGTATCGCAAACATGGGCATCCGGTTTTTTGAATGGCTGCGCGGTGCAGCCCGTGATGAATTTGCCAAAAGCAAGCATTTTACCCCGCCTGCGCGGATTGAGGAGCTTGCGCAATATGCGCAACCAATCGTATCGCAGGGCAACCAGACCGGGGAAGGATGGTTTTTAACCGGTGAAATGTTGGAGCTTATCCATAACGGAATCAACAACATTGTATGCACGCAGCCATTTGCCTGCCTGCCGAACCATATTGTAGGCAAGGGCGTGATCAAAGAACTGCGGCACCGCTACCCGCTTTCCAATATCGTAGCCATTGACTACGACCCAGGTGCAAGCGAGGTAAACCAATTAAACAGGATTAAACTGATGCTGTCTACCGCGCAGAAAAATTTGGCAAGGGAGACCGCTGCGGATGCCGTCTGGGCGGAAGAAAAGACGGTTGAGAAACAAGAGTGCGTTGCACGGGCAGATGTGTGGCGCAATGCCGGGGTGTAAGGCTGGCTAGCAGGCCGGATGATGCCATCGCCCTTTAACCAACAACGGAAGAACCAAATAAATCAACCAGGGTGTAAAGTACACCCTGGTTATCATTTGTTGCTGCTTCTTTTCTAGACCAATATACGTTCCAGCCGTGCGCCCAAGCGGCTTAATATTTCGTTTGAAATAGTTCCGGCCTGCTGTGCCAGGTCGCAGGCTGAGATTTCCAGCGTACCGCTGCGTCCGATAATGACGGCTGTATCGCCTGCCTGTACGCCTTCGATCCCGCTTATGTCCACAATAGCCTGGTCCATACAGATGCGTCCGATGATTGGCGCACGGTGCCCTTTTATAAGGACGCTCCCTGCCCCACAGGACAATGCACGTGGCAGGCCGTCTGCATAGCCAATGGCAATCGTTGCAATCTGCATGTCGCTGCCAGCAGTAAATTGGATGCCATAACCGGCAGACTCCCCTGCATACAAGGTTTTTACGGTTGCAATCCGCGCTTTTAGCGACAGCACCGGCTGCAGTTTCCCCTGCCATTGGCGGGTGTCTGCCGCCGTACTTAGTACGCCGTACAAGGCAATTCCGACGCGTGCATAGTCTCCAGCCAGTTGTGGGTAGTTAAAAATGCCATAGCTGGCCAGCATATGGATTTTCGGGCATGTGATGCCACGTTTTTTTAAGTCAGATAAAAGCTGGAAGAATGCGTTAACCTGTGCATCCGTATAAGCCTGGCCGCGCGGGGACTGTGTATCGGAAGTACATAAGTGCGTAAACATCCCGTCTACCATCAGGTGTTCCATTGCAAAAATAGCGGCAATCTGTCCGGCATTTTCACTGCGTTCCCCAATCCGGTGCATCCCGGTGTCTACGCCAATGTGTACATGGATGCTGGCTCCGTAATTGTTTAACTGTTTGGCATATGAGTAGTCAATAACGGTCTGCGCCAGCTGGTACTGGCATAACAGCGGGAATTCCTGCGGATGTGTATAGCCCAGGATTAAAATTTCGCCGTCGATCCCATGCCTGCGCAGCGTGGCGCCTTCCTGTACACTGGCTACGCAAAATGCGCTGACGCCCATTTTTTGGAGTTCATCTGACAATAGCAGTGCCCCATGCCCATAAGCGTCGGCTTTGACGGCAGGCATGAGTTTGCAGGAGGGCGGCAGCATGGAACGCAGCATGCTTACATTGTGCTGCAGTGCTTTATGGTCAATTTCAATCCATGCACGCCCACATTGGAATGGCGGGGCAGATTTACGCGGTTTTGCACTGGCCTTTACGCGCTGGGATGGAGGGGCGGCACTGGCAGGATGCGGGGCAGATTTGCGCGGTTTTGTACCGGCCTTTGGGGCAGCTGCCAGCAGTTGGCCGGCAGCTGCTAGTACCGTTGCCGCGATGGCGGAGCCAATCAGTACTGCTAAGTAGTGTATCAGGCTATTTTCTGCCAGTACCGGCAGGTGTACCGCTTTTGCCGCTCCACGCACTACGACGATCATTGCTGGGTGCAGGATATAAATCCAGGTGGAAATTGTGCCTAAATGCCGCAACCGCCGTTTGTTTTTCGTACGGGCACCGGTTGCCAATAAAAGCTGGTAAAGGAAAAACATGACAGGGATCAGGAAAATATACATGCTGTCGTGCCTTTGCAGTTCAAAATGGCGCAGCAGGAATGCTTCTTCCGTCATAGCCAGGAAAGAGATCAACAAGCCTGCCCATAAAATACGGATGCCTATTTCACGCTTTTTGCTGGCAACCACGCCCAGCAGCAGGAAGATGGGCGCCATAAAAATTCCGTTTCTGGTATAGGAAAATACTGTGAAAAATGCTTCATATATTACCCGCAGGACAGGTACCTGCGCTGCCAGCCCATAGTAGCTGTCGCCCAAAAGCCCAAAGGCATAGAGCAGGCCCGCGGCCGCAATGATAGGGCGGATGTCCTGGTTTTTATACAGCAAAAGGCCCATTGCGTAGACAAGCAGCACCCCAAGGATACAGGCTGGAAAATACCACAAATGGTAAAACGTGCCGTCAAAAATCAGCAGTTTCAGCCCATCGGCAATTCCCAGCCCTTTGTAATGGCCGGCATAGATCCCGACCGGCAGGTAGAGCAGGATGGCGGCGCCATAAAGCAGTGCGATTTTTTTCACGTACCGCAATGCTATTGCAAACCCTCCGCCTAAAAACTTTGATACGACAAACTGCCCGGTAACCATAAAAAAGAACGGAACCGCAATCCGCCCCAGTACCCTTGTCAGGAAAAAGTCGGCATCTGCGCTATAAGAGGTAAACGGCGATGTGTGGATTGCCACAACGAGGGCTGCTGCCAGTATACGGAACCGGTCCAGGCTGTCATAACGCTGTTTCTCACGCATTTGTGTGCCTCCATTCCGTAATGATAAATCCATCCACGTTGTTGCCGGAAACGCTTCCCGCCTGCTGGTGGGGCAAGTTTTGCCATATCGTGCCAGCAGCTGCCTGTTTCTCTAAAAACGAAATAGCAGCTTCCCGCGGCCCATTGCGGAAACAATATGGTTTTTGCCCATATGGGAACTGGCGCAGGAAGGCGATATATTCTTCCAAGACCAGCCCATGCTGCTTCATAATTTGGGCATGCGGTACGCCGACAAAGCGGAAATGCCACGGTTCATGCCCAATTCCAGTAACCGTTCCACGGCCTTTTGGATACCGTTCTACAAACCCGTATGCAGCCGCCTGTTCACGGAATGTCTGGCAAATACCGTTATAAGGGAAATCCGGGCGGATAAAATCAATGGGTTCCTGATTTTTGCCGAGGTCGACCGCCAGCCCTGTCTGGTGTTCGCTGCAGCCAGGCTTTGCAACATAAGTTTCGGTAAATGCCTGTCCATTTTCTAATTGGGACTGGTTCCAGATGTGCTGCTGGTCCTGCAAAGACCGCCAGCCGCTGACAGGCACGATTTCCTGTTGGGCATGGATCCTGTGCAGTAGGCAGAGCAATTGGGAAGCCGCGCCTTTTTGCAGCCGTATGGGCGGCTTGGTACCAGGCAAAGGGACAAGCGGCCCGTTTGGAACCCCTTCCGGATATGGGCAGTCTGCATTTACCAATATCAAAGCCCCCATATGGACTGCTTTTTCCATTTTCCACGGGATCAGGCTTGTCATGCTTCCACCGCCAAAGCAATGATGTGGTCTAAAATTTCCCCAAAAGGATGCCCAGCCGCCTTCATCATGCCAGGGTAACGGCTGTGTTCGGTAAAACCTGGGATCGTATTGACTTCGTTAAATACAATGTCCCCGTCAGGCGTTAAAAACATGTCCACACGCGCAAAGCCGCTGCATCCAAGGGTGCGGTAGATGAGTTTTGCAGCCTGCTTGCACGCTTGCGCTTTTTCAGCGGAGATTCGGGCCGGTACATGGATCGCAGATGTTTTTAAAGTATATTTTTCTGTAAAGTCAAAAAATCCACCGGAAAGCTCAATTTCATCGATTTCGCCGACAGCCAGTTCAGCATTTCCCAACACCGCACAGCCAACTTCAAAGCCGTCGATCATTTCTTCCAAAATTACCTGGTCGTCGTACTGGAACGCAAGCGTAATGGCATTTTGCAGGTTTTCCTGGCTGGATACTTTTGTTATGCCATAGGAAGATCCTGCTTTAACCGGTTTTACAAAAAGCGGGAACCCGGACTGGGCAGCGAAAACATCCGCTTTGTTGCGGCTGCTGTATTTCGATAAAACAACTGCACGCGGCACGCGTATCCCGGCGGCAGCCACAAGCTTATGCGCACGGTCTTTGTCCATGCACAGCGCAGAAGCTAATACGCCGCAGCCTGCAAGCGGGATACCGGCAAGTGCAACCGCACCCTGTATCGTACCGTCCTCCCCGTTCTTTCCATGAAGCACTGGAAAAGCAACGTCGATTGGCTGTTTTGCCGCAAGCCCTTTTGCCGCAGCCTCCTCAGGCGCAAGCAGCAGGCAATGTTCCTGGCGGCTTGGGGAAAGTGCAGCCGGGATACAGTCCTTTTCATTCTGCCAGGTATTCTCCTGGATTTTTGCAGTATCCCCCATAAAATAAAACCAATCCCCTGTTTGGGTAATACCAACAGGAACCGGGTGGTATTTACTGGAATCCAGGTTGTTTATGACAGCACTGGCGGATTCTAATGATACACTGTATTCAGAGGAGCAGCCGCCAAAAAAAACGGCGATGTTTAATTTTTTCATCATACGGGATCCTTTCTATTCGCGCTTAAAATGTAATAAAATGTATGAAACTCTCATCTTATGTTTTGCCGCTCTGTTAAATTTATGCAAAGGCAGGCATAGGTTTGCCGCCTTTGCGTATTGCGCGTATTATTTGTACTAGTACACTATAGTACGTAACCGGCTATTTGTCAATAAGGAACTTCTTATGATTTTCTTATGATTTTTTAACTATTTTATGAAATTTTTCTGACAGGTTTAGAAGCAAGTTATTTCACGACAGTTCCTTAGGCAATATCTTGCACCGGCAGCTCTACCGTAAATACAATATGCTCATCCGCACTTTCCGCCCGGATTACCCCATGATGCAGCTCCACAATCTCTTTTGCGATCGCAAGCCCCAGCCCCGCCCCGCCGGTGGACGAAGCACGTGAAGAGTCTATACGGAAAAATTGCTCAAATACATGCGAAAGCTTTTCCGGTGGGATGGTCCTGCCATGATTACGGACATAAATGATCACCTTATGGCCTGCCGCCGTTTTGCCTTGTGCTTCCCCCTCAGGCCCGCCAGTACCGGATGTGTGCATACTCAGTGAAATTTCGGTTCCGGCATAGCTGTAATTGACCGCGTTGCGGATTAAATTGTCAAATACCCGCTGTAATTTGTCTGCGTCGCAATAAAGCTCAATATCTGGCTCAATATCCATATGCCATTGGAGCTTTTTTTCTGCAAGCACGGGCAGGAATTCATTTGCGAGCTGTTCCAGCATCCGGCTTAAATTAATGAGTTCCGGCTCTAATACCAGCGTTGTTAAATTAAACCGTGTAATGTCAAAAAATTCGTTGATCAAATCTTCCAGGCGCTGCGCTTTATCCAAGGCAATCCCCGTATACCGTTCCCGCATCAGGGGCGAAATCTGCGGTTCATCCTGCAGCAGCGTCAGATACCCAATAATGCTGGTAAGCGGCGTTTTTAAGTCATGCGCAAGGTATACGATCAGGTCATTTTTACGCTGTTCCGCTTCTTTTGCGATCAATGCGTTGCGCAGGGCCTGTTCACGGACGAGGTTTAATTCATCTTCTACGCTGCGGACTGCAAGCGGGAGCTCAATCGGTTCTTCGGTTGGGTGCGCAAGCTGTTCCGCTGCAAGGATAATGGCATCCAGGTGGTGGAACGACCGTGACAGGTAGTAGCAGGCAAACGCAATACTGGCGACCAGGCAGGCTGCGGTAAATGTAAACGACGAATGCTTTTTGATCCAGGTTAAAACCGGATACAAAGTTTCCGTACCATACCATATCTGGCTGGTGCAGACCGTCCATGCCAGCACGGCAACGATGCACAGCAGGGCCGCAAACCCCAGGCAGGACATAATATACTGGAACATCAGCTGTACCGCCATAGAATTTTTGCGTTTCCGTTTGCATTCTTGCTTATTTAGCCATTTTTGTATGTTCTTATCCAATGCTTACCTCGCTTCTATTATCTAAGGAATGTTGCCCTGCTTTTGCGGCTTTCCTATTCAATCGTATATCCAACGCCCCAGACGGTTTTGATATACTTCGGCCTCCTTGCAGGTTCGTGCATTTTTTCGCGCAGCCTTGCAATATGCGTCATAACGGTATTGTTGTTATCCAAATATGCTTCTCCCCAAACCGATTCAAACAGTTCTTCCGAAGATACGACATTTCCGCGGTGTTCGCAAAGGTACCATAAAATATTAAATTCCAGCGGCGTTAAAATCAGCTCCCTGCCGTTTAAAAAGCATTTATGGCTGCTTTTGGAGATAGAAAGCCCACGGAAATCATGTTCTTCTGTTTCATGGAGGTCTGCCGTATTATAGCGGGTATATCTGCGCAGCTGCGATTTTACCCTTGCCATTAGTTCCAGTGGCTGGAAAGGTTTTGTAATATAATCATCCGCCCCGAGCGTAAGCCCCATAATCTTATCTACATCTTCTACTTTAGCGGTCAACATGATAATGGGGAATAGATGCTTTTCCCGGATTTTCTGGCATAGGGTAAACCCATCCATATCCGGCAGCATAATGTCCAAAATAGCCAGGCTCAGTTCTGCCTGGCCTACACATTGCAGTGCATCGGTGGCATTATAAAATTTGTATACATCATACCCGTCATTTTTTAGGTATACTTCTACTAAATCTGCAATCGCAGTTTCATCATCGACAATCAATATTTTTTCGTTCATTTGTATTTGCTCCTTACCATCATTATTATACCTGAAAAATTTATTTCGTAAAGGCAAATGAGGATAAATTAAAGAGAAATTGTTACTATTCACGGGCCAGGAATGCGCATAAGCTGCGCATTCCGTGAGAACATGATTCAGGAGTGAGGGGCGATTTTGCGAAGCAAACTTCCAATATCGCCCCGAATGGTTACAATGAACGGCCCCCAGGCCGTGAATAGTAACGAGAAATTAAGATATGCCCATCATTACAATAGCTTGTCTTTGTACTTTTAAAATGGTATGATACATCTTACAATAATTTTTTCATACATTTTTTAAGGAGGAGCGCAAATTATGAAAAAAGAGGATTGGATAAAAATATTTTACCAGTCGCTGACCGGGTTTATGTCCCTTGCGCTGGCGATCTTACTGTTTTTTGCTATCCAGCGTATGGGCCAGATAAAGGAGTCGTTCCACTGGCTGATGGGTGTCCTTACGCCGTTTGTTTATGGTGGGGTGTTGGCCTATTTATTAAAAACGCCGTGTAATTTTCTGGAAAAACGGATGGAAGCCATCCTGCCGCAGAAACATAAAAAGCGTGCAGATGCCTTAACGGTCCTGCTGGTGCTGCTGCTGGCTTTTTTCATTATCTATCTGTTACTTAGCATGGTCATTCCGGAAATGGTAAACAGCATTGGGATATTGGTCAATGCAGTACCGCAAAGGATCGATGAATTTGCCGTGTGGGTAAACGGGATGCTGGACGGGAACGAAGTTGCACAAAAGTATGTGACGACAGGGATCGCAAGTATGGAAGAACGGCTCCAGGAATGGGCAAAGACGGACCTGCTGCCTACAATGCAGGGTATGATGGGCGGCTTTACGGATGCGGTAGGTTCTGTGTTTGGCGTGGTCATGAACCTGATTATTGGGGTGATCATCTGTATTTATCTGCTGCTGGGGCGCAAGACATTTGCAAGGCAGGCAAAAATTGTGTTGTATGCGGTGTTTAAAAGCAGCCGGGCGGAAAAGATCTTAAATGAGTTTGCATTTATCGATAAGACATTTGTTGGATTTTTTGGTGGAAAAATATTGGACAGTGCGATTGTTGGGCTGATCTGCTACGTATTCTGCCTGATCATGTCAGTCCTTATGGATTTTCCAAATGCAGTGCTGGTTAGCGTTATTGTTGGCATTACAAACGTGATACCATATTTCGGGCCATACATAGGGGCCATCCCATCTGCATTGCTAATATTAATATCCAGCCCGGTAAACTGTGTGGTTTTTATTGTATTTATTATTATTTTACAGCAGTTTGACGGAAATATTTTAGGGCCGAGGCTGCTTGCGGACAGTGTAGGGCTGACCGGTTTTTGGGTGCTGTTTTCCATTACGCTGTTCCAGGGGCTGTTTGGGTTTGCTGGTATCCTAGTCGGTGTGCCGGTATTTGCAGTTATCTATGATTTGGTAAAACGCATGGTTATCATCGGCCTGGAAAAGCATGGGAAGCTAGAACTTTTACATACCGCGGCGGAGAAGCCGGCCGTGCAGGAAGAACCGGGCAAAATATAAATTGTGGGCGGAAAACGGACCAGTAAAAAACAGGCGGAAACAGCTTAGGCCTGTTTTTTACTGGTCCTGCGGCGTTACAGTTCACACCCACGCCATACAGCGGAATGCATGGCGTGGGTGTGAAAAGTAACTCTGCAGCTTCTGTCGAAGCATGCCGTCGAAAATAAATAGTAGGATTTATGTATATTTTTTGCTATAATAGAAAAGCGTTCCTTGCGTCACACAAAGGAAAAAGCATTTGACAGGACAGTACATAGGAATAAAGGGAATAGAAAATAGATTGAAAAAGAGGGCTGGCAGCCGGTATTTGCAGGCGAGATAAGGAGGAAAAGAAATGGCACATAATTTTATATGCAATGAGGATACAGCAGTTGTACAGACAAAGCAGGGCAAGGTCAGGGGGTATATTTATGATGATGTTACTATTTTTAAAGGTATCCCATATGCCAAGGCGGCACGTTTCCATGCACCGCATCCGCTAAAGCCGTGGAAGGGCGTAATGGAAACGACCAGCTATGGCTATGTATGCCCGTTATTGGAGCTGCCAAAGCCTACAGGGGAACTTAGTGTACCGCACCGTTATTGGGTAATGAACGAAGACTGCCAGAATCTGAATATTTGGACGCCATGCTGTGATGCTGGGAAACGGCCTGTACTGGTATGGCTGCATGGGGGTGGATATGAATCGGGCTCTGCAATCGAGCATATCGCTTACGACGGTGAAAATATGTGCCGTATCGGCCAGGCTGTTGTGGTATCGGTCAACCATAGGCTGAATCTTTTGGGCTATTTTGACTTATCGGCATATGGGGAAGAATATGCAGATTCAGGAAATGCAGGGACGCAGGATTTAGTGGCGGCATTAAAGTGGATACAGGATAATATAGAGAATTTTGGCGGAGACCCTGGCAATGTAACCCTTTTTGGCCAATCCGGCGGCGGGGATAAGGTCACATCCCTATTACAGACGCCAGCGGCGGACGGCCTGTATGCGAAAGGGGTTAATATGAGCGGCGTCCTTGGCCATAGGCTTTCTTGCGGAGAAGGAGATGGCCAGGAACTGGCCATTGCCATAATGGCCGAGCTTGGAATTGATGACGATATAAAAGAATTGGAGGCAGTACCGTATGCAGAGCTGGCGCAGGCATATCTGCGTATCCGTCCGGAATTTATGGCGGCTGGCAAGTATATTGGGTGTGCGCCATATCCAAATGCCTTTTACAAAGGCAGTCCGGAAACGGTAGGGTTCCGGGGAGAAACCGCCCATATCCCGCTTTTGGTAGGTACGGTTTACGGGGAATTTTCATCCTTTTTGCCGTCGGCGTACAAAAAACAGGGTATGACGGATGAAGAGGGCGTACAGGCTGTGTACAAGGCAGCCGGGGCAGAAGCTGCAGATAAGCTGCTGCCATATTTTAGGGAAGCTTATCCGCAGCGCAACCCAGTAGACCTGCTGGCGCTGGATTTCCTGTTCCGCCATCCAGCACAGCAATTTATCAGGCAGCGCAGTGCTTTGAATCATTGTACTTATTCGTACTTATTTAATCAGGACTTGCCGTTAAATGGAGGGACGCCGCCGTGGCACTGCGCCGATATACCGTTTGTTTTCCATAATACCGGGATGGTTTCGGCAACACAGAAAGAAGGGGTGACGGATAAACTGGAAGCGCAGATCTTTGGCAGCATAATTGCATTTGCTTTTACCGGTGACCCAAACCATATCGGGATCCCGCAGTGGCCGGCAAGCAGCCCGCAGGAAGAACAGACCATGGTGTTTGGGGAAGATACAAAACTGCGGTGCAATTTCGATGCGCAGCTGGTGCCGCTGGCAGAACGGTATCTGTCGGAGGGGTTTGAAAAAATGTTGGCGGAACATGCGCAAGAGGTGCAGCATTAGTGGGTTGTGGGAAGGCGGCCAAAATTCTCGGGGAGGGGGTTTTGGCCGCCTTTTTTTGGGTGGTTTTCTGATGCTTTACGTGCATTGTAACAAACATTGCGGCAAAGCTGTGCAGTACCACAACTTGATAAAATCCTGCTGCCCGGCCAGGCAAGGCAGCGGCCCCCATCCGGCGTCCGGGATGCCACAATTAACAGCGTTCCTGGTTAGGCATTTCCTGGGCCAGGTTGTGTGAGGGATTTTTTAAGTAAATAACATTGGTTTCATGGGTTATCCGAACTGTTACGTTGGTTTTTAAATATGTCGATAGGAGGTGCTTTTTTTGTTGTGAAAGTTTGGGGCTTGTGGTATGATATGCTAGGACATGTTTTAAAAAAGCTTTCTGTGGGCAAAATACAGCTGCATAGCCAAGTGCCTCGGCTTGCAGATGCGGCGGCCGGAAATCTAAAAAATGAAATAGCTCAATAAAACATCATTCGATAAAGAAAGGCAGGCATAGGCAATGAAACAATGTACAGATGTCCAAACAATATACCATGCATCCGCAAAGCATCCATACAACTGGCACAAAACATCCGGCCTACTGCTGGCCACAGCTATATGCATTACCGCACTGTCTGGCTGCAGCAGTGGTAACAGCGGGCCGAAAGGAAAAACTGCAAATGGAACGGGCAGTGGTACGCAGCGGCCGGAAGGGAAAGAAGAAGCTTCTAGCCAGGAAAATCCTGACGGCGGTGCGCAGGATGTAACGCTTACGGTATGGGGCGCGCAGGAGGATGCGGCGCTGATGGAGCAGGTTATCCAAGGGTTCGAGCAAGAATACCGGGGACAGGCGGATTTTTCTATTACATATGAAGTGCAAGGGGAATCCTCCTGTAAAGATGCCCTGCTTGGCGGCCTGGAAGAAGGCGCGGACGTATTTACATTTGCAGACGACCAGCTAAACGCACTGGCTGCAGCCGGGGCGGTAGAGCCGGTCGCCAATGCTGATGAAATACGCACAGAGCATTTAGAGCGTGCAGTCGAAGCGGCTTGCGTGGGGGACGAACTGTATGCCTATCCCTTAACGGCGGATAATGGGTATTTCCTCTATTATAATAAAGAGTATTTTACGGAGCAGGATGTCAGGTCGCTGGATCAAATACTGGAAATTGCAGCGAAGAACCACAAATTTTTTTCGATGGACTGGACTTCGGCCTGGTATGTGTATTCCTTTTTTGGAAATACAGGGCTGGAAACCGGGCTGAATGAGGATGGAATTACAAATTACTGTACCTGGAACCAGACCGGCGGGGCAGTGGAAGGCGTGGATGTGGCACAGGCGATGCTGGATATTGCGGCAAGCCCAGGGTTTTCCAGCAGGCCGGATGGGGAATTTTTAGCAGGCGTGCAGGATGGGAGTATTATCGTTGGTGTCAGCGGTGTTTGGAATGCGGTAGGGGTAGCGCAAGCCTGGGGCGAAGCGATGGGTGCCTGCAAACTGCCGGAGTATACCTGCGGCGGGCAGCAGATCCAGATGGCATCGTTTTCCGGCTGCAAGCTGATCGGCGTCAATGCGTATTCTAAGCATCCGGACTGGGCGGCAAAGCTGGCGGAATGGATTGTAAGCGGGCCGAACCAGCAGCTTCGTTTTGAAATGCGCGGGCAGGGCCCTTCGAATAAGCAGGCAGCGGAGTCGCCACAGGTGCAGGGGTCGGCAGCCATCGCCGCCCTGTTGGACCAGTCGGAGTTTTCCCAGCTTCAGCGTATCGGCGGGAAATTTTGGGATCCGGTTGCGGCGTTTGCAGCAAATATGGAAGCGGGCAACCCGGACGGAAAAGACCTGCAGGCGCAGCTTGACGAGATGGCGGAGGGCATTATGGCCCGGTAAAGGATAGGATGGTAAAGGAAGAGGCTGTGGGAGGGCAGACAATGAAAAGCAGGTTCAGCATAAAACAGCGTTTGATATTGCCTATTGTTTTATTGGGGGTTGTAGCACTTATATCAAATGCGTTATCTATATACAGCATTCATAAAGTGGATGCCAATGCAGTGGATATTGCAGACAACTATATGGACGGGGCGGCAAAATTGGCAGACATCCGGCGTATCCTGTTAAATACCCATAAAATGGCGTTGTCGCATATTGTTGCAGCAGATTATGACACAATGATTACGATTGTAAATCAGATAAAACAGGAAGAGGAAGAATTAAGCCGGGCATTGGAAGATTTTGCCGTTTACCTTGCCTATATCCCGGAGGGGGAAGCGGCTGCGTATACACAGCTAAAAGACGATTACGGGGCGTTTTGCCATGCTTTGGTTTCTTTGGTATGTGCAAGTGCGGATAGCAAGACACAGGAGGCCTATGCCTGTGCAAATGGGGATGTGGCCTATTATAGCAGCGAAATGGAACAAAAAATGGCGCAGCTGGATGATGCCATTAGCAGCCAGGCCAGGCAAGCCAGGCAGCGGCTAAAAACAGTTTACCATTCTTCGATCATTGTAATGGGCATATCCAGTGTGGCAGGCGTTATCCTTGTAATAGCAGCGATTAGTATTTTGCTGAAATATGTCGTAAAACCGATCCAGCATATGATGAAAACGCTGCATGGCAGTTCGGAACGTATGAATGAAGTAGTCGGAGAAGTGCTGGAACGGACCAAAAATTCCAATAAAAGCGCAAGGGGCCTGCATTCTGTGACGGAATCGCTCTCTGCCGCTATCCGCAAGGTTGCGGGCAGTGTTTCTAAGATCAATGCAAGTGTGCTGCAGGTAAACGGGGATGTGGATGAGATTGTGCAAGAATGCGGTTCGATCACGGACTATGCTTCGGCTATGAAGATGCGCGCAGGGGAAATGGAACAGAGTGCGCAAATGAATACAGAGATTATCCGTAAAAAAGTAGACAGTATCCTGGAGGTGTTAAACCAGGCCATTAAAAACAGCGAAAGTGTCGACCAGGTAAACAGCCTGACCAAAGATATTTTAAATATCTCTACGACAACGAACTTGATTGCCTTAAATGCTTCTGTAGAAGCATCCCATGCAGGGCAGGCAGGCAAAGGGTTTGCAGTTGTGGCAGGCGAGATCCGGGAACTTGCCGATTCTTGTGCCAAAACGGCTACGCGCATCCAGGAAGTCAATGGGATTGTTACGGATACCGTGCATAACCTTTCCCAAAATGCGCAGGAACTGGTGGATTATTTAAATAAAAAGATTCTAAAGGAATTCCAGGTATTTGTCTGTGCAGGGCAGCAGTACAACGACGATGCAGCCTATATTGAGCAAAAGATGGAAAAATTTAACAGCAAGGAGGAACAGCTGCGCAGCACCATGCAGGAAATCGCGGTATCTTTGGAGAGTATCAGCAATGCGATTTCCGAAGGCGCCGGGGGCATTACCGGTGCGGCAGGCAGCACAAAAAGCCTGGCTGGGGATATGGCGGATATTACAAGGCGTATGGATATTAACTATGAGATTGTAGAGGAGCTGCGTAGGCAGACGGAAGTATTTGCAAATTTGTAGGTTCTGGACATAGGATGATTATACTGGCGGCAGCAGTGTTTTTAGGCACTGCTGCCGCCGTATGTTTATGGTGCAAGCTTGCTTGACGTAAAGGCGGAGGTAAGAAATTATAAAATCTGCGGTTGACATTTAGTTCTACATATTGTAGACTATAAAAAGGTCGACAATATGTAGAATTAAAGGAGGATACAAGATGGCGGATTATGGACTGGGCAGTGCGGAAATGCGGTTTGCAACCATAATATGGGGCAACGAACCCATTCCTTCCGGGGAACTTGCAAAGTTAAGCGAAAAAGAACTAGGCTGGAAAAAATCAACCTCGTATACGGTACTAAAACGCCTATGCGGGCGCGGGCTTTTTCAAAATGCAAAAGGGATGGTCACTTCGCTGGTTTCGTATGAAGAGTTCCAGGCAAAACAAAGCGAAAAGTTTGTGGAAGAAAAATTTAAAGGCTCGCTTCCAAGTTTTGTAGCCGCATTTTGTTCGCGCAAACCATTGAGCAGGCAGGACATTGCGCAGCTACAGGAAATCATTGATAAGGAGGGCAGGCGATGACCTATTTTTTGGTACAGCTGGCAGCCATGAGCCTGCAGGGTGTGTTTATGGTCTGCGTGGTTTTGGTACTCCGTAAAATCTGCGGTGTTTTGCATACTGCCAAAAGGCAGGCCGCGGCGCTTTGGCTTATCCCTTATTTCTTTTTGGTATTCCCATGGAAAATCCAGGTTCCAGGCGGTTTTTGGGACGGGGCACCGGTATGGGCCGCATTGGAAAGCTATATCGGGCAGGACGGGGCGCTAGGGAAAAGCGGGCAGGACGCTTCCGGAACTACCCGTATTCCATCTGCTTCCAACGGCCAGGAAGGCGGTTTGGAGGAAGTTTTCAACAGCGGGGGGTTTTCCAGCAGCCTTCCAGGCGGCTTTTTCACGCAGGGAAACGATGCAGGACGCAAATCCGGCAGTGGAAAACAAAACGCCTTTGGCCAAGCCCAGGCAGGCAGCCAGCAGGCCGGACGTTTCGAAGGGATCTGGACCGTTGCAAAAGCAGCCCCGTTCTTGCTTGCAGTGTGGGCAGCAGGGGCGCTGTTTTTTATCTTCCGTGGGGCGGCTGCATACTGGCGTTTGAAAAGGTTTGTCCGGTACCACAGCATACCTGCCGGCCAGGATACAGCCTGCTATGTAGACAGCCTGCCTGTGCCAATGGCATTTGGATATATCCACCCACGGATCTATTTGCCGTCCGGGCTGGAACAAGCCTATGAGCCTTATGTATCTGCACATGAATATACGCATATCAAAAGGAACGATGCGGTCTGGAAAACAGCTGCTTATGTAGTTTCCAGCATCCATTGGTTCAATCCGGCCGTATGGCTTGCCTACGCTGTTTTATCCACAGACCTGGAACTTGCCTGCGATGAGGAAACCTTGCTGCGTATCGGCCTAGACAAGAAAAAAGAGTATGCAACCGCCCTGCTGCACCTGGCAGCCGGGAAAGAGGGCTTGTTTGCAGCGCCACCGGCTTTTGGGAAAGGAGATATAAAATTGAGGATGAAACATATTATGCATTGCAGAAAACCCGTGCGTTTCGCTACGGTGCTTTCCGCGGCCGCAGGGATTTTTACAGCCTGTGTATTTTTAACCGCTGCAGAACCCAAACCAGGCCATACAGCACAAGGGGAAATTATGCCCAAGGATAACACCTCAAGCAATGCAGCTAAAATGGAAACAGGGCAACACACGCTGACTTTAGAAATGTTCCAGGAAGCAGTTGCCGCGCAGGCTGTAGGGCAGATGGACTTCCACCGTTTTACAAATGGCAGCAAAGGCAGCTACGATGCGTATGCGATGAATTATGCACTTAATTTTGATTTGGAATACAAGGATGAGGCCTACCGCCTGTCAGTATCTTATGAAAAAAGTACGGATCAATTGCAAGATATTTATATCAGGCGCCTATCGGATGCCGAGCAGGCATGGCTGTATACTACGCAGCTTGACTATCTGGAAGGCAAAGATCTTCCGGCAAAAAAAGACGGCAGAGGCGGGGCTTATCTACATGGCTTACAGGCGTTTTTGGATACGAAAAGGAATGTTGGGGACTGGCTGTCGGTCAAACTAAAGAAAGGCTATACACTAGGTTCCTACCAGGCAGACCTGGGGGAAGGCGGCGGAGCCCTCATTTATCCAAAAGCCTATGAAGTAAAGGCAGGCGGAGATTTTGTACCGAAAAACTGGATGTATTCCGGTTTTATCGGAAGGTTTCCTGGCGCTGGCAATGTATTTCCGTTCCACAATGGAAAAATTGGCCGGTCGGTAGAAACGGATCATAGTTTCTGGTCAATCTGGATGCCAAACCATACGACAGTAGAAGATGCGCACATCTTAGAAGATGGGACAGCCGACAAGGGTTGGACGGTTATTATGGCGCATTTCGACCATGACCTGTATACAGCCGCAGACCTAGCGGAATTGGAAATGCAAGGGGTTCCAGTGGACTCACTGGAAACAACAAGTGGGTACTGGTATTTCTATTTTGTAAAAGAGGGGGAAGAGGATGCTTACTATATCAGCCTGTCTGATAAGGAATTTTCAAAAAAAGAAGCAATTGCAACCGTAAGGTCAGTAAAAATGGTTTAATCTATACTCACGAGCGATAAAGTTTACCATATGATTCAAGATAATGACGCTCGTGAGTCGGCATTATTTGGCAAACTTTAGTGTTTGTCAGTATAAAAAGCAGGAAACCGGAAAAGGCTTCCTGCTTTTTTTGGACATTGACGTTTTTATTGCGAAACGTTATAATGGGAATACTTGTAAAAAAGCTCTGGCATAAAAACAGAAAATAAGGAGAACAATATGGCAGAAATTAGACCATTTTCCTGCATCCGCCCATGCAGGGAAAAAGCAAGTAAGATCGCAGCGCTTCCATACGACGTCTATAGCCGGGCAGAAGCAAAACAAGCTGTTGGGGGAAATCCGGATTCATTTTTAAATATTGACCGTCCGGAAACGCAGTTTCCAGACGGCACCGATATGTATGCAGACGAGGTATACCAAAAAGCACACAGCCTATTGTGGGAAAAAGTAGCCGACGGCTCTTTTATCCGGGACAGCAGGCGCTGCTATTATATTTATGAACTTACGATGGACGGCAGGACGCAGGCTGGGATTGTGGCCTGTGCGTCAATTGACGATTATCTTGGCCAAGTCATTAAAAAGCATGAAAATACCCGTGCGGATAAGGAAGCCGACCGCATCCGCCATGTCGATGCCTGCAATGCACAGACTGGCCCGATCTTTTTGGCTTACCGTTCCAATGAAATAGTGGAACAAGCCGTGCAGGAAGCATCCAGGCAGGAGCCGCTGTATGATTTTGTGTCAGACGACGGTATCCGCCACCGTGTATTTTGTATGCATGATAAGGCGCAGATCGAGTCTGTGCAGTCTGCGTTTGCCGCTATGCCAGCGGTTTATATTGCAGATGGCCACCATCGTGCGGCTTCTGCTGTAAAAGTCGGCTTACAGCGTAGGGAGGCGCATCCGGGCTACACTGGGGCGGAAGAATTTAATTATTTCCTTTCGGTCCTGTTTCCGGACGACCAGCTGATGATCATGGATTATAACCGTGTAGTCAAAGATTTGGCCGGAATGGGGCCGTCGCAGTTTTTGGAGGCGGTAGGCAGGGTATTTGATGTGGAAAACATAACAAAAGAAAACCGCAAGCCTCAAAAAAAAGGAAGTTTTTCCATGTACCTGGATGGAAACTGGTATTTGTGCGCAGTACGCAAGGAGGATATTCCAAACGACCCGGTAGGAAGCCTGGATGTATCGCTGCTACAGGATTTACTTTTAGGGCCGGTGCTTGGCATCCAGGATCCGAAAACAGATGCACGTATTGATTTTGTAGGAGGAATCCGTGGTTTGGATGAATTGGAACGCAGGGTGCAGCAGGATTGTGCGGCTGCTTTTGCGATGTATCCGACGGATATATCGGAATTGTTTGCTGTTGCAGATGCAGGGCTTTTGATGCCGCCGAAATCTACCTGGTTTGAACCGAAGCTGCGCAGCGGGCTGTTTATCCATGAACTGGATAGGTAAATAAGATTATGGGGAGTATCAAAGTACTTTTAGACGGGATTGGGCAGGAGCAGTCGATTATTACAGAAAGTATTGAAAACCTGCAGAAAGTGGATGAAAGTGCGATCCGCAAGTATTTGGAAGACCTGATCCCAGGGATTTTGAATTTTGCCCTGCAAGTATTGCTGGCAGTGCTGCTGTATCTGGTCGGAAAGCGGGTGATCTCGTTCCTGCGTAAATTTTTGCGCAAGTCTTTGGAACGTCGGGAAGTAGACATTGGTGTGCGCCAGTTCTTAGATTCCATCAGCAACTGCGGGTTGAATATTGTGCTTTGGCTGATGATATTGACGTTGTTTGGTATAACGACTGCTTCTGTAGTAGCAGTGCTTGGCTCCGCAGGCTTAACGATCGGCTTGGCTTTGCAGGGGAGCCTGGCCAATTTTGCAGGGGGTGTGCTGATTTTGCTGTTAAGGCCGTTCCATGTGGGGGATTATATTATATCCGGCGGGACCGGGCATGAGGGGATCGTAGAAGAGATTTCTACTTTTTATACCAAACTGATGACGGCGGATAACCAGACCGTCCTTATACCAAACGGCAAGCTGGCCGACGGGGCGATTGTAAATGTCACAGGGCAGCAGACAAGGCGGGTGGACATTATAGTCGGCATATCTTACCAGGCCGATTTAAAAAAGGCGAAAGGGCTGCTGGCCGAGCTGGTGGCGAAGGAAACCCGCGCGCTGCCAGACCAGCCGGTCAATATTTTTGTGTCCGGCCTGGCCGACAGCAGCGTGGAACTTGGATGCCGTTTTTGGGTGCTTTCGCAGGATTACTGGCAGACCAAATGGGATATGCTGGAGGCAGTGAAACTATTATTTGATGAGAACCAGATCGAGATCCCATATCCACAGATGGATGTAACAGTCAAGCAGGAAGCGCAGGCGGAAAGCTGACATCATGTGAAATGTTATCGTGCTGTTTGAAAAGGGCAGTAACAGGAGGGCTTTAGATTGAAATTAAAAGATTTGACCACATATGAAATCATACAGGAAAAAGAGTTATCTGACATCCAGTCGCAGGGGACGGTACTGCGCCATAAAAAAAGCGGGGCAAGGGTTACCGTGATTTCCAATGAGGACGACAATAAAGTATTTTATATCGGGTTCCGTACCCCCGCAGAGGACAGCACGGGTGTGCCGCATATCATCGAACATTCCGTCCTTTGCGGTTCCGATGCATTTCCGGTTAAGGATCCGTTTGTGGAGCTTGTCAAAGGTTCCCTAAACACATTTTTAAATGCGATGACGTATCCCGATAAAACGGTTTACCCGGTGGCAAGCTGCAATGACAAAGATTTTCAAAACCTGATGCATGTATACCTGGATGCCGTGCTGCATCCAAATATTTATAAATACCAGGAAATCTTCCAACAGGAAGGCTGGCATTATGAACTGGAATCAGAAGATGGGCCGGTTACGTTAAACGGGGTAGTCTATAATGAGATGAAGGGGGCTTTTTCCTCGCCGGAAGATGTGTTGGAACGTATGATCTTAACCTCCCTTTTCCCAGATACTACTTATGCCAATGAATCGGGCGGGGATCCGGTGCATATCCCGGAGCTGGACTATGAGGGGTTTTTGGATTTTCACCGCAGGTATTACCATCCAAGCAATGCTTATATCTATTTGTACGGGGATATGGATGCGGCAGAAAAACTGGACTGGATGGACCGGGCCTACTTGTCGCAGTATGATGCGATCGATCTGGATTCCAGCATAAAATTGCAGGCAGCGTTCGACAAGCCAAAAGAAATGGAGAAAAAATATCCGATCGCAAGTTCCGAAAGCGAACAGGACAATACCTACCTGTCTTATAATGCAGTGATCGGGACGGCGCTGGACCCAAAGCTCTCGCTTGCATTTGAGGTTTTGGACTATGCACTGATCAGTGCGCCGGGCGCGCCGTTAAAGCAGGCGCTTTTGGATGAAAAGATTGGTAAAGACATTATCGGCGGCTATGACAGCTCTACCTACCAGCCAGTCTTTACGGTAACGGCCAAAAATGCCAACCCTTCCGATAAAGGGCGGTTTGTCGAGGTAGTCGAACGTACTTTAAAAGGGCTTGTGGAAAATGGCATCAACAAAAAAGCGCTGGCAGCAGGCATTAACAGCAGCGAGTTTAAATTCCGTGAAGCGGATTTTGGTTCTTTTCCAAAAGGGCTGATCTATGGCCTGCAATGCCTGGACAGCTGGCTATACCAGGAAGATACGCCGTTTTTGTACCTGGAAGTACTGGATATTTTCCAGTTTTTAAAAGAGCAGGTTAAAACGGGCTATTTTGAAGGGCTGCTCAGGCAATATTTCCTTGAGAATACCCATCGGTCGATTGTAGCCATTGAACCGGAAAAAGGGCTAAACGAAAAGAATGAAAAAGCGCTGGAAGAAAAGCTGGCCGCGTTCAAAGCCTCTTTAAGCGGCGAAGAGGTAGCCAAGCTGGTTGCGGATACCAGGCATTTAAAAGAATATCAGCAGGCGCCTTCGTCAAAAGAAGATCTGGAAAAAATCCCGGTGCTGTCCCGGGCGGATATGCGGCGGGAATGTGCCCCGTTATATAACGAAGAAAAAGAAGCCGCAGGGATCCCGGTTATCCACCATAAGATGTTTGCCAATGGCATTAACTATATCAGCCTGTTATTTGATATTTCCGATATACCGCAAACCCACGTTCCATACCTTGGGATTTTAAAAGCGGTGCTTGGGGATATGGATACCGAAGATTATACCTATGAAGACCTTGCAAATGAAATCAACCTGCATACCGGCGGCGTTTCCATCATTATCCTGGCCGTAGATGATACCGCCCAAAAGGATAAGCTGGTCCGTAAATATGAAGTACGTACCAAGGCGCTGCATGGGGAAACCAGTACGGCCATGAAGCTGTTGGCCAGTATGCTTTGCCATACAAAATTGGATGACGACAAACGGCTCTACGAGGTTATCGCACAGGCAAAATCGCGCCTGGAAATGCAGTTGATGCAGGCTGGCCATTCCCTGTCTGCTGTGCGTGCTATGTCTTATTTCTCACCAGTGGCCCGCTACAATGACCTTTGCAGCGGCATAGGCCTTTACCGTATTGTGGCGCAGATAGAAAAATCGTTTGACCGTGAAAAAGAAAAGGTAAAAGAAATCCTGCGTCAGTTGGTTCAAACGATATTCCGCCCGGAAAAGCTGTCCGTCAGCCTGACCAGCGATGAAGAAGGGTATGCAGCACTGGAGCCGGAGCTGGCAGGGTTCCAGGCAGGGCTGTTTACACAGGCCGTTTCCAAGCCGGAAGCGCCGCAGGCAGCAATCACCTGTACAAAGAAAAATGAAGGCTTTAAAAACGCTGCCCAGGTGCAGTATGTCTCAAGGGCGGGCAATTACTGCAGGCATGGCTATGCCTATACCGGCGCACTGCGGGTTTTAAAAGTAATATTAAATTATGACTACCTGTGGCTGAATATCCGCGTCAAGGGCGGCGCTTATGGCTGTATGAGCGGTTTTTCAAGGACAGGCGATACGTATTTTTGTACGTACCGCGACCCGAACCTGCGCAGTTCGAACGAAGTGTTTGAAGGGATGGTGCAGTACCTGCATAATTTCCAGGCAGACGAGCGTGATATGGACAAATATATTATTGGTTCCATCAGTGAACTGGACACGCCGATGAACCCGTCCGCCAAAGGCTACCGTTCTATGGTTGCGTACCTGACCCATATGCAGGAGGCAGACATTCAAAAAGAGCGTGATGAAGTGCTGGATGCAGGCCAGGACGACATCCGTGCGTTAGAGCCGCTGATCGCCAGCGTATTAGCAGATGGGAACCTATGCGTGATCGGCAATGAGCTGATGCTGGAGAAGGAAGCAGACATGTTCCAGGTATTGGAAGATTTGTTTTGACAAACCGGTTTTTACTGGGTAGGCAACAGAAAGGAAAAAAATGGACAACACCATAAGCTTTAAATCAGGCTTTGTAACAATTATCGGAAGGCCCAATGTCGGGAAATCAACGCTGATGAACCAGATCATCGGCCAGAAAATTGCGATTACGTCCAATAAGCCGCAGACGACCCGCAACCGTATCCAGACCGTTTATACCGATAAGGAACGCGGGCAGATCGTGTTTTTGGATACGCCGGGCATCCATAAGGCGAAAAATAAACTGGGCCAATATATGGTCAATACCGCAGAGCGCACCCTCCAGGACGTAGACGTGATTTTATGGCTGGTAGAACCGTCCAGTTTTATTGGGGCCGGGGAACGGCACATTGCCGAGGTACTGCAAAAAACGGGTACGCCGGTCCTGCTTGTGATCAATAAAATGGATACGCTTGCCAAAAAAGAAGAACTGCTGCGTTTTATCGACACATACCGCAGGATCTATGATTTTGAGGAAATCATTCCAGCCTCTGCTTTAAAAGGCCAAAATGTGCCGGACGTGATCGATATGATTTTTAAATATCTGCCGTATGGCCCGATGTTTTATGAAGAAGATACCATCACAGACCAGCCGGAGCGGCAGATCGTAGCAGAGGTTATCCGGGAAAAAGCACTGCATGCGCTTGACGAAGAGGTTCCGCATGGGATTGCGGTAACCGTAGAACGTATGAAACAGCGCACGGACAAAAAGATCATGGATATAGAAGCAACGGTTGTCTGCGAACGTGAGTCCCATAAAGGTATTATTATTGGAAAAGGCGGCGATATGCTGAAAAAAATCGGTTCCAATGCCCGTTTTGAGCTGGAGAAGCATCTGGAGGAACAAGTCAACCTAAAACTATGGGTCAAAGTTAAGAAAAACTGGCGGGACAGTGATTCCATGCTGAAAAACTTTGGCTATAAGGAAGACGTATAAAACGGTTACCAGATTTTATCTCGTATTAGAATAAAACATATGCAGACCCTATATACGCAGGTTTTGTTGTTATTTTTACGGCATCTGCCCAGGTTCTTTTGGGCAGTGCCGCAGGCAGGGCACAGATAAAGGGGAATGCATATGACAAGAAATTGCTGGAACGATTTTGCCGCCAGCGGCAGGGTCAGTGATTATTTAAAATACCGGGAACAGGAGGACAATGCCTGCCGGCAGGCGTCGGCTGTATGGCAGGATGGAGCGGCAGATGGGCCAGACGATTGTCCTGACAGGCATGGTGCTCTCAGCAATGCCTATCGGGGAATATGACAAAAGGATATTGGTCTTGACAAGGGAAAGAGGGAAAATAGCAGCCTTTGCGCGTGGGGCGAGGCGCCCGAACAGCGCACTTTTGGCTGCGGCAAATCCCTTTTCTTTTGGCCAGTTTGAGGTTTATGAAGGAAAAAGCGCCTATAGCCTGGCAAAAGCGGAAATCAAGGATTATTTCCGGGAATTGGCGCAAGATCTGGATGCAGTTTCTTATGGGTTTTATTTTCTCGAAATGGCTGCTTATTATACGCAGGAAAATATGGACGGGACGGATTTTTTGAACCTGCTGTATGTAACGTTAAAGGCATTGCTAAAACCGGCCATCGATAACCGGCTGGTGCGCCGGATTTTTGAATGGCGGGTACTTGCTGTTTTGGGTGAATATCCAGACGTATTTTCCTGTGTCAAATGCGGCAGGGAAGACGGGCTGCATTATTTTTCCGTCTATCGCCACGGTGTCCTTTGTGTGGACTGCGGGAAGGGGGAACATGCCGTGCCGATGGATGCGGCTGTGCTGTATGCGCTGCAGTACAGTTTGGCTGCGCCGTTGGAAAAACTGTACCAGTTTACACTTAGTGCACCGGTACAAAAGCGGATGGAAGAAATTGTGTCCGGGTACTTACAAGAACATAGGGGGCATGTGTTCCATGCAGAAGAAATGCTTCGTTTTATATATTAAGAAGTGATTGAAATATGCGCCAACGTCTAGTATAATGTTGCGCGTAGGCAGAATTTTCCGTTACTATTCACAGCCAGTTTGCTCTTGACAAACATTCTAAGTTATGAGGCTGTAAATCGTAACATTCGCAGGCTCATGGAAAGAATTTGCCTTGCAAATTGGAGCCTGCTCACTCCTGAATCAGCTTGGCAGCCACCTGGACAGCTAGGTGTTCAGGTGGCTGTGAATAGTAACAATTTTCCTGCTGACACCATAACTAAGGAGGCACATAGCTATGAAACGGAAACGGTATGCGGCACTGTGTATCTTGGCAGCGGCCAGTATTGCGGCGGGCTGCGGAAATTCATTTAAAGCTTCGGATAGTACCGTTTATATAACAAAAAAAGGGCCAGTCATCGGCGCCAATATAGAGGATTTTAATAAAGAATATTATGATGAAGGGGAGCTCAAAAAATATATAACCGAATCCGTGGAGGACTATGTTGCATCCAATGGAAACGGAAGCGTTGAGCTGGACAGTTTTAAAACAGAATCGTCCGGCGATGGTGTCCAGGCACATTTGTACTTAAATTATGCAAGCTATATTGACTATGCCCAGTTTAATGGCGTCGAGCTGTATGCAGGTACTGTGCAGCAGGCCCAGGAAGAAGGCTACGCGTTTGACGGGGCATTTCAAAAAGCGGAAAAAGGGGAACTAGCCGGAAGCGCTGATGCGGCGGAGATTTTAGCGCAAGAGGGGCTGAAAGCAGTTATTATAAAAGAAGAAACACTTGTCAAGATAGACGGGGACATACAGTATGTATCGGACGGAAACGTAGAATTGGCCGGGGAAGATACTGCGAAAGTACATTATGGCATGGAAGATGCAGATGCCCAGGCGGCATATATTGTGTACCAGTAAAAAAGGGCTGCCGGCACAGCATGCTGGCCCCTGCCCGGATAGGATATACGGCAGCAAGGAAATGGAGGAAAGCAAATGGAAAAATCAATGGAAAAAATAGTCGCTTTGGCGAAGGCAAGGGGCTTTATCTACCCTGGTTCTGAGATTTACGGTGGCCTTGCAAATACATGGGACTATGGCAACCTTGGCGTAGAACTGAAAAACAATGTCAAACGGGCATGGTGGCAGAAATTTGTCCAGGAAAACCCTTATAACGTAGGCGTCGACTGTGCGATTTTAATGAATCCGAAGACCTGGGAAGCGTCCGGCCACCTCGGCGGATTTTCCGACCCGTTGATGGACTGCCGCGAATGCCATGAGCGCTTCCGTGCAGACCAGCTGATCGAAGATTATGCAAAAGGGCATGGCATTGCCTTGGAAGAAAGTGTAGACGGCTGGTCCAACGATGCTATGCAGTCCTTTATCGAAGAACACCAGGTAGCCTGCCCAAGCTGCGGAAAACATAACTTTACCGACATCCGCCAGTTTAACTTGATGTTTAAAACATTCCAGGGAGTAACCGAGGATGCGAAAAATACCATTTATCTAAGGCCGGAAACGGCACAGGGCATCTTTGTCAATTTTAGAAATGTGCAGCGTACTTCACGCAAAAAAATCCCATTTGGCATTGCACAGGTCGGCAAATCGTTCCGCAACGAGATCACGCCAGGCAACTTTACCTTCCGCACTAGGGAATTTGAACAGATGGAGCTGGAATTTTTCTGCGAGCCGGGCACAGACCTGGAGTGGTTCCAGTATTGGCGCGGTTTTTGCCGCGACTGGCTGGTCCGCTTGGGCATCAAGGAAGAGGAGCTGCGCCTGCGTGACCACGACCCGGCAGAACTAGCATTTTACAGCAAAGCCACGACCGACTTTGAATTCCTTTTCCCATTTGGCTGGGGCGAGCTGTGGGGCATTGCCGACCGCACCGATTATGACCTGACGCAGCACCAAAATACATCCGGCCAGGACATGTCCTATTTTGACGATACCAAAAATGAAAAATATATCCCATATGTGATCGAGCCGTCACTCGGCGCGGACCGTGTCGTACTTGCATTTTTGTGCGCAGCCTATGATGAGGAAAATATTGGGACGGAAGAAAAGCCGGATATGCGCACGGTCCTTCACTTCCATCCGGCCCTGGCCCCGGTTAAGATCGGTGTCCTGCCACTGTCCAAAAAGCTCAACGAAGGCGCGGAAGGCGTTTTTGCACAGCTTTCCAAAAAATACAACTGCGAATTTGACGACCGTGGCAATATCGGCAAACGTTACCGCCGCCAAGATGAAATCGGTACGCCGTTTTGCGTCACCTATGACTTTGATTCCGAACAAGACCATGCAGTCACCGTGCGCTTCCGCGATTCTATGGAACAGGAGCGCGTAGCCATAGACGGGCTCTTTGCGTATTTTGCAGATAAATTTGATTTTTGAGGATAGTTTTGGCAGTTTTTCAGTTACTTTTCACGGCCTGGGGGCCGCTCATAGTAACATTCGGGGCGATATGGAAAGTTTGCTTCGCAAAATCGCCCCTCACTCCTGAATCATGTTCTCACGGAATGCGCAGCTTATGCGCATTCCTGGCCCGTGAAAAGTAATAGTTTTTCATCCGTTTTTGATACAAAACATAAAAAATAGTTGCGATTATGGAAAAATATGTTAAAATAGATATGGGTACACGTAGGCTGTGCAGGCAATGTTAACGATGTGAATACATTTCGGACAAGCATGTTTGGGGCATTCACACAAAATAAATTAAAGTAATTATTTAGGAGGAATATCAAATGGCAAACAAATGGGTTTATTTGTTCAGCGAAGGCAATGCAGATATGCGCGAGCTGCTCGGCGGCAAAGGTGCAAACCTGGCTGAGATGACGCACATCGGGCTTCCAGTTCCGCAGGGTTTTACGATTACCACGGAAGCATGTACACAGTATTATGAAGACGGCCGTGAGATCAATGCAGAAATCCAGGGCCAGATCAATGAGTACATTGGCAAGATGGAAGAGATTACAGGCAAAAAATTTGGCGATAAGGAAAATCCGCTCCTGGTATCTGTGCGTTCAGGCGCCCGGGCATCCATGCCTGGTATGATGGACACGATCTTAAACCTTGGTTTGAATGAGACAGTTGTAGACGTTATTGCTGCTAAATCTGGCAACCCACGCTGGGCATGGGACTGCTACCGCAGGTTTATCCAGATGTACTCAGACGTTGTTATGGAAGTTGGCAAAAAATACTTCGAACAGCTGATCGACGAAATGAAACAGAAAAAAGGCGTTACGTATGACGTTGACCTGACGGCCGACGACTTAAAAGAGCTGGCTGCACAGTTTAAGGCAGAATACAAAGCGAAAATTGGCTCCGACTTCCCAGATGACCCGAAGGAACAGTTAATGGGCGCTATCAAAGCAGTATTCCGTTCTTGGGACAACCCACGTGCAAACGTATACCGCCGCGACAATGATATTCCATATTCTTGGGGCACAGCTGTTAACGTACAGTCAATGGCATTCGGAAATATGGGCGACGACTGTGGTACTGGCGTTGCATTTACCCGTGACCCGGCAACTGGCGAAAGGAAGCTGATGGGTGAATTCCTGATCAATGCACAGGGCGAAGACGTTGTAGCAGGCGTACGTACCCCAATGCCGATCGCAAAAATGGAAGAAGAATTCCCAGAAGCATTTGCACAGTTTAAAGAGGTATGCAAGACGCTCGAAGACCATTACAGGGATATGCAGGATATGGAATTTACCGTTGAAAATAAGAAGCTCTACATGCTTCAGACCAGAAACGGAAAACGTACTGCACAGGCTGCGTTAAAGATTGCCTGCGACCTCGTAGACGAAGGCATGCGTACCGAAGAAGAAGCGGTTGCAATGATCGACCCGCGTAACTTGGATACTTTGCTCCATCCGCAGTTTGACGCTGCAGCATTAAAAGCTGCTACGCCAGTTGGCAGAGGGCTTGGGGCATCCCCTGGCGCAGCTTGCGGTAAAATCGTATTCTCTGCAGAAGATGCGGAAGAATGGCATGCAAGGGGCGAAAAAGTCGTATTAGTACGTCTTGAAACCTCACCGGAAGACATCACCGGTATGAAAGCATCCCAGGGTATCTTAACCGTCCGCGGCGGTATGACCTCCCATGCAGCCGTTGTAGCGCGTGGTATGGGTACCTGCTGTGTATCCGGCTGTGATGCCATTGCAATGGACGAAGAAAACAAGAAATTTACCCTTGCTGGAAAAGAATACCATGAAGGCGACTATATTTCCATCGACGGTTCCACCGGTAATATTTACGACGGCGAAATCCAAACCGTAGACGCTACGATTGCAGGCGAATTCGGCAGGATTATGGATTGGGCGGACAAATACAGGGTATTAAAAGTACGTACAAATGCAGATACCCCAGCGGATGCAAAGAAAGCACGCGAACTTGGTGCAGAAGGCATCGGGCTTTGCCGTACGGAGCATATGTTCTTTGAAGAAGACAGGATTGCTGCCTTCCGTGAAATGATCTGTGCAGATACGGTAGAAGAAAGGGAAGCGGCACTCGAAAAAATCCTGCCATACCAGCAGGGCGATTTTGAAAAGTTATACGAAGCGCTGGAAGGATGCCCAGTTACGATCCGTTTCTTAGACCCGCCGCTTCATGAGTTTGTCCCGACCGAAGAAGAAGATATTGAAAAGCTTGCAAATGCACAGGGCAAGAGCGTGGAAGACATCAAAACATTAATTGATTCCCTGCATGAGTTCAACCCAATGATGGGCCACCGTGGATGCCGCTTGGCAGTTACCTATCCGGAAATTGCAAAGATGCAGACAAAAGCAGTGATCCGTGCAGCAATCAATGTACAGAAAGCACATGCGGACTGGAATGTAAAACCAGAGATCATGATTCCGCTTATCTGTGAAATCAAAGAATTGAAATATGTCAAGAAAGTCGTTGTAGAAACAGCCGATGCTGAAATTGCAGCAGCGGGCGTAAAATTAGATTACGAAGTAGGTACCATGATCGAGATCCCAAGGGCTGCCCTGACAGCCGATGAGATTGCTACCGAAGCTGACTTCTTCTGCTTTGGTACCAATGACCTGACCCAGATGACCTTTGGCTTCTCACGTGACGATTCCGGCAAATTCCTGGATGCTTACTACGATGCTAAGATTTTTGAAAACGATCCATTTGCAAAACTGGATCAGACGGGTGTCGGCAAATTAATGGAAATGGCAATTAAGCTTGGCAAACCAGTAAACAACAAACTGCACGTAGGCATCTGCGGCGAACATGGCGGAGATCCTTCTTCCGTTGAGTTCTGCCATAAGATTGGACTGGATTATGTATCCTGCTCACCGTTCCGTGTTCCGATTGCTAGGCTGGCGGCAGCACAGGCGGCGATAGCACAAAAGTAGGCGAAAACCATTCTTGTTCCTGCAAAACAATTTTTTGCTGACGGCAGATTATAATTTTTGCTGAACGGATACAACTAAAAATATAAGACCCTGGGATAAAAGAGCTTCTTCCTCTTTTCTTCCGGGGTCTTTTCTTTTTTCAATGCTGCCATCCACCATAGAACTGCTGCCAGTAAAATCTTCTTCCTCCCCTTCTTCTTCCCAATTCCCCTCAAACCCTTGAAAACACTGGGTTTCCAGCACTTTTAAACAGAAAGAATGGGAAAGAGGAGGGGAAAAAAGATTCATTTTCTTCATCTGTATTGCCTGTTAATAACTGCTTCTTTAGCTTTCTTCTTCTTTCCAGTTTCTTTTCCCCACACCCTTGAAAATACTGGGGTTGCAGCTATTTCAGTTGAAAAAGAGGGAAGCGAGAGGTGTGGAAAAGAGGGAGAAAAAGGATGCAGCAGTTGTGTAAGAAAGTGTGTAATGATAAGAGGGATGCTTCTAAAGCCAGTATTTATAAGGGTTTTGGAGGATGGTTTCATGGCTAAATAGGACATGAAACCAGAGGGGGGAGGAAAGTATTTTAAGTGGTTTTTGAGAGGAGAAAGAGGGTAGAAAGAGGAGAGGAAGGAGGGGGATAAAGACATAGTATTATGGATGCATTCTATATGTTATGGCAGAGGGGCGAGCAAAAATTAAAATCTGCATAGAGCGAAAAGAAGTTCTGCAGTAACATAGTATTTTTGAAAAATCCAATTTGGGGCATTTTTATAGCACAAAATTGCTGTAAAAATGCCTGTTTTTCATTAAAATCTGCCCAAAATGTCCGGAAGTGCCCGGAATTTTGCCCCAAATTAAATTTCGGGCATTTTTTAAAAATTTCGGGCGGTATCTGGGGCAGAATGATTATACTCACGAGCGATGGCATTTACCTATACTGTTCAAGGCATTGTCACTGGTGAGTCAGCATTATCGACAAATTTTAGTGCTTGCCAGTATGAACTGCGGTTTATGAATCCAGCCTCTTTTGGCAAGGAGAAAATCGTAGATCTCCATGATGGCCAGGAAATTGTCATCAATACTTGTTTTGACATCATCCTTAGCAACAATAACTGTATTTTGCAGGCCAATAATATTTGGAACTGATATACTTTTTACCTTCGACATCAATGCGGGAAGCATACCGTTGTCCTGCGGCTCCCATTGCAGTACCTCCGAAAAAATGCGGTGACAGCAAATATTCGGAATATCCGGGATGTGGATTGAAATGGGATTTGTCATGTGTCCGATTCTTTCTTAACATCCTGTATATATCCTTTGCCGGTTATCTGCTTTTCTTTTGGCAGCAGTATTTTGATAAAATGAATTGACACATGTTATACAGGAGAGTGAAAAGTTCTTATACAATTATGCTGTGTATGAAAGAAATGATATTGGAAAGACATCGATCTGTCATTATATAAAGGATGGGTAGAAAGTATGATATCCCATGTATAGAATATGATGATTTGTATGATAGCAGGAGTGCTTCAGTGACTGAGGCAGGTTTTAATGAAGAATTTATCCTAATTATGTTCTTACTTGTTATCCTATACAGCAGCATGGATTTGCAGGAATCACAGTATGAAAGGATGTATCTACAAAGAGTATTATCTTTGTCTATGGAACAAATCAGCCTTTATGGAGATGGTTATGGTATCATAAGTACTGACTGCTAACACAGTTACTCCATCAGTGATAAATGTTGTCATCAGTGATTACATGTTTTATGGAAACAGCTCCTATCTGTCTGGTATGATAACACCGGTCATATCAATCCGCTTTTAACCCAGGAGGGACAGCCTTATGTCAGACAGCAGCGTATTCTTGAAAGAGAAAGCATGGAGCGACAGTGTAAGAAGGACAGTGTGGATAAAGCGGTAAAGGCTTCCTTAATACAAAAATATCAGGGTAATGATGGTATTGAGGCATTTCTGGGCAGGCATTATGTTGATAATATTCTGGTGTCAGCTGAATTTGGAAGCATAGATTTTTCACCTACTGTAAAAAGACTATGTAGTTGGTGGTGAAAAAAATTGCTTATGGTGACTGTCTTGCTTTCCAGATTAGGTTCACTGGAAAGCAACGTATATGGTTTGGAATGTGCTGCTGTAACATTCCGAGTGAATTTATGGTTGTATAGAAAAAAGAAGAATGTCTGGTTTAAAAAGAATCCAAGTTAGTGTCATGCATCCTGATAGCGACTGTTTTATGCACAAAAAAAGGTCATGTTTGGATGGATATCCATGATTTGAAGTTTTAAGGGTGATGACTGTGTTTTGTGTGTAGAAGTATACATAACCTCATATGAGCCCCAAGGTGATGATGATCTGTTCATCCAAAGTATAAACCAGATACTTAGTGAGACATGCTGTTTATCAGAACACTGTAATAAAATATACTGTCTGATGAATCCAGAAGAACTTCAAGAATAAAGAGAACAAGTGTCTGATATGGCATTACAAGAATAAAGAGGTAATTCTAAAAAAATTTATCCAAATAGATAGTTAGGCGATGCCTTCTTTATATATATCAAACTAACTTCACCCATAACGGATGTGATGCCTTAATAAAAAAAATCTTTATCAAAGCTGCAAGGATACTTTTTTTATATCATCTTCTCTTTTTTTCTCCCACCAAAAGCTTCCTTCTCAAGAATACGTTTCACTATAAACATACGAAATAATGACAAGAAGCTTAGAGTGGAAAGGGGAGGATGCAGATTCTGAATCAAACAGAAATGAAAGCAACTAAAGCTACCTATTTAAAGATGCAGTGAGGAGGAAAAAGGAGAGGAAGAGTATCATTACCTCCTGCCATTCCTGCCAGAATCCGTTCCTTCAAACAGATGTATGGTGTTTGTAAAAGTGTGCTTTTAGAGACAGCAGAAAAGAAGCCTGAAAAGCATGGTTTAAAGTACTTCTGCAGTGTTTACAAATATTTGTAAATACAAAGAAATTTTACAAACAGAAGAGCGGCTGTTATTGGGAAAAATCATCGGCTATGTAAGGGTGGGCAGGGATAGCAGGAGATTGTAGTTAACCGGGTATGAGTAGAATCGTGGATTGGCTGCTTTTTTCTTCCTCTTTTGTAAAATTTCATATTTATGTTATCACAAAAATAGTGAGGTGAAATGGATATGGAAGAAAAAATAACGATGGCTGATATTGTTATCCGGATCATACGGGAAAACCAGCTGGCTCCTGAAGACGAAAACAGAATCCGGGAGCTGCTGGAGGAGAGGAAGCAGGAATGGATGAAAAACGGAGCTGCAGATGCCTTGCAGAATACATGGAAATGTAGACGAGTATAATGCTGGCCTGCGGTGAAAAACAGAAACAGGAAAAATGCAGCAGGTTAATCAAACTTTGTTTTACTGAAAGCAGGATTGGAAGCATGGATATCAAAGAGCTTTCTGCTGATGATATAAGAAAGCTGATTATTCTGATGTCACAAATGCAGGGAATGGACAGGAGGGACAGAATGTCTGTTATAGTAATGCTGCAGCACACACTGGATGAACTGGACCGCAAAGGCATCATGGGTTTCACCCCGTCCAGAAAGATATACAGCGGGTGTAAGGCGGCTATGGACAGGACCACGTTTATCGATAATCCTTATACACCGGAAGAGGTGCACAGGATCACGGAGTGGATTGACGCCAACCCATATGACATGAGGGGGCTCGCTGTAGGGTTGTGGCTTGCTTCTGACATTACGGCGGATGAAATTGTGGGATTAAAAAAGATAAATCTGATGGATTCTGACGGTATCAATACCGTGAATCCGACAGTTGTCAAAAAGAATGGAGCTGAAGATTATATAGCCCTTGCAGGACGAAGGGAGGAAATCATTCGTAATGTATTGAACATCCATGCAGGAAGGGATTTGGAATATCTGTTTATGACTGAGAGTGATGAAGGGATATGGAAAAAGATGTCCGGCAGGAGTCTGCCTTTGAAAATGTCGCATATTTGCAGGAATATTGGTGTTCAGTATAAACCGTTCAAATGTGTGGAAGCTATAAAATGGTGTGAAAGATGAATATATGAGGGCTTCGGTCTGGCAACCCTTTTTAAATTTATGGGCCATAGGCGATTTTAAATTACTGTGGCCGCTCCTTTTTTTGCATCATATCTTTAATTCCACTTCCCTAAAGAATTCATATTTATTCTTTTCATTAGCTTAATACCCCTCTGTTTGCAGCATTCTGAAAAAGAAGGCTGGGATGGGATACCCGTAGCTTACGGCAGGGTTCATTTAAATGTGTAATGGAAAGGGAAGATATTTACATATTTCATAGAAGAATTTTGGCAGAAATCCGATCAGGATTTTTGAAACTTTTTAATGTGCAGCAAAATTGCAATCTGATTTTAAAATTAAACTGCCAGTTCCATATACCAATACAAAACTGGCAGTTTTTATGATTTTGTGGGTGTAGATAAATTATTTGCCAATAAGATATTCTTCGTAAAGTTTATTTCTATATTGCTTATCTTGTGTGGCTTTGATAACATCTTGTGACCTGTTGCTTTCCATCAGCTTTGCAATCAATCTGGAAAGTTTATATTCACCTTGTGCAATTCCTTCCTTTACACCTTCCTGCTTTATTGTCTTAGCTTCATATTCCAGAACTTTTCCACCCATGACCGCTTTCACTCCTTCCCTGACAGCATCGTATTTTACTGCGATATGTTCCAGCACTTTATTTGACATGTCAATAATGGTACATCTTGTGTATTCGCCGATTACCCCCTGGTTTAAGAGTTCTTCCAGCTTATTTTTGATCTGTCCATATTCTTCCTGTAAGGCCTTCAGTTTGGTTTTATCCTTTTCATATTCTTCAAACCGTGTTTCGTGGGAAAAGATATGGAAAGGGATCAGCAGCAGGAGGTTTTTCTCAAAAATATCTTCCAGGGTGTACTGCTGGGATTTCATGACCGGGATGTCATATTCAACAGTCCCGCCCGGAGTTACCATCCTGAATTTCAGTGTATCAGGCGTTGATGCATGGTGCCTAAGATACAGTACAGCGGAGTGCGGCAGTGTCACAGTAAGGACATTCCCATTGATCTGTCCCTCATCCAGGGCGATCTGGGTGCCGTACTCAAAAATTCTGACCAGCATGCTGTTATCGGCGCCGCTCTGGCATTCCAGATGGTATTTTTTTATTTTCCTTCCTTCTACCCGGAAACTGGTGTCCGTAATCCGTTCCTCTTCATTCCCTCCCTGCCGGTTCAGGAAGTGTTCGTTTGGTGAGAAGACGATTTTTTCTTGCCCTGAATAATGCTCACCGAACACCTCGTTTAACACAGGGATGACGAGGGGGCTGCAGTCATTCAGCAGCGTGCGGAACACATCATCATACGGTGTATTTGTTATCTTTATATTTTCCATCGTTATCCGCTTTTATTATATATTACCACATCATGCTGATTTACTCAATCAGAAAACACGTTGCGTTTATGACAGATGCAGATGCTTATCTATTTTTGCAAATCCGGCTGGGAAAGTCCTTTGTGATATGCTGGATGTATAGAAAAAATCTAAAAAAAAGCAGAAAGGATGGTGCCTGTATGAAAGGTAAAAAAGCGCATAGGCTGGTGGCTGGCAGCAATTTAAAAGAAGATAGGATCAGGGGGCATTCCATAGCGTATGAGGGGGATCTGGTTATCGATGATAAGCTTGAGGAAGAAGGCACGGTAAAATTCTTTGAGAATCTGGGTGGAAGCGTATACATGTTCATGGAACCTTCGGTAATGGAGAAACTAGTACACCGTAAAATAAATAACTGGTTATATTGCGCCGGATAAATCTTCGAGAGTGCATGGCAAAAACCGGAGGTGTACCGGGGTACATTGAGGATTTTTGCCATGTGCTCCCGGAGATTTAGACAAACAAGATGGCCAGTTATTTATTTTACGGTGTACTAGTCATGATTGGTTCGGCAGAGCTTGAAGATCTGGGCGGGAAGAAACTGTATATGAGGAAGATTTTTTACGAGTACGGGCATGACGAGCTGCAGGATACTATAGCAGACTGGATCTCGTATTTTGCAGACTTTTACGGTTTTTCCTTCATATTTCTGGATTTAAGGAAGCAGGCATGAGATCATGTATGCAAAGCTTTATCTTCTTTTGCCATGGTGTTCTATAATAGAGACATTTCGGCAAGGGAGTGCCAGACTATGCCTGCCATAAACTGTAACAGGTGGAAGGAAGCCAGAGAATCACTGGTATGGATGATACGAGAACATGAATAAAAAAGCGGCGGAATCGTGACCTGGTGATGCGGTTCCGCCGCTGTTTCGGTCTGAGTGGATAAGTAATGTGCTGTTGGCGGCTGCTGGAATCTGCAGTTCAATCTTCATAATGTCCTTTGCATGATAATATTTCCAATATGCCATTATTGATGCGATAAACCAGCCTGTTACTGTCATCAATGCGGCGGCTCCAGAATCCTGCATAATCACCTTTCAGTGGTTCAGGCTTCCCTATTCCGTCAAAATACCCGCGCTCAATATCTTTTAGAAGTGCATTTATCCGTTTTATGCTCTTTCTGTCCTGGGTCTGCCAGTAAAGATATTCTTCCCATGCTTCATCAAACCATATCTTTTTCATTCGTCGCAGTCTCCGATTATATCATGTTCTGTCCCTTTTCCATCATTAAGAGCTGAAATGCCACGCTGCAGCTTTGCCAGATACTCGGCATTCCGCTTCGCTTTCGTCAGTTCATTATACTCCCGCTCGGAAAGAATGACTACATTTTGATTATTCTTTCGGGAGACCATGACCGGCTCCCCATTAAAGGCATTATCAAGATAGGTTTTTAGATTTTCCCTTAAATCAATCGGCTTTGCGGCAATCATTTTTCCACATCCTTTCTTTTCGCCCTCTATTCATGTACCGTTCTCAGTACCTATATTATATTTCAAAGTATGCCCCAGTGTCAATGAAAAGAATAACCGCCGCAGGATAAACTTACAAAGTTACACAAATATTACAACTAAAAAAATATTTCTTTCT
>CAMUML010000027.1 GCA_947089855.1 uncultured Eubacterium sp.
AACAGCTAGTTAAGAAACAGGGGTATCATTTATAAAGTTGTAAAGTCGTGTTATTACAGGCAGAAAAGGAAAATAGCATTATGCTTGAATCATGGCAGAGCCGCCTTTTGGAAGATTCCATGCTGTGCGGATTTTTGATGTCGGGAAATTTCCTAAGAAAATAAAAGATGGAGGAAAAAAGATGCCAGGATATTTAATAAAAGATACAACAAAAGAAGAACGGGAACGGATTGTATCAGATTCGCTTGGAAATATTTCAGCGTCTTGTGACGGATGTATGCCGGGCCTGGCGGAGATGTACCAGGAATATATTGACGGGAAGAAGGAAATCCGGGAAATCAACATGCTGTTCCAGGCGCGGTATGTGTCAGGGGAAGACGGGCCGGGATATGGGAAAGGAGGCTGTGGGTTCCTAAAGAAAAATGTGTAAAATCATGGCTGCAAAGCGGCATCTTTTGGGACGCTGTTTTTGTTCAGAAAGATTAGGGCAGGAATGAAGAAAAGAATTTATTGATAGGTGAAATCAGGTAAAAAGGCAGGCTGTATTATTCGCAAGATGTAATACAGCCTGCCTTTTTGTATTTTTAAGGCAGGCTGGAAAATACAGAAGGCCGTAAGCAACTGAAATATGGAAGGGGATAGGGTTTCTGGCTGGTTATATGATAACTGAAAAAATCAGAAGGGAGAGGGACGCTGATCCAGGAATTTTTTATCTGGACCGGATGGAACACGTAACGGTAAGGAACTGTCCCAGGTTTCATCCCCTTACCTTATAGAAGGGTATTTTTATACATGCTTTGATAAATAACGGAACAGGGCAACAGCAGGAGAAACTGGCGGGAATGCAGATATAGGGTTGCAGAGGAAGCGAACGTCGGATATGGAATGGGATTGGATAGAAGCTGGGACTGCCCCGCCTGAAAGGGGGCAGTGAATTTTATAGGCAGGGAGGAAAGCAGGATGGGCATATATGGTTACATACGGGTATCGTCCAAGGACCAGAACGAGGACAGGCAGATGGCGGCATTGAGGGAAGCCGGTGTGGCAGAATCGGATATCTACATGGACAGGCAGTCTGGAAAGGATTTTGACCGGCCGCAGTATAAGATCATGGTCGGGAGAATGAAAAAGGGAGATCTGCTGTATATTTTGAGCATCGACCGTTTGGGGCGCAACTACGAGGAAATACAGAGGCAGTGGCGCATTCTGACAAAGGAGATTAGCATTGACATCTGCGTGATAGACATGCCGCTGCTGGATACGCGGAACGGGAAAGACCTGATGGGGACATTTATTGCAGACCTTGTGCTGCAGATTTTATCGTTCGTGGCGGAGTCGGAGCGGTCGAATATACGGAAACGGCAGGAACAGGGGATTGCGGCGGCAAAAGCTAGGGGCGTGAGGTTCGGGAGGCCAGAAGCACAGGTTCCGGAAGAATTTCCGAAGATCGTAAGGGACTGGGAGAGAAAAAGGATTTCGATTGACGAGGCGCTGGAAAAGTGCGGGGTGAGCGAATCCACGTTCTACCGCAAGGTGCGGGAGTACCGGATTTCACAGAAAAACAAGCAGGATTAGCTGTCAAAAAGTGTACTTTTTGACAGTTAAATGACACAAGATTAGTTTAACATATTTGTCTGTGTAAGTCTATATTTTTTGTAGTTTTTCATGAAAAATTTTTCATGTACAAGTAATTTTTCAATAATGACTGCTCTGAAAATATAAATTGACTTAGAATATAGACCTATGTCAAAAAGTACACTTTTTGACATAAAGTGTATAGAGCGAAGTAAGAGCGGACAAGGAAAAACATTGAAATTTGTTTTTTACTTAACAAAAACGAACAGTGCATATACTGTTTGAGAATGTATGGTATGTCAATGCTGTTTGATTACAAAATTTTAAGGAGAAAGGGGAATGGAACATGAAATCAATCGTTAAGAGGTGTATGGCATTTATGATGGCGCTGCTTCTTGCAGTTGGAATCGTACTGGATTCTTCCGGTATCGTCTTCGCAGCGGAAAATGGTACGTTTGGGGATTACAGTTATCATATTATAGATGGTACATACATAGAAATCGTTGACTATTATGGATCAGCTCAGAGTGTGAATATTCCTTGCGAACTGATTGTTGAGGGTGTTAGTTATCCGATTAAAAGGATAGGAAGTTATGCATTTCATGACTGCAGCAGCCTAGCGAGCATCAACATCCCGGAAGGCGTGACGAGCATAGAAAATGGTGCATTTTGTAACTGCAGCAGCCTAGCGAGCATCAACATCCCGGAAGGCGTGACAAGCATAGAAGCTGATGCATTTCGTGACTGCAGCAGCCTGACGAGCATCGACATCCCGGGTAGCGTGACGAGTATAGGAGTTAGTGCATTTGGTAACTGCAGCAGCCTGACGAGCATCGACATCCCGGGTAGCGTGACGAGCATAGGAGGTGGTGCATTTGGTGGTTGCTTAAGCCTGACGAGTATCAACATCCCAGGTAGCGTAACGAGTATAGAAGGGTGGGCATTTAGTAGATGCAGAAGCCTGACGAGTATCAACATCCCGGATAGCGTGACGAACATAGGAGATAGTGTAATTGTAGGCTGTGGTAGATTAAGCAACATAGAGGTTAATGCAAATAATACAAAGTATGACAGCAGAAATAATTGTAATGCAATTATAGAAACATTATCTGGTTGTCTCCTTGCAGGCTGTAAAAACACTATCATCCCGGATAGCGTAACGAGCATAGGAGATAATGCATTTTGCGACTGCGGCAGCCTGACGAGCATCCACATCCCGGATAGCGTAACGAGCATAGGAGATTATGCATTTCACGACTGCAGCAGCCTGACGAGCATCCACATTCCGGATAGCGTGACGAGCATAGGAGGTGGTGCATTTGGCGGCTGCAGCAGCCTGACGAGCATTCACATCCCGGATAGCGTGACGAGCATAGGAACTGCATTTGGCGGCTGCAGCAGCCTGACGAGCATCCACATCCCGGAAGGTGTGACGAGCATAGGAAATCATGCATTTAGTAGTTGCAGAAGCCTGACGAGCATTTACATTCCGGATAGCGTGACGAGCATAGGAGACGGGGCATTTTGGAACTGTAGCAGCTTCACGATTTATGGCAGCAAGAATTCCTATGCCGAGACATTCGCAAAGGATCATAACATACCTTTCAAAATTGTTAGCGAGGGGGATGGTGAGACCCCAGGCAGCGTCGGAAGAAAAAGTGTGTGTTACGTTAATTCTGTAGATTCTAACCATATAATTCTGGATGCATTGCCATATGGCGTTGATGAGTCGAAGGTGTCCATAGAATCTTTAAAACCTTATGTTGGCAGGTATGCTTATGTTGAATTTGACACATCTATTAGCCCGAAGGTTATTGGCTTCCAAGGAGTGGAGTCTTCCATTGGAACGATCACGGAATATGTGGAGTTAAATAGTTCGGGAGAGCATGATTTGGTTGAGATCGATCATAAAGAGTATCAGGTGGGCAATAAGGGTATTTCTATTATTGACGGAAGAAATAGAAGGATTTTGTATCATACAATCAATGATAAAATTGTCGGAATAGAGTTTTTAGAGACGGCCATTGGATATTACAATGGAACAACGGAAAATGGAGAAGGAAACAGCGTTACCGTTTCAAACAAGGAATATGATATAAACAGTGCGTCTTGTATTTCGGATAAAATTGAAAATGGAAAACCAGTTGTTTTCAGTGTTGGGGCAAAGAATAATAGTGATAAAATCTGTCCGTTTTTATTTGAGATGCAAGAGTTGCAGGGAACCCCTTCTGTATGGGTATATGTTTCTGATGATACGTTCTCCACAGAAATAGGGCAGGAGTTGGATTTGTATTGTGCTTTACATATTGACGACTATGTGATACCGAATTGGGAGAAGCCGTCTTTCGCGATAGGAAATGAGAAGCTTGTTTCATTATCGAATTATGAACAAACGGACTTGGGATACCACTGTAAAATAACGGGAGTCTCTGTTGGGCAGACAACTCTTACGATCACGGATACGGAGACGGGGGTACACCAAAGTTTTCCGATTACGGTAAAGGAAAAATCGGAAACAGTGTCATATACATGCCGCATAAATGAAGTTCCGGATTATACAATCGAAAGTGGATGGGATAAGGGGCTGCAGACGAATATTTATAATGTAAACGGTCTTTATGCCAATAAATATAAATATGAAAAAAATGAAGCGGGTGGATATGAAGTTTCATTTAATGTTTACAATACGTTATATATGCATGGCTCTGTAGATGTGTATGACAAAGATGGACGCTGGATACAAAGTGTAAAAATCAACAAACGGACGGGAGCCACAAGTTTATATGCAACAGAAGAATCGTTGCTATATTTGATTGATGATGCATTGCAGAAGAAAACGTTTACCTATGAGGCAACCACGTATACAAAGAAAACAGGGGTCAAGATTTCGGTGCCGGAAGATGGTTATTTTGTGATTTCTACGAATTATGCTGATTCGCCCGGAGTGATGCTGTATAACAGCATAGATATGATTATGCTGGGGTTGGATGCAGTTGGTTCTGCCATAGACAAGGTGGATTATAACCTCAACCTGGAGAAATATCTGAGTGATGCAAAAGAGAAGGAATTACATGAAGTGCTGCAAAAGTCAATTGAATCCAAAACTAAAAAATTCCTCTCAGATCAATTGAAAGAAGGAATAACAGCAGGATACGGAGATGCGGCGAATGCAATTGTTTTGCAGGGGAATGAGATTTTAACTGCGGAAAAACTGGGTGAAAATTTTTATAAGGATGTTATAGGTGCAGGATGGGATGTTATTCAGAATTATATGGGGCCGGCTGGTGCGGCGTTGAAGGTGATGTTTGGAATACAAAAATATACAGATTATATCACTCAGATTGGGCAAATCTGTAAAGGAATTTCAAAATCGGAAATTGTTATAAGTACAACATCAGCGCCTACCATACATGGAATTACTGTAAAGCCAGAGAATCCGGCAGCAGTTGGAGAAGCTGTTTTACAGGTATTCCGCGTATCGGAGAAGGAGGATATAGCGTCCTCTTTAGAAAACGCTGTTGCAGCACAAACAGGCCAATATGAAATTTATAATATTTGTTTTACGAAAGATAATGTAGAACAAGAAATAAATACAAATGTAACAGTACGGATACCAATACCGAAAACGTTTGATAAGAACAAATCATCTGTTTACCGGCAGGACAAAGATGGATCATGGACAAAGATGGATTCCAGAATTGACGGCAATTATTTGGTTTTTGAAACCAATCATTTTAGTTTATATGCAATAGTTAATAATTCTGTGGGGGATGAGGCCACAACCGTTTTGGTTTCGTCAATCACTCTTAATCTGAAAAATGGCGCGGTAACAGAAAGTGGTTACTTGAAGCTGAATGCTGCAATCGCCCCTTCAAACGCTGCTAATCAAACGCTTCTCTGGTCATCCGACAATCCTTCTGTTGCAACTGTTGACCAGACGGGGCTTGTTACAGCGGTTCGCGCGGGCAAGGCAACGATTACCGTCAAGGCACAGGATGGCAGTGGAGTGGAGGCGTCATGTGTTGTTGAGGTAACTGCCCCTTCAAATGGCGATGGTGACAATTCAGGCGGAGGAAGTTCATCCGGCAGTGGAAATACTTCCACTGGGGGAAGTTCGTCCGGCAGCGGAAATGCTTCTACCGGAGGAAGTTCATCTGGCAGTGGAAATACTTCCGCTGGGGGAAGTTCGTCTGGCAGTGGGAATGCTTCCGCCGGAGGAAATAGTTCAAGTGGCGGAGGAAATGGCGCGAATACAGGAGACAGCACTACAGCGCCTGAAACTGGAAATACTTCGATGACTGGCAAGCCAGCTATCAAGATCCTCTATTACATTGTGAATTTTGATAAGAATGGTGGTAAGAATCTGAGCCGTCAGAAAATGACATTGTTACAAGATGATTCTTTAGGTATTTTGCCAAAGGTTGAAAGAAAGAATTACAAATTCCTTGGCTGGTACATGCAGCCGGTTAATGGTAAAAAGGTAAGTCAGAAGACGGTTTTAAATGTTTCAACGACTTTGTATGCACGTTGGCGAAAAATCGCAAAACTTTCGAAGGAACAAATCACTTCGTTGAAATCAGAAAAAGCCGGAACTATGGTTGTGAAATATAAAAAATATTCTGACATTAAGGGATACGAGATTGTTTATTCTACAAGTAAAAAATTTACAACCGCATCCACGAATCGGGTTGTTGCTGGTTCTGCAGAGAAGACATTAAAGAAGTTGAAGACAGGTAAAACGTATTATGTTAAAGTGCGTGCTTATAGCGTTGATTCTACAGGCAGGAAGATTTACGGAGACTATAGTAAAGTTCGCAATGTGCAGGTAAAATAGTGTAGGTAATGGAGGAAACAGGGTGAAAAGCGTACAAAAAATTACAGCACAGCAGTCATGCCGTAGGAGATTGAAGCATCGGCATGGCTGTGGTTACGGATGATACAGCGGGTGAAAAAGTTGTCCGGACCGGTTAATGTCTGTGGATATATACAGCAGGCCACTTAGGGTACTACAGTAACCCGGGCAGATTATTGTATTCATGAGTATAAGAAAGGAATTGGATATGAAAGACATAAGGAAATACTTACCATGCCTGTTCATAGCCATGCTGTTTGCCTGCATAATGCAGGCATATCCAGCAAATGCGGCAGCATCCCCATCCCTGTCCGCTTCGGCAGATGCAGCGGGCGTGTCAGAGGGCGGTTATGTAAATGTAAGCGTAAACCTGAGCGGCAACCCATCGGTCAGTACGCTTGGGGCGGCGCTGGCTTATGACAGCAGTGTTTTAAGCTACGAGAGCGCTTCCTGGAATAGCGGTTTTTCCGGGAATGATATGAAGATGGCGTCTGACACAGGCAGTGAGGTGAACCTGTCCGTAGTCTGTGACAGCAGCTATTCCGCGGATGGCACAGTCGTAACGGTGCGGTTCCAGGCTGTTTCGGATACATCCTCTATCCCGGTCACGCTTTCGCTGAGGGATATGGCGGATGCAGACCTGGCTGCGGTTACGGATTGTAAAGTCTCAGGCCGGGTGCATGTGCCGGAAACAGCGGATGTCAGGGATAATGATGCAGATAAAAAAGACGACGCAGAGGGTTCAAAAACACAGGAAGCGGGAAATGCTGAAAATAAAAATAATTCAGAAAATAATGATCATGCAGAAGGAAAAAGCGGTTCTTTGCAGCAGCAGGCGGTGGATACCGCCAACGCAGATACCGGAGAGGCGCAGGGCATTTCCCATACAGTAGCAGCCAGTACGCAGGTGGCTGTCGCAGACAGCGGCGTACAGCATACATCTGTACAAAACGCACAGTTAGCGCCAGCATCAGGCAGCGGGGGAGCAAAGCCGGACCAGAATTATAAAACAGGCGCAGGGCTTGGCAATGATATTTTCCTGATAATCGCTGCAGCATGCGGCATCTTGGCGCTGGTGCTTGCGGTAAGGAGACACGGGGAGGAAAAGAAGTGAAAAGGATCGGGAAAGCAGCGGCGGTAATCATCAGCCTGGCAATGGTTATCTGCGGGTTTGCAATGGATGCATACGCAGACGGGTCTGTATGGGATATAGAAAACACACTGGACGTATCAGAATGCAGGCAGGGCGATACCATTACAATGTCGGTAAATTTAAAGGGCAGCGGCGCGTCTTCCCCGCAGGAAATAGTTTCTATAGAAGGCACACTGGAATATGACAGCAGCCTGTTCACAGTAGAAAAGGCGGACATCCTTCCTGCACAAGATGGTAAAGCGCAGTCCTGTTCGTTTGACCCGTCCACAGGGATTTTTTCTGTGCAGTATTCTTCCGGCATTGCGGTACAGGATGGCGGGCAGATGCTGCAGATACGGCTGCATACAGCGGGGAATGCTTCTACTGGCAAGACAACGCTTTGTGTCACGCATATGAAATGGAATGACGCCGCAGGCCAGCAGGCAGTGGAAATAGAACACCGTGTGCCTGCGCGTATTGCAATAACCGAAGCGGAAGCACCTGCTGTAGCAGGGGACGTCAACCAGGATGGGAAAGTAAACCTGACAGACGCAAAGCTGGTTATGCAGCATTACAACGGTGCAAAGACGCTGGACAGCAGGCAGAAAGCGAATGCGGATGTAAATGGCGACGGGAAAGTGAACCTGACAGACGCAAAGCTGATCATGAAATATTATAACGGGGAGATCACAGGGTTTTAAGAAAATTTCCCCAAAAAGAATTTGATTTTAGAAATTTTGAGTTTCATACTGGATAAAACAAAACGGAGCCAATCTGGTTCCGTTTTGTTTTGAGGAATATCCGCAGCTTTATGTCTGGCTGCAGATTCCGGACACACAGATGGATGTGGAAAGTAGCGCCTGACCGCTTCCGCTTGGATACCGCATGTGGCAGAAAAAAATCCAAACTGGAACTGGCCGCGGGGCTTTTTTGCTGTTAAAAATCATGTACTGCCACTGTTATTTGTGCTATAATTCAAGTTGAATTATTATAGCTATATTGGTTTTACAGAAAGAAATTGAAGAAGGGTGGATCAGAGCATGGATGCCAAAGAAATATCAATGTTCCGTTTCTTGGATGGAGCGGATAAAAAATTTGTTATCCCCGTGTATCAAAGAGCATACAGTTGGAAACGTGAAAATTGTGAGTCTTTGCTTAAAGACTTGATGAGTGTTTATGAACACAATTATGTTTCCCATTTCTTCGGCAGCATTGTATATGTTTCCAATGATGTTGGCGGCTGTAATGAACATATTATAATTGATGGCCAGCAGAGGATTACCACTGTTTCACTGCTCCTTCTGGCAATCAGGAATTATATTATCGAGCATCCTGATATTGATACAGGGGTGAATCCAAGGAAAATTACAGATGCGTACTTGACAGATGTATATGCAGACAGTGAAAAAAAGCTGAAGCTTAAGCTGATTCAGGGCGATGATGAGGCATATGGCCGTTTAATAGAAAATGGTGAGCCGATTGCCAATAACAATATTACAGCAAATTACAATTATCTATTTAATGAAATATCTAAACGAAATGCCCAGGAGATTAAAGGGCTTTATGATGCGATTATGAAGCTGATCATTGTTAATATCAGCCTAAAACCGCAAGATGGTGATGATCCGCAGCTTATTTTTGAAAGTTTAAATTCCACTGGTTTAGGATTGGACGAGTCAGATAAGATTAGAAATTATGTTCTTATGGGAATGCCTGCGGCAAAGCAGGAGTCTTTTTATAAAAAATATTGGGAATCATTAGAGGAGCTGGTACCCCATAATGACATGAAAATATTTATTCGGTATTATTTGGCGGTGAAGACAAGGGATTTATTTAGGGAAGACAGATTGTATTTCGGCTTTAAAAACTTTTGTATACATCAGGTCTGTACAATAGAAGAGACTTTCGAAGATATTCTTCTATATGCGGGCTTTTACAAAACTATCCGCCAGCCTATGAAAAAGAGGAATCATTATGAAGCTGTTTTGGCCAGGATTAATAAATTGGAAATCAATAGTTGTACTCCCATTTTATTGGAGTTATTTATTGCCCATGAGCAGAAACAATTAAGTGATGCTGAACTAACGGAAGCGTTCTGTACTTTGGAAAGCTATATGGCTCGAAGAATCATATGCGGATTGGGAACGCAATATTATAATAAATTATTTGTAAGCCTGGGAGCAGAGATTGAAAAATTGCTAGAGAAAGATGGTACGGCATACATTGACGCTTTTAAATTTTCTCTGTTGAACAAAATGGGAAAAAGCCGCTTTCCAAATGATCATGATTTTGCGGATAAATTTATGTCTTTTGAGCTTTATAACGCAAAGGCATCTGTTAGAAAATACTTTTTTGAACGGTTGGAAAATTTTGAAAACCGAGAATTGGTAGCGGTTGAAGAACAGATAAACGATGGGACTTTAACGATAGAGCATGTCATGCCTCAGACTTTAACGGAAGAATGGAAGGGCGAGTTAGGGGAACAATGGGAATTGGTGCATTCCAAATATATTGATACAGTTGGAAATTTGACATTAACAGCATACAACAGCGATTACAGCAACCTCAGTTTTACAAAAAAGAAAACTTTGCCGGAGAAAGGGTTTGAAGTGAGTAAGCTGCGGCTGAATGATTATATCAAAAATTGTGTGGTTTGGGGAGAACAGGAAATCCTTGAGCGCGCCAGGCAATTATATAAATTGGCGGAGCGTATCTGGCCTATGGCCGAGACCGATTATGATTCGCAGGAAGAGGATAAATGGATTTGCTGGGATGATGAAGACTATGATTTTACCAATAAGACCATTCTGAAAATGATTCTTCTCGGTGACGAGCTGCAGACTGAAAATATTACAGATGCTTACCGGAAAATCAATGTGACTGTTTATAATATGGATCCGGCTGGGTATGTAGCAATGGAAAATTCATGGAGCGGGACTGATGCGGGCAGGCTTCGTAGCCCTTATGAGATAGGGCCGTCAGTTTATATTACTACAAATCTCAGCTCCCAATCTAAGACGGCGGCCATAAGAGAGTTATGTGAATATTTCAAATTTGACTCATCTGATCTGCGCTATTTGGTTAAGGCGACATTTGATATTAATAATGAAGCAACTTATAACGCAATAACAGCAGGGCAATTGGCGTATCGGCTTGTTGAAAAACTACTATCAGAGGGGAAATTGACGGAAGAAGAAGTTGAGTTACTGAAAGAAAAACAATTTTCCAGGAAGACTTTTTGTAAGGTTGTGTATCCGGTTTTGGCCAATAATAGGGAGGATAATAAGGGGAAAGGCAGAAAATGCAGATATTATAGCAAGCCTGTTCAATTTAATGGAAAGAACGTGTACATATCGACTGAATGGTTTGATGAAAGCAGAAAAGATTTAATTAAATGGTATAAGCGGCATTTGTAAATATACCTTAAAACGATGCACCTTTTTTCGCATGAAGTTGATTTTGGGCCTTTGTACACAAGGTTTGATGAAATCAGGGAGGATATTCATTTTAGCATCATTGCCGGAAACTAAGGAAATTCCGATTGCCATGAATGGTATTTTGGAGAAAATAAGTGATGTGATCGATGGTACGGTCATCCAGGAAGATGATTCATTTTATGTGATGAAAAAAGACGGGCACAGGGTGGTCTTTTCACTTGAAGCGGAAGGGCTGCGTAAGCTGGGATTAATTTGGAAACTGATTCGGAATGGACTTTTGGAAGAAGGTACAGTTCTTTTGTGGGACGAACCGGAGGCAAATTTAAATCCAGAGTTATTTCCAACTGTAGCCGAAATCCTGCTGGAATTACAAAAGAATGGCGTCCAGATTTTTGTGGCAACACATAGTTATAATTTTGCAAAGTATTTGGAAATTAGGCGCACAGATAAAGAGCAGGTAATATTCCACAACCTTTATAAGGGAAATCCCAAGATGCCGGATAATATGCAGGATGAGTTTCCAACGTTAAATGAGCAGAAAGATGATATATATAGCAAATCCGCATACACAATGGAAGCGCTTGGCCAGAATCATATTATGATAGCTGATAACTTATGACTCACTACATTATTTGAGGCTGCTGGATAAGACGAAACCTGTGCAGGATGTTTATATACTTGAATATCCAAATGGGGATGAAACAACCTGCAAAAGGCTGTTTAGGGTATGATAAGATAGTTGGAATAAGTATTAGACATTCAGAAGTGGTAAAGGCCGCATATTCTAAGATTCCTGCCCTGTACTTTCCCACTTCAATGGGCATGCTATGGCGGGATTTGGCGGCACAGTCAAGATAAGGGGATAGATACAATGGATACAAAGGATCTTAGGTGTTTTTGCCGTGTATATGAAGAACGGGGAATCAATCAGGCAGCAAAGCAGCTTTTTATTTCACCCCAAGGACTCAGCAGAATTATTACAAGGCTGGAGGCAGAACTGCAGGTAACCCTTTTCAAACGTTCCGTAAGAGGGCTGTGCCCGACGGCAAGCGGAGCGTACCTGTATGAAAATAGCCGGGAATTATTAGACAGGCTGGAGGATCTAGAGATTGGGATACGCCGAATTGAGCGGATGGACCGGGAGCTTCAGCTTGGATTTTCGTGCGGTGTATTAAATGTGTTTCCATTTCAAAAGCTGGACCAATTTAGATCAGAAAATCCTGATATACAGCTGCAGTGGGAAGAACTGGAAAATCAGGGGGTGGTTGACCGGATATTTCAGCGGGTGATTGATGTTGGGTTTGTCATCGGCAGTATTGGGCAGGACGGATTATATGCAAGAGAAGTGTATCAAATCGGGATGGATGCTTTAGTATATGAAGGGCATCCGCTATATGATAGGGAGCAGCTTTCCGTTGGCGACCTGAGGGATGAGCCGCTGATTATACTGAATGAAAGGTATTCCTGCTACCACAGCTTTTTAAGCCGATGCAAAGATTTTGGATTTATACCTCTCATTCACATTAAGTTAATGGAAAGCCAGTTGATTTATCGTTTCTGCAGGGAAAGGATGGGGATTGGGATTGATACAAATATACATAAACAGGATATAAGCATGGATCATTTGCATAGGATTAAATTGCAGGATGCTTTTTCATGGAGAATATCTATCGTGTGCAGGGAAGACCGTAAAAAAGAAAAGGTGATACGTAAGCTTTTGGATATGTTCTAAAATGGGAAGCGTGTATCAATTATTTGTTGACAGCTGTTATCTTTTTGTTGATAGATAACAGCTTTTTTTGATGTTATCCTTATATTGTTAAGAAAATAACAATATAAGGATAGAGGAGGAAAATCAATGGAACGTAAATTTCCACACCTGTCAAGCCCTATTACGATCGGAAGGGTGACATTTCGAAACCGTATGTTTTCTGCTCCGATGGGAGGTACAGACATTACAAATGACGGCTGCATAGGACCAAAATCAACTGCGTTTTATGAATTAAGGGGGAAAGGCGGTGCGGCTGCTGTTACCGTCAGTGAATGTATGGTGCATCCAAAGACGGACGGTTCGCATGCGTACCATTTGGATACGGCAGTGTTGAATTCTCTTGCGGCAGCTACCTATACTGCGGATGCGATACGCCGCCATGGAGCTATGCCGAGCTTAGAATTATCGCATTCTGGTATGTATGCAGGGACTTATATGACAGATAAAACGAAACAGAAATCGATGAACCAGTGGGGAGCAAGTGATGTCACCCGTCCGGATGGTGTAGAAGTAAAAGCCCTCACAAAAGAGATGATTGCAGAAATTGTAGAATCCTATGGTAAAGTAGCTGGCCTGGCAAAACGGGCAGGCTTTGAAATGATTATGGTACATGGCGGCCACGGCTGGCTGCTGAATCAGTTCTTTTCTCCATATTTTAATAAGCGGACGGATGAATACGGCGGAAGCCTTGAAAACCGCTGCCGTCTAGCAGTAGAAGTACTAAAGTCAGTGAGAAAGGCCGTTGGATATGGATTCCCGATTGAATTCCGACTAAGCGGCTCCGAGCTGTTTGAAGGGGGCTATGACCTTGCAGAAGGCTGCAGGATCGCACAGCAGATCGAGCCTTATATTGACCTGCTCCACGTATCTGCCGGTACGTACCAGAGAGGATTTGGGGATACGCATCCTTCTATGTTTAAAGAACATGGGTGTAATGTATATCTGGCGGCGGAAATCAAAAAACATGTATCTGTGCCGGTAGCCACATTAGGAGGCTTAAATGATCCTCATCAAATGGAGGAAATTATTGCCAGCGGTAAAGCAGATGTGGTATATATGGCCAGAGCGCTTCTGGCTGATCCGTTCCTGCCAAGGAAGGTTGTAGAAAACCGTGAGGATGAAATTGTAAAATGCCTCCGCTGCTTTACCTGTATGGCAGAAAGGGCGGCTACCTCTACTAGAAGGTGTACGGTGAATCCGCTGATTGGACGTGAAATGGAAGGCACGGATATAATCCCGGCTGTGGAGAAGAAAAAAGTGCTTGTTGCAGGCGGTGGCCCGGGTGGGCTGTATGCGGCATATACAGCAGCCAGGAAGGGGCATCAGGTTATCCTGTGTGAAAAAGAGTCAGAAGTGGGTGGTATCTTAAAGAGTGAGCAGGCGCTTCCTTTTAAACATGAAATGTACGAGCTGGCTGGTACATACAAGCTACTGGCCCAAAAAGCAGGTGTGGAAATCCGTCTGAACACAGAGGCTACGAAAGAATACGTGGAGAATGAGAATGTAGACGCATTGATTATCGCAGTCGGCTCCACGCCGCTGGTACCGCCGATTCCTGGGCTGGACGGGGACAATGTGGTAATCGTCAATAACTATTATCTGGAAAAAGAAAAGGTCAGTGATGAAGTAGCCGTATTTGGCGGCGGCCTTGCCGGATGCGAGTGTGCAATTCATCTGGGCATGGAAGGAAAAAAAGTCAGTCTGGTAGAAATGCGCGATGAGCTTGCTCCAGATGCAAATGTGCGTCATCGTCCGCTGCTTTTAAAAGAAATCGAGAAATATGTAACCGTATATACCGGATACAAAGGTTTGGAAGTTACAGCGGATGGAATTCTTTGTGAAGATAAGAATGGCGGCAAGCAGCTTGTTCCTGGTAAATCGGTAATCTGTGCCCTGGGACAGCGTCCGCGCACAGATATGGTGGAAAAACTGCGGGATGCGGCGCCTTTTGTAAGAGTAATCGGTGATGCGGCAAAAGTATCGACGATTACAAATGCCGTCTACTGGGGCTACCATGCTGCGCTGGATATTTAAAAGAAAGCGGGAAAAGGATCATGGATTTAGATAAAAAAAGATGGGTTATACTAGCAGCAGCATGTTTGGTAAATTTGTGTTTAGGTTCGATTTATGCATGGAGTGTGTTTGCGGCTTCGATGGCAGAGCATTTTAACAATGCTTTTGGGCTGGATGTAACGTCGGGTGATCTGGCCATTGTATATACAATAGCAAATGCGGTAGGGCCTATCACGATGATTTCTGGCGGAGCGGCCAATGACAAGCTGGGGCCGAAAAAGGTGATTGCACTGGGCGGTATTATGTTTGGCGGCGGCATGGTGGTTTCTGGTTTCGCAACCAGCGTTTCTTTTCTGGTTGTCAGCTATGGATTGATAGCCGGGCTGGGGCTTGGGATGGCCTATGGGGCAACTATCTCTACGAGCGTGAAATATTTTCCGGATAAGCGGGGGCTGATTGGTGGGATTACGACCGCTGTATATGGAATGAGTTCCGTAATACTGCCTCCTGTTGTTACTGTTATTGTAAGCCGTTTTAGTGCTACCACTGCGTTTAAAGCGGTTGGAGCGGTTTTTCTGGTTATCATTTTAATCAGTACGCAGTTTTTGGAGCAGTGTCCTCAGGGGTATGCCCCGGCAGGGTACAAGCCGCCTGCAGCTCAAAAAGGCACGGCAGACATGGACTGGAAAGAGATGATAAAGACACCGGTATTTTATGTTATGCTGCTTCTGCTTACCAGCGGAGCTTTCAGCGGCATGATGATTATTTCCCAGGCATCAGCGATGGCACAGGGAATGATCGGGATGACAGCGATTGCGGCGAGCGCGGCAGTATCGATCCTTGCCCTTTTTAATGCGTTAGGGCGAATTGCGGCGGGATACATATCGGATAAAATTGGCCGGATCAATACGCTGATGACAGCATGTATTTTGTGCATTGCCGGAATGCTGTGCCTGTTCTTTTCCGCAGATGGACAGCAGATGTTATTTTATATTGGAATTTGTATTGTCGGAGTCAGCTTTGGCTCTTTTATGGGAGTGTATCCGGGCTTTACGGCAGACCAGTTCGGGGCGCGCAATAACAGTGTAAATTATGGAATTATGTTCATTGGTTTTGCACTGGCGGGATATTTTGGGCCGCAGATTATGCGCAGCGTTTATGAGTCGACTGGAGTTTATCAGAATGCTTTTTTGATTGCCTGTGGGTTGAATATAGTGGGGATTATTCTAACCGTTTTTTACCGGATCATCAGAAAGAAGTAAAATTGGCTATCGGACTGTCTGACGGGCTGCCGCAGGCCAGGTAAAGATGAATGAAAGAAGGCTGGAGCAGATCTGTATTTACATATAGGTTTGCTCCAGTTTTGCGGCTATTATACTGCAGCCTGGTTATACTGTAAATTTAACTGGTGTGCAGTATACATAGCATAGGAACTGTCAGAAAATAACTTGTTATTTTTTGGCAGTTCCATAGTAAAAAGGATGGAAGCAGAGGTAAATAAAAACTCCCCAGCCCTTCAAAGATTGAGGGGCTAAGGAGTTGATGTCCGTAAGCCGTTTTTATAAAACAGCTAAGATTGGATGAAATTTATAGCTTTATTTTGCAGTTTCTTCCAATTCCACTTTGACAGTAGTGCCTGCCCATACAGAAGCATCATCTGCCAAGCAGCATTTAACCGTTATGGATTTTGCAGTTTCGTCGGAGCCTATGGTAAGAAGCCCAGCGGCATCTATTGTGGTTCCGGTAGATTTTGCACGTTCTATGCTCCATGCAACTGGCTTGCCTGTGCCGGTTCCGCGTGCTTCGGCCGTAAACTGCTGTGTCGCACCAGGCTTAATGGAAGCATCGGTAGGGGTGACGCTGATTGGGGCATCGTTGTGGATAGTGGTTTCGGTGGAACGGTTTCCTTGATAGTCTTCTAATACGACAAGGATGTCGTCTGCACCTGCGACATTCGGCATCTCGCTTTCATAGCGGGTAATGGTTTTTTCTTCGGAAGTAACTCCGTTTGTAACCGTCTTATAAATAAGCTTATACCAGTCTTTGGACAGTGGGGCGGTCAGCGTGCCGTTTTTCACTGCGCCGGAATATGGCAGGCAGAAGCTATCATCCATGCGGCCGTCATATGTAGTTACAGTGCCGTTGGAAGCTTTTATTTTCATTGTGTACCTTGCGCCGTCTGCCTGTGCACCGGTAGGTACGGTGACTACGGCGTGCCTGGTGCCGGAAGCCTTCCAGGATTGGGTATCGGTGCAGTATGTTTTCTTTACCGTTACATCGGCTTTTCCGCCTGTCCAGGAAACCATCAGCTTGCCGTCTTCTGCTGTTACGGAAACGTCTTTGGCTGCTTTGCTGTAGTCATAGGATACTTTTGCAGCGCTGCTTTCTGTGCCGTCTTTGGAAACGGCTTTCAGGCGGATCTGCACTTTGCCGCTGGTATCATAGCCGTCTTTGATATAGAAAACTTCGTCGTAGGTACCGCCCATATAGCGTTCTTTACCGTTTACAACTGTGTAGACATTGTACTGTTTGACCTCGCTGTAAGGGGCCATATTCCAGGAAATAACCATTTCACCGGTATCATATGCCTTTTCAATTTTTAGGCCGGTTGGGGCAGACGGTTTTTGGGCTTTCGCACTTTTGTAAGCCATCTGGCCGATATTTACCTGGTAATTGTTGGCTTTGGAAGCAACTGCAAGGCCGAATGCTGCGATTTTCTTTCCTTTGTATTTGGATAGGTCAACGGTTGCGGTTGTCCAGCCGTTTGTTGCTTTTTCCGAATTTTTGATATTTAGTTTTACAACTTTATCTGGGTTGTCTGCAAAGACCACGCCAAGCTGGAGCTTTGCTTTGTCTTTGGAAACTTTTTGGAACGTAATATCCATAGCGGAGCTGGCTTTTACCGTTAAGTCTGTCTTATACAGGTGCAGGAAATCGCCTGCGCTGGCATCGCCGTATAGGACGAGCGATGATCCGCCATTGTACGCGCCTTTTTGCTGGAAGTCAAAACTTCCGGTTTTGCCGAGGACATCTTCTTTGCCATTGTCGTAGTTTTTGGTATATTTTTTGCCATAATCAAAATCTGCATGGAGTTTTCCATTTTTGGATTCGATCCACCACTGCCAGGTTGGGAGGATGTCTTGGATATTGATATTTGACCACTCATTGGAGTTGGAAACGGTTCCATTTTGGCAGTATTCCAGCCCATGCCCTGTGTTAAAATTTGTAACAAAGGTGTCCCCGTTGATCACAGACCGTTCTGCAATATAAGCGGCCACGCCGTCAAACGTCTGTTTTTCCTGCGTACCAATGCCGATTTCCGGTGCATCTTTATAGGTACCGCGGTCTGCCGTTACGCTTGCTTTGGAAGGGTCGCCGGCCGGGCCTGACCACCAGCGGCGTTCGCGTTCAAATGCCATCCACTGGAATTCATCTTTTTCACGGCGCATAGCAAGGTTGTCGTTTCCACCGTCAAAATCTTCGTCTAGGCCGCTGTGTACGAAATCAGTCCCCAAGGAAGCAATCGCATTCAAAGGCTGCCCGTTAGCGTCCAGGTTATCGCGCAGGTCATATTTTTGTTCCCAGCGGTCGCCGCCTGCTTCGATACCGGTAAATACGGTGGTAAGCGGGTCAAGCCCAAGCGATTTTGCATGTGCGGCAGAATTTTTCATTTTATCTGCATCCCACCAGTAATTTAGGAAAATGGAATCACTGTATTGGGTATCATTTTCTTTTACAAATGGTGAGTTAACAATGTTAAATTCGTTTTCATAAGTAATGGCGCCTGTTTCATTATGGATGGAATCATACCACTGTACGTAAACGCCGTCTTCGCGCAGCTGTTTCATAAACAGTTTATAAAGCGGGATGTCAGCAGCCGGGATCTTTTCTTCCTGGTTGATAAACCATCCGTCAAAACCGTAATATTTGCACATTTCTGCGAGTTTGGACGCATATGGGAATTTCCCGTCCGCATCCCTTGTCAGTAGTGCAGAATGCTTTAAGCCGGTACGCGGCAGGAAAATACAGCCAATGGAAAGGACCCCATTTTTATGCGCCGCATTTGTATAAGCGGCATTTGGCGCATTGACCAGGCCGAATTCAAATTTGCGGTATTTCCAGGAATCTTCAACGCCGCGTTCGTTAAGGTACAATTCCTCTGGTACCTCTTGCGTCGGAAGCCCATGCCAAGAACCATAATAATCGGCATACTGCCAGAAATTAAACAAATACTGGCTGAATTCATTGGTATAAGGATATGCGTCAAAAAAGGCGTTGCCGTAGTCGCCGGTCAATGTAAAATATTCTGTTTCGCTGTTCAGATTTGGATTCGCCTGTGTTGCTGCAAGCGGCGCATTCCGTTTCTGCAGCGGTACCCTGGCACGCATCAGATCCCCATAAGGATCCGTTTCCGGCGTCCAGTCCAGCAGGTCTTCCGCACGGTATCCGTGTGCATAAGCCTGGTTTTCCCCCTTTGCACTTTTGCCGAGGTACGGCAGCGTATCACTGGCATGTACTGGTACGGCGCTGCCGGCAACAGTAACGGCAGCGGCAAGAGCGGCAGCCCTTGACAGGGCTTTGCGTGTTGTTTTTTTCATATTGCAAAATACCTCCTGTATCTATACCTTCTAAAGTTTCTGTTTATTTTTCAGAAAATTTAAAAAATTTGCGGTTACGTCCTCATCAAATGCGCATTTTGTCTGAGCTAAGGTTACAGTAACATACTTTACATATTTTGGCAACATTATTTTACTTTTTATTTATTTTGTTGTTAATATCAGAGTTACTATTTACGGGCAGGAATGCGCATAAACTGCGCATTCCGTGGGAACATGATTCAGGAGTGAGGGGCGATTTTGCGAAGCAAACTTCCAATATCGCCCCGAATGGTTACTGTGAGCGGCCCCCAGGCCGTGAATAGTAACATATCAGGTAACAGTCCAGATCGGCCTGCGCATTTACTGCGCTGGCCGTATGAAACTGTAGTGGCTGCAGGTATCCGGCCTCCACTCCGTTTCGGCCGTTGCTGAACAAACGCCGCTGGCGTTTAGCAACCCATCCCGAAGCGGTTTGCAATGGCTGGATACGTAACAGTTCAATGGGTTCGCCGTTCACCTCAGCACCGAATCCCGGTAAACTACCTCCGGGTTAATATAAGTCACCTCATAAGGCGCATCCGCATGTTCCATCCGGTAAATAATCTGCATCGACAGCCGCTTCCCCAAAAGCCCAGTATGTACATTTGCCGTTGTGATCAGCTTATCTACATTTGGATACTCACGGCTCCCATCATACCCGGTAACCAAAATCCCATCCGGGATCCGGTCCGTATGCTCCACAAAATAAAACCGCAGGAAATGCGCAATATAATCGCTGGCGCAGATAAACGCCTGCGGCAGTGTTTCCAAGGAATCAAGGAAAGCGCACAGCTCCTGGTGGTAGGAGAAAATACCAATGCTGTGCGTCAGGCACACCTGCTGGTCTATGGCCAGTTTATGGTCTTCCATGCAGTGGCAAAACCCTTCATACCGGTCTAAGTTTGTACGGGCATAATGAATATCGCCAATAAATCCAAGGTGCGTCAGGCCACGGGAAAGGACGGACGCAGTGATCTGATAGATGGTGGAATGGCCTTCCAGGAGTATCAGGTCGCCATGCAGTTCCTGCGTGCGGATCTGGGGCACGGTATCAAGGTAGACTTTTGGCAGTTCCAGTTCGTCGGTTAGGCGGACCAGGGTTTCATCATAAACATTTAGCACAATGACGCCCTGTACGTCTCCGCTGCTTAAAATGGCTGGCATGGAAAAACCTTCCGTGTAGGCAGACGGCATATAGGTGTACATCATGTTTACATTATGGCAGGATAGCTCCTGCGCCATCCGGTGGATGATGTTCGTCCAGAAGGTGGAGGAGTCCGGCCTTGAAATGATTAGGGAAACGGTTTTTTCTTCTTCATAAGGGGTATAAGGGAGGCTGGTTTTTGTATAGCCGAGTTCCTTTGCCTTATTGATTACGCTTTCCCGCAGTGCAGAAGACACACCGCTTTGGTTTTTAAATACTTTCCAGACTGTGACCCGCGAAATCCCAAGGGAATCCGCGATGTCTTGCATTGTTACTTTACTCATTGGTTCCCCTTTTCTGATTGGTATAGTTTTCCTATCTTTCCTTCATTTGCAATATATACTAGTATATCATGCGGCAGCGTGAAAAGCAAAGGAAATTTTTTAACAAAAGTTAACATTTTAAAAACAAAGGACAAAATGCGGCAAAACTTGACCTTTGGTCAAATTGAAATAAATGGGATAATACAGTGGCTCAAATTTGTCGTTTTTAACAATAGATAAAAGATATTTAAATTCGATACAAAACACTATTGACAAAACTTGGCGAAAATGTTAATCTTTACTCACGACAAATGTTAACAACTTTTAGTTAACAAGAAAGGAGGAAAACATGGGAAATGAGAAAAAGAAGTACAAAAAGCGTGCTTGGTCAAGGAATGATACGGAACTTGCGCTGTTAGCACTGCCAGGGAGCATTTGGTACCTGCTGTTTTGTTTTATGCCGATGTTTGGGCTGATTATAGCGTTTAAGAACTATAAGGCGATTCCGGGCAAAGGGTTTATCTACAATGTGCTGCACAGTGACTGGGCTGGGTTTAAGAACTTTGAGTTCCTGATCAAGTCCAATGACCTGTTTGTCATTTTGCGGAATACGATTTTGTATAATGTCGTATTTATTGTGCTGGGCCTGGTATTGTCGGTTGGGTTTGCCATTATGATCAGCCTTTTGCACAGCAAGCGCAAATCCAAAGTGTACCAGACATTGATGTTCTTCCCGTATTTTATGTCCTGGGTTGTAGTAGCCTATTTCGTGGATGCATTTTTAAACGTAGACAGCGGTATGCTCAATAATATGCTGCGGGGTTCTGGGCGTGAAGCAGTACAGTGGTACATGAAGCCGGAAGTATGGCCGTTTATCCTTGTTTTTATGCAGATTTGGAAAAACACAGGCTATAATATGGTCATATATTTATCCAGCATTACCGGGATTGACAGTACGCTGTACGAAGCGGCGGTTATGGATGGGGCGAATAAGCGCCAGCAGATTTGGCATATTACACTGCCATGCTTAAAAAATGTCATAATCATGATGTTTATCCTGAATGTCGGCAAGATCTTCAATTCCGATTTTGGATTGTTCTACCAAGTTTCGCAGGGTGCGTCAGGGTCTATCTTTAATACGACAGCGACCATAGATACCTATGTATTTAACGCCCTGAAGTCGTCTACGCCAATTGGCATGACATCTGCTGCCACATTCTTCCAGTCGGTGTCCTGCTGTATTACGATACTGCTGGCAAATGCGATAGTCAAGAAAATTGACGAAGACAGTGCGATTATATAGGAGGTTGCTATGGCTAAAACAAGAGAAAACGAGGATGCGGTATCGAGGCTGAACAGGATAAAGCCGCAGACCAATCTGGCGTTCAATATTATTTTCTGTGTGCTTGCGGCAATCTGTATTATACCGGTATTTTTTGTATTTATGATTTCCATTACCTCTGAGAAATCCATACAGATGAACGGCTACCAGTTCATACCGGAAAGCTTTTCGCTGGAGGCATACAAGTTCCTGTTTGATGAAGGGGCCATGATCTTGCGTGCCCTTGGGGTTTCCATCTTTGTAGCAGTTGTCGGCACCGTGCTGGGGCTTGCTTTGACAAGTACAATGGGCTATGTGCTTTCCAGAAGCAATTTTAAACTGAATGGTCTGCTGACGATGATTGTATTTATCCCAATGATCTTCAGCGGTGGTATGATTGCTTCGTATGTTGTGAATACACAGATGCTGCAATTGAAGGACTCAGTATGGGCGTTGATCCTGCCGTTGTGTTTATCATCGTTTAATGTCACGGTGTGCCGGACGTTTTTTAAGACGAATATTCCGGATTCCGTCATTGAATCGGCGCAAATAGACGGTGCAAGCCAGCTTACGATCTTTTCTAAGATCGCGCTGCCGTTGTCAAAGCCGATGCTGGCAACGATCGCGCTGTTTTTGACATTCGGCTACTGGAATGACTGGTTCCAGGCATCTTTGTATATTACCGATACATCGCTGTATTCATTGCAGGCGCTGTTAAATTACATACAAAGGAACATTGAGGTTATGGCAAATAACCCGTCGATGGGCTTAACGATGCAGCAGTATGCGAATGCAATGCCAAAGGAAGGCGCAAGGATGGCTATGGCGGTTATCATTATCATACCGATTGCATGTACTTATCCGTTTTTCCAGAGGTACTTCATTTCCGGGCTTACCGTTGGGGCTGTAAAAGGTTAATCGAAAAGGTGTACGTAGATCATATATATATTAAGGAAGGGAGAAAAGTATGAAGAGGAAAAAATTGATGGCAATGTTACTTACCTGTGTATTGGGTGCAGGCGCATTGGCTGGCTGCGGAAGTGATGCGGGAGAGGGTACAAATTCAGGCTCCGATAATCAATCCGATGCAAACGGCGGGGATGATGCCAATGCAGGCGGCGGGGACGATGCCAATGCAGGCGGCGGAGATGATTCCGGGGAAACCGTTACCCTCAAATGGATTACCGTAGGCAATGGCAAACCGGACAACTATGATGCATGGCTGGAACAGATTAATCCATATCTGGAAGAAAAGATCGGCGTAAATGTAGATATGGAAATCGTCCCTTGGGCTGACTGGGACAACCGCAGGAGTATTATTGCGAACTCTGGCGAAGAATTTGACATCCTGTTTACTGACCAGGGCCGTTACAACGCAGAAGTATCGACCGGGATTTTTATGGATATTTCAGAGCTTTTAAAATCAGAAGCGCCGGATTTATATGCAATGATCCCGGAAAATTACTGGACAGCGGCATCTGTTGGCGGCAAAATCTATGCAGTCCCGTCTTATAAAGACAGCTCGATTACAAACTATTTTATCTGGGATACGGACATTGCGAAAAAATATGATATTGACTATGAAAATATAAACACCCTCAAAGACCTGGTACCTGCATTGACAAAGGTTAAGGAAGGGGAAGGCGGTTCTCCATTTTATATGTCAAAGAACGGCGCGGAATGGCTGCTTTCTTATTTTGACCAGCTGGGCACAGGGCTTCCGGCAATTGGCGTCAAATATGACGATGAGTCAAAGAAAGTAGTAAATCCGCTGGATGATAAAGATATTCAGGAATCGTTGGACGCTGTCCATGAGATGTACAAAGCGAACATTATCAATGGCGACGCGCCAACCGCGGATGATTCCAATGGATACCGGAATTTCTTCGTTGCACAGGGCTGGAGCGGCGCAGCAAAATCAAACTGGGGGCCGCGTAACGGCATTGAAAACTGCGAAGCGATTAAGTATGGGGAAACCGTTGTTTCGAATACTTCCGTACGTGGTTCCTTAAATGGCATTTATGTAAACTGCAAGTACCCGGAAAAAGCATTGAAACTGTTGCAGTTAGTCAATACGGATACCAAAGTGCGTGATTTGTTCTATTATGGTGTAGAAGGTGAAAACTTTGAATATACCAGCGAGAAGAAAGTAAAGAAATTGAACGAAGACTGGAAAATGGCCGGCTATACACAAGGGACCTTTTTCAACGTATCTTTGCTGGATGGGGAAGCAGATGAGTGGGAAGAAGTAAAAGAGCTGAATGCAAATGCGATCCCTTCCGTTATGCTTGGTTTCGATATGGATATGAGTGAAGTAGAGACAGAGCTTGCAAACTGCCGTTCCGTATATGAGAAGTACAAAATGGAACTGTGGACAGGCGCGCGGGATCCGAAAGAATTGATTGAAACGATCAAGTCTGAACTGGATGCAGCCGGTTGGGAAACGATCCGTGCGGCAGCGCAGGAACAGGTTGACGCCTGGAACAACTAAGAAAAAGGCAGCAAAAAATAAATAGCAATACAATCCGATAGGGAATCTCAATGCGGATTCCCTATCTTTGCCTAAAAAAATAAAAGAAGCGAAGATAGAAATTAAGTAAGGAAAGTAGGAAAATATGAGCAAAATTATAGGACAGCCGCTTGCGGGCATTCCGTGGGAAGAAAAACCGGAAGGATATACCATGCCCCTGTGGCGTTACAGCCGCAACCCGATTATTGGCAGGAATGGGAATAAAGTATCCAACAGTGTATTTAACAGTGCGGTAGTCCCATTTGAAGATGGGTATGCAGGCGTGTTCCGCTGTGACAGCAAGGCCATCAGTATGGATATATATGTAGGGAAGAGCAAAGACGGGCTGCATTGGGAGATTGAAGACGAGCCGGTCCAGATGGAAGGGGCGGACGGCGAGATTTTAAAATGGGAATACCGGTATGACCCGCGTGTCTGCTATTTGGATGGCCGGTATTATATTACCTGGTGCAATGGCTATCATGGGCCTACTATTGGCGTGGCCTACACATATGATTTCCGCAAATTTGTGCAGCTGGAAAATGCTTTCCTGCCATGCAACCGTAATGGGGTGCTGTTTCCAAGGAAAATAAACGGTATGTATATGATGTTGAGCAGGCCGAGCGATAATGGGCATACGCCGTTTGGCGATATTTTTATCAGCCAGAGCCGGGATATGGAGTTTTGGGGGCGCCACCGCCATTTGATGAGCCCAGTCCAGGGGAACGAATCCGCCTGGCAGATTACAAAGATTGGGCCGGGCCCTACGCCAATTGAAACGGATGAAGGCTGGCTGTTAATTTACCACGGCGTTATTACGACATGCAATGGTTTTGTATACCGGATGGGGGCGGCCCTGCTGGATTTGGAGCAGCCTTGGAAAATGCTGCTGCGTTCCAAAGATTATATCCTGGCGCCGCAGGAATTTTATGAATGCGTGGGGGATGTCCCGAATGTAGTATTCCCATGTGCGGCTTTGTCTGATGCAGATACGGGCAGGATTGCCATTTATTATGGATGTGCGGATACGGTAACCGGGCTGGTATTTACCACGGTAGATGATATATTATCTTATTTGAAAGAGCATCCTATGTAATTTTGGAATTTCATAACGGATACTTTTGCCGGATACGGATAGGCAGCATGGATTTTTGGATAGAGGTAGGAAAACGGCGGTATATTATTCTATAGGTTATGGTATAATCAAGGCATAGCCGCCGTTGGGAAGGTTTGCAGTACAAATGGGAATACTTGTGGAGAAAGCCAGGATAGCGCCTGTAAAATTTTGCCATTTTGTGCAAGAAATGAATGGGGAGGCCTGGCCTGGATAACTTGGATCCGATGCAAAACTGCGGCAGAAAATCAAACAGGCCCAGGCAGGGGCGCCGAAGCAATGTGTTCCGCCCTGGGCCAAATTATTTTATAGATTCAGGAGGCAGCAAACATGGATTTTTTGGACAAGAGGGTAAAAGGGATCTGTTCAGAACTGGAAAAGCTGAAAGTAAAACAGCGCTTCCCGGTTAAAAAGTGGCAGTACAAAGAAGGTTTTTTTATTACACCGCAGGATGCGCAGGCGTCTGCGGATGCATGGCGGACGTTTGACTGCGATACGATGCACTGGTATGGGCCAGACCGCCATTGGTGGTTCCAGGCGGCTTATACGGTGCCGCAGGAATTGGATGGAAAGCATATGTGGATGAAGGTGCGTACCCAGATTGACGAAGCAGACGACGGCAGGAATCCGCAGTTCCTTTTATTTATTAATGGGAAACCGCTGCAAGGGATGGATATGAACCACAGGGAAGTGCTGCTGTCACAGGACGCATGCGCCGGGGATGTGGTAGACATCCAGATCCAGGCATATACGGGTACGCTGCACAGCGAATTTGGGCTGTTCATTGATATATGTGAAGTGGATGCGGAGATTGAAAAACTGTATTATGATTTATGGGTTCCGCTGGAAGCATTCCCGCGGATGGAGGCAGAAGACCAGGACCGGATTGCACTGACGTACTTGTTAAATGAAACGGTAAACCTGCTGGATTTAAGGACGCCGTATTCACAGGGGTTTTACGAGTCCTTAAAAGCAGCGTCGGATTATATTGATACAAACCTGTATGGAATCCAGCCAGGGCAGGAAAGCGCCGGTATCGATGCAGCGGCAGGCGGACGGAAAAGTAAAATGCATGATGCCGTTTCCCGGTGCAGAAGGGGGATAACGGCATCCTGTATCGGGCATACGCATATCGATGTGGCCTGGTGGTGGACGGTTGCGCAGACAAGGGAGAAGGTGGCACGCAGTTTTGCGACAGTGCTAAAGCTGATGGAGGAATATCCAAATTACCGTTTTATGTCCAGCCAGCCGCAGCTGTACCAGTTTTTAAAGGAACGTTATCCAAGCCTTTATGAAAAGGTAAAGCAGCGCGTCAAAGAAAAACGGTGGGAACCGGAAGGCGGCATGTGGGTAGAAGCCGACTGCAACCTGACGTCTGGGGAATCGCTGGTACGCCAGTTTATGCATGGAAAACGGTTTTTTAAAGAAGAGTTTGGCGTAGATAACCGCATCCTCTGGCTGCCGGATGTATTTGGCTACAGCGGTGCGCTGCCGCAGATTATGAAAAAATGTGGTATTGATTATTTTATGACCACAAAGCTGGCATGGAACCAGTTTAATAAAGTGCCTTATGATACGATGCGCTGGCGTGGCATTGACGGGTCGGAAGTGCTGACCTACCTCGTTACGACGCTGGAAATCGGCCAGCCGGTAGAGAACTTCTTTACCACATACAATGGAAAGCTGCATCCGGATTCAATCATGGGCGGGTGGAAACGCTACCAAAATAAAGACATCAACGATGATATTTTAGTATGCTACGGCTATGGCGATGGAGGCGGTGGCCCGGACAGGCGGATGTTAGAAACTTCCAAGCGTATGGAAAAAGGGATCCGCGGCATTCCGAAAGTACGCCAGGTGTTTGCACGCACGTTTTTTGAAGAGCTAGAAGAGCGCGTCGAAGGGAACAGGCGGCTTCCGGTATGGGAAGGGGAACTGTATTTTGAGTACCACCGGGGGACGTATACGTCAATGGCCAGGAATAAGCGCGCCAACCGCAAAGCCGAGTTTGGGCTAATGGACCTGGAACTGCTATCGGTGCTGGCACAGGGGGCAGGGCTTTTGGAGTATCCGGCGAAAGAACTGGATGCGATGTGGAAAACGGTCCTGCTAAACCAGTTCCATGATATTTTGCCTGGTTCCAGCATCCATGAAGTGTATGAAGTCACCAAACAGGAATACGAAGCGGTAGAAGCACAGCGTACTAGCCTGGCAAATGGACGGCTGGCTGCACTGGCAGGGGATGGTGACGGCCTAACCGTCTTTAATACAACAGGCAGCAGGCGAAACGGTATCGTAGCGCTGCCGCAGGCGAAGTCGCAGTCGCTGGTGGACAGTGATGGCGTCCAGTATCCGGTGCAGGCAACCGAAGGCGGGGCAGTCGTATATTTAAAAGATCTGCCGCCGAAAGGGTATAGGACCTATGCATGGGGCAGCAGCCAGCCAGAAAGCAGTACAGGCAATGGCGGCGGGCTGGAAAACGGTGCGCCAGGCAGGTTTGTACTGGAAGGCAACAGCCGCCTGGAGACGCCGTTTTATACGGTCTGCCTGGATGAAAACGGCCTGTTTACCAGCATTTACGATAAGGAAAATGACCGTGAAGTGCTGCAAAAGGGTATGCGTGCGAACCTTATGCGGATGTATGAGGACAAGCCGATTTATTATGATAACTGGGACATTGATATTTATTATACGGAAAAATATTGGGATGTGGATGGGCTGGAACATATGGAATGGACAGAACTGGGTCCAGTACGCGCCACACTTTCCTTGACGCGTAAGGCCAGCAGCTCCCTAATCCGGCAAAACATTTATTTTTATGCAGACAGCAGGCGGATTGATTTTGAAACGTATGTGGACTGGAAAGAGCACCAGCACCTGCTAAAAGTGCATTTCCCGGTAGATGTGCATACCGATGAAGCGACGTTTGACATCCAGTTTGGAAACCTGACGCGCAAAACCCATCAGAATACAAGCTGGGATAAAGCCCGTTTTGAAAGCTGCGGCCAAAAATGGATTGATTTGTCCGAGGGGCATTATGGGGTCAGCTTGTTAAACGACTGCAAATACGGCCATTCCGTAAGGGATGGGAATATGGCGCTGACGCTGATCAAATCCGGCATTGAGCCAAACCCGGTTACCGACCAGGAAGAGCATTATTTTACGTACGCCATCTATCCGCATGCCGGCGGCTGGCGGGAAGCAGGGACGGTACAAGAAGCTTACTGTTTGAATCAGCCTGCACTTGTAGTAAACGGCGGGCAGCCAGGGCAGTCTTTTAGCCTGGCAGCAGTAGACAAAGCAAATGTTGTGATAGAAACCGTAAAGGCTTCGGAAGACGGCAAAGGGATCGTCCTACGCTTGTATGAATCGGAAAATGCGAAAACAAAAACTAAGCTGACGGTGAACCGGCCATTTTCCAAAGCCTATATCTGCAACTTGCTGGAAGAAGAAGAGCAGCCTGCACAGGCGCTGGGGAATGAGGTTTTGGTAGCGTTAAAGCCGTATGAAGTAGTAACGGTCAAGGTAGTGCCGTAAAAAGCAGTACCAGGCAAAAAGCCGGTTAGATAAAGCAGGATAGCAGGAGGAAGATGGATGCATACAAAGGGTACCCAGGCGCCAGAGGCCCGTGCCAGGGCATTGCTGGAGAAAATGACAAGGAAGGAGAAGATCGGGCAGCTGCGCCAGCGGTTATATGGATTCCATTGTTATCAGATTAAAGATGGGCGGATTTCTTTTACAAAAACGTTCGAACAGGAAGTCGCAGACTGCGGCGGGCTTGGCACGTTGTATGGGCTGTTCCGTGCAGATCCGTGGTCAGGCAGGCATTATGGGAATGGGCTGTGCGGGGAGCAGGCTGTGAAGGCATATAACCAAGTGCAAAATTATGTATTGGAGCATTCCCGCCTGCGGATTCCGGTTATGGTCAGCAGTGAATGCCCGCATGGCCACCAGGCGCTGGATGGCTACCTGCTGCCGGTGAACTTGGCGGTGGGGGCAGCATTTTCCCCGCAGCTGGCCAAAGAAGCGGCGGCAGTCTGTGCAAAGCAGTTAAAAGGGATGGGCGTCGCACTTGCGCTGGTATCGCTTCTGGACATCCTGCGCGACCCAAGATGGGGAAGGTGCGAGGAATGTTTTTCCGAAGACCCTTATCTGGCTTCCTGCCTGGCGGGGGCAGTTGTAGAAAGTATGCAGGCGCAGGGGTGTGCAGTAGTAGCAAAGCATTTTTGCGGCCAGGGCGAAACAACTGGGGGCGTCAATGCCAGTGCAGCCAGGATCGGGGAACGCGAGCTGCATGAAATCCACCTGCCAGCAGCCAAGGCCTGCTGTGAGGCTGGTGTTTTGGGCATTATGGCTGCTTATAATGAGATTGACGGCGTATACTGCCATGCAAACAGGCAGCTTTTGGAAGGCATCCTGCGCGGGGCTTTTGGTTTTTCAGGCGTGGTTATGGCGGACGGCCTGGCCATTGACCAGCTGGATGCCATGACTGGGGATAATGTAGCGTCCGCTGCCGCGGCATTAAAGGCAGGCGTAGATATTGGGCTATGGGACGACGCTTATGCAAAATTGGACGAAGCGGTGGAGCAGGGGTATGTTTCCGAAAAGGAGATTGACAGGGCCGTGCTGCGTGTGCTTAAATTAAAGTATGCGCTTGGGCTGTTTGACCAGCCGTTTATCGGCCCAGATGGAAGCCGTAGCGCATACGCTGCACAAAAGGGCTATTTCCAGGCATACGCGTACCAGGACTACCCGCAGTCTCAAAAGCTGGCGGAAGAATCCGCAGTCCTATTGAAAAATAAGGGCGGGGTACTGCCATTGCTGGATAAAACACTTAAAATTGCAGTGATAGGGCCGGGCGCGGACGATATTTACAGGCAGATTGGCGATTATTCTCCGCCGCTGAAAAACAGGCAGGCCAGGCCAGAAGCAGGGGATACAAGCAACTGGCAGGAAAACGGTTCAGAAGGCAGGACTTTATGGGAGGGGCTGTTGGAAGCGTCAGAAGGCAGGACGCTGCGGCTTTGTGATGGGAAAAACCTGGAAGAAGCACAGCATCTGGCGAAATGGAGCGACGTAGCGGTGCTGGCGCTTGGCGGGTCTTCCAGCCGTTTTGAAGGTGCTGTCTTTGATAAAAACGGGGCGGCCCTAAAAAGCGGGCAGATGGGTATGGATTGCGGGGAAGGCGTGGATTCTGCGGATATACGGCTGCCGGACGGGCAGGAGCAGTTATTTTCCTGCGTCAAACGAAACGGTAAGAAGATTGTTACCGTAGTCATTGCCGGGCGTCCATACGCCATCCCGCAGATCAGCCAGGATACGGACGCCCTGCTGTACGTATTTTACCCGGGGCCAATGGGCGGTGCTGCGGTTGCAAATTTGCTTTATGGAAAGAAATCCCCGTCTGGGCGCCTGTCGGCTTCTTTGCCAAGGAGCGTAGGGCAGCTTCCGGTTTTTTACAATTACCGCAACTCGTACCAGGCGATGCATTATTATAATGAGGAAGACGGTGCACTGTATGCGTTTGGGGAAGGGTTTGGCTATTCCTCTTTCCAGGTTACGCAGGTAGAATGGGATGGCATCCACCTTAGCTGTATGGTAGAAAACACTGGCAGTTACGAAGATGCTATCGTCCTGCAATGCTACCGCAGGGTTTCCGGTTCTACCACCGTGCCGCGGGTGCGGGAATTGAAGGCTTTCCAGAAACTATGGCTAAGGAGCGGTGAACGCAAAAAGGCAGCCATTTCGATCGGAAAGGAATTTTTTCAGGTTTATGGCGCGCAGGGGCAATGGGAAGAAGAACAGGGCCATTGTGAACTGCTGCTCATGGACAGCGGCAAAATCCTCTGGCGTGGGCAAGTTGGTTATACTGCAAACCGCCAGAATGTACAGTAATGTTAGCCAAGAGAGTGCCTGGCTGGCGGTCTGCAGTCAGGTTATACTGTAAATTTAACTGGTGTGTAGTATAAATAGGCATAGCGGACGCCGGCACTGGGCGGGGTATTTTCAAGAAAGGAACAGGAATAGGCATGTCAGAGAAAACAGGCAAGGTGGCCCTTGGGATTGACCTTGGCGGAACGGGGATAAAAATAGGGCTGGTGGACGGGTCGTATGAAATTCTTGCGCAGGTTTCCCTGCCGACAGGTGCGCAAAGGCCCTATGGGCAAATTATTGCAGATATGGGAGGCGCGGCGGCAAAGCTGCTAAAAGAAAACGGCTATAGCTTTGCACATTGTATCGGGGCCGGAGTAGGAAGCCCAGGGACAGTGGACAGTAAAAGCGGTACCGTGCTGTACTCTAACAATATCCGGTGGGAACAGGTACCGCTGGCACGGGAACTGCAAAAATACCTGCCGCTGCCAGTCTTTGTAAGCAATGATGCAAATTGCGCTGCACTTGGCGAGGTGTTAAAAGGCGCTGCAAAGGGCTGTAAAAACGCAGCATTTTTTACGCTTGGAACTGGGGTAGGCGGAGGGATTGTCATCGATGGAAAGGTGTTTGAAGGCGGGCATCCTGGCGGAGTAGAGATCGGACATATGAAAATTGGCTCGAAAGGGAGGCGCTGCACCTGCGGGCGTTTGGACTGCCTGGAAGCATATGCGTCGGCGACCGCCCTTATCCAAGATGCAAAAGATATGGCGGCGCAGCATCCAGAATCTATGCTTTGGGAGCTATGCGGCCAGGATTTGGAACAAATGGATGCCAAAATGCCGTTTGATGCGGCACAGGCTGGGGATGCCTGCGGCATGGCGCTGGTAAAAGATTATATCGGGTACCTTGCAGACGGCGTTACCGATATTGCAAATATTTTCCGTCCAGACGTCATTGTGCTTGGCGGAGGCGTAAGTGCGCAAGGCGAAAAGCTGACGGGGCCTTTAAACGAATATCTGAAAGAAAATTGTTTTGGGGCTGCGGTGGCTTATGTCCCGAAGGTGGTGGTTGCAGAAAATGGAAACCAGGCTGGGATCATTGGCGCGGCGGGGCTTGTAATGACGTCGGCCACTACGCCAGTATGCCGTTAAAAAAATCAGGAGGTTTTGCAATGGAGCTGATCATAGCAGAAAATTACGATGAAATGAGCCGGAAAGCTGCCCATATCCTGGCAGCCCAGGTAACTTTAAAACCAGCCAGCGTACTTGGGCTGGCCACAGGTTCTACTCCGCTTGGGATATATGAATACCTGGCGGAGTGGTACCGGGAAGGGGATTTGGATTTCTCACAGGTTACAACGGTCAATTTGGATGAATACTATGGGCTTTCGCCAGAAAATGAACAAAGCTACCATTATTTTATGGAAACGAATTTATTTTCCAAAGTAAACCTGCCCGCAGGGAAGCATTACCTGCCGGATGGGAAAAATACCGACAGCCAGGCGGAATGCAGGCGGTACGAAGATGTAGTGGATTCTTTGGGCGGCATGGACTTGCAGCTGCTTGGCCTGGGGCACAACGGGCATATTGGATTTAATGAGCCAGCCAGCTGCTTTGAAAAAGAGGTCCATCTGGTCAACCTTTCCGGGCAGACGATCGAAGCAAATAAACGGTTTTTTGCATCGGCCGACGAAGTGCCAAAGCAGGCATATACAATGGGGATCGGGACGATCTTAAAGGCCCGTAAGATCTTGCTTGTGGTAAGCGGGGAGCAAAAGGCGCAGGCACTGCGCAGTGTGGTGCAGGGGAAAGTATCCCCACAGGTGCCGGGAAGTATCCTGCAGTTCCATCCGGATGTGGTAGTTGTAGCAGACCGTGCGGCTACGGCAGCACTTGAATAAAGGATTGACGAAGCCCCGCAGGCGTGCTGCGGGGCATTCCCTATTTTTTTGTCAGGATGTCTTTTGGATATGCTTGCCCTGTGGTACGGGGTATCCGTTGCCTTGGGAATCGGTGGTGATGGTGTTCGGATCCCTGTGGACGGGCGTATCGCTTTTCAAATGGATCATGCCAGCCTCCCAGGCCCCTTCCGGGATTGTGTGGACGGGCTTATCTTTTTCTGTTGGCTTCATAGATTTCCTCCTTTACAAAAGTGTGGGCAGTTGTTGGACTGCTGTTGGACCCTGATTTAGTGTGTGCAGAATATGGGGAAATATGCGGGATTGAGATTGCCATAGCCATATGCGTACTGGCCAGTACAATGGCACATACAGCCGCGGCCCCAAAATCTGCCGGGACGCCTGCGCCTGCCAGCAAGCCGCCCGCATCCATTAGGTGTACCGGCGAATAATATGTTAGCCCGGCAAACAGGCTAAGGATATAGGCGCCAAGGTAAGCAGCGCCGGCTGCAAGCAGGACAGCTGTCCCAGAACGCAGGTATACGGAAGCGGGCAGGATGATAGATATAAGCCATAACCCAGACAGATAAAAGCAGCAGGCTGCAAACAGCAAGTGGGCAGCTACGCGGTTATCCCAAAAGTATGCGTTGTAAGCATAAGTGATGGCAAAACTGGCCCAATACCCTGCCGTCCAAAGTGTAGCCATCATACACGCTTTTGCCGCCAGGATTTTCCAGCGGGCCAGCCCTTTTGTTACCATATGGACCAGTGTGCCTTTCTGGAATTCTGCAGTTAGGGTGTTGCTAAATAGGAGAAGGAAAGTTAGCAGTACAAGCGGCATATTTTTAAAAAACTGCGCCCAGGAAGTTAGGGCATCGATATGGATTTCTTGAAACTGGATACCGGTTTGGGCAAGCTGGCTGGACATTTGCTCCATTAGCCATGGGGTCAGCTTTGCAACTGCAGGGTTCATAATGCCAAACAGGCAGGAAATTATCATAAGCAGGGCCAGCTTTCCAGTCCGGGCCTGTTCGGTAAATTCTTTTTTTAGAAATGCTAGAAATGGTGCCATTAGCCTTGTACCTCCGTAGTTTGTGTGTATTCCAGAAATAATTCTTCCAGTGCCGGTTCTGACAGTTCCAAACGCCGGACTGGGATATTTGCCTGGGCAAGCTGTTTTTGGACCTCTAAGATACGGCGTTCGTCCCCGGCAGCAAAACGCAGGCTGGCAGGGCCGGTGTGTGTGCCGCCATAGGCTGTGCAAAAGGAATCCGCGGCGCTGGCGTGGAAAAATTCGATTTCCAGGTTGCGGCCGCTTCCATGCCTGCGCAGCCCTTCCAAGCTGCTATTGAGGGCTATGCGGCCGTCTTGCAGGAAGGCTACGTGGCTGCAGATGCGTTCTACGTCGGAAAGGATATGGGTAGAAAAAAGGACTGTGGCCTGTTCCTTTACAGAACATAGGATGTCTAGCACCTCTTTGCGCCCAATAGGGTCGAGGGCGGATGTCGGTTCGTCGCAGATCAGCAGTTTGGGGCTGTTTAAGAGCGCCTGGGCAATGCCGAGGCGCTGCTTCATGCCGCGGGAAAATGTATGGATGCGTTTTCGATTGCCTGGAAGGCCGACGAGTGACAGCAGCCGTGCGGTTTGTTTGCGGATTTGGCCAATATCCATGCCGGAAATCCTGCCGCACAGCGTTAAATATTCGGCCGCATCCATATATCCGTAGAATTCTGGTACATCTGGCAGGTATCCGGTCCATACGTTGGTCCGGTTTTGCCCGAAGGCTACTTTTTGGCCATTGACGAAGATTTCTCCGCTGTCGGCTTTTAAAAGGCCGAGTATCAGTTTCATTGTTGTAGTCTTACCAGCGCCGTTTTGCCCGATAAAGCCAAATATGGAATGCTCCGGTACAGATAAACACAGGTCATTTAAAACGGTGTGGCCGCCAAATGATTTTGTTAAATGTGAAATTGATAAAATGTCCATAGCAGTACTCTTTCTAAAAATTCTGGTTTATGCATCTTCTTTGCCTAAAAGGAAGTAGAGGGCCGGGCCGATAAACTGCATTCCAATAATGGCAATAGCCAGCCATAGGCCGCGGCTGCCCCGTTTGTAGTCCGTATGGGCAAGGATATGCCATATGGTATAGCCAAGCAGTGCAAATTGTGCGGCTGCAAGCGGGATGGCAAAAGGCAATATTTCATTCATATTCAGATCCATATTGGTTTCCCCTTTCTTTATTTTAGGTGATTGAGTGCTTCTTTTAGCTTTTCAAAACCGCTTTCCCCTTCTAAAAATGAAAAAGCCGGATGTGACAGCGTTTGTTTGGCATCGTTTAAAATAACGTTCCGGTTGCGGGGTGCGTGTACACCGCTGCCTAATTCTTCAAACCATTCGTTGATACGGGTAAAATAGGCGTCCCCATGCAGGGCCAGGCAGCCGGGGGAAAATAGTGCCTCAAGGCATGAAAGGTAAGTCCGCAGGTGCCGGAGCGTTTGTTGTTTTTCTTTATGTGCGGCATAGCACAGGGCAGCCTGGTATTCAAATGTGGCCATACTGTTTGGGTGCAGCTGTTCCAATGCAAATATGCCGCATAGCTGCTCGATGCGTGCAATGGTGGTTTCGCACACGCCCAGGCTGCCGGTATGGATGGCTAGATAGGTCCTGGCACCGGCAACGAGGCCCAGGAGGTGGTTATACATGCAGATTTGGGTCAAACGGTCGGCTTTATCAGTATCTGCGGCTGCAAGGTATGCCTGGGTCAATACCATGTCGCTTTGGCGGGCCAGGTTCGTAGGGCAAAAAGTTTCTTCCAGGGCGTCGATGGCTTCCAGCGGTTTTCCAAGCGCGAGCTTGCCCATTGCCTGTATGGCAAGGACATCGTTGCATAGTTCCAACGAGCGGCTGCCTTGCAGGATATGCCCGCACAGCTGGTCTAAGTCTTCCAGTACATGGGACTGGTTGGCTTCCCCTTGCGCCAGCGTGTAATGGTTTAGCCACAGGATGCAGATCTGGACAAGGAATGGGTAGCAGGAATAATACCGCTTTACATAAGCATGTGTTTTGTCCATAACGGCTTCAAAGGGCTGTGCAGCAAAATCTTCGGTAAATTCCAGATAGAGTTTTTGTATCTGTTCTTTTGACAGCTGTGGGTTGTAACCGACCAGCTCGTCAATGGTTACGTCAAAAAATGCGGCAAGCTGCGGCAGGAGGGTAACGTCTGGTACGCTCTGCCCGGTTTCCCATTTGGAAACAGAGGCTTTGGTAACGCCCATAAAAGAAGCTAGCTGTTCCTGTGTAATTTTGCGGCTGTGCCTAAATTTGGATATATTTCCGGCAATCGTTAAAGTATGCATATCCGGCCTCCTTACTAATTAAGGTTAATGTTTGATGTTGCCTTGCTTTGCAGTGGTTTGGGAATATCATACCTGCATCCAGTGGGAATTACAATGGATTGGTGCGATACTTTCCTCCGGAAAATCAACCGGTAGGAAACTGCGGCAGAATTCGTGCTTTTTTATTTGAAAGCCGGGCTGCCTTGTGTTATCTTAGTATAAGGAACCGCCCCGGAATCATTTGCTGGAAAGTTGTTTTGGGGCAGTTTTTGAGGGGCAGCGGGCTGTGGGGTACCGGCAGAGGAAAAATGGAGGATTGGATATGGACCATATTGTATCGAAGTTAATTTTGTATTCTGATATGCCGCAGGATTCCATTTTAATGGAATTGTGCAGTATCTGTACAGATGTGCGGGAACAGGGCCAGGCAGCGGATGTGCTTGTCCAAAGGGTGTTCCGGCAGGTCAAACGGCTGTTGATCCAGGCCACGGATTATGGGTTTGACCACAATTTATGGCATAATTACCTGACGTTTTTATTAATTACCGATGAAAACCCGTTTAGCATCACCTGTGAAAAGGTAGGCGCCAGTGAGGGGAGCGTCAATTATTTTGCAAAAAACGATTTTAAGGCATTTAAAGAGCTGTTTGACTATGATTTTAGCTGGCTGGAGCAGGCGTTGGGCATCGACTGTTTTACCAGGCTGTCCCATTACCAGGCAATCGGCAAGCCGGAGCTGATGTACAATAAAAATGTAAGCGAAAAAGTGCAGGCTTTGAGCAGGAAGCTGGCAGCAGCGCCGGATGAAGAAGCGTTTTTTGAATATGTAACCGATTTTTACAAAGCCTATGGGGTAGGGATGTTTGGGCTAAATAAAGCATTCCGGATTTCCACAGCCGGGCCTGGAGGTGTTGGCGGTATCCGGTTCCATCCGATCAATAATATGGACAAGGCAATGCTGGACGATCTGATCGGTTATGAGATCCAAAAGAAAAAACTGGTGGATAATACCCGTGCGTTTGTTGAAGGGCGCAAGGCAAATAATGTGCTGCTGTTTGGGGACAGCGGGACTGGGAAATCGACAAGCATTAAGGCGATCGTCAATGAATTTTATGACCAGGGCCTGCGTATGATCGAGATTTACAAGCATCAGTTCCAAGATTTGTCAAATGTGATCGCGCAGATTAAAAACAGGAATTACCGGTTTATTATTTATATGGATGATTTGTCGTTTGAAGAATTTGAAATAGAATATAAATTTTTAAAGGCGGTCATTGAAGGCGGTGTAGAGACAAAGCCAGAGAATATCCTAATCTATGCGACGTCCAACCGGCGCCATATTATCCGTGAGACATGGAACGACCGGGATGATATAAAAGTGCAGAATGGATTGCACCAGTCGGATACGATGGAGGAAAAGCTTTCCCTTGTCAACCGTTTCGGTGTGACGATCAGCTTTTCAAAACCAAGCCAGAAGGAATATTTTGCAATTGTAGCGGGTCTTGCACGCAGGGCTGGCCTAACCATTGACGATGAAACGCTGCGTGCGGAAGCCAACAAGTGGGAATTAAGCCACGGCGGCATTTCCGGGCGGACGGCACAGCAGTTTGTCAATTACCTGCTGGGGCAGGGGATTAAAACAGGACAGCCATAGGCAGTGGCCTGCTGCAAAAAGAAAGCGGGGTGTGGTATGGGCGAATTAGAAAACAGGGGCAATCATTTCCAGGAAACAGATTTTCCGGAAAAGAGGGATTATGAAAAAGAATTGATCCAGATTATAAAAAGCGGCAGCCCGCCACAGGCGATCCGCAAAAAACTGGAAGACTACCATGAAAATGACCTGGCGTCGGTGTGGGAAGAACTGACAAAAGAGGAACGGATCAAGCTTTATAAACTCCTGGGCAATGATACGGTATCGGAAATCTTTTCCTATATGGAAGCCGACATCAGCACCTACCTGGAAGAGCTGGGTTTGGAAAATGCCGCTGATATTTTGGAATCTATGGATGCGGACGATGCGGTCGATATTTTGGATGAAATGGAAGATGAAAAGTCCGACCAGCTTATCCGCTTGATGGATGCAGAATCCAGGCATGACATCGGCTTGATCCAGTCCTATGAAGACGATGAGATCGGAAGCAAAATGACGACCAACTTTATCCTGATCAAACGTGGGCTGGCCATACCGGAAGCGATGAAAGAACTGGTTGCGCAGGCAGCGGAAAATGACAATATATCTACGATTTATGTAGAAGACCAGGATGGCAGTTTTTACGGGGCACTGGACCTAAAAGATTTGATCATTGCGCGCAGATATGTGGCATTGGAAGATTTGGTAACAACCTCTTATCCGTATGTCTACGCAAAAGAAACCATTGATGAATGTATCGAAGATTTAAAGGATTATTCGGAAGATTCGATTCCGGTGCTGGACAATGATAAAAAAATATTAGGCGTTATCACCGCACAGGATATTGTAGAGGTGGTAGACGACGAGATGGGCGAAGACTATGCAAAACTGGCCGGCCTGACTGCGGAAGAGGATTTAAACGAACCGCTTTTGGAAAGCATGAAAAAGCGGATCCCTTGGCTGGTTGTGCTGCTAGTGCTGGGGCTGGTTGTCTCCAGTGTAGTCGGCATTTTTGAACAGATTGTCTCACAACTTACAATAGTCGTCTGCTTCCAATCGCTTATCCTGGGGATGGCCGGGAATGCAGGGACACAGTCGCTGGCGGTGACGATCCGTGTACTGATGGATGAAAATGTAGAAGGCGGCCAGCAGCTGCGCCTGATGTTTAAGGAAATGCGGGTCGGTATGGTGAATGGGTGTTTGATCGGCATTATTTCCGTTGTATTTATCGGCATTTATATTTGCCTGATGCGGGGGAAACCACTGGGGTTTGCATTTGCGGTCAGCGGGTGCATTGGATTTTCACTGATGTCGGCAATGGTCATATCCAGCATTATGGGTACGGTGATCCCGATGTTCTTCCATAAGATCAAAATAGACCCGGCAGTTGCTTCCGGGCCGTTGATCACAACGGTCAATGACCTGACTGCCGTGCTTATTTATTATGGGATGACCTGGCTGTTGCTGATCAACCTGATGCATTTGGCGGAATGACCGGGCCACAGGCTGCGAATAGTAAGACAAATTGGGATATAGGAGGAAAAACAGTGGGATTGACAAAGGGACAACGGGAACGTTATGCCCGCAACGTCGCGTTAAAGGAGATCAACCAGGAGGGCCAGCGAAAGCTGCTGCAGTCTAGAGTGCTTGTAATAGGGGCGGGTGGATTGGGTTCCCCAGCCATTTTGTATTTAGCTGCGGCAGGTGTTGGGACGATTGGTATTGTAGATGGGGATGCCGTGGACCTGTCCAATTTGCAGCGCCAGATCTTGCATGGCACGCAGGATATTGGGGTGGAAAAGGTAAGGTCTGCACGTCGGGCAGCCCTTAACATCGACCCGGATATTTGTGTCCATACGTACCATACGGCCATTTCAGAGGGCAACATTATGGATATGATAACGGATTATGATTTTGTGGTGGATGCAACGGATAATTTTGAGGCCAAGTTTTTGATCAACGATGCCTGTGTACTGGCGGAAAAGCCATTTGTCCATGCAGGCGTTATACGGTTCCAGGGCCAGCTTATGACCTATGTGCCAGGCTGCGGGCCATGCTACCGGTGTATCTTTAAAAACCCGCCGCCAGAAACTGCGGTTCCGTCTGCGCAGGAAGAAGGGGTGATTGGTGCGGTATGCGGTATCATCGGAAGCATGCAGGCACTGGAAGCGATCAAGTATTTAACCGGGGTTGGGCAGCTTTTAACTGGATACCTGCTTACCTGCGATGCCCTGACAATGGAACTGCGGAAAGTAAAACTGCCAAAGCGGACACTGGATTGCGCAGTGTGCGGGGAGGATCCAAAGATAACGAAGATTGGTGCATTCGAGAAAAAATAGATGTCCATATTTCCTAAATCCAGATGTCATTTGCATAAGCCATAAGGGGCTGGCACAGGGAGGATTTTGTAAATCTTGTTTTTAGATTAGGTAATAATTATGGTGGGAAGCGGGAAAAATGGATTATAAAATGGAAGAACTGTTGCCGGTAGCTGCAAAGCTGATAAACGTATAATTGCAGTACTATTTGGCGGATCCAATAGAAAATAGGGGCAAGCCGCCCGCATATATAGTATAGGGTTATCGGTATCGGTTGAAGTGCGTTAGAAAATAGAAAGTTGTAGTTAGCAGCCACTAACGGGATAGGAAATGAAAGTAAAGGATGGGATCAATATGGGCAATGAAAAATTATGGGATGTACTTATTATTGGAAGCGGCCCGGCAGGGCTAAGTGCAGCCGTATATGCAAAACGTGCAAACTTAGAAGTACTTGTTGCGGAAAAAGAATACCACGGTACCGGCCAGATTGCAGAGAGCGATTGTGTAGACAACTACCTGGGTTTTCCAAGCATCAATGGGTACGATTTGGGCGAAGCGTTTAGGAACCATGCCGTACAGCTGGGCGTTCCGTTTTTCGACGGTATGGCGCAGCGTTTTGTGCCGGAAGGGCAATGCTGGCGGATATATTTTGCAGATAGCAGTTCCATACAGGCAAAAACCGTGATCTATTGTGCCGGTGCAGCACACCGCCATCTTGGTGTGGAAGGGGAAGAAGCGTTTATTGGAAAAGGGGTTTCTTACTGTGCCGTGTGCGACGGGGCATTTTACCGTGGAAAAGAGGCGGCAGTGATTGGCGGCGGCGATACGGCTTTGGGCGACGCCTTGTATTTGGCGGATTTGTGTGAAAAAGTGTATCTGGTACACCGGCGCGACGAATTCCGCGGGTCGGCGTTAACGGTGCAGCAGTTAAAGGATAAAGAAAATGTAGAGATCATTACAGGCACAACGCCTGAAAAAATAACCGGCGGGCAGAATGTAACGGCATTAGAGTTAAAAAGCGGGCGGAAGCTTCCGGTTAATGGCGCCTTTATTGCCGTTGGGATGGTTCCGCAGACCCAGTGCCTGCAGGGCGTTGTAGACTTGGATAAAACGGGGTATATTATTGCAGATGAAACCGGTATTACATCGGCCCCAGGATTTTTTGCAGCGGGCGACGTGCGTACCAAGGCCTTGCGCCAGGTAGTGACCGCCGTATCCGATGGGGCAAATGCAGCGGTGGCGGCGGCAGAGTATTTAAAACACTAAAGTATGTATAGGTAATCGGATAAATGAAAAATAAGTTTGAAAAATTAAAACAGGACTTAAAAAATTTGGAAAGCGTTGCCATTGCATTTTCTGGTGGGGTGGATTCTGCATTTTTATTGCAGGTTGCGTATGATGTGCTTGGGGAGCGTGCAGTGGCTGTTACCGTACAGTCCTGCCTTTTTCCAAAACGCGAGGCTGTGCAGGCGGAAGCGTTTTGCAAGCAGCGGGGGATCCGCCAGGTTGTGGTTCCGGTCGATGTGTGGGAAATTGAAGGGTTTAGCCGCAATCCGCAGGACCGTTGCTATTTGTGTAAATACAAAATGTTTACCGAAGTTCAAAAAGTGGCCAGACAGGAATGCCTGAATGCGGTAGTAGAAGGTTCCAATATGGACGACGAAGGGGATTACCGGCCAGGGCACCGGGCAATTGATGAATTGGGAGTATACAGCCCGTTGCGCAAAGCCGGTTTGGCAAAAGCGGAAATCCGGGCCCTTTCCAAAGAGCTGGGGCTTGCGACCTGGGAAAAACAGGCGTTTGCCTGCTTGGCGTCACGTTTCGTATATGGAGAACCGATTACACCGGAAAAACTGGCTATGGTAGATAAGGCGGAGCAGAAACTGCTGGATATGGGGTTCCACCAGCTGCGTGTGCGTATGCATAGCAATATGGCGCGGATTGAAGTGCTGCCGGAAGCATTTGGGCAACTGGTACAGCCAGGAGTAAGAGAGCAGGTGGTAGGCTGTCTGCAGGCTTATGGTTTTACTTATGTAACGATGGATTTACAAGGGTACCGGACTGGGAGTATGAACGAAGGAGTGGGCAATATAGCATCAATAGAAACAAAACGGATTTAAAATATGAAAGATGATTATTAATTTTAAATATAATTTGATAAGTTGTGGGGAAAACATATTTTTGCGGATTAATATATTTTATGGAAAAACAGCAGCTTCTATGGTAATATATACTAGCGTGCAGTAAACTTTACCAATTAACGCTGGCTCACAGGCGTTACTGCCTCAAGCTATATGGAAAACTTTATCGCTCGTGAGTGTAACCATATCGAAACCAGTTATACTGCAAACCGCCAGAATGTACAGTAATGTTAACCAAGAAAGTGCCTGGCTGGCGGTCTGCAGTCAGGTGATACTGTAAATTTAACTGGTGTGCAGTATATACTGTAAATTTAACTGGTGTGCAGTATAAAATAATTTGCGTGAAAAATTATAAGGAGAAAGAAAATGTCAAATTTCAATTACGCCCAGGTAAAAAATCCGCAGTATTTTGCGGAAGGGAAGCTTCCGGCGCATTCGGACCATGTATGTTATGCCAGCCGTGAACAGGCGGAAGCTGGGACGGGCAGCCTGCGCTACTCTTTGGATGGGATTTGGAAATTCCATTATGCCAGGAATTATGGGCAGGTTATCCCTGGATTTGAAAAGGAAGGCTATGACTGCAGGCCATGGGAAGACATCCGTGTGCCGGCGCATATCCAGATGGAAGGCTATGGGATCCCACGGTATGTGAATACGCAGTATCCTTGGGATGGATGCGAAGAAATCTGGGCCGACGAGATTCCGTCTGAATTTAATCCTACTGCAAGTTATGTAAAATATTTTACGTTGCCGCAGGAGTTTATAGGAAATCAAGTCTGCATTTCATTCCAAGGAGCGGAAAGCGGTATGGCGATTTGGCTGAATGGGCAATTTGTCGGATATAGTGAAGACAGTTTTACGCCGGCAGAATTTGACCTGACGCCTTATTTGAAAGAAGGGGAAAATAAGCTTGCGGTCAATGTGTTCCAGTGGACGTCCGGAAGCTGGTGCGAAGACCAGGATTTTTACCGTTTTAGCGGGCTTTTCCGCAGCGTATACCTGTATATGGTGCCAAAAGCACATGTATGGGACATCAAAACGGAACCGGCCGTTATGGAAGATTTATTGAATGCTGATTTGAAATTAAGGATAAAAACTCAGGGTGAAGGCAAGCTGTGCATAAAAGTGTTTGACAAAGATGGCACGGCATTGGAGGATATGGCAGAGTTTCATCCGCAAGGGGCGCCGTTGGAGCTTTCTTACCATATAGGTGGCCCACAATTATGGAGTGCCGAAACGCCGTATTTATATGAAATGGAACTTTCGGTATTTGACAGTGCAGGAAACCTGACAGAGTTTATCCCGCAAAAAGTAGGCTTCCGCCGTTTTGAAATAAAAGATGGGCTGATGTGCCTAAACGGAAAGCGCATTGTATTTAAAGGTGTAAACCGCCACGAGTTTTCTTCCAAAACAGGGCGTGTGGTTTCCGAAGAAGAACTGGTAAAAGATTTGGTAACGATGAAACGCAATAATATCAATGCAATACGTACCTGCCATTATCCAGATGATTCTAGGATTTACCAGCTTTGCGATGAATATGGTTTTTATTTGATTGCGGAAAACAATATGGAGTCGCATGGATCCTGGGATCCGGTCAGCCGCGGGGAGGCAGGGCCGGAAATTGTCGTACCAGGCGACCGTGAGGAATGGCTGGCAGCGATGCTTGACCGGGTAGACTCCTGTTACGAGCGGGATAAAAACCACCCGTCGATATTGATCTGGTCATGCGGAAACGAGTCTTACGGCGGCAAGGTTATTTATGAAATGTCACGCCGGTTCAAGGAGCTTGACCCATACCGCCTTGTGCATTACGAAGGGATATTCCATGACCGCCGCTACAACGGTACGAGCGATATGGAAAGCCAAATGTACCCGTCGGTAGCGGCAATCCAGGAATTTTTGGCACAGCATAGGGACAAGCCGTTTATCTGCTGTGAATATACCCATGCAATGGGCAATTCCTGCGGGGCCATGCATAAATATACGGACCTTGCCGATACAGAGCCGCTGTACCAGGGTGGGTTTATCTGGGATTATATTGACCAGTCGATTGAAAAGAAAGACCGCTACGGAAACACATTTCAGGCATACGGCGGTGATTTCAAAGAACGGCCGACCGATTATAGCTTTAGCGGGAACGGCATTGTATATGGCGGGGAACGCGACGAATCCCCAAAAATGCAGGATGTAAAATATAATTATCAAAATATATCGGTAACTTTCGGTACTGGTACCTTTACCGTTGCCAACAAGAACCTGTTTGTCAATACGGATGAGTTCCAGTGCGTAGCGCAGCTATTAAAAGACGGTATAACAATAGAGGAAATAAAGCTGGAAACAGCAGTGCCTCCGCTTGAAAGCGCCCAATATAAGATGCCGTTTCAAGGCCAGGTAGAAAAGCCGGACGGGGAATATGCGGTTACGGTTTCCTTTTTATTAAAGGAAGATACGTTATGGGCCAAAGCCGGATATGAGGTTGCATTTGGCCAAAAAATCTTCAAAAAACCATTTGTTTGGCCAAAAAGCAGCAAGCCGTTGCGCGTAATCCACGGCAGGATGAATATAGGGGTAAAAGGCGATGGGTTTGAAGCCTTATTTTCGAAATTGAATGGTGGGCTTGTATCATACCGTTATGCCGGTGTAGAAATGATAGAAAAAATACCAATGCCAAATTTCTGGAGGGCACCTGTCGACAATGACCTGGGCAATAACGGCCCTGCAAGGTATGCACAGTGGAAAATAGCCAGTATGTACGTTAGCCACAAAGAGCTGGACGGAAAAGCAGGTTTATTTAGCTCCGCACCAATGAAGGTAGAAGAAACAGGCAATACTGTGACTGTAAGTTTCCGCTACTATATGCCGACTACGCCATGCAGCTTTTGCGATGTAGCATATACTGTATATGGGGATGGGGCAGTAGAAACCGCACTTACGTATGACCCGGTAGAGGGGTTAGGCGATATGCCGGAATTTGGCATGCTGTTTAAACTGAACGCAGATTACGACCATGTAGCATGGTATGGCCTGGGGCCTGCAGAGACCTATGCCGACCGCAAGGAAGGCGCAAAACTGGGCGTTTACCACAATAAAGTCAAAGACAATCTGGCAAAATACCTTGTTCCGCAGGAATGCGGCAATAAAATGGGCGTGCGTTATGCACAGGTTACCGATGCCAGGGGCAGGGGGATGCTCTTTGCCGGGGATGAGATTAATTTTTCGGCGTTGCCATTTACTCCGCATGAAATGGAAAATGCTATGCATAGCTACGAACTTCCAAACGTCCATTATACCGTTGTGCGTGCTGCAAAAGCACAGCTGGGGGTAGGCGGCGACGACAGCTGGGGGGCGCCAGTGCATCCAGAGTACCATATACCGGTGGAGGGCAGGATGGAGTTCCGGTTTGTGTTTAAAGGGATATAGGGTTGACTAAAAAATATGCAATAGCCACTTGCCATGCTGCCAAATTTGCTGTAATATAGTGATTAGGTTGGGAAAAGAATTGCATTTCACTAAGGGAGGCAACATGGAAGAAAAGCATATATTTGGGAAAGCCGCAGGTACAGCAGGGATCAGGCGTAGCGCCTGCCTGCTGTCCTGCTGCTGCCTGTTATTCCAGGCAGTATCCGGCGCGGGCCCAGTCCGGGCAGCGAAAGCAGACAGCAAGGCAACCGGCAAAATGGCCGTAGCAACACAATCCAGTCCAGCCGCAGGGACGGAAGGGCAAGATACGGTAGTCAGCGCCGATACAGCAGGGCAAAGCGCCACAGGGGATGATGCAGCACAAGTTCCTGGAAAAGGGCAGCCTGTGGCTTTCTCACAATTAAATGATGATACCGTCTTTATCAAACAGTCGCAGTCGAAATTATGTACATTGGCGGCAGCCGCGATGATGGTGCGCAGGGCAGCGATGCTTTCCGGTAATGAGCAGTGGGCGCAGATCACGGAGCAGTCTATGCGCAAAGATGCGTGGATAGAAAAAACGGGTTTGAAATGGAGCTTTCAGACATCTGGCATATCGGTTGCGCATAAAGCGCTCGCTTCCAAAGATGAATTGGCCAAACTGTTGGACAAGCATCCAGAGGGGATTGTAATCTATAATTCGCGTAAGCCGCATGCAATTTTAATTACAGATTATATAAATGGGACATTTTATTGTTCGGATCCTGCAAAAAATAGCCCAGCTGGCAGGTATCCGGTTTCCGCTGCATCGATCACAGTGGAATCGGCAGACTGGTACTGGTATGTGAAATATCCGGAAGGCTTAACGGTCGATATGGATGGGTACCAGGAACAGGAGGATCCTCAAAACCCAGATGGACTGGGAAATAACCAGGCAGGCAGTACATCGGAAAAACCACAAAGCCCGGCGCCCGCAGCAGACGGGGCAGCATCGGATGAAATAGCAGGCGGGCAGGAATATCAGATAGGCGGGCTTACATATCAAATATTAAATGAAGATAAAAAAACAGTCGTTTGTACCGGCCAGGTAAAAAACACTACTTCAGTTACTGTGCCGGATGAGGTGGAACTGGAAGAAGAAGCATACACAGTCGTTGGGATTGCACAGGAAGCATTTGCAAATGCGGCAAAGTTAAAAACGGTTACGGTTGGGGAAAATGTGGTATCGATCGCAAAGAAAGCTTTTTACCAGTGCAAAAAATTAAAAAAAGTAGTAATACGCGCTTTGGAACTGCAAGAAATCGGCGCAGATGCTTTTGCAAAAATTAACAAAAAGGCGCAGATCTTAATTACGTCTGACCAGGCAGATCCAGTGAACCAGTTAAGGCAGATTGAATCTTTTGCAAACCTGCTTACCGGGACATCCATTCCAGGTACCGTCAGGATCGGGGTTGATTAAAGCGCTCCGCCTGATGACGGCATACGCGTGGAGTATGCCTAAAGCGGCATTTCAGAAAGGAAACGTGGATATGAAGATAAATGCATTGTCAGGCGCTGACGGCACTTTAGTGGCCCAGTCGGCGGAGAACGATACAAGTACGTCAGGGGCATATTTTTCCAATTATATGGATCGGGCGTCGGAAAGTTCCGGGGATTATCTGGAGCGTATTTTTGATAAAGCTTCCAATATTTATAATGTTTCCAAGGATTTGTTAAAAGCAATGGCAAAGGCGGAGTCCAATTTTAACGCAAATGCAACGTCCCACTGCGGGGCGATGGGCATTATGCAGCTGATGCCGGGGACAGCGTCGTCTTTAGGCGTTACGGACGCCTATGATCCGGAACAAAACATTATGGGCGGTGCAAAGTATATCAGCCGCTTGTTGGAAAAATATAATAATAATGTCTCTTATGCGGTTGCCGCTTATAATGCAGGCAGCGGCAATGTTGATAAATACGGCGGCATTCCGCCGTTTCAAGAAACACAGAATTATGTAGTAAAAGTAATGAAGTATATGCAGGAAGGCGTAACGGTCCCAAACAGCTCGGGGCAGACAGCATCTTTGATGGGCCTTGGCCAGACGTCAGGCAGCCTGTATCCAATCCAGCCGGAAGGCTATGCTTCGCAGGGTTCTGCGTCTATCAGCCAAAATAGCAGCCAAACGGTGCTTCAGGATATTATGGATGAGTATTTTGACTATGACGATTACCTTCAGTTCTTACAGCTTTTTACAAAGTTGCTTTATGAGAAACTGGCTGGCACCGAACAGGCAGTAAAACTTGCGCAGTCAGGGGAAGACGAACAAAAAAGCCAGGCGGCCCAGGCGCAGGCAGGAGCACAAAATACAGAAGTACAAAAGGCGGAGGCCCAGGCAGCGAAGCCGGAAAAGATACTGGCTATGAAGGTAAAAGGTGCGGACGGTATTGTTAGTACGTTTAAACAGGATACGGCGGACCGTACCGATGCGGTAAAGGCATTCCAATATATGACAGCAGGCGGGCAGAACCGGCTGAAAGTATTTTTAAATAAGGCGGCAGAAGTATAAGGTATAAAGGAAAGCAACGAGGCAGGAAAAATACGAGGGGTATTTTTTCTGCTTTTTGCTTTGTCCTTATATTTGGATTTTATTTCGTATGTATAGGAGGGGAAACGTGAGAACGAGGGAAGAAGCATTAAGTTATGGCTTGTCATTTCCAGATACCTACCAGGAAGCCCCATTCCATGACCCAAACTGGCAGCTGGTGCGTGTTAAGGGGAGTAAAAAAGCGTTTTTGTGGACATATGAGCGCAACGGGTATATGAACTTAAACGTAAAAGTGCTGCCGGAATGGCGGGATTTCTGGCGCAATGCCTACTCAGCGGTAACGGCTGGCTGGCACCAGAATAAGGAACACTGGAATACGGTTATTTTAGACGGGACGGTTCCGGATCAGGATATTAAGCGCATGATCGCAGAAAGCTATGACCTTGTAACAGATAGCCCGTCCAAAAGGATTTACGAAGCAGTCAAGAAAATCCCAAAGGGCAAAGTGGCTACTTATGGCCAGGTTGCACAGCTTGCCGGGGATAAAAAGATGGCAAGGGCAGTAGGCAATGCGCTGCATAAAAACCCAGACCCGGATGCCATTCCCTGTTACCGGGTAGTCGATGCAAAAGGCAGGCTTGCCGGGGCATTTGCGTTTGGCGGGGATGGGGTGCAGGCAGCACTATTGGAAGCAGACGGTATTGAAGTAGTAGATGGCAAAGTAGATTTGGGGAAATATGGAATTGAACTATAGAAATTTTTGAATGGGGGTGGGATAACGGATTGACGGCTGATGAAGATCCTATCGTAATGGGAAAAATCCCTTGAAAACCTTATGTTTTCAAGGGATTTTTCTTTTCTTGTTTTCTTGCCCTTCTATGCAGCCGGTGTCTTTTACTGCTGTTTCATCTGTTCTTCCTGGCGCATGATCATTTTTTTTACCATCTCACCGCCGATGGAACCTGCTTCGCGGGATGTTAGGTCGCCGTTATAGCCGTCTTTTAAGTTTACGCCCAATTCAGAAGCAACTTCTTCTTTAAACTGCTTCATTGCCTGCCTTGCCTCTGGTACAGCCATTCCTGAATTTGAACTGTTAGAATTGCTGGAACTGCTGGAACTGCTGGAACTGTTTGAATCAATTGAACTTGAACTGTTTGGCATTTGTTTTACCTCCATATAATTTGTTTTCCATTTCATAATAAGGATCAGGTTCCCTGCCGTTTGTTTCGGGCAAAGGCCAGATCCTTTGCCATTTGCAAAATAACAAAGATGGATTCCCTGTTTCCTGTTTCCATCAGGCCAATCAAAGGGTTGTTTCTCTGTTATCTGTTGTTAGTATGGATTAAGATGGGCAAAATATGAATGGTAAGTATTGGAAGCTTGCCGGAACTGCATTTATAGCTCTTCAATAAATTCATGGATATAATGTGCTGCAGCGCCAACGGCGGATGCTTCTGTCCGGTAATGGCAGCTTTTAATGTAGTCCCCGCTTTTTTCAAAAGGGTTTAGTGCAATTGCTTTTCGGCGGAATTGTTTGAGGTAGCCAGCCATATGGGAGCCGACGGTGCCGCCCAATATAACGTCGCAGTCATAGCACATGCGTAGGTTGTTTACTGCAAGAGCTAGGTAATCCGTGTATTCTGAAAATACCCTGCGGTAGCCAGGGTTGCCGGAGGAGAGTTTTTCAAAAAACGCTTCTAGGTTCCCGTTGGTAAAATCGGACAGGTTTTTGGCGGAACAATAAGCATCCAGGCATCCATAGCAGCCGCAATAGCAGCGTTTTCCATGCGGTACGATGCACATATGGCCGAATTCGGAAGCACGCCAGTTTACGCCGGTAAAAATCTTGCCGTCTACGGTTAGGGAACCGCCTACGCTGTTGCTTAAAAGCAAGTATACAGTTGGTTTATCGGATTTGGAAAACCAGCTTTCCGCCAGCCCGGCGGAATTTGCGTCGTTAAACAGCAGGAATGGATAGGGCAGGTAAGCTTTTATATGGTCGTAGATGCTGCCCGAAATTTGGATGACTGTTAAATAGGTAATGGTTGCCTGGTCTTCTTCTACAATGGCAGGCAGTGAGATCCCAATCCCAAGCAGCTTGCGGATGTCCAAGCTGTGCCCGTTTAACAATGCATTTACTTCTGCCGCCATATTCTGGTAATAGCTGCCGGTATCTTCAAATGCACAGCGCATCCGCTTGCTGTCGATAATATCCAGGTTCAGGTTGATCAGCACGATGGAAAGGTGGTTTTGGGTTATATCAATCCCCAGTGCATATTTGGCGTCCGGGACAAGCTGGTACATATTTGCTTTCCGCCCCCCGGTTGAACGGAACGCGCCGCTTTTGCAAATCAGGCCGCTTTCGTTCAGCAAGTTTAGGTTATGGGTTACGGTTGGAAGGCTGATGCCAAGTTTGTCTGCTATCTGTTGGCGGGAGCTTTGTTTTTCCTGGTAAAACATCCGGTAGATATTTCCAAAATCACGTGTCATGTATTTTTTATCTTGCAATTTGTGGCCTCCCTTCTTTCGTGTGGCAACGTACGTTAGCTTGTGGCCTATGTGTGATACCCATGGGCAGTGGATTTTCCCATATAGCTTTCGGCTTGGATGCCCGTGGGACGTTGTTGCCAGCAAATGTTTATGCATGCTGGTATACATTACTAAGATAAAGCATTTGATAAAAGAAGTCAATTATGAAACCGAAAAATCAAGGATTTTATAAAATGTTTTACAAAAGAAATTGTTAAAAATTACACAATTTGCGGAAAAATAACGAAATTTTAGTAATATTTGCTAATTTTTTATAGCGAAACTTGTGAATATCAAACGAAGTTAAATAAAACAATTGACAAAACTGGAAGAAGTATAGTAAACTTACCTTACATTCAAGAAAGGAGGAGAACGAGTATGGAAGAGATTAAAATGAGGGTGTCTGGCGTTGAAAAGTCATTTCCAGGAGTAAAAGCATTGAGCAATATAGACTTTGCTGTACGCAAAGGTACTGTCCATGCATTATGCGGGGAAAATGGCGCTGGGAAATCAACGCTAATGAAAATCATTATGGGTTTGTATAAAGCGGATAAAGGGCAGATCTATATTGACGAGAAGCCCGTTGAGATCAAAAATCCGATACAGGCTATGGATCTAGGGATTTCCATGATTGCACAGGAATTAAATTATGTCCCGGAATTGTCGGTAGAAGAGAATTTATTTTTGGGGCGGCTGCCAGTCAATAAATTTGGAAAGGTAGACTGGAAAAAGGTGCGTAGGGATGCGGTCAAGTTTTTGGAAGATGAGGGGCTTAGTTATGCGCCTACCCAAAAGTTAAAGACGCTTACCGTATCGGATATTCAGATGCTGGAAATTATTAAGGCGATTACGAATAATGCGCAGATTGTTATTATGGATGAACCAACCTCTTCGATTACTGACCGCGAGGTGGCAAGGCTTTTTGATAAGATTGCACAGTTAAAAGCAAAAGGCGTATCTATCATCTATATTTCCCATAAAATGGAGGAAGTCTTTAAGATTGCGGACGACATTTCTGTACTGCGGGATGGCAGTGTAGTATCTACGGACCGGGCTTCGGATTTGGATTTGGATACTGTGATTTCCAGAATGGTTGGACGCAAGATCGAAAATGTATATCCGAAAGAAAAAGTCAAAATTGGCGAAAAAGTGTTGGAAGTAGAGCACTTTACCCAGGAAGGCATGTTTGAGGATGTGAATTTTTATGCCTGCAAGGGGGAAATTGTAGGCTTTGCCGGCCTGGTCGGTGCGGGGCGTACAGAGACGATGCGGGCTATTTTTGGCCTGGACCATCATGATTCCGGGACGCTGAAGATCCACGGGCAGCAAACGGAAATTAAAAGTTCGCAGGACAGCATCCAAAAAGGGCTCGTAATGCTGTCGGAAAGCCGCAGGGACGATGGGATCGTGCCGGTACGCGGCATCCGTGAAAATGCAAGCCTGGCGTCTTTAAAAAACTATATTTTTGGCGGATATACCCACCGGAAAAAAGAGGTCAGCGAAGTGCAGGCGATGTTTAAAAAGATGAATGTGAAGGCGCCTTCGCTGGAAACCGAGATTTCCAAGCTTTCGGGCGGGAACCAGCAGAAAGTGCTTTTGACCCGTTGGATGCTTTGCAGCCCGGAGGTTATGATATTGGACGAGCCGACCAGGGGGATTGACATCGGCGCAAAATTTGAGATTTACAAACTAATGATGGATATTGTAAAAGAACAAAAAGCTGTGATCATGGTATCGTCCGAGCTGCCGGAGCTGATTGGCATGTGCGACCGGATCTATATTATGTGCCAGGGCAGGATCACCGGATGTATTGGGCCAAAAGATTTTTCGCAGGAAACGATCATGCGGTATGCTACCGGTGTTGCAACACAGGGTTAGCCAGATAAAGTCCAGCTAAGAAATGTCAATGGGTAAAATGAAAAATGTTTAAAAAGTTTT